>JAZNZE010000034.1:0-39678 GCA_045594785.1 Eubacteriales bacterium
GATATCATTATAGCACATATGCGCTTGAAATCAATAACTCGTTTGGAGAGAATTTTTCTAACCTCGGTTGAATTTTGGCGGTGAAATAAAAACCACCAAAGATCCTTCTTTGGTGGTTGGATGAGGTTTAAACCAATAACAAATAGGAAAACAGCAACAAGATGCCGAGGAATGCGAAGTTGAAGGCAGAGAATCGCAAAATATAACTGCCCGCCTTGCCGGGGTTGTGCGAGACGTACTCGCGGAAGGTAATCAGGCTGGCAAGAGATGCGATGAGAGTTCCCGCGCCGCCAATGTTGACGCCGAGTAACAGCTCGCGGTAATTATCGGTAAACTGCGAGAGGAGTATCGCTGAGGGAACGTTACTTATTATCTGACAGGAAAGGGCGCTGAAAATGAGCGTGCTCTTATCAAGAAGTCCCGAAAACAGATTGTTTACAGCGTCTATCCTTCCCATATTCCCTGAAAAAATAAAGAAAAAGACAAAGGTCAGAAGCAACGGATAGTCAACCGCGGCAAGCGCCTTTCTATCCATTATCATAAGAACAATAGGAATTACGATAAGCCCTATAATATACGGGATTCCTCTGAAAACTATCAGAATCGAAAGTGCGAAAAGGAGAAGATATATCACAGTTCTTATCGGGTTGAGCTCGGTTTTCTCATCCGAGAGCGAAAGGGGCTCGGGCTTTACGAAAATAAAGCAGCATACTGTAATAAGAATTACGGAAAGTATAAACGGCGGCGCCATAATACCCATAAATTCAAGCGTTGGTATCTCAAATTTAGTATAGAGGAAAAGGTTCTGCGGATTACCGAAGGGGGTAAGCATTCCACCGAGATTTGCCGCAATATTCTGCATTATGAAGGTGAACGCCATATATTTTTCTTTTCCTGTTGCGCTGAGAACGAGATATCCAAGAGGCAAAAAGGTAAGAAGCGCCATATCGTTTGCTATCAGCATAGAGCCTATAAAGGTTACGTAAACCAGCGCGAGAATACTCATTCGCGCATTTTTAAAAAGAATTACAACCTTTCTGGCAAGTATGTAGAAAAATCGCACGTTTTTAAGGGCGCAAACCACAGCCAGAACGCAAAAAAGACAAGTAAGCGTTTTAAAATCGAAATATTCTATATATTCGCTGTCGGGCGGCACTATAATCGAGGTAATCAACGCGGCAAGCATAGCTATAAGCATAACCGCGTTTTTTCTGCAAAACGCCAGAATTTTACCGGCTAATTCGTGAAAATCTATATGATGGTGAGTGTGCTTGCGGGGGTGAACTGCGTGGTTCATTTTATCACCTGTCTTTTTCCTTATTATTTATTACCGCAGAAGCGGCAAACCGTATTATATATTACACGCACGCGCGAGATTTGTCAAGAGAAAAATAAAAAGCCGCAAAATTTGCGGCTTTTTATGTAAAAATTTAAAATTATTTTGCAGCCTTAACAGCAGCAGAGGTTCCGAACCACATAACGTCATCGTTCTTGCCTATTTCAAGATCGATATCCTCGTCAGCTTCCTTAGCTTCGTTATAAAGACCCTCTACGTAGTTATAAACGGAGTCAAGATCAGCATCTTCTGTGAGATAGTAAAGCTTAACCCAGTCAGAGCCCTTGCTTGCGCTATAAGCTTTGTCAATTCCGGGAACAAGTCCTGCAAGACTGGGGACTACAACGTAGCCTTCATCTTCAAGACTATCTTTTGCCTTCTCGGGATCGCTGTTAGGTCCGCCGCAAGAAGCAAGTACAAGCATGCAGCCAAGGAGCATTACGCATACAAGAACGGTTGAAATAATTTTCTTCATACTTTTTTCCTCTTTTCTAATTAATTGAACTTTTGTTGTTCTTGATATATTATAGCACAAACGGCTTAATATTCCCAGAATTTTTGCTAGATTTAATATTTTTTAATAAATGATATTACACGGGTTTTATTAGGATTTTACTGAGAATCTTTAACGGCATTAGTTGTTCCAAACCATATAACACCCGTTTTCTTGCCGAATTCTATTTTTCGGTCTTTATTGCTTTCCTCTTCCTCTTTTTCTTTAAACAGACCTTCTATGTAGTCATAGACGTCATCGGCAATATCGGTAATGTAAAATATCTGTATCCACTCCACAGCATTTTCGTTTTCGTCATATTTGGTGGCGGTAAAAGACCTTTCTATCCCCACCTTGCCGCCCACGGGAAACGTAACCACTATGTATCCCTCTGCCTTTAAATTAGCCTCAGCCTTTTCAGCATCGGGATTTGGCGTGCCGCAGGAAACGAGTGAGCTTATACAGCATAAAATAAGCGCGCTTAAAAGAATAAATGAAATAATTCTTTTCATAACTCTTACCTCTTCCCTAGAAGATTTAAGCAAAAATGCGGATAGAACAGCCTATCCGCATTAAAAAGCTTTATATTATTTCGCAGCCTTTACTGCATCAGGCGTTCCCTTGTAAATAAGAGCACCGTCAATACCGTATTTAATTTCGTAATCGGTATCCTTCTTAGATTCAGCTTCCTTAGCAAATTCCTCTTCCAAGGTTTTCCAAGCCTCTTTAGCGGCAGCCTCATCCTTGTAATAGAAAATCTCTATAAAATCAAATTCCTTCTCATTTATATTGTCTTTTCTGGCATAGACGGTAGTGCGACCGTTGTTATTTTCTTTTAACGTGATGTCGGTGTATCCCTCTTCCTTAAGAGCTTCCATTGCCTTTTGGGGATCGCTATTAGGAGCACCGCAGGAAGCGAGCACAAATACGCATCCGAGAAGGAGAACGCAAACAAGTACGGTTGAAATAATTTTTTTCATTATATGTAACCCTTTCGACTTTCGTTATGTGTATTATAGCACAAAGATTTTGATTTGTCACTATGTTTTTAAAAATTTGTTTTCTTTTTGCATTAAAAGTTACGTTGAAGTATTTTAACCGGCGGAGCTGATAGTTAAATATCGAAATCGCACTGCCATACCTCGACACCCGATGCTCCGAAAATTTGATTAAGACGGTTGTGAAGATCGTCACGGGTGACACCTTTTTTCATAATTACCTGCAAAAATCCGCCGCCGCCTGCACCGCAAATCATCTTACCGTCAATAAGATCGTCTATAGCACCGAAAATCTGGTCAATACAGGTGTTCGTGCAATTTGCATCTATTTTCTGAGACAGCTCCCAATGACGATTAAGCAAATCCGCAAAGCCATCAAGATTACCCTTCTCAAGCTCAAAGCGCATAAGCACCGCTACACGCTGAACCTCGTAAATTGCTTCAACGGTGTCTTTATTTGAACCGATATATTTGCCGACTACCTCACGAAGCAGATTTCTGGCGAGACGGCGCTGACCCGTGTAAATTATAGCAAATCTTGAGCTGAGTGCTTCTAGGGTTTCGTCTGAGAGGTGAAGCGGTGTGCAGTGAATTTTCTGCAATATGCCTGCGGACGAATTAAGCATTTTAATTCCCCTAGAAAGACCGCCTACCTGGTCCTGCCAGCCTCCGCCGGTGGACATAAGCTGCTCCATACTCATAACTCGGTCATAGAGCTCGTCCTCAGTAGGATTAAGACCGAGGAATTCATAGATTCCTTTTACGCACGCTCCCGAGAGAATAGAGCTTGTTCCAAGACCCGATCCACGCGGAATTCCGTAAACTCTTGTTGACAAATATACGCCTCCGCCAAGGTGATCGGTGATATCCTTCAAAGTATAGCCTTCTGCGGTTCTTGGAATTATTCCGCACGCAATGAGAGCCGCCTTGTGAAGTGCAAAGGGCTCGGAGGGGTTGTTACAGTTAACGAGAGGAGCAAGGTCTGTGAATTCTCTATACGAGCCATTGTCTGCGCTTGTGAGTATTATTTTACTTTCATCAAGCTTTCTGAGAACCACTTCAATAGGACGGTTACCGTTGAGAGTTATTGCCGCGTTGAGAACTACACCGCCGTTTTCAAGACAGTACGGAGGAGTGTCAGACCATCCGCCGCCGAAATTGACACGAACGGGAAGACGGGTAACAACCTCGTCCTTTGCAATTTTTGCATCACTGCGGTATATGATTGAGCCGCTTGAAGCGTTTACTACCGCTTCGGAAATAGTTCCAAAGCAAGAAGCGAGACATTTTTCCTGTACCTCTCCGCTTACGGCTCTGGAGAGGTAGTAGTAGATACGCATTTTTTTGCCGAATTCAGTAAGGTCATCACTGCTTAACTTTTCGGCATAGGAAAGAAGATAGGAAAGCGTTCTTTCGGATACACCGTTTTTGAAAATTTTTACCGCTTCGTCTGCCGGAATTCTATTATCGATCGAGGTAAGAAGTGATTCCGCTTTTATACGGTCGTCAAGCTTTTTTTGCCACGGGATAAGGGCTGTGAGATCAGCCTCGGCAAAGCTTTCGGATAAAGATAGCATCGTTTCGGTCTTTTCACGGGCGAGCGTCTTTTTTACAGCCTCTCCCATCGTATCGCAGACCGGGAAAAGAGGATAAGTCCAAAGAGCCTCGGGAATAGGTTCACCAAACCAAAGGGACTCCTTGGGATTATCGTTTACGCTATACATTCGAACAACGAATTTTCCGTTTTTAAGCTTAAGTCCGTTGAGAACAGTACCATCGGGTACAGTTTCACCATCAAGGGTTACGCCCGAAATAACGCATTCTTTTCCGATAACGCTATTTTTATGTATATAGCTATCTTCGATATAGCTACCTATGCCAACGCTTGCTTTGCGGCTGACGTATGAATGAGAAACAGCAAAGCCTGAGCGAGTAGAGTTAGTATTTACAAGCGGAGACCAATCAAGGAATGAGAAGGAAGGCATTTCCTCCGTCATAAGACGAAGAAGCTCACGCGTTGTACCAAAGTGAATAAAGGAAGACGGTGAGAAGCGAAGAAGCTTCATTTTGTAGCCCGAAAGTATTTTCCAAAGCTCTTTGCGACAAGCGGTGAGCTCGGGTGAGAAATCACCCTCGGGAATCTCCTTATAATACTGCTCCTCCGTTGAATCGGAGGCAAGCGGATATACAAAATCCGCATAGAAGGACAAGCGAACGTGTTCGTTTATGTATTTTTCTGCACCCTTTTCGGTGTCAACGAGAGTGTAAAGGCTATCAAGAATATCGCTGCTGAGAATTATAGCGCCTGTATCAATATCAACGTTTCCGCTCTCGTCCACTGCGCCGACAGAGGCAAGCTTTTCTTCGCTCTGCTTATGAAGAAAAGAGCCTACGTTTCCGTTTTTATCGCCAAGGAACACACCGTGATTTTTACCGGTTTTGACGTTTTCTTTGATAGATAATGCCGCTGCTCCGCTACCGTAAAAATCAAGCTGCAGGGGATTAAAAAGCAGGAGCACGTCCCCCGAGCAGACAAGCATACCGCTCTCTATTCGCGAGGGGACTGTCGTCATACCGATAATGAACTCATCAAAGAGTGTCGAGCGTCTTCCGTCAGGCAAAAGTCTCGGTACGGGAGAGAATATTTTTCCGCAGGCGGAATACTGAGGCACTCTCTTTGAGTCTCCGCCTGAGTGAATAACGAGTATTTTTTTACCTTTGAAGCTTTCTTCGCGCTCGCGAATATAGCGAAGCACGTTAAGCGTTGCTCCGCCCGAGCCCACTCTCTTGCCGTCAGGATCGGGAATTACGGCATAGGTCGTGCTCTTAGGGAGCTTCCCTTCTTCAAGTCGGTAGTCTATCTGATCGCGGTAGGACTGCGCCTGCGATTCATTCGAGGCAGTTAGTATTACGTAATCCCACGGCTCAGGTCTCCTTTTGGATTCGGTTAATGAAAGCTTGTAGGCTTCGTATCCGTCAAGATAAGACTGACGAAGGAAAAGATTTTTGTATTTCATAGTAAATTCCTTTCCAAATATTTTTAATGATGCAAATACTTTTGATAACAGCATCTATAAACAACAAAATTATTCTCTAGATTCTATCTTCGCTCTTTTGTTTTTTATATACTTAAATATCATTATAACGACATCTTTTTCTAGTATTAAAATTACTGCAAAATAAATTAAAAACATTGTAGCGAAAGTAGCCATTCCGCACAAAATAAAATCTGCATACGAATCAATATTCCATGGCATCATATTTGAAAAATAGGCCAGAATGAAAAACATCGAAAAAAAGACTAGCAATCCTAAATAAGTTTTAAAAGAAGATCTGTTTAATATTTTTTTATTAGTATAAATTAATATATCATTCATACGATACAACAGTGCAATTATCGTTCCCATTAAAGCTCCGTATATACCAAAATAGTATACCAGTATTACAGAAGCTGCAATATTAATCATCATTTCGATCAAGCTTCGATTTTGCGTGTTTCTTGCGTGCCCTGCAACTGTTATTAACCGTGCAGAAATAGCTCTTGCACCTGACATAACATTTATTAAACCGAATAATATAGGAAGCCACTTATAAATATAGTTCACGTCATCAATGCCGCGAGTATATAACGATATGAAAGGAGTAGCCAATACCGTTGCAGTTGTCATTACAACAAACACGACAAACGTATACATGATCGAATATGCATCAAACACTTTCTCGAGAGTTTTCTTGGGCTTGTCTAAATTATATCCCAAAACAAAACCAAGCCCATCATTCGCGGTATTTACCAATGCGTTTAGCGATGAAAAAATCATATTATATACAGTATACACACTCGCCATCTCGAAGCCACAGAACACAGAGACAACAAAAACATCTGTGTTTGAAAAAACAGTTGTTGATACTTCGTGAACTACAAAAGCTGATCTCTCATGCAACAACTTTTCTTTCGTTTTCTCTTTAAATGACAACCAAGGGTATTTACGTTTACAATACAAAATCACTATTGGTATTTTAATTAAAGATATTGCAAAAAAAGCAAATTGAACCGCAATAATATCAAAGCCAATTAAAATCAAGAAAATTTTAGAAGCAGAGACCAATAAATATATTCCCAGTTGAGTATTTTCCAATATATATCTTTTTCCATCTGCAGTAAGTAATTGCTGGTACACAGCACAAAAGTAATAGCTAACAGCAGAAGGGGCGGCTTGCAATAAAATCACTATTATCATTAATGATTTATCCAACGTTGATGGCATAAGAAACGGATAAATAAATGCGAATGAAATCACAACAACAATATAAATAATCGTTGCCCTCCGATAATAGCCTCTCGCCTGCCTAACTACCATATTGGCACGATTATGATCATTTTTTTCCAACGGTGAATATAAAGCATTAACGGCAGAATTACCTATGCCAGCCTCTAGCAATGCAAAATATGTACATATTTGAGTTATAGTAGATATAAAACCGCTCAATTCAGAGCCAAATGATACAATAACAATTCTTGGTATTATAATACCTAATATAAGAATAAGAAATTTGCTACCAAAGCCAGATATTATGTTTTTGAGTGTTAACCAAAACATTTTACTATTATTACTTGTCATAAATTTTACCTATTCGATTACACCATTCTTTTGTCTCGATCGTTTTTATATCAACATTAATTGATTCATAAAATTTTTTATTTTTAAATATTTCCACAATTGTTTTTTTCCACTCTATCAAACTATCACATTTAGCATAATTTGCCAATCCAATATTCGCCTCCTCGGATATGCAGTCCGATAGTACTGCCGGAATTCCAGCCGATTGCGCCTCTAAAGCTACAATTGACAAACCTTCAACAAAAGATGGTATTAAAACAATGTCTGTATAGGAAAAAATATGTTTTTTATCCGCATCCGATGCAAGATAAACAACCCTATCGTTTAACGATAATGATTCAACCATTTCTAGCATTTTATCATAATATGCTTTATCTTGAGGAAAACCAATAAAAGTCAATTTCACATTCATTCCGTCATCCAGAAGTGATTTTAATAATTTTATGGAAAACAATTGATTCTTGTTTGAACAATAATAACCTATCTGCAGTAAATTACATCCCTGGTGCTTGTTTTTCTTCAACCCCAAATAAGCCGATAGGTCTACCGGATTCAAAACATTCATAAAATCAACATTAGTGAAAATACTTTCACCAGACAAAGTTGAACAGGATAATCTATCAGTAGAGTGCTTTATGGTCATTTTAGTTAAAAGAGAATTTTTTACCCATTTTTTTATCGGATTTCTCGAACAATATTTAGTATAAATTATATGAGAATGCGCAATTCTCTTTTTCACTCCCGCCAGTCTTGCTCCTAGCAATTTAGCACCGGAATAATTGCTATCGTGGCAGTGTATCACATCGTACCGATTTTTTTTACATAATCTATATGTACTTACTATAGTCAAAAATAAATTAGCCAAATCACCTATGCGATTTTTAAACCAATTTACCTTTTTGCAGTAATAAATTTTACCTCCATACGAAAGGAACTCCTCATCGTAAAAGCCTACCTGGGATTTATCAACTTCATTCAATAGCAAATCAAACGTATATTTATCATGCAAATTTCTAACAATTTCCATAATAACATGGGGAACGCCTGCTTGAAGCATGGGTGTGTAAAAAGACATCAGTACACGTTTTTTTTCTGTGTTAGACATATAAGCACCTCACGATAATATCATCTTACAAAAATAAAATTGGCATAAAAACTCTTTCGCTAATCATAGATAATGTAAATGAAAATACAAGCCACGTTAGCTTGCTCATAACTGTAAAGCCCGACATTTTGTCGCCATCACGTCTAAATCTGATGTAATGTTTTACTGTTCTTATAAAAATACCTAAATAAAACAGCAAAGTTAATAACAACCCGCAATTATAAAGCATCTCTACGTAATCATTATGAGCCGGAATCAGCTCACCCGAATTCATATTAAGAACAGGCGCATGAGCGTTCATTCCAAACAATTTTTTAAATAGATTTTGAGCTTCAAATTCAGTGTACACCGTTTCCCAAATTTTCGAGCGACCTATAGCATTTGACGTATCCGACAAATAGCTTTGAATTCTGTACGAAACACCTCCGATGATAGAAGCATCGGGATTGTTGACTCCATAGAAATACAGTAAAACCAAGCCAACGGCTATAAAAAGCAATGCAAAAACCGTTTTTAAACCTATTTTCCTGTAAATTATTATGAATACAAAGCACATCGCAACTAAAGAAATATAGCTTGAAAAACTTATTGTCATAATTATTCCTAGGATAAGTACCAATACTAGCAGTATACGTAACCACTTTTTAAACGGTTTTAAACACAGGCAAAACAAAATAGAAAACGTATACAAAAAGCCGCAGTAATTAGGGTCTACAAACGTTCCTCTAAAGCGCAATACTTCTTCCCACACTCCATTTAGCTCGTAAGACAAATCTATGTAATTGTTTAAAAGATGGCCGGATAAAACGGAAAGAGCACAAGCAATCACCATTAGCGAAAGTAACGTTTTTATTTGCTCTTCATGGAAAAAGCCACTACTAAATATGCAAACCATAATAATAAGATCAAAAATATAAAACACACCGGTTCTAACATTTGCAAAAGATACAGAAAGCAGTGCATGCAAAAATAACGGGATTAATATAAAAACAATGTCGCTTTGAATTTTAATTTTTTTAGCGTTAAAAAGAGAAAGTATTTTAAGAACAAGAATCAAAGTGTATACTCGATAAAGTGAAATATTTATTATCGGAATAATAAACCACGAATAGTATACCAATATTCCTGGCATCAAATAGAAAAATTCCTCATACGGAAAAAGCAATATAGATATCACCAAAAAAAGCAATGCTAACATTTGCGATGGAAGAACACCCGTAAATGCCAAAAAGACATAATAAATTATAAGCAATGCCTTTTTAAAATCTATTTTACCTAACGTCAGTGCTTTCATATTGGTAAAAAATCTCCTACATCTAAAATGCGCTTAAATCTTTCAAGATTCAAGTAATTCATATATTTGCTCAATATCTTCATCATTATCATAATTTATGGATAACATAGTTTGCTTCATTTCGGTGAGAAGGCTGCGTTCTTTCGAGTAATGTTCTAGCATTTTCACAATTCCGTCATAGGTATTTTCGCACACGTATCCATCAATTTGTGATTTTACCTGTTCTCTAGCCGAAGCATAATCCGTGACCAAAACAGGCAAATCCAGCATCTGTGATTCCGTAACAGCCATGGGTTTTCCCTCAAATCTGGATGGCAAAAAGAATGCATCAAACTTTTTAAAATAGGGATAAGGATTAACCTTTTGTCCCAGCAAATAAACATGATTTTCCACATCTTTTTCCTTTATCAAATCTTCTACTTTAGAACGGTCCGCACCATCGCCAATTATATACCAATCGATATTCATGCCATTTTTGTTTAGAAAAGAGATAGCCTCAATACCTCTATCGAGTCCCTTGTGATCTATTGCCAATCTGCAAACCGATACAAGATTTAAGGCATCTTTATTTATCGGCTCAAAATCAATCAGTTGATTTGCTCGTGACAACAAATAATTTTTAGTCAATATATTGGGTATATACACGCACTTTTCTTGAAGAGTGGGAAAAGATTTTTTGAAATTATCAAGGCAGTTTTCGGACACACAGACGATTTTATCGGAATTCATTAGCATCTTAGTATCTATGGAAGGAATCATATGAGCTTCTTCATAGTCAACATGAATCCATGAAATTTTCTTCTTTGCGTTAACTTTTAAATTCACAAAAACGTCAGACCACAATTCCATAAAACCTACAGCAACATCATACTCTTTGTCTATTTTTCTGCAGTATGTAGCCTGTGCATATGCCATTCCTTGCCTGGTAACCGACCATTTATGAAAATATTTAACGCCTTGAAAAAGAGCTCTTATAATAGTTCCGTTACATACTCCTTTTAGGATCTTTTTTGGTTTGCTTTGAGGAATGTATGCTTGTTGGAGCAGATTAACTTTTTCCGGAATATAATCTATAAAAGGGCCTTCATTTCTGTAAAGCAACAAATCTACGTCATATTTTTCATAGTCAATGTTATGCAACAAAGATAAAAGACTGGTCGTGCTTCCTCCAAGCATCATTGTATAATAAACAAACAAAACTTTCTTTTTCATTATTCTACCCCGAAACATTTATTTTGCATGGAACCGTATTTTTTAACATAGCAATGATAAAGGAATAGTCATAAATTACTTGAACGTCAGCCGTTTAAACGATTGACGATTGCTCTATAAAGTTTCCGCACCCATTTGGGTGATTTATCCGAGATAAGTTTTTGTCTAAGTCCACGGAAGGAAAAGAAGAGCTTACGCTTAAAGCGATGTCTATCCTTAGCAGAAAAAGTTTTACCTTGAATGGCGGCATATTCATCTTTTTTGAGAGCTTTCATTTTTTCGTTTTCTGAAACACCGCCGCCCATATAATCAGACACGGTAACCGGAACATAAACGTAATCAAAGCCACCGAAAAAGGATTTTAAGGTTATATCATAATCGGCTAAAATGCGATAAGCCGTGTCATATTTCTCAAACTTTTCAAAAACGCCTTTTCCGAAAAAGACGGTCTGATGACAAAGAGGGGTGCGGTATAGATAAAACGGAGTAATCTTGCTAGGCTGTTTAAAACGCACACCGTTTCTGGAATAATCACCGTAAAGAACCGTCTTTGTTTCGTCTTTGTCCTTCGCTACTTGATATATTTTACTCAGAACATCTTCAGAAGCAAAATAATCTCCGCAATTAAGAAACAGAAGATACTTACCTCTCGCATATAAAATCGCCTCGTTCATACCGTAGTAAATACCGCTGTCGGCATTAACATACACACGAAGCTTATCGCTTGTTGGAATTTGATCAACGGTAGCGTCAGTTGATGCAGCATCTTTAACTATTATTTCGTAATCATCAAAATCCTGTGATAGTACAGATTCTATTGTGCGCTTTATTGTATCTTTCGCATTAAACGAAACAACAATTATGCTGAAAAACGGATTTTGCATAATAAAACCTCTCTTATTCTGTTACAAATTCAAGAATTTTCCTTGCCTGTGCCACGTTGTTTTTTTCTGTGAGTATAAAATCTCTTGCATTTTTACCAAGAGCTGCGCGTTCTTCTTCGGACATTTCTGCAACCGAAAGAATTGCATCTTTTATATCGCTTGGACTTGTGCTTTTCATTTCCACGAGGTAGTTAAAATACTCATCGGGGATTCCGCCTATGCGGCAGGAAAGCACGGGATTTCCCGATATCATATACTCAAAAAGCTTCGATGGGAAGCAATAATCCGAGGCAGGCTCATCAGGGCGGCGCGTGCTTATCAGCATTGCCGCCTGCTTTTGCTTTAAGAGCAAATCACGGCGCGAGGGCAAAAAACCAAGGTTATGAATTCTCGTATCCTTTTTAGCCTGCTCGTTGATAAGGTTTACGGCATTACCCGTACCCGTAAACCAGAGCTCAAAGCGCTCGTCAAGCATAGAAAAGGCTTCGAGCAGCTCGGGTATTCCGTATCTTGTATCCAGCACCCCTGAATACATAATAGGAAGCTTGTCCTTTGCTTTTTCTGGAGCTTCTTCCACAACGAGCGAGGCGTCAAACGAGCCTTCCATTACAGTCCAGGTGCCGTCACGCAGTTTAAGGAACTCTGCCATATGCTTGCTATACAGAATATACTTATCAACCGACTTCATATACTTACGGATTTTACGCCAATCGAGCGCTTTAAGAAGCTTTTTAACTCTTGACATATGTAAATCCATAAACTGCGGAAGATCGGGGACTATAAGATTAATTTTTGCATTTGGGATAATTTTCTTTATCTCTGATGCGCAAGCCATAAACGGAGAATGCATAGAGTAAATGAGTACGGTAACGTCCTCGTCCTTATTTGCAGCCGCCCATACCCGAGCTTCGCGAACAAGCGACTTTGTTTTGTACATATGAGAGAGATACTTTGCGTTTTTATATCCCACGCTCACGTCGGAAGATGTGCCGTTTCTCGACCATTTAAATTCCGGTATCACTTTATGCGGAAAGGCGGGATAATACGGCAATCTATAGCCGTTTATACTATCAAAGCAAAGTCCGTTTTGCTCCAGTCCCGCAAGTAATGCATCCTGTGATACGTTAGCGGAAAGAATTTTTCCGCCGCCATTTATAATAAACTCACGTTGCTCATCACTAAGACATACGCCTATCCACAAACATTTCATTTATACTTCTACCGTTTCTTTTTCTTTAATTTCCGTGGCGTAGCCTTCGCCCACAACCGACTTAATAAGCTCTACCCACTTGCCCGTGCCTATTTCTTTGGTGAGGTGGGTTGTTACGTAGGTTCTGCCGTTTTTGCCCATTTCAACTAATTTTTCACGGCTTTCATAACAGGACAGAATTGTATTGTAAAAGCCTTCGGTATCATCGGGTGATATGCAAATACCGCAACTATTATCGGTGATAACGCGGTCAAGGTCTCCGTCCTTATCAAAGGAAGCAAGAACCGGACGCGAAGCAGACATAATGCTCCAGGTTTTGCTTGGAACGGAATTAGAGCCTACGCCTTTTTTGGATATGATAAGTCCCATATCTCCAAGGCTGAAAACGTGTGAGATATCCGAATAATCCTGGAAAGGAAGAAGGATTACGTTTTCTATTTTTTCGTTCTCTACCCTTTCGGATACGTGAACCTTTGCTGCGCCTTCGCCAAGTATTACGAATCGAATACCGTCATTTACCTCGGCTATGCGCTTTGCGGTGTCGAGAAGCATATCCATATTCTGAGTATGTCCTACGTTTCCGCTGTACGTGATATAGAATTTATCTCTCGGAAGGTTGTACTTATCAAAGAGCTTGTTCTCTTCTCTTGGGATACTTACGACCTCCTCGGTGTTTATCCAGTTTTCAATAATAACTATTTTTTCCTCGGGCACGCCTTTTGCCATAATGTTCTGCTTGAAGCCCTCGGAGATAACTACTATTTTATCGGCTGCGCGATAGGTTTTATCTTCTATCTTTCTGCCTATTTTCCAAAGCAAGCCGTCTCTTTTTGCAAGTCCCGTATGTACGAGCGAATCGGGAAAAATATCCTGAAGGTTGTAAATAAATGGAACGTTGCGACCGTACTTTTTAGAGAGCTTTTTCTTTACCTTAGCGCAAAGAAGTCCCTGGGTTGGGGGCGTGCTGCCCGCCATAAGAACGTCTACCCCTTCAGCTTTTTTTCCTCTGCTATAGTGCTTAAGGTTAACTCTGAGATATCTGATAGCGCGTAATATGGGATTTCTTCCCTCTCTGCACATTGAAAATCTGTGTATTTTTATTTTGCCGTCACATTTTTCTTCGTATTTTTTGCTTTTATATTCCTTGCGAACTTCGGCCGAAACACCTCTTGTCGGCATCGGAGCGTAGACCTCTATTTCGAAGCCTGCCGCAAGATACGCTGCTTCAAGGTCTTTTGTCAAATGTGAGCTTGAAGTGTTTTCGGGTGAATAATACGCGGATAATTTCAAAATTTTCATAGCTCCCCCTTAGAGTCGTTAAACGATGATTGATTTATATTAATATCAAGAGAACACGTTATTTCCAAAGCTGAGCTTATTGGTATCAAAATGAGTGATAAGCATAGGCTCACCATCAGTATCATAGGCTTGGATTGAAGTTTGAAGATGCTCTATTTTTTCTTTCATTTCAGCCTCATTATCTGCTACTATGTATATTCTGACATGGAACTGCGAAATAGTACGGCTTGCTTTTATAGTATCGCCTACTTTATAGCGATTTTCAATATATAATACACCTTTTTCTTTTCTTGCCTCTTCTACTCCCTCAATTTTTGCAACTGTACCTCCTTTTGAAAGAAGCGTAAGTGTGCAACAAGGTTTTTTGAATGCAGCATCATCAAGCGACTGGTCATATCCACCCATTTTTCCCGTAAGAGCAAATTCCATCATCATATGAAGGCTATTAATTCCGTTTATATGCTCGGTATAACGATACTGAGCGGTTCCGCCAAGGCGGAATCCCATTTCGAAAAATTTAAACTTTCCGTTTTTAACAAAACCCTGCATACTGGTAATACCATTTCTTATACCAAGAGCAAGCAGCATTTTTCTCATATTTTCATCAACGTCTCTTTTGTATATATCGAGATATTGAGACGGATATGCATATATTTCAGAAAGCGGAATAAAACTGTTAACGTTGCCTCTTACGTATTTATCGGTCATAGAACTCAAGGTAACGTTTCCGTCCACAAAAGTGTAGTATACACAGATTTCAAATCCGTCATCAAATTCTTCAACCGTTACAGAGCTGGTTCTTGAACGCTCTTTTGCAAATTGATAAAGGTCCGGAAAATCTTCCGCTTTTTCACATTTCATTACACCGTTGCTTCCACAGGAATCAACAGGTTTTATTACAACCGGATACTGAAGTTTTTTAGCAGATTCTACGAGATTGCTTTCGTCTATATCAAAATCTTGCATAGTGGGAACTCCGTATTTACGGCAAGTTTCTTTGAACACACGCTTATTCATAGCATCATCCCAAACTTTTCTTGATGAATAAAACGGTAATCCTACTTTTTCGCAAACATCAATAGTACAGGAAATTATATCTTCGTTTCCGCCAACGAATATTCCGTCTATCTTTTTATCAATAACAAGATTACGAAGTTGCTCCCTATCAAGAATATCAATAACGTGCAATTCATCGGCTATTGCTCTAATTTCTTCACTGAACGTTTTTCCTGCAAAAATTAGTTTTACACCATTTTTCACTGCGAAGCTTTTTATGTCAGGGGCGTTATTAGTGCCTCCCAAAACTAATAATCTCTTTCCGTTAAGATTTGTCATAAAGACCTCCTTATTATAGTTTGAAAAACAAGTTCATCTTACTCTTGTTTCTGTGCCAGTGTTTTATTTCAAAACTGTGTTTATAACTTCTTCTGTTCTGTCACCGAACAGCGGACCGTTTGCATATTGATAATAAAGAACACCGGGACCTCTAAAGTTAAGCTCCATAATTCTAGGCGAACCATCTTCGTCAAAACAAACGTCAAATCCTATAAAACCAAAATGAGGAAGTTGTTCATGTATACGCGTAGTCATTTCCAAAGCCTGTTTAAAATTCGGAAGTGTAATCTTTTCAAACGCTTGTCCATTTGGAGCTACAGTTATGCGTTCACCACAGGAATGATATGCCTCGTTTTTCAATCTGCCATCCGGATTAACACCTATAACGAACATCCCTTTTCCGTCTTTGGTAATGTGATTATCTGTAATAGAACCAGCAGCACCGCATCTTAACGCATAATTAACGGGAGAGACCACTCCATTCAAAGAAAGGCTGACAACTCTAACAACATTGACAGACGACTCGTTCAATGCCGATACAGATGCATGTTGTCTCAAACGCTCCTGTATGAGATAATCCTTTTTGAAATCAGAAAAAATATTGTCATATTCTCCGTTTTTATATAATTTAACCGATTTTCCAAATCCATTTTCAATCGATGGCTTGACAATTACACACTCGTAACTATCAATAATAGCCTTAAGTTGTTCTTTGGTTATTGGTTTATAGTTTTCATCAAGAAATATACCGTTTATATTCCTAACAACTGTTTTGGGCATTGGAAATCCCGAAACAAGCTTATCAAAATAGTTTTTCTCGCTGAAACCATATTTTAACTGAAAGTCATTCAATGCAAGCTCTATTTTTGTTCTGAATAACAATTCAGAGCAAACAAGCGGATCAAATCGTCCTGAAACCGATTGAACAAGCTCATGAGTAGCAAAGCTTTTAACCTGTCCTTTCCATGCCTCATTAACTTGCTTTTTCTGTTCTGACGTCAACCTTTTCAATTGAATATCATGTTTCTTCAATAATTCAAAATAATGCTTTGCAGATTTTTTTGCGCCTATTTGTCGCGAAATAACATGTACTTTGCTATCGAATTTTTCGTATATACCTTTTAATCCCATAATCCTTATCCCTTATACTAGAGTTAATTTATTTTAAATTGATGCACCCTTATTTTTACCGCTTCGATGACTTGATTGCAAATTGCAACGGCTCTATCTAGAGTGTCTGACTGCGCAATAACAAAACCGACTCTGTCTGTGCTGCTTCCGATGGAACACACTTCGTCACCAACATTCTTTACGAAAGTAATTTCTCTGACACCGTTTACCGCCTCTGCTTCTTTAAGTCCGTCTATTGACGCGATAGTTCCGCAGGGAACGTCAAAATATCTTATGGCGCTTCCTTTGTTAAATTTTTTGCTTATATCGGGCGTTTCTCCGCAACAGAGCTTAATCGTTGCGGCGACCATATCAATACCTGTCGAAAGCGGCACAAGATGGGTTGTGATGCAATCTCCGCCCATTCTTGCTCCAAGCTCTACCATTTTGGGCCCGGTTGCCGTGTTCATTATTTCCACGTGAGCGGGGCCGCATTTTATACCTACTGCCTTTACTGCTCTTGTTGCAAGGTCCTTGATTTTTTCAACGTCTTCGGCAGGAAGGCGGCTCGGTTGGCTATGCCCCATTTCGACAAAATGAGGCGCTCCCGTAGTGAGCTTATCGGTAACGGCAAGAACGTTTGGTTCACCGTCAAGAACTATAATCTCAACGCTAACCTCTTGCCCTTGCATATATTCCTCGATAATAACTGCGCCTGACCTGGAAGAAGCTTTGGTATATTCATAATTTTCAAGTAATTCTTCAATGCTATTTACAAGAACGACACCGCGGCTGCCCGAATTGTCCGTAGGCTTCATTATGCACGGGAAGGTTACGCTAGATTTGATTTTTTCAAATTCCTCACGGTCCTTCGCTATAAAGAACCAAGGACATTCCACGTTATGCTCCGAAAAGGCTTTTATCATTTCGCCCTTATCGGTTGATTTGATGGCGGTATCCATAGAGATACCCGGCAAACCAAGCGCGCTGCAAGCCGCCGCAATTGAACGCATTGGCATATCCGTGGCAAGAGTCATTATTCCATCAGGGGCAAACCTTTTTGCCGTATCCACAACACCGTCAATATCAATAGTGCTTACGTTAAAGTATTCATCGGCAAAAGGAATTCCGATAGCTTCGGGATTATAGTCGATAACTCCAACGTAAAAACCAAGCTCCTTCGCTTTTTTTATAGCAGGGAGCTGTAAGACGGATGCTCCGATTATCAAAATTTTCTTCATTACTCGTTAGCTCCGACAGTTTCTTCCGTTTTCTTCGTTTGTTCATCAGCGGCTACTGCGGCATTAACCTCGGCAACGGCTTTTTCTTCCTGCTTAACGTAAACGTTCTCACTTTTAAGCACAGAAACAATCGTTTTGAAGAAAACCTTAACGTCCATCCAAAAAGAAAGATTGTCCACGTAATAAACGTCATTTATCATTTTTTGCTCAGAATTAGCCGAGTTACGAAAATATGCCTGATTATAGCCGGTTATGCCGGGTCTTACATCGATTCTGCGCTTGTGCATATCGTCAAGATTTTCATATCCCTTGTAGTTTGTGGTAAGATGTGCTCTGGGACCTATAAGGCTCATATGCCCAAGCAGAATATTAATTATCTGCGGAGTTTCGTCAAGACTTGTTTTTCTCAAAAATCTGCCGATTTTAGTTACTCGCGGATCGTTTTTTCCGTTATATGTAGAGCCGTCAGAATTCTTAATATTAGGAGAATTAACCTTCATAGACCTGAATTTATACATTTTGAAAACTTTGCCTTTTTTTCCGAGACGGGGAGCGTTATAGAAGATGGGTCCGCCATCACAAAGCTTTATTGCCGGAGCAACGAAGATAAAAATCAATACAAAAAACGGCAATGCTATAAGTGCGACAATGAAGTCAAAGAGACGTTTGAAGAAATGCTTATACATAGATTATTTTCCCAGACCTTTCAAAATGTTAGTATATACATTGATTATGTAATCCACGTCATCGTCTGTAAGACAGGTATGAAGCGGAAGTGTTATTTCATTTGCAAAATGCGAATATGCATTCGGATAATCCTTAACGTCAAAGCCAAGCGCCTTATATGCGGTCATCATAGGAAGCGGCTTATAATGAACGTTGCACGCAATTCCCTGCTCTGCCATTTTAATGATAATTTCGTTTCTTTCTTCAGCGGTGATGCCCGGAACTCTGGTTATGTACAAGTGACCCGAAGAAGAAACGCTATCGGTATAATGAGGAAGCGTTTCAACACCCAAAGGACGAAACGCAGCGTCATACTTTTCAATAATCGCTTTGCGGCGACTGAGCATTTTGGGATAGCGCTCAAACTGCGCAAGTCCTATTGCAGCCATAATATCGGTCATATTACACTTGTACCAGGGACCGACAATATCGTATTCCCATGCGCCAAGCTTCGTTTTTGCCAAAGCGTCCTTAGACTGCCCGTGGAGTGAAAGAAGCTGCAGCTGCTTATAAATTTCTTCATCGTCAATTCCCGGAATTGTTCTCCAGGTAAGAGCTCCGCCCTCAGCAGTGGTAAGATTTTTTACTGCGTGGAAGGAAAAAGAGGAAAAATCCGCTATGCTGCCAACAGGCTTGTCACCCACGCGAGCACCGAAGGCGTGTGCGGTATCTGCCATTACGGCAACTCTTCCAATAGCCTTTTGAATCTCTCCGCTTGGTTTAAACAACGATTTCTTTTCGTTTACTATTTCGAAAATACGGTCATAATCACAAGGTACACCGCCAAGGTCTACCGGGATTATTGCTTTCGTTTTTTCCGTAATTGCAGCGGCAAGCTTGCCGTAATCCATTTCAAAGCTATCAGGCTGAGTATCAACCAAAACAAGCTTAGCACCAACGTGACAAATTACGGATGCGGATGCGGTATACGTATAGGCACTGGTGATAACTTCATCACCCGGACCTATTCCGAGAACGCGAAGTGCCATTTCTGCACACGCGGTCTGAGAATTGAGGCAGACTGCGCGGTTTACCCCGCAGTACTGTGCTATCTTACGTTCAAATTCTTTAGTTCGCGGACCGGTTGTTATCCATCCGGATTTTATTGCAGCAACCGCTTCTGCAATTTCAGCATCTGACATATCCGGCGGAGAAAAAGGTATATTACGCATAAATCCTCCAAAGAATAAATTATATTTATATTATAACACGCGTGTTATACTTTTTCAAGTCTTTTTTACAAATTGTACATATTTGTCCGAAATTCGTTCACAGATTAAGTAACAACACGTTTACAAAACCCATTTCAAGCATCCCTTGACAAAAGGAATAAAAAGTGTTAAAATGTATCGGCACTCAAACTGAAAATAATATCTACCCGTGGCACAGCTGGATAGCGCGTCAGACTCCGACTCTGAAGGTCCGCGGTTCGAATCCGCGTGGGTAGGCCAAAAATCGACAAGTTTCGGCTTGCCGATTTTTTTATCCATTGCAAAAGCAATGGCATATCATCAGCCCTTGGGCTGAATATCATCAAGGGCAGCTAGCTGCCCTTGTATCTCATCAGCCATAGGCTGTATTTGCTTTTGCAATGATGATATACAACGTCAAGCCGTTGATGATATACGATGCGCCGCATCGATGATATACACGGCTCTGCCGTGATTGAAACGCGAAGGTTTGAACTCATATCTTAGAAATAATTTTTTCTCACTTTTTTTCTAATCTGAACGTTTTATTTGCTGCCATTATTTCTTTTCTATTTGATTTAATTCTTTATTGAACGTCAAAAGCTCTTCCTTAGTAAAGTTGACATCCATCATTCCGAGCATACCCGTAAGGCGCAAAACAGTAAAGCCTCCCAGCATCTTCATAACACCTTCTCCAAGGTCAAATCCTGCTACTTTGCTTTTTCCGTTTTTCATAGCATTTTCGATATATTTACCGAGTTTTGTAAACCAATGTTTGCCTTTTTCGTGTTTTACAATGTCCGATACCTTATCATTAAGAGAAAATCTGCCTTCCGGCTCTTCTATATCAAACCAGTTTAAAACCGCGTTTTTCTCCTTCAATATATAATCTTCATTTGGAGTGTCTACCTTTCGGATTTCGGCTGTATCGCAGCATTTTCCGCTCACAGCCTTAAGGGTTGTCCTGCCTTCGTTCTTGACATTAAAATAGAAAAAATGCTCACGCGAGCTTTTCTTTCCGAGAGATACTCCGTTTGCAAAAAGCTCTACTTCTTCACAGTTTGAATAAACGGTTACTTTGGTTTCAGCTTCTACTCTGTCAACGTATCTTTTTCCTGCTATATGCACGAACGGCTCATCTGAAAGCCACGCCTTATAAGCATAAAAGGCGTCCTTTTTATATTTTCTGTCAAAGCTCACAAGACCTTTGTGATTTATTCCGTGCTCACCGCCCTCGCTTCGCGCGTCAGCGCCGAAGTCAAACATATTCCAAACGTATGCCGACCAAATATAATTTCTGGTATACAGCTGCTTTATAAGCTCCTCGTGATAATAAGCTTGGTATTCCTCTGTATAATCTCCCTGCACCGGACTTGATGAATGATAATTAAGTCCTTCGCAGCCGTATTCACTTACGCCTATAGGCTTGTTCGGATATTTCGAATGAAAATTATCAAACCAAGGGCCGTTCATATCAGTCTCACCGCCATACCAACCAAAATAATGATTATAAGCCACAAGGTCTGTTATATGGACGTACGGCTCGTCAATATCACACATAGAAACACAGGCTACGCCGGTAAGACGCGTGGGGTCAAGCTCATGAGCAAGGGCATTCAGTTTTTTGTGGTTATCGAACATTTCTACGGTTGAGCCTGTCATTGTTATTTCATTTGAAAGTCCCCATACAACTATTGAAGGGTGGTTGTAGTTCTGAACCACGAGCTCACGAAGCTGATTTTCTGCATTTTCGTTGCCACGCTCTAAGTGGTTTGAAATATAAGGTATTTCAGCCCATACTATAATCCCTTCTTTGTCACACAGGTCGTAGAAATACTGTGCGTGCTGATAGTGAGCAAGCCTTACGCTAGTTGCTCCAAGCTCAAGTATAAGCTGCATATCTCTTTCGTGGTGCTCGGGTAATAAAGCGTTTCCTATCCCTGCCCAGTCCTGATGCCTTGATACTCCTCTGAGGCAATATCTGTTTCCGTTCAGAATAAATCCGCCGTTCGAATCTACTCTGAAGCTTCTGCAACCGAAATTAGCCGATACGGTATCAAGCTTTTCACCGTTTCTGACTATCGATGCTTTTGCCCGGTATAAATAGGGGTCAATTCTGCCATTCCACAAGCGCGCTTTCTCAATCTTAAAATTTGCTTCTTTTGAAAAGACGGTGCTTTCAACTATCAGTTTTTCATCTCCGTCAAGTATTTCAAAGGAAACCATATCTCCTTTTTGCATGCAAGTTACGAAGACCTCTATTTTTACGTCCGCATTTTCCTCTGAAACCTCGGGTGTAACCTTTATTCCCGCGCCCCCAAAATAATCAAGCTCAAAATGAGTTTTTGGAACGGTTATTATTTTGACGTCTCTGTAAAGTCCGCCGTAAAAGGTAAAATCCGCCATTTGCGGATATACCGAATCGTTTGGCGAGTTATCCACAATTATTGCTATTTCGTTCTTCTTCTCAAGAAAATCGCTTATATTCGCCCTGAAGGTTGAATATCCGCCGTCATGAGAGGTAACTTTCGTTCCGTTTACAAAGACCTCAGCAGAGGAATTTGCGCCTTCAATTTCGATATAATGATTTTCTCCTTTCGGAAGATCTGATAATTTCAGTATTTTTTTGTAAACGCATTTTCCTCGAAAATAGTCGTTTCCTCCGTCCTGTCCGTCCTTTGCATTCCACGTATGCGGCAGATTTACAGTCTCTCCGCCCTTTTCAATGCCTATGTCAGAACAGTCCTTATAGAATTGCCAATTATCATTAATACAAGTAATTTCTCTCATTATAACCTCCGATTTTTTAGTCAGAAATTATTTTTCCTTTTCTTGCATTTTTTATACTCAAATCATTGACTTTGAAGCTAAGCTTTGCTAAAATAAAACCATCTTAAGTATTTGACTAAAAGGAATATTTATGAATACACTCTTCAACAAAGACCGCTTTACGTCAGAGAAATATGACGTAATTTTGCTTATAGGTCAATCTAATGCCGAAGGGTTCGGTATAGGACCGGTAGAAAAGGATTTTGAATCAACCGACAGTATTATGCAGTTTGTAGATTCATACCCCGTTATGTACAAGGCTAACGCTATGGGCGTTGACGAGCTTGACGTTCCAAACGAAACATTTTACCGGATAAATCAAGCTGCCGAAAACACGCGTAAGAACGTTGGAAAGCTTGGTTGCTTTGCTCTTCAGTTTGCTGAAAAATATTATGAAAGCTATCTTTCGGATACGGACAGAAAGGTTCTCATCGTTAAGGCAGCCATAGGAGGCACCGGATTTTTGCGCAATCAATGGACACCGGACGGCGTTCTCTATAAAAGAGCTCTTGAAATGACCGATATGGCTCTGGAACTAAATCCGCAAAACAAATTAAAGGCTATTCTATGGCACCAGGGAGAGAGCGAAGCCGTTGACGGAAAAGGCAGAGGCTACGATTTTCTTTATTCATTCTATACGGAGTGCCTGAGCCGTCTCATAACCGATCTGAAGGAAAAATACGGCAATATCCCCTTTTTAGCGGGCGGACACTGCGATGACTGGATTCCGCGTTTCTCCGAAGAAAGTCCCGCTATAACCGATGCAACGAAAGACGTTATAGAAAAATTTGAGCATTGCGCTTACGTTGAAACGGCAGGGCTCGGTTCTAATGACAGAATTGTCAAGGGCAAATATCTTGATGACGTTCACTTTAACCGCCCGTCACTTTACGAGCTTGGAAAAAGATATTTCAACGTTTATAAGGAGATTATAAGGCTATGAAATACACAGAGGTCTTACACCAAAATTTGCATATGCAGGGTTTTACTACAGACGGAAATCATATGTACTGGTCCTTTACCGATTCTCTTGTGGTTTGACAAGGAAATAGGACTTTAATCAAAAGTTCAAAAACGTATTTCAAAAAAAGTAAACAAAAAGTAAAAGAAGAAAGCGGTAGCACTATGCTATATCCAAAAAGCAAGGAGCTCTCCCTTAGCGAAGAGCTTTTTAAGAATCCGACATCCGAATACCGTGCCACTCCCTTTTGGGCTTGGAACTGCGAGCTTGATAAGGAAGAGCTTGCTGCACAGATATCCATTCTCAAGGAAATGGGCTTTGGAGGCTTTCACATGCACTCCAGAACCGGAATGGCAACCGACTATCTCAGCAAGGATTTCTTTGATTTTGTAAAATTTTCCGTAAATGAAGCAAAAAAGAAAAACATGCTAGCCTGGCTTTACGATGAAGACAGATGGCCCTCCGGCTCTGCCGGCGGACTTGTAACTAAGGACGTCCGTCACAGAGGAAAAAGTCTTTTGTTCACAAAAAATCCCATTTCCAACGCAGTAGAACGTGAGGAGGGAATAGAAAAAGGCCTGCCATATCTTATTGCTGCATACGAGATTTTTTTAACCGAAGACGGTTTCCTGAAAAAATATAACAAAATAAACCTTAATGGAACAAAATCCGACAAAATATGGTATGCTTACGTTTTAACTAACGAGCCTACCCCTTGGTTTAACAACCAGGCATACGTAGATACTCTCTCAAAAGATGCTATGGATGAATTTATAAAGCTGACCTATGAGGGATATAAAAACGCGGTTGGTGAAGAATTCGGAAAATCTATACCTGCTATATTTACAGACGAGCCGCAGTTCAATATGCGAGAGCCTTTCATATTCTCGGATACGGGCGAGAACGCCTCTATTCCCTGGACTACGGATTTTGATAAAATATACGAAGAGCTATCCGGTGAAAGTCTCCTTGATAAGTTGCCGGAGCTATTCTGGGAAAACGAGGGCTCGCGTCTTTCGTCCGTGAGATACAATTTTATGAACGCTCTTGCCGAAAGATTTTCAGTATGTTTTATGGACAACTGCGGAAAGTGGTGTGAAGAAAACGGCATTCATATGACCGGTCATATGATGCTTGAGCCTACCCTTGAGCTTCAATCCTGGGCGATAAGTGACGTTATGAGAGCTTACAGAAGCTTCACTCTTCCCGGAATAGACGTGCTTTGCGAACGAATGGAATTCTCTACGGCTAAGCAGGCGCAGTCCGCAGTTCATCAGTACGGACGCGAAGGAATGCTCTCGGAGCTATACGGTGTTACAAACTGGGATTATGATTTCCGAGGTCATAAATTTCAGGGTGACTGGCAAGCGGCTCTCGGCGTCACCGTCAGAGTTCCTCACCTTTCATGGCTATCAATGAGAGGAGAGGCAAAAAGAGATTACCCCGCCTCCATAAACTATCAGTCCCCCTGGTACAAGGAGTATTCTTATATAGAAGACCACTATGCACGACTTGCCACAGTGATGACAAGAGGAAAGCCTGAGGTTAAAATCGGTGTAATACACCCGATAGAAACCTTCTGGCTCTATACCGGTCCTAAGGATAAAACAGACGTTGCGAGAAGAAATCTTGATTCAAAATTCAAGAGCGTCATAGAATGGCTTCTTTTTTCTCAGCTCGATTTTGATTTTATTTCGGAATCCTTACTACCGACTCAAACTTCCGAAGGTCAAAATCCGTTGAGGGTTGGAGAAATGCAGTACGATGCAATTGTAGTTCCCGCTTTGGAAACACTCAGAGCTTCAACGATAAAAATTCTTACGCAATTTCAGCAAAAGGGCGGAAAGCTTATATTTATGGGAAGATGCCCCTATATGTCGGACGGAAAATATTCGGATTCCGCACGTCCGCTATACAACGCTTCCGTTACGATTGATTTCGACAAGGTTCAGCTTCTTGATGCTCTTTCAAGCGAAAGAACCGTTACTATGATAAATGAGGACGGAACACAGGTAGATAACCTTATCTATCAGATGCGCGAGGACAACGATTCAAAATGGCTCTTTATCGCACAGGGTAAAAAGAAATGGCAGTTCAATGCAGTTCAGGAAAACGTGAATGTCCAAAATGACGTAGTTCTTGCACAAAGGCTCAGAATTTCCATCAAAGGCGAATTTGAACCTATAGTATACGATACGGTAAGCGGTAATATATATAAGATAGATTACAAGCTTGAAAACGGTTATACAAAGCTGAATTATACGTTTTTTGCAAATGATAGTTTACTTTTAAAGCTGATTCCAACTTCAAATTACAATTTCGATGTGCTAAAGAAAAAGCAAAAAACCATTTGTAAATCTATTGATTTCAAGACTGCAGTCGACTATGAGCTTGAAGAACCGAACGTATGCATTCTTGACCGAGCAAGGTTTTCTTTTGACGGAGGAGAGATTGAAGCTGAGGAAGAAATCCTTCGGCTAGACAATCTTTTGCGCGAAAGACTTTCCTGGCCTGCAAGGCAGAAAAAGATAGCTCAGCCATGGGCAGAAAAAGAAGGTCCTGCGAAGCATTTCGTTACTCTTTACTTTGACGTGGAGAGTGAAATCAACCTTAGTGAAGCATATCTTGCTATCGAACTTTCACCGGGTGTTAACGCTATTTGGAACGGAGACGAGGTCGATTTAACACCCGTAGGCTATTACGTTGATAAAGCGATAAGTAAAATTAAACTCAGCGGCATCAAGGAAGGCAAAAACACTCTCGAAGTGACCCTTCCGTATCTCAGACGCGGAAGTCTTGAATGGATGTACGTTCTTGGAAATTTCGGAGTCAGACTCAGAGGCGCTGAAAAAACGCTTACAGCCCTTCCAGAGAAAATAGGATTCGGCTCTGTAACCTACCAGGGAATGCCCTTCTACGGAGGAAATATCGTTTATAAGCTTCCTATAAGCATAACTGACGCTTCTGATATTTCAGTAAGAGCAAATAAATACAGAGGCGCGCTTATCAAGGCTTCGCTTGACAGCTCCGAAGAAAAGCATATAGTGTTTGCACCGTACGAGTGCGAGTTTTCAGACATAGAGCACGGAGAGCATATTCTGAGCTTAAAGCTTTTTGGCAACAGACACAACACATTTGCACCTATTCACAACGCAAATACCGCGACCTACTACTTTGGTCCTGACAGCTTCAGAAGCTCGGAAGATGCGTTTGGATATGAATATTTTATCAAGGATTTCGGAATTATGAAAAGTCCGATTATATCGTACTTAAAAAAGGAGAATTAATTATGAAGATTTACAAAATTGCCGTTATTGCAGGTGACGGAATAGGTCCTGAGGTTCTTTCAGAAGGTATCAAAGCTCTCAACAGGGTAAGCGAGCTTGACGGCAGCTTTAAATTTGAGTTCACTCATTTCCCTTGGGGTTGCGATTATTACCTCAAGACAGGAAAAATGATGGCTGACGATGGCATTGAAACTCTAAAAAAATTTGATGCTATATTTCTCGGAGCAGTCGGTGCACCCGGTGTTCCCGACCATATATCGCTCTGGGATTTGCTTCTTAAAATAAGACACGAGTTTGACCAGTACGTAAATCTTCGCCCCGTAAAGCTTCTTAAAGGAGCGCCCTGCCCTCTTAAAGACGTTTCCTGCGAGGACATCGATATGATAGTTGTTAGAGAAAACAGCGAAGGCGAATACGCAGGTGAAGGAAGCTGGCTTTTCAAGGGCGAGCCCGGAGAGGTAGTTTTGCAGACGGGTGTTTTCTCCCGTAAGGGTACGGAGAGAATTATCCGCTACGCATACGAGCTTGCAAGAAAAGAAGGAAAGAAGCTCACCAGCATTTCAAAAGGTAATGCGCTTAACTACTCAATGGTATTCTGGGACAGCATTTTCAAGGAGGTTGGCGAGGAATATCCTGACGTAAAAACAGATTCGCTTCTGGTTGATGCGGCAAGTATGTTCTTTGTAAAAAAGCCTTCACGCTTTGGCGTTGTGGTTACGTCAAATCTTTTCGGTGATATAATCACCGACCTTGGCGCAGCGATTTCAGGCGGAATGGGTCTTGCGGCAGGCGCAAATATCAATCCCGAAAGAAAATACCCCTCAATGTTCGAGCCCATTCACGGCTCTGCACCCGATATTGCGGGCAAAGGAATTGCAAACCCTCTCGCTTCCGTTTGGTCTGCAAGCCAGATGCTTGATTTCTTCGGCCACGAAGACTGGGGCAAAAAGCTCATTGATGCTATCGAGAAAATTATGGTTGACGGAAAAATTCTCACTCCCGATATGAACGGCAGCTCGACTACAAGCGAGGTTGGTGACGAAATAGTAAGGCTTCTCGGAAACTGATTTTGTTAAAAACAAAACATATTTAGGTTAAAAAAACGCTATTGATTTATCCTATCGGTAAGAGTAAAATTGTATTAGTTAAAACGAGTTTATATATCTTTGTTTTTACTCTACCCACTCAATACACCACGTTGGAGATAAAATTATGACAAAAAGATACGAAGAAGCAAGAGAAATATACCGCGTACTCGGTGTAGATACCGAAAAGGCAATTGAAATTCTCAAAAACGTTCCTATCGCTATGCACTGCTGGCAGGGTGATGACGTTGTAGGCTTTGACAACAGCGATGCGCTTTCCGGCGGCATTCAGACAACCGGCAACTATCCCGGAAAAGCAAGAAATCCCGAAGAGCTCATGGCTGATATCAGAAAGGCTGTCTCGCTTATCCCCGGCAAGAAAAAGCTTAACATTCACGCCTCTTACGCAATTTTTAACGGCGCTCCCGCAGACAGAGATTCCATAAAGCCGGAGCATTTTAGAGCTTGGGTTGATTTTGCACGCGAGCTTGGTGTCGGAATAGATTTTAATCCCACTTATTTCTCTCATCCTATGGTAAAAGACGGTCTCACACTCTCTTCACCCGATGAAGAGGTGCGCAAATTCTGGATTGAGCACGGAAAGAGATGCATTGAAATAAGCGAATACTTTGCAAACGAAACCGGTGTTCCCTGCGTTATGAATATCTGGATTCCTGACGGATATAAGGATATTCCGGCAGACAGACTTGGACCCAGAGCGAGATTCAAGGCTTCTCTTGATGAAATTCTTTCAATTCCTTATGATAAAACAAAAGTATTCGTTTGCCTTGAATCAAAGGTTTTCGGCATAGGCGCAGAATCCTATACGGTAGGCTCTGCCGAATTCTGCCTCAATTACGTGAATTATAAGGGCATAACGCCTCTTATGGATAACGGACATTACCACCCCACAGAAGTCGTATCCGATAAGATTTCAGCTATGTTTCCCTTCCATGAGAATATCGCACTCCACGTAACGAGAGGGGTGCGCTGGGATAGCGACCACGTTGTGCTTTTCGATGACGAGACCAAAGAAATTGCAAAGGAAATCGTCAGAGCAGACGCGCTCGACAGAGTATTTATAGCAACGGACTACTTCGATGCTTCGATAAACCGTATATCTGCTTGGGTTACCGGAATGCGCAGCGTACAGCTTGCGTTGCTTAACGCACTACTCGAGCCCTCAGCAAAAATGAAGGAGCTCCAAAACACAGGGGATACAACCTCGCTTATGGTTATCTTGGAGCAAACAAAGCTTCTTCCGCTCGGTGACGTCTGGGCAGAATATCTCAGGCGCGAGGGTGTTCCCACCGATTATCTCTCAGAGGTGAAAAAATACGAAAAAGAGGTTTTAGCGCTTCGTACGTAAACCTCTCAAACAGAAAGCAGCAGTTCAAGTTTTGAACTGCTGCTTTTTTGTTATTATATTTTGATTTCCGCTACACTACTGTTTGTGAAATCTATTATTTTTTCGTACGATTTTTCACCGTTAAGGAAAGTAAAGTTTACAATTCCCGTTCCTTGAAGCTTCGCCACACCGTTTTTGACGGATATAACCTCGGCATTTTCGGAGTGCGGATACGCACCGTATTTTTGCCATATGGACGCCTTTATCATAGTGCCAAACGGGAATGAGACGGTATGGAAATTTTCACCTATGCGCAGAGTTGCCGTGCGAAGCGCTTCGGGCATTCTATACCAATCTGCCGCAAGGAAGTAGACGTCCTTTTCCTCACCTCTGTCGTAGAGGGCAAACTGCGTTCCCTGCGAAGCCTCTGCCCATACGTCTTCACCCTTTGATGCTTCATTCATATGTTCGCAAAGCGCTTTTTTGTAAAGCTCACTGATAGCTGCGTGAGCCGGGTATGCTGATACTGTGAAGAAGGTAACATCTCCTTTGCCAAGCTTATAGCTTACGACTAGTGGGGTTCCGTCATCAGATACAGCAACCGTCTTGTATCCCGGTTTAATATTCAAAGCAACCGGTACAGCGATGCCGTTAAGCGTTTTTTCACATATTTCAGGCTTGCCATTTGTAAAGGCGAATGCGTTTTCTTCATACTCAAGCCTTCCTGCTAAAATATCCTCATACTTCGTGGTTTTCGTGGTATGAGCAAGGGTAAGAAGAAGTCTTCCGCCATTCTTCACGTAGCCGTAAAGATAATCGAAGTCAGACTTTTCGGCATAGTTATAACCCATAAAGGCAAGCGCCTTGTAGTTTTTCACGATTTTGTCGGAGCTTTCAATGGGAATCGCATCGATATTGCCTATCGGAGTTGATGCGTAAAAGCCTAGCGCCTTATCTGTCGGGCAGTTATGGAAATAAGTAGGATCGCCTAATGTGCCTTCGGGATAGAACGCGCTTAGAAGATCCCAGCTCTTTTCGGCATCGGTATCGACTACTCCGGTATAGCCCCAGAACGCATTTCGTGCAAAGCCGTTAAATCCGTCATATCTGCCGTGTATAAGCGCCATAGGAGTATAGAATTTTCCTCGTCTGGTATGGCTTTTTACATATCTGTAGAAGTCCTGCTGCTCCTTCGTGTGACCTACGCAGGCATCGGAGAATCGGTTAAAGCGAGAGAAATATTCCTCAAGCCGCCATAGACCTTCCTCTGTATTTATCTCGGTTGCGCCTTGCATATAAGAACTATAGAGCGCTATGCGGTAGCGGCGCATATGCTCGGGTGCATCGTGCGGTGATGACGACCACTGGAGCGCATGGTGAACTCCTAAATCAGACTTTCCGTTTGCAAGCGCGGCTCCGCGAAGGAACGGCATTATTTCTTCAAGAGTGCCGTACATCGTTTCTGCGCCTACCCAGTCAAAGCCTGCCTCGTAGAAATACTTGAAGGTAACCGAAGGACCCGTGTGACGAGATGTGTCCTCAGCTTTAAGCTCGCGAAGTCTCTCCAGAGTATAATCGTGACCTACCTTCATATCCTTTTCTATGTTTGGGTTTTTGAAATTATATATTTTTTCGCTGTCAACCTCATCGCCCGCAAACGTGGGAGCTGATGAGTCTGAATCGGTTTTTATTTTCCTTTTAGCAGGAACGAAAACGAGATTTTGTTTATTATCCATAGAATTGACGTGAACCGGATCCTCGTTATATATCTCAATTTTCATATCCATATATTGCTCGGGATATATCTCGTTACTTCTGTTATATCTTCTCCAGTAGAACATCGCTCCGTCACGCTCATGCATCTGCCTGCCTACGTATCCATTACCTGCTATACATTCGGGATCGGGGTTTGCATTAAGGCCTTCAAGCTCTCTGCCGTCAAGCATGTGCGGATATATCATATCCCATTCGCAGAGAACTCTTGCTACCTCACGCCACATCTCTCTGTCGAGCGTTCTTGTTCCGCTCCAGCGGTATGCGGGACGGATTGTAAGAAGATTTCCTATTCCGGAAGACAAATACCATGAGAGATATTCTTCCGCACTCTCGATATCCTGATGGATATATATCATATCTCCGGTTCCCGTATATACTCGGTCATTTTCCCTTATTACTACCCTTTTTACGACACCGCAGAGTCTCACTTTACCGTCCGTAAGAGTAAAAGATACATTTTCGCAAGGCTCAGGACAGAAAATTTTAATTCCGTGAAGTCCTGCTTTTTCAAAGAAAAGCGTATCGGGAATAACCGCTTTTCCGTCAGTATTTGCATTAACTGTAACACCGTCATTTTCTGTGCGTACGAGAGCATAAGCATATCCGCCGGCCTCACCAAGCTCCGAAACTGCGACAAGAGAAATACTTCCTGCGGGCTGCTCTATAATTCCAAGCTCGTGTATAGTATACGGAAGCGGGTCGTGACAGTCGGTGATAAGCTCGATATAAAGCTCATTTTCCTTTTTTAACAGCTCCCTCGGAAGCTTTATTTCCCACTCCGAATCTCTATGACATCTCTCAAAGACTTCACCCTCAAAAACAACCACACCGTTCAGCGTTACGCGGAACTCCGGCCATTCTTTATGGGAAAAATACTGTCCCGTCCATTCAAAATGAGATTTTCCCTGAACAGAGGGCGCAAAGTCGGGAAGAAGATTATGGCCGCCGCCCATAAGGAAGGGCGCTTCAACGAAGACCTCTCCGCTGTAATTCACACCCTCGATAAATACTCCGACAGATGCAATTTTTCCCTTCGGAAGAGTTATATTTTCCGAAAGGCGAACGTAGGAATAATCACCCTCCGGAACGTTTATTAAGTGCGTTTCATCAGCAGGATTTATATTAGAATGAACGCTCACACCGTCTTTGAGGTAACGCACGTCAATTCGCATACGAAGATATCCGCCAACATCGGTGTTTATATTAAGATTTTTGGCTTTTACGTAAAACCCTGCTTCCCATTCGGTAGGCAGTGGGGTGAGGTCAAGATATGAAAGTCTGGGCTCCCAGATAATCTTTTTATAAACGCGTCTAACGTATTTTTCCGGTTTTTTAGAAGAAAACGAAAGCGCAAACGCACTTCTTTCGGCTTCTTCCGAATAAAGAGAATCGGCAATCGACCTATACACTATCGGATGGTCAGGCTCGTTCTTCCATTGATAAAATAATCCCACTTCACCGCAAGCAAAAAGTCGGTAGGCGCGGTTTTCGCTAGGCTCTGCCGTAAAAGTAAATTTCTGCCCTTTTCCGTGCGGACGAAGAATCCTTCCCTCTTCGGATTCGTAAAAGAATGGGGTATAATTTTCAAAATTAACTGTTTTTCTCATCACTTAACTATCTCCGAAAGCGGTTTGATTTCTATTTTTTCCGAAAAAAGCGCATCTCTTATTTTTCTAACAAAAAGAAGTGCCTTTTCGCTATCTCCGTGAACGCAAACAGATGCGGGAGAAATCTCAATTTCCTTGCCCGAAATCGAAGCAACCTTATGCTCCTTTATCATTCTGATAACACGCCTAACCGCTTCGTTCTCATCCTTTATCACTGCCCCCGGCTTGCTTCTTGCGACCAGAGTTCCGTCATCTTCGTATGCTCTGTCGGCAAACACCTCGGCAGCATACGGAAGTCCTATTTCACGCGCAGCATTTATCATTTCGCTGCCCGAAAGCCCGAGAAGAATCAGGTCGGGATTATAAGAATAAATGCCCTCGGCAATAGCTCTTGCAAGATTTTTATCCTTTGCAGCCATATTGTAAAGCGCTCCGTGAGGCTTTACGTGCTGAAGGCTTATACCACGGCTTTTCGCAAACGCGTCAAGCGCGCCTACCTGGTAAATTATTAAGTTTTTGGCTTCCTCGGGACTTACCGCCATATTTCGTCTTCCGAATCCCATAAGATCGAAGAATCCCGGATGTGCACCCATATAAACACCGCTGGATTTACATATATCAGCGGTTTTCGCCATTACGTCAGGATCTCCTGCGTGTGCACCGCAGGCAACGTTTGCTGATGAGATAAGAGGAATTATATCCTCGTCTTTTCCTATTTTATATGCGCCAAAGCTCTCGCCAAGGTCACAATTAAGGTCTACGTAGTACATAAAATCAATCCTTCAACAGTGAATTTTTTATATCGGTTATGAACATATGACCGGGAGAATGGGTTATAGCAATAGGGGGCTTTGCCGTCATTACCGCTGACTGCGGTGTAACTCCGCAGCACCAAAAAACAGGAATTTCGCCCTCATTTACCGTAACGCTATCGCCAAAATCCGGCTTCGAAAGGTCACTAATACCTATTTTTTTAGGGTCGCCTATATGAATTGGCGCACCGTGAACTCTGGGCATAGACGAAGTTATACTTACAGCCTTTATAACCTGATCCGCAGGCATAGGGCGCATGCTTACGACAACCTTTCCTTTAAAGAACCCTGCCTCGTCACAGTCGATATCGGTTATGTACATCGGTACGTTTTTTCCTTCTTCAATGTGCCTTACGGGTACGTTTGCAGCGAGAAGGTCGCCTTCAAATGAGAAGGAGCAGCCTATGAGAAAATACACAAAATCGTCTCTCCAGAATCTTTCAATATCGGTATACTCACCGACAAGATTTCCGTTTTCCCAAACTCTGTATTTTGGAAGGTCTGTTGCAATATCTGCCGACTTCGCCATTCTTTTAATCTCCCTTGAGCCTGCGTCACCTACTTCAAGTATAGGGCAGGATTTTGGATTTCGCTGTGCAAAGAGCAAGAAATCATATGCCAGGTCCTTAGGGAGAATTATAAGATTTGCCTGGGCATAACCGTCACACATTCCCGAGGTCTGCCCCGAGAGCTTCCCTTCTCTAATAAGTTTTCTAACTTCGTGCGGAAGTGATTTTGAATAATCCATACTTTTATCCTCGTTTTGTAGAGTTAAGTTTACATTCAAGCTTAAGGAGTTGTTTCTCGGAGAGTTTCAACGCTTTAAGTGCCTGTCTTTCCGTTACACGTTTAAATCTGATTTTAGTTCCCGGTGCAGCCTGGGCGATAAGCGAAAGGTCTGCAGTTATTACCGTTGCTATCTTAGCGTATCCCCCGGTTGTCTGCCTGTCAGCCATCATTATTATTGGCTCACCAGAAGCGGGAATCTGCACAGACCCCATAACTATTCCGTCCGATATTATATCAACGCCGTTTTTATTTTCAACAGGCTTTCCCGAAAGGCGCACGCCCATTCGGTCACTCTTTTCCGAAACCGTATATTCGGAAGAAAGAAAATCGGAAATACCACGTTCGGTAAAGTAGTCGTCCTGCGGACCGAAAATTACCCTTACACAGATTTCTTTTTCGTATTCGTTTTCTTTTTCGGTTTTTCGCTCACCGATAAGACGCGTACTTCTATGAAGACAAATTTCATCTCCTGCTCTGAGCTTTCTGCCCTCAAGGCCACCGATACCGCACTTGAGATTTGTGGATAAGCTTCCCATTACTTTTGGAAGCTCAAAGCCACCCGATACGGCAAGATAAGCGCGCATACCCGAGCGAGCCGCTTTCATAGAAAGAACGTCACCCGAATGAACAGAAATCGCTTCGTAAGTCGAAATCGGTTCACCGTTAATCGCAGGCAACATATCCGCCCCGGTAATTGCTATCACGGTATCCGAATCGAACTCGGCTTCAATTCCCATAAAGGTTATTTCGAGCGCTCCCTCATCTCTCGGATTTCCGACAAGTATATTGGCGACCCGCATAGAATGAACGTCCATTGCTCCACCGGCAGAAAATCCAACGCTCATATATCCAAGCCTGCCGCCATCCTGCACGGTTGTAAGAGGTCCTGCAAAATTAATTTTGATTTTCATTTTTCTACCTCGCATTCTATAACATACGCGGGGTCGTTTTCAATTTTAATATACTCTTCCTCGCTTATCCTTACAAACCGTATATAGTCCCCTGCTTTATAAAAAATAGGCTCACTGCGATTTGGGTCGTATATCCTTACGGGAGTTCTTCCTATGAGACGCCAGCCTCCCGGTGAAGCGAGAGGATATATACCAGTTTGCTTTCCGCCTATGCCAACCGAACCGGCAGGTATAGCCGTCCTCGGAGAATCAAGTCTCGGAGCTTCAATTCTCTCGTCCATACCGCCAAGATACGGAAACCCCGGAAGAAATCCGAGCATATATATAAGGTAATCACGCGAAGAATGAATTTTTATAATTTCCTCACAGGAAAGTCCTGTTATTTTAGAAACGTCTTCCATATCGGGCGCATACTCACCGCCGTAGCATACCGGGATTTTAAAGATTCTTTTTTCCCCGGCAGCCGCCTCTGTGTAGCCGCTCATTAAATCTTTAACGTAAGAAATAAGCTTCTTCTTTGAAATTACAAGAGGATTAAAAAATATTGTTACGCTTCGAAATGTAGGGGTGCATTCAATAATACCGGCGCGCTGCTCTTTTTCGATTTTCGCTGCCAGATATCTTATTTTTCTGTTAACGTCTTCGCTTATTTCCCGAGAAAACTCAACCGTTACGGCACTGTCTCCCGAAGGTAAAAATTTTATGTTTTCCATATTACTTGTTCGTATCAAAGTAGTTGAGCTCTTCAACCTTTTCAAACCAGGTTTTACAGGTTTCTTCGAGAGAAAGAGCACTTTTTACAAGCTCACGCATAAGAGAGACTATCGGAAGATTAATTTCAAGACCAAAGCCGTCTATTGCAGGAATAAGCCAGCCGTACATATCTATCATTCCGCTGCCGGATGCCGTAAGCATAGTTTCCTTTTCAAGCTCCGCCGAGTGCATTATTTCAACATCGCGGCAAAGGTAGGCAAGAGCGGCTATCATAGCGTAGCAGCCCCAGTCGGAGACCGTTGCAGTTATAAGATTATCTGCCTTCGTGACAACTGCAATTCCGCCGCCGCAGCCACATCTGCAGGCGCCGGCTCTCGCGTAAGGTATGTATCTTTCAAGAGTTTCCGAAATAGCGCCCATACCTATCTCGTTACCAAGGTCGCCTATTGCAATATTCAGAACTCCCATTTTCTGTATTTTTTCAAAGAGAACATCCTGTTTAGCTTCAAGCTCTGTTACGTCAAGTCCCGTTGCGTTATGATATACTCCCTTAGCATTAGCGCCGGGGCATTCAATGCTTACTACCGCTTTCGGCGGTGCTTTAGCTATAATTTTGTCGGCACACGCCGAAGCTTCTTCTGCATTTTTCGTAAATGTCATAACCCCCATTGAAACAGGAATTTCAAGAAGCTCGTCCATATTTTCAAACAGGTGCAGCCCCACACAGGGCGCGAGGCGCTTAACGGCCGCATAGTTATCCTCCGGGCAGATTATTATCGGCTTTGCGCCAAAAGCTTTGACAAGAGCGCGGCAAAGAAGCGCGGCACTTACTATGCCGTCCATTTCCGCTTTTTTGTACGGACGAAGCACGAATCCAGTCATAACGTAAACGATATCGCCTGCTCTGACGGTTTCAAACAGTTTTTTTGCCGCATTCATAGAGGTAGGAGCGCCTGTGTACTCTCTTGAAGCTTTGTATAATATTTTGCAAACTCCGTAGCCTCTGGGGTCTAGGTTTGCGAGGTCGTCAAGGCTCTGCCCGAGATTAAGCTCGGTTAACTCTTTCTGTGTCATAGCTTTCTCCGATTCAATAATATTTTAATAATTATAACATTAAGAAAACTGCTTGTCAACCAAGAAAAACGGGCGAAATCTATAAAAAACATTACTTTTTAAACACTTTTGAAAAAAGGGTATTTATTTTTTCGGAAATTATGGTATAATTACAGTTGAAAACTAACTTTCGGAGGAAAACTATGAAAATGAAGCTCTCTTTCCGTTGGTACGGAAAAGACGACCCCATTTCGCTTGAATATATCTCTCAGATTCCCGGTATGCGCTCTGTAGTTTCCGCGGTTTATGACGTTGCGCCCGGTGAGGTATGGCCTGAGGAAAGCATAAAGTGGATAAAAGAGGAATGCGAAAAGCACGGTCTGATTTTTGATGTCGTAGAATCAATTCCCGTTCACGAAAACATAAAGCTCGGAAGAGATGATGCTGAGAAACTCACAGAGGTTTATTGCGAAAACATCAGAAGATGCGCGAAATACGGTGTAAAATGCGTAACCTACAACTTTATGCCCGTTTTTGACTGGACAAGAACTCTGCTTGACAAAAAGGCCGCTGACGGCTCTACAAGCCTTGTTATGTATCAGGAGCAGCTAAAGGGACTCAACCCTCTTACCGATGATATCCACCTTCCCGGCTGGGATGCAAGCTACTCACAGAGCGAAGTTCGCGAGCTTATAACCGCTTACGGTGAGCTTGGTGAAGATGGACTGTGGAAAAACCTTGAAAAGTTTTTGAAAAAGGTAATTCCGATTGCCGAGGAGTGCGGTGTACGTATGGCTATTCACCCCGATGACCCGCCCTATTCAATTTTCGGAATTCCCAGAATTATCACCTGCGAAGAGAACCTCGACAGATTTCTTTCTATCGTTGACAGCCCTGCAAACAGCCTCTGTCTTTGCACGGGAAGCCTCGGATGTGCCGCATCAAATGACGTTGCAAAAATGGTTAAAAAGTACGCTAAAGTTGACAGAATCGCCTTTATGCATATAAGAAACATTAAAAATCTGCCGGACGGTTCATTCGAAGAAAGAGCTCATCTTTCCTCTTGCGGCTCTCTCGATATGGCCGAAATAGTATCCGCACTTGTTGAATGCGGATTTGACGGATACGTCAGACCCGACCATGGCAGAATGATATGGGGCGAGAGCGGAAAGCCCGGCTACGGACTGTTCGACAGAGCGCTCGGCGCAGCTTATATCAACGGCTTGTTTGAAGCATACGAGAAAGGATAAATGAAATGAACAGAAACGTTTTGAACACAGACCTTTCCGGAAAGGTCGCGGTAGTTACGGGTGCAGGCGGTGTACTCTGCTCATATTTTGCAAAGGTTCTTGCAAGAGCCGGCGCGAAGGTTGCTCTTCTTGACCTGAATTTCGAAGCTGCGAAATCCTTTGCTGATGAAATAGTAAGCGAAGGCGGATTTGCAAAGGCGTATGCCTGCAACGTGCTTGAAAAGGAGACCTGCTATGCCGTTGCCGATACGGTTGAAGCTGAGCTTGGAAAATGCGATATTCTCGTAAACGGTGCCGGCGGAAACAATCCTAAGGCAACTACCGACAAAGAATACTTTGAGCTTGGCGATATCGATGCGGATACAAAAAGCTTTTTTGACCTTGATACCGCCGGTGTAGGCTTTGTATTCAACCTCAACTTTCTTGGTACTCTTATTCCCACGCAGGCCTTTGCACGTCATATGGTTGGCAGAAAAGGCTGCACTATCCTCAACATTTCTTCGATGAACGCATATACCCCTCTCACAAAAATCCCCGCATATTCGGGCGCAAAGGCTGCTATTTCAAACTTCACCCAGTGGCTCGCGGTACATTTCTCAAGAGTGGGAATCAGAGTAAACGCAATTGCTCCCGGCTTTTTCTCCACAAAGCAGAATGCTGCTCTTCTCTGGAATGCAGACGGCACTCCCACGGCACGCACCGGAAAGATACTCGCAGCAACTCCTATGGGAAGATTCGGTGAGAGTGAGGAGCTTGAGGGTGCTCTTCTTTTCCTGATTGACGAGAAGGCAGCAAGCTTTATCACAGGTATTGTTATTCCCGTTGACGGCGGGTTTTCCGCATATAGCGGAGTTTAAAGCATAGGCTTAGGCATATTGCCCAAAAAACCGATACATTTTTTGTATCGGTTTTTTCTTTTAAAAGTCGGATATATATTGACTTTTAAAGCTTTTAATGTTAATATAAACTCGAAATCAAAAACTGAAAGGAAAAGAAGCTATAAGCTTCCCGTAACCCAAATGAAAGAAATCAATTATCAGTTCAGACAGAGATTTTCGGTAGTTCACCGCACCGACAGACGCGACTTTGATAAAAAACGCCCTGAAGGATTTGTCGAAGTTAACGGAGACTGGTGCATAACCGTACCAAAAAACGCAGACACAGTTCTTATGAACGCTGCTCGCGACCTTGAGGATTATTTCTT
>JAZNZE010000035.1:0-13071 GCA_045594785.1 Eubacteriales bacterium
TTGCTATCGCAAACGCGATATATTTTCGCTCACGCTCAAATGCGATATAACCTCCCGATTTGCTTTGCAAATGTGCGGTCGGTTGCGATATGATATAAATCCCTTCACGCCCGAGAGGGCATATCGCATCGAAGATATATCTCACGCGGCACGCGTATATCGCAAATCCCGCAAGGGATTTATATCGCTGCGTAGTGTCCTTAAGGGCACTACGCTAAAAACGCTCTTTTTTGCTTAATATGTAATTAATTGTTTGCTTCTTCGTTGGGGTTGACAAGAAACTTGCAAAGCTTATCAAGCGGCATCGGTTTTGCGTAGAAGTATCCCTGTATGCCGTCAACACCGTAATCCCGGAGAAGTTCTACCTGCTCTGAGGTTTCTGCCCCCTCAGCAACAACGTTGAGTCCCATATCGTGAAAGAGGTCGGTGAGAATGTATACGAGACCATAGTTTTCCTTTAGTTTTTCGGCTGTGGAGGTAAGGCTCATATCAAGCTTTACCGTTTTTAAGGGAAGCTTCAGCACGCAGTTGAAGTTGGAATACCCTACGCCAAAGTCGTCAAGATAGAAGGTGTATCCGCTTTCCGCAAGACGCTTCATATTTCTCTCGGCAAGGTCGAGGTCGTCGAGTATAACTCGCTCGGTGAACTCAAAGCTTATTCTGTCGTGAGAAATGCCGTATCCGTCAACTATTCTGTTTAGTCTTTCCTCAAACGTGGGGTCGACCAGGTGCAGCATAGGAAGGTTTATAGAGGCTCTTAGTCCGTTAAGCTCGGGTGTGCTTGACAAAGCGTAGCAGGTTTCTTCGATAACGAACCATGTTATAGGAATTATCTGTCCTGTATTTTCCGCAAGCGGAATAAATTCCGCGGGGCTTATAAAGCTGCCGTTTCTTTCTTTAAGCCTGAGAAGAACCTCCATAGAAGAGAATGCCTTCTTCTTCACACTGTAAATAGGCTGAAACCAGATTTCATATCCCGAGGCTCTGTCGATAGTCTGCAGTCTGTTTATTAGATATTTTCTTCTGAGACGGTTTATTTCAAGCTCGAGTGAGCATTTTATGTATTTAAGCTTTTGCGCTTTTGCGATATCGGTTGCGTATTCAAGCTTTTCGTAGAAGGTATCGGCGGTTGCCTCGTCCCCCCATACGTGCTCGGCAAGTATGTAATCAAGCTTTATTTCCTGATTCATATACTTGATTTTCGTTTCAAGAAACTCGGTGAGCTTTTCGGTTTTTTCGGGGCTGCCCGATTCATCACAGGGAAGAATAAGGGCAAAGGTGGTTCCGTACACATGAAAGGGAATTCCATCGGTGAAAAGTCTGTCAAGAGAGAAGCTGAAGAGATAAAGCATCTCGTCACCTGCTCTGTGACCGTAGTTTTGCTTGATAATTCCAAGGTTTCTTATCTTTATAACGTACGCCTTAAAGGGTTCTTCACATCGTATTCTTTTTCCTATTTCTGTGAAAAATCCTCTGCCGTCATTGAGCTTTGTAAGAGTGTTAACACCGTTGCGGTAATTCTGGAAGTTAAGGAAAAATACAAGCTCGATAAGGGAAAGAGCGAGGAGAAATACCGACATTTGAGGGTAGAGTATTCTGAGAATTAAGCAAAAGGCGATTACGGGAATAGATTGCGATAACGCAACCTTCACCGCTTTGCTGAGCCGTTTTCTGTGCTTTATGAAGTAGTAGCATACAACGCCAAGCTGAAGAAGAATAAAAATGTAAGAGAGGAAGAAGACAGGCCCGTCTACGTATTCATTTGCTCCGTTTACAGTGAATATCCAGCCGTTAACGATATTTGCAAGTATGAAAACAGTATATACAGCGATGAGAGAAATCAAGTAAGTTTTTGCAAGTATGAGCTTATCTTCAAGTATATGCTCGGTTACCTTACTTATAAGATAAATTGCGAGAGCTGACGTTGTAAGAATAGTCAAAAGTTGGCTGAGCGTACCCAGCGCAACGAGAGACCAAGTGGGCATGTCCAAAAATCTTACCAGCTCCTTACTGCAGATGTTAGCTAGCGCAGAGGCAATAGTAAGGAGTAAGGAGGCTATATAGTATTTGCTTGAGCGCGAAAGAAAATATTTATTTCTGAAGTATACCAAAGAAATAAGCATTACTATTCCAAACGCAAAGGAGCTTCCTATAATTGACATAGTCTTTTAGCCTTTCTTGTTTAGTGCATTTTCACATTCCATCAGTCATTATACATAAAAAAGGTATTTTTGTCAATCTCATCTAAACAAATATGCATAAATAAGGTTGAATTTTTAAAAAAACTGTGCTATACTAGGATAAATACAAAAGAGTTTCCTGATTAAAAAGGAGACAACGCAACCTTATCGATTGCGCTGAAAGGTTAGCAATGAAATCTATTCAATCTAAAATTTTATCGGTTATAATAGCTGCAATGCTTATTCTCGGATTTGCCATAAGTCTTATAAGCGTTGTTTATATAAACACTGTTCTAACAACCGATTCGAATATAATTACCGAAACAGTAGCAAACACGGAGGCTCTTCGAATTAACGACCTTCTTCGTAAGACGGTATCAAAGGTTCAGATAATGGAAAACTACGTGCATTCCACACTTGAAGAGCCTGAGCGGCTTTCTGACGAAGACTACAGAGCTTCCTATACTCAAAACGCAAAGGAAGCGCTTTTTGCAGTTGCTGAGGGTGCAGAGACGTCCGTGGCGTTTTATCTCAGATTTGCGCCTGAGCTTACCAATGCTACTGCCGGATTTTTTATAAGCCGCGAGTCAGACGGAAAGCAGTTTTCTGAAAAGATTCCCACCGACCTTACCGATTGGGAAAATGCCCCCAAGGAAAAGGTCTGCTGGTATAGCGAGCCTCTTGCGGCAGGAAAGCCTGTGTGGCTTTTGCCTTACTGTAAGCCGAGCAGTGATATAAAAATGATATCCTACGTAATTCCCGTTTTCATCAACAAAACCTTTGTCGGTGTGGTTGGTATGGATATGGAGTTTGAAACCCTCACTCAAATGGTTGATTCCATTTCGGTTTACGATAACGGCTTTGCCTATCTTACCGATAACGAAGAAACACTTTTTTATTCTGCTGCAGATGAGCATACCCTTAGCAGAGCGCACACAGATCACGGATTTGCCGAGGAAATCAGAACGCTCGATAACAGAATGAATCTGGTTATTCACGCAGACTACAGTGATATACAGAGAGATGCGTACACGATGGTAATTCTTATAATAATTATCGTTCTTCTTATAATGGCGGTATTTATTTTATTAACCTATCTGATTACCAGAAAAATAGTTCGCCCCTTAAAGCGGCTCACCGAGGCAGCAGAGTCTTTTGCGGACGGAAACACTGAGCTTAACCTGGATTCCTGCAACACGGGTGACGAGGTCGAGGTGCTTGCAAACTCAATGAAGAAAACCTCCGAAAAGCTTCGCGGATACATGAGCTATATAAACGCCCTTGCTTATCGCGATGCGCTTACGGGCGTTAAAAACCGTACTGCGTATAACGAGGCGGCGGCAACTATGAACGTGAAAATGGGAAGCGATAAAAATATTTCTTATGCCGTTCTCGTTGCGGATATAAATATGCTTAAGGCTGCTAACGATAAATACGGTCACGATGCGGGAAATCAGCTTATAGTAAAGGCGTCTAAGATTATATGCGACGTGTTCAAGCACAGCCCCGTATTCAGATTTGGCGGAGATGAGTTTATCGTAATTCTTGAAAATGACGACTTCGAAAGGCGCGAGGAGCTTGTCAGACTTATGGATAAGAAATGCTCCGAAAGCACAGTTGCAGTAACGGGAGGCACAATCGGGGTTTCGATAGCAAGAGGACTTGAAACCTACACTCCGGAGTGTCACGAAAGCTTTGAGGACGTTTTCTCAAGAGCTGACAGAAAAATGTACGAGCACAAGGAAAACGAGAGAAAATAAAAAGAGAACCGAGAATTGCCCGCGATAGCGAAAAGCAGTTCTCGGTTATTATTATAATGAAAAGCACGCAATAGTCGCGCACTTCAAAAAAGATAATATATAAAAAGAAATCCTCCATATGCATAAAGTGACCTGACGGTCGAAAAACATATTGGAGGATTTATCTATTAAAAAGAGATCATAGACAATAATGTTTTAGAACATACATCGTGAAATTGCGAGCATCACATTGATATGGGAATTTTTATTTAATATCCTATTCCCGTTGCGAAAAGCAGGATAAGAACCGTAAGAAGCAGAACGAATATCTGAAGCTTCCAGGTCCATTTAAACCATTTTGAATAGGGAACGTTTGCCATTGAAAGTCCTACTAGCAGAACCGGGTTGGTAGGAAGGATAACGTCTGTAAATCCGTCTGCCATACAGTATGCAAGAATGACCATAGCCGGTGAAATTCCTATAGAAGCGCAAATCGGAACGACTATAGGCATAACGAGCATTATTTTTGCTGAGGACGAGCCTATAAATACCTGAAGGATAAGAATGAGAAGGTATACGAGCAGTATAGTTACAAAGCGGCTCTTTCCGTCAAGAAGCTCGATTACGTAATGCATAATTGTGTCTATAATTCCACTCTCTGTCATAACGAGCTTGATAGAGGAAGCTATTGCTATCATTACTACCGCAGGAAGCATTGAAGCCGCGCCCTTTGCCATATGAACGAAGGTGTCGCTCTTGCGGTGGCAAACGCAAAGCCCCGAAATTATTCCGCCGACAAGAAAGCTTACGGCAAGAATTGGAATAGCGAGGTCGGATATTGCTCTTATTGAAGCAATGAGTATGAGTATCACAGCTTGTACCGCGAAGAAAATCGTAAAAACCTTGAAGATTTTATCGTTTTCGGGAGTTCTTATATCGGCATTCTCAAAGCCCTCGGTCTTGCTCCTTTTGAGTTGGTCTATTTCATAGGAAGGAGAGCTTTCGGGGTTTTTCTCTATCTTCTTCAGGTGAAGCATAAGGAAGACGCAGAGGGTTATATAAATTATAACGAAGAAAACTATTCTCAGCCACATTCCTTCCTGGATTCCGGTATCTGCAACCTGAGCCGCAAGTCCTACGGAGAAGGGGTTGGTAATGGCTGCGGAAAAGCCGAAGCAGGCGGCAAGAAGACAAGCGCCAAGTCCCGTCATAGTGTCCATACCCATAGAGAGCATAAACAGAATGATAAGGGGAAGCAGTGTTACCAGCTCCTCAAACATTCCGAAAAAGCTTCCGAAGAGCATAAATACAAGAACGCAAAGACAGACGACAGGAGCTCCCTTGTCTGCAAGGCGGTGCATAAGCCTGCCGATAACGATTTTAGTGCCGTGCGTTTTTTCAAGCAGATTGAATACTCCGCTCATAATGAGAAGAAATAGACTTATCATTATTATCGTGAGCGCGTCCTCAGATGCGAAAACACGGACCGGAGCTGTGAGAACTCTCCATACGGCTATTCCTTTAATTTTGCCGAGAGTAAAGCTCTCGGTGATTATAACGTCATTTTCGTCACGCTCAAAGCTGCCCTGCGGTATTATGTAAGAAAGTATTCCGCTGATGATGAGCAGGGTTGAGAGAATTATAACAACGGTAAGAAATGATTTAAGTCCGATGTTGGCAGAAGTAGAATTTTCTGCAGTTTTCTTGCTGTTTTGTAAACTTTTGTTGCCTTTCATAGGAGAATCCTCCGTTTTCAAGATGATAAACTATTGTCGTAAATAATAGCGCTTGCTATATACCAATCAACGCAGCTCCTTTTTTCTTTAGGAGTAAAATAGTAAATTTCCTTACCCACGTAAACCTCAAAATCCTCTCCCGCTCCGAATAATAAGCGGTAGACTGTGGATATCGGGAAATGCTTTTCTATTTGTTCGCCGTATTCGGTGCCGATGTAGGTGAGGCCCTCGTGCGTAAGAATGCATTTGCCCTCGCCCGCGAGGGTAAGAAGGGTTTTTCCGTCCTTTGAGGCGTGCCTTAACTCTACCTCGGAGGAGAGCTCGTAGCTATCGTTTTCAAGAATTTCCTTTTTGATAACAGACTGCTGCCAGCCATACCACTCTGCAAAATTTTCAAAGGGCTTGCGGTCAGCGAACTCATAACGGGAGGTAACCTTTGCGGTAAGACCGCATTTTTCGCAGGTCAGCGTATCAGCGTGTGTTGTGAACGAATACCTGGCATTGCAGGAAGGGCATCTCGAAAGGATATTTTCAAGTCCCTCGGCAATTTTCTTTGAGCGGTAGTGAACGGCAGGGCGTTCTTTGAGCCATTCAAATTCATCGTAGTATAGAGCGCCTTCGGTGCGGGCTTTGATTTCCGAAAGCTCCATATTTTGAAGCTCTTCGGGGGTAAAGAGCAGGTCGAGCTCGGCTTCTACCAGAGAGCCGCGTCTGATACCCGTTCCCCATTTCGGCTTTGCGAGGTAGTCTCCGCGCATCTTTATTGTGTAGACCGTGACGCCCATTTTTTTGAGAAAGGCGTAGGTGGATTCCTGAATATCTTCAAATTTTCCTACGGTAGAGAGGCGAGCCTCGGGCATCATAGCGAGAACGCCGCCGTTTCTTATAACTCGCATGCAGTTCATTGCGCTTTCGGTATCCATTGCAAACATACTTTTGGGAAAGCAGCCGAAGGAGCGAAGAAGATTCCCGAGAAGCTTTTTATAAAAATAAAGCCTCGCTACTATGAAATTTGGGCTTTCCTTTCTTATGAGAGAGCCTGCGTATGCAAAGTCGATAAATGCTCCGTGATTGCAGAGCACGATTGAGGGGCGCTCAATTTTTTCGACCTTTTTCGTCATTTTGAATTTAAGCTTTCCGAGTATCAGCAGTCTGAATACTGCGTAAGCTACCGTAAGCTTGAAGCTTGAATAGCTTCTTACTACGGTTTTTGAGGAATACGGCTCTTTCGTTTTTGAAAGATATGAGTTTATTTTTCCGATAAAGAAGTCCTTCTTCATCATAACTATAGAAAGAAGAACGAGCAGAACAGCAAAGACAGCAACCGAAATTATCCAGCTTGATGCAAGAGCAATATGGCCAAGTCCTACTCCTATGCACACCGAGGGAATTGCTCCTAGGGTGGTTATCAGTATGTAGCGGTGGTATTTCATTCCCATAGTTGCGGCAAGAAAGCATATCATACCGTAGGGAATAGCCGGAAGAAAATACAGGATAAATATTACTATAGCGATTTTATAAGACCTTCCCGCGTTTTCAAAATCAATGTCCAGCTTACTGTCAAAGTATTCGCGCATTTTGTCGCCGTATATCTTATAGAGAAGGTATATTACCGTGTTTCCGAGTATCACGCCTACCGTGCAGGCGAGAATTCCTATCCAGAAGCCGAAGGTCAGGCCTGCTATGACCTGCACGGGCTCGGCAGGGAGCACTGCTAATACTACCTGAAGCATTGCCAGAATAGAAATCGTTATTTGACCTCTGATGCCGAAGCCGGAGAGGTGCTCCTGAATTTCTTCGTTGGTAAGGTCCTTAGTAAAAACGGTCTTCAGAATTTCTATATTATCTCCTGTTAGGAGAAATAAACCAAGAAGAAATATTATGGGAATCATTGAGATTGCCGTAATTAATTTAAGTTTTTTGCTTTTTTTCATAATCTTATCTTTCTTGTTTATAAGCTATTATCTTCTATTATATCAAATATTGAACAATAATTCAATATCTTTTTGCGCATTAGTTAATAAATTATTAAAAAGTATTAACCGGCGACAAAAAATAACGGATACAGAACTGATTTTCCGTATCCGTTAAAAATATTTAGTGCTGTTTTTTTGATGTAAAAATTATTCCGCAAGACAGAGTAAAAGATAAATAACTCCGAAGACAACCGTGATTGCAGCCATAGTGATAAGCATAGGAATTATCATTTGCTTTACGGCTCTCATATAAGTTGTAAATTGCTCCTTGGCAGTTCCCCTTTTACCGCCTGAGCGTCCGCCGCCAACGCCCGACATATCGTAAATTGTCGAGCCGTCATCAATATAGGTGACTTTGTTCTTTTTCTTCTTTTTATTACTCATTTTGGTTTGTCTTTTCTTCAAGAAGATGGCAGGCAGCAAAGTGACCGCTTTCGTATTCCTTGTATTCGGGAACTTCTCTGCTGCATTTTTCCGTAGCATAGGGGCAACGGGTATGGAAACGGCATCCGCTGGGAGGATTTGCAGGAGAGGGAATATCTCCCTTGAGAGCTATTCTATTCATCTTTTCATCGGGGTCGGGGTTGGGTATTGCGGAGAACAGAGCCTTGGTGTAGGGGTGCAGAGGATTGCTAAAAATATCCTCTTTAGAGCCAAATTCGACCATAGAGCCGAGATACATAACGCCTATTCTGTCCGAAATGAACTTAACTACCGACAAATCGTGAGAAATGAAAAGGTAGGTGAGGTTCATTGATTTCTGAAGGCTTTTGAGCAGATTGATTATCTGAGCCTGAATAGATACGTCAAGCGCTGAAACCGGCTCGTCACAGATAACCAGCTTAGGCTTTACCGAAAGCGCTCTTGCTATACAGATACGCTGTCTCTGACCTCCCGAAAACTCGTGGGGATAGCGCTCGTAGTAATAGTCTCGCAGGCCGCATTTTTCCATAAGGTCAAGCACGTAATCTCTGACCTCTTCTTCGGGAACGATTTTATGAACCTTTACGGGCTCGGAGAGAATATCTCCTACCGTTGCTCTCGGGGGCAGAGAGGAGTAAGGGTCCTGGAAGATTATCTGCATATCGGTGCGCAGATGGCGCATTTGCCTGCTCGAATAATTCGTAATATCCTCACCGTTGAAGATTATCTGACCGCCCGTTGGCTCGTGAAGCTTAAGTATAGTTCTTCCGAGAGTGGTCTTTCCGCAGCCGGATTCGCCAACGATGCCTATCGTTTCCCCCGGATTAAGAGTGAACGAAACGTTGTCAACCGCTTTGAGCTCGGAGAGAACCTTACCCGTAATCGATTTTTTGATGGGGAAGCACTTGCGCAGATTCTTTACCTCGAGCAGAACCTCAGAGGTCTTTTCTTTTTCATTAGTCATTTTCGTTCACCTCCTCGCCGTATAGGTGACAGGCTACGTAGTGGGTGGGGCTTACTCTTACCATACAGGGATAGTCACCCGAGCATTTTTCCGTGCACCTTGAGCATCTTTCCTTAAAGAAGCAATGGCTCGGCATATTTACAGGGTTGGGAACGTTTCCGGGAATGTTGAAGAGCGTGTCGCTGTCAGATTTCATAGTAGGCTTTGATTTCTGAAGTCCTACAGTGTAGGGGTGCAGGGGGTTATGGAATATTTCGGATACCGTACCGCGCTCTATAACTCTTCCCGCATACATAACGACTACGTAATCAGCCATCTCGGCAATAATACCGAGGTCGTGCGTTATGAGCATTATCGAGCCGTTTATTCTGTTTTTAAGCTCGCGCAGAAGGTCCAGAATCTGAGCCTGAATAGTAACGTCAAGGGCGGTTGTCGGCTCGTCCGCTATTATAAGGCGCGGGTCGCAGGCAAGAGCCATTGAAATCATAACTCTCTGGCGCATACCGCCCGAAAGCTCGTGCGGATATGAGTTGTAAACTCTCTCGGGCATAGCTATTCCGACAAGCTTAAGCATTTCTATAGAGCGAGCCTTTGCCATTTCCTTGGTAGCTCCGGGAGTATGCACGAAAACTACCTCGTCAAGCTGATTTCCGATAGTGAATACCGGATTCAGAGAGGTCATCGGCTCCTGGAATATCATAGATATCTGTCTTCCTCGGATACGGTGAATCTCGTTTATCGGCATTTCTGCGATATCGAAGACCTTTTCTTCCATCTCATACATAAGCATACCTGATTCGTTCGTTTTCTGAGAGGGAACTCTGACGGGATTTCCCGCCTTGTCAAGAACCGTGTTTCCGTCCTTGTCCTTTAAGGTTTTAAACAGAATTTTTCCGTTAGGCTTGCGGTTGAATATCGGAATTGGATTTCCGTCCTTGTCACGCTTGAAGTCGTAGGACTTGAAGCGTATGCTTCCTGCGTATATCTGTCCCTGCGGACCTTGGAGAAGGCGCATAACCGACATACTGGTAACCGATTTTCCGCATCCCGATTCTCCAACTATACCGACAGTTGAGCCTTTTGGTATTTCAAACGAAATTCCGTTAACCGCCTTTACGACACCCTGGTCGGTGAAGAAATAGGTATGAAGGTTTTCTATTTCAAGGATATTTCTGTCGTCCTTCATTTTGGTGACGAATTCGCTTTCATCGGCTTTTCTGTGCTTTTTCTTTTCAAGCGCCATCATAACCTTGGCGTTTGCTTTTGAAATGTCACGGATTTCCTTAGCCGAAAGGTAGTGCCCGCCCGAAGTCTGCTTCTTGTTCGCGCTTATCTTGTTTTTCAGTTCTCTTAACTTTTTCGTAAGCTTCATATTTTATCTCCTCATCTTCGGGTCAAGCGCATCGCGCAGACCGTCACCAACAAAGTTGAAGCCGAGAACGGCAATGATAATGCAAATGCCGGGAGGACCCCATACGCTGAAATAGTTAGAAAGAATATCCGGGTCCTTTGCCGCGTTAATCATAGTACCCCAAGCCGCGTACTGCTCGGGAGCGCCAAGTCCGAGGTATGAAAGCGATGCCTCGTAAAGTATCATACTGCCAAGGCTGAGCGTCATAGAAACGATAAGCTGGGGCATAACGTTGGGAATAAGATGCTTGAATATCTTTCTGCCGGTGGAATAGCCCATTGCTTCGGCGGCAACCATATATTCCTGTTCGCGAAGAGAAAGAATCTGTCCTCTTACGAGACGCGCCGTTCCCGACCAGGAGATAAGGGTTAAGAAGCCCATCAGCCAGTATATTTTGTACTGATAGTCAAACATAGCTACGCCGCCCTCGCGAAGTCCGTCAATAATAGTGCCGACAATCAGCAGAATAGGGAAGCCCGGTAGACACATCAGTATATCGCATATTCTCATTATTACGTTATCTACGACACCTCCGAAATATCCCGCGATACCGCCGAAGATAATTCCGAAAAAGGTGATTATAAACACTGCCATAAAGCTGATAGTCAGCGAAATTTTGCCGCCGTTCATCAGTCTGGCAAGAACGTCCTTACCTGTCTTATCCGTACCGAGAGGGTGCTTTGCTGATGGCTTAGAGAGCATATTATCGGTAAGCTGCGTTTCGATAACCTGATAAAAGCCTTGCTTATTGCCGTTTTCGTCCTCGTATTCAACCCATTTTGTCGTATACTCGATTTTACCGTCCTTGTCTATCTCAGTGGGCGATACTCTGTAAATCAGAGGCCCAACCCAGCAGAAAAGGAAGAGGGATACTACCATCACAAGTCCTATTATACTGAGCTTTGAACGGAAAAAGCGGCGGATAACCATCTGCATGGGAGACATCAGCTTGAGTGTTTGCTCGTGTGTTATTTCTTCATCGGCAGACTGAAGGAGCTCTTCGCTTTCTTCAGCTTCGATATTAAGATTATTATTTTCCATTACAGCGCACCTCCTTACTCAAGCTTAACTCTTGGGTCTACCAGAGCGTACATAAGGTCGGCAAGAAGAACGCCGAGAACGCTGAGCAAAGCCAAGAACATATTGTATCCCATTATAAGCGGAATGTCTGCAACAAGCATTGCTTCAAATGCCTTATTACCGATACCGGGAAGACCGAATACCTGCTCGGTGATAATAGCACCCGAGAAAAGACCCGGGAGCAGTCCTGCAAGCGAGGTTACGAGCGGAATCATAGTGTTTCTAAAAGCGTGCTTGTAGATAACTACCTTTTCTTTAAGACCCTTGGCTCTGGCGGTTCGGATATAGTCCGAGTTGAGAACCTCGAGCATATTTGTACGCGTCATTCTCATTCTTCCGCCTATGCTGAGTATTACTACGGTCAGTATGGGAATAAACAAATGCCACATCTGGTCGAGCAACAGTGAGAATCCCGACAGCTCCTTTGACGCGTCAATAAGACCTGAGGCGGTGACCAGGGCGGAGACGATCCCCAGCCCTCTCTTCCCGCGCTTAACGTAGGAGCTAACAACGTAACTCTTAATGAAGAAGAGGCTGTTTCAGGAAAGACATATTCCTTCGCAGTTACCGAAGAGGGAACTTACACCTTTGCGGGTGACCTTTTTGCAATTGTTTTGGATTCTACCGGTATGGAGGCAGGACGCGGCTCCGTATATCTTGCAGTTGGCAATTATACCGTTAACTTGGTTAACTTTGCCGAGGCAGCCGGTGATTTCGTGGTCACCGTTAACTTCCAGGCTCCCGCAACCGGTGACGAAGAGGGTGACGGAACCGAGAGTGCTCCTTACGTATGGAACGAAATTCCCGAGTCGGTAACCATCAATTCCGATACCATAAATAAGATATATTATCTTTATACTGCAACCGCAAGCGGAACCATTACGTTTACTTGGCCTACCAATGATTCTTGGGGTGACTGGTACCTTATGGACGGTGAGTACACCACTGCAACCAGCGGAAGCTCCAACCTGATCACGACCATGGTAGTACCCGTTGTAGTGGGCGAAACCTACAGAATAGGCATTGGTACCTACAATGAAGCAGGTGAATTTACCATTACCGTTGCTTTTGCCGCAGGTGAAGGCGGTGAAGGCGGTGAAGGTGGTGAAGCAACTATCGTTTCCAAGGGCGAGGTTTACGAGGGTGACGGTAACGTTATTTCCGTAACCGCAGACGATATTACTGCAGGCAAGGTTTATTACACCTTCACTGCTTACATGACCGGTGAATTCTCCTTTACGAGCAACGATCTTTACATTTCCGCAATTCTCGATTCGGAAGGCGTTGCGCTTGAAAGAAATGATAATTATCGTTTTGACCTTGTAGCAGATTCAACCTACTACGTTGAAATAAATCTTCAGTATATCAATACGGCAGCAGATTACGGTCTTAGCGTTGCATATTCTTATCCCGAAGGACACCAGGACAATCCTATCGGTTGGTTTGATATTACAACGTCAGTTACTGCAAGCTATCCCGGCAACTATGCTCCTGCAATATGGTATTACTTCTATGCAGATGCAACCGGTACCGTAACCGTAACCTCTGATCTTGCAGGCTCA
>JAZNZE010000036.1:0-16516 GCA_045594785.1 Eubacteriales bacterium
CGGGTCGCGAACGAAGAATTCTGCTCTAAATCCGTTCGCCCCACGGTTCTGTTCTCATTAAGAATTCACAGAAGCTCTGATTCTCACTGCATTTTTTGCCTTTTTGTCTTGATTTTATTGAATTCTTAATGAGACAGCCCCCTTTTTTTCGCTATACTCATTGATAACATAATTCTGACGCAAAACTTTCTAAATATATTGACAAATTGTGCGCGCAGATATATAATATATTTATTTAAAAGGCGCGTTCGCCTTTTCAGCAAAACCTCTTGGCGCGCTTTGGGAGAAACTATGGTACTTGATTATGTTATTTTGGCACTTTATGCCGTTGGTATGGTAGCTATTGCGCTCTATACCCGCAACCGTTCAAAATCGGTTAATGATTTTTTGCTCGCAGGAAAAAAAGGTCTTAACGGTTGGCTTACAGCATTTGCATACGGAACTACTTATTTTTCAGCTGTAATTTTTATCGGATACGCAGGAAATTTCGGAAAGCTTTACGGACTTGCTTCGGTATGGATAGGCATAGGCAATGCCATAATCGGTTCTCTTTTTGCCTGGCTTGTGCTTGCTAAGAGAACTAAGAATATGACTGCGCGTCTCTCGGCAAAGACGATGCCCGACTTTTTTGAAAAGCGTTACGGAGATAAGAACTTGAAGCTTGTTTCCGCAATTATAATATTTATTTTCCTCATACCGTATTCAGCTTCGGTTTATAACGGACTCAGCAGTCTCTTTGGAATAGTATTCGGCATACCCGGTTGGGTTATTATGATAATTCTTGCCGCGCTCACTGCGCTTTATCTCTTCTTTGGCGGATATTTCGCTACGGCTCTTTCTGATTTCATTCAGGGAATTGTAATGCTTATCGGCGTTGTTCTTATGGTGTTCTGCTTTATGAATCACGAAAACGTGTCCTGGAATATTTCAAAGCTTACCGAAAATCCCGAGCTTAATTGGTTTACCTTTGAAAGCTCAAATACGGGACTTTACGGAAATACCGTGTCCCTTCTTTCGCTTATATTCCTAACTTCGTTTGGAGTGTGGGCACTTCCTCAAACAATACATAAATACTACGCTATCAGAGATAAAAAGGCAATTATGCAGGGAACTGTAGTGAGCACGGTATTCGCTCTCGTTATAGGCTTCGGAGCATATTTTACCGGTGCGCTTTCAGTATTTTTCCCTGAGGTTGCCGCCCTTTCCGGTGATAACGTAATTCCTACTATGCTTGCTAAAGTAATACCTACGGGACTTATAGGAATTATTGCGGTTCTTATTCTCTCTGCCAGTATGTCAACTCTTTCCTCGGTCTCTCTGGCTTCTGCCTCTGTCGTAGCGGTTGATATTTACAAGGGCAGAATAAACCCCGAGGCTGATGACAGGCGCGTAAACATCACTATGAGGGTGCTTTGCTTAGTATTTATAGCCATATCGGTTATTCTTGCTGTTATTAATGAAAAGTTCGGCGTTGCGGCTATCGCTTATATGATGGGTATAAGCTGGGGTACTCTTGCGGGCTGCTTTATGGGACCGTACGTTCTCGGTGTGTGCTGGAAGAGAGTTACGAAAAGCGCCGTTTGGTCTTCCATTCTGTCCTCTCTCGTGCTGACCGTTACGCTCGTTCTGTTCTTCGGCTATCATAAGAACGGATTCGAATGCGGATTTGGTACTGCGCTTAAAACAGGCGTAGGCTGCTCGCCTATGATAGGCGTTATATGTATGGCTTTCTCTCTTGTTATCACGGTTGCTGTCAGCCTTTTGACGAAAGCTCCCGAGGATAGCGTTATAGCGGAAGCGTTTGAAAAAGAAATAGAAAATGAAATTAAATAATAGGTGAAAAAATGATTTGGTCTAGAGAAGAAACTCTTTCAAGAGAAGAGATGAATGCTTTACAGCTTGAAAGATTAAAGGAAACGGTTGCACGTGTTTATGAAAAGGTAGAGCCTTACCGAAAGAAAATGGACGATGCAGGAGTAAAGCCCGGCGACATAAAAAGCCTTAGCGACCTTTCAAAGCTTCCCTTTGTAACGAAGCAGGATATGAGGGATAATTATCCCTTCGGTCTTTTTGCAGTACCTAAGGAAAGTCTTGTCAGGATACACGCGTCCTCCGGAACAACCGGAAAGCCTACCGTGGTAGGATATACTCAGGCTGACCTCGATACCTGGACAGACTGCGTTTCCCGTATCGCTTGTGCAGGCGGTGCTAAGCCTTCGGACGTGGCTCAGATATGCTTCGGCTACGGAATGTTCACCGGAGCGCTCGGTCTTCATTACGGTCTTGAAAATATAGGTGCGGCAATAGTCCCCTCGTCAACGGGTAATTCTGAAAAGCAGATAATGTATATGAAGGATTTCGGAACAACTCTTCTCGTAGCTACGCCCTCGTATGCTTTAAGGCTCGCAGAGGTTGCCAGAGAAATCGGAGTTGACCCAAAGACAGACTTGAAAGTAAAAATCGGTCTTGTCGGCAGCGAAATGCTTACCGATGCAATGCGTGACGAAATGCATAAGGCTTGGGGTGAAGATATGCTTGTCACTTCGAATTACGGAATGAGCGAGCTTATGGGCCCCGGTGTTTCGGGAGAATGCGAATATATGTGCGGAATGCATATTAACGAGGATTACTTTATACCCGAAATAATTAATCCCGAAACGGGTGAGGTTCTTCCTATCGGAGAAAAGGGAGAGCTTGTAATTACCTGTATAAAGAAAGAGGGACTTCCGCTCATACGTTACAGAACGAAGGATATAACGAGGCTTATATACGAGCCCTGTAAGTGCGGAAGAACTACCGTCAGAATGGAGAATCTCTCGGGCAGGAGCGATGATATGCTGAAAATCAGAGGAGTAAACGTCTTCCCCAGCCAGATAGAAGAGGTTGTTCTCAGCATTGACGGACTCGGTCCTCACTACGAAATTATAGTTGAGAGGGACGGATATTCAGATAAGCTTACGGTAAGAGTAGAGCTTGCGAAGCCAACCGACTCGTTTACCGAGCTTGAAAAAATAGAGAAGAGCGTAAGAAATAAGCTTAAGGTGGTTTTAGGACTTGATGCAAAGATTAAGCTTGAATCACCCAATACGCTTACCCGATTTGAGGGCAAGGCAAAGAGAGTTAAGGATTTAAGAAAGGTTTAAGGAGACAGAAATGGAAGAAAAGAGAATCATGCTCGGCAATGATGCCATAGCAAGAGGCGCGTATGAGGCGGGGGTTAAGGTCTCAAGCGCATATCCCGGAACACCGAGCACGGAAATAAGTGAATTCCTATCAAAATATGACGAGGTTTATACCGAGTGGGCGTGCAACGAAAAGGTTGCTCTTGAGGTTGCGGCAGGCGCATCTATCTCCGGTGTACGCAGTATGGCTTGTATGAAGCACGTTGGTCTTAACGTTGCGTCTGACCCGCTTTATACTCTTGCATATACGGGAGTTAACGGCGGTTTGGTTATCGTTGTTGCAGACGACCCGGGAATTGCAAGCTCTCAGAACGAGCAGGACACCAGAATGATAGCAAGAAGCGCGCACCTTCCCGTTATTGAGCCTTCGGACAGCAACGAGGCAAAGGAGTTCTTCAAATTTGCATTTGAAATAAGCGAAAAATACGATACCCCCGTTATTTTCAGAACCACTACGAAGCTTTCTCACTCTCAGAGCGTTGTAACTCTTTCGGACAGAGTTGAGGTTGAGGATAAGAGCTACGAGAGAAGCGTTCCCAAGTACGTAATGATGCCCGCATCTGCAATCGGCAGGCACAAGGTCGTGGAGGCAAGGGAAGAGCTTATGGCAAAGGAAGGCTCCGATTTCCCCATAAACAAGGTTGAAATCAACGATAAGAAAATCGGTTTTATAACATCGGGTATTGCCTATCAGTACGTTAAGGAGGCTCTTCCTGCCGCAAGTGTTCTTAAGCTCGGTATAGTTAATCCGCTTCCCAGAAAGCTTATTGAAGACTTTATCGCTTCGGTTGACGAGGTTTACGTATTCGAAGAGCTTGAGCCTGTTATTGAAGAACAGATAAGAAGCTGGGGATATTCTGTAAAAGGTAAAGAACTATTTACAAAACAAGGAGAATACAGCGCAAATATGCTTTCTAAGGCTCTTTGCGGTGTTGACAATGTTAAGTTCAATGTAGCCGAAACGCCCGCGAGACCTCCGATACTTTGCCCCGGTTGCCCCCACAGAAGCGTATTCTCCGTGCTTAATAAGCTTAAGATTCACGCTGCGGGAGATATAGGCTGTTATACGCTCGGCGCGGTAGCTCCGCTTAACGTAATAGATACTACGATATGCATGGGCTCGAGCATTTCCATTCTTCACGGCATGGAGATGGCAAGGGGCAAGGAATACATAAGAAACTGGGTTGCCACAATAGGTGATTCGACCTTCCTTCACACAGGAATTAACTCTCTTATGAGCATGGTTTACAATAAGTCCACGGGAACGGTTATGATACTTGACAACCGTACCACCGGTATGACCGGACATCAGGACCATGCGGCTACGGGTAAAACTCTTAAGGGTGACGATACCTTTGCAGTTGACCTTGCAGCTCTTTGCCGCGCTGTAGGCGTTCCAAGAGTTGTAGAAATCGATGCCTTTGACGTTAAGGGACTTGAAGCTGTAATCAAGGAAAGCGTAAACGGTGATGAGCTTACCGTTATTATTACCAAAGCTCCGTGCGCGCTCCTCAAGGGTCAGAAATTCCCGAACAAGTGCACAGTTGATGCGGAAAAGTGTAAGAAGTGCGGTGCTTGTATGAAAATAGGCTGTCCCGCTATGACCAGAAATGCAGACGGAACTGTAAGAATTGACGATACGATGTGTAACGGCTGCGGACTTTGCCAAAGTTATTGCAAATTCGGCGCTATAAGCAAGGAGGAAAGGTAATATGAATATAATGGTTGTCGGTGTTGGCGGACAGGGAACTTTGCTGACCAGTAGAATTATAGGCAAAACCGCCCTTGCGAAAGGCTTTGACGTAAAGCTTTCCGAGGTTCACGGAATGGCGCAGAGAGGCGGAAGCGTTGTTACCTTCGTGAGATACGGCGAGAAGGTTTACGAGCCTGTTTGCGAGGAGGGAAGCGTTGACGTTCTTATTTCCTTTGAAAGACTTGAGGCGCTTCGTTACGCTCATTTTCTTAAATCTGACGGTGTTATCATCGTAAACGATACCAGGATAGACCCTATGACCGTTGTTATAGGTGCAAAAGCTTATCCGGAGAACATCATTGAAAATCTTTCGAATGAGCATAAGCTTTACTCTATTGACGGAGGCAAGATTGCTCGCGAGCTTGGAAACAGCAAGGTTCTTAATTCCGTAGTTCTTGGACTTGCGGCAAAGCATATAGGCTTTACCGAGGAGGAATGGCTTGAGGTTCTCAGAAGCACCGTTCCGCCCAAAACCGTGGAAATAAACACTCTTGCATTCAAGGCAGGATATGAAATTTAATTTTTGGAGATAAATACTATGATCTGGAATGAAAAAATCGAATGTATGCCTCGCGAGGAAATGACAGCTCTCCAGAGCCAAAGACTCGTTAAGCTGGTAAAATACGTTTATGATAACGTTGAATTTTACCGCAATCGCATGGACGCAGCAGGAATTAAGCCCTCCGATATCAAGGGTATAGAGGATATAACTAAGCTTCCCTATACAACCAAAGACGACCTTCGCGATACTTATCCGTTCGGACTTTTTGCAGCACCTCATTCTGACATTGTAAGAATTCACGCTTCTTCGGGAACAACAGGTAAGGCAACCGTAGTAGGATACACTCAAAACGACATAGACGTTTGGGCTGAGTGCGTTGCAAGATGTCTCACTATGGCAAACGTTGATAAGGACAGTATAATCCAGGTAGCTTACGGCTACGGACTTTTTACAGGCGGTCTCGGAGCTCATTACGGAGCTGAGAAGGTAGGCGCTATGGTAGTTCCTATGAGTACCGGCAACTCCAAAAAGCTCACAACTATGATGGTTGACTTCGGAGCAACTAATATTGCTTGCACTCCTTCCTATCTTCTTCATCTTTCCGAGGTTCTCAGAGACGAGGGGCTTCTCGATAAGATAAAGCTTAAGAGCGCTATCTGCGGTGCTGAGCCCTGGACTGAAAAGATGAGAAACGAAATAGAAGCAAGACTTAATATCAAGGCTCACGATATATATGGTCTTAGCGAGATTATGGGTCCCGGCGTTGCCTGTGACTGCGAGCATCACACGGGACTTCACATCTGCGAGGACCACTTCTATCCCGAAATTATCGATTCTAAAACTCTTCAGCCGGTTGCTGACGGTGAAACGGGCGAACTCGTATTTACAACGCTCACCAAGGAAGGTATCCCGCTTATCCGTTACAGAACCAAGGACCTCACCTCTATAACGCGCGAAACCTGTAAATGCGGCAGAACCAGCGTTCGTATTTCACGCTTCAAGGGAAGAAGCGATGATATGCTTATTATCAGAGGCGTAAACGTATTTCCGAGCCAAGTAGAAGCCGCTCTTATCAACGTAGAAGAGGTAACTCCTCACTATATGATGATAGTAGACAGAGAAAATAACCTTGACACTCTTGAAATTCAGGTTGAGGTTGACGTCAGATACTATACCGATGAAATTAAGGGTATTGAAAAGCTCACTAAGAAGATTTCCACAGTTATTCAGCAGGCGCTCGGAATCAGCGCTAAAATCAAGCTTATGGGACCGAACACACTCAAACGCAGCGAGGGTAAGGCGGTTCACGTAATAGATAACCGTAAACTTTATTAAGGAGGAAAAGAAAATGACAGCAAAGCAGCTATCCGTATTTATTGAAAACAGAAAGGGAAGACTTGGCGAGGTTCTTCACGTTCTTAAGGAAAACGACGTAAACATTTTCTCTCTCAGCCTTGCGGACACCACCGAGTACGGACTTCTTAGAGTAATAGTAAATACTCCCGAGCGCGCAAGAGACGTGCTTATAGATGCAGGCTTTTCAAGCATGCTTACAGACGTTCTTATCATAAAGATACCTCACGTTGCCGGCAGTCTTCAGAAGATACTTGAGATTATTGCAGATAAGGGCGTCAGCATCGAATACACCTACGGACTTTCGGTTGAAGGAGAGGACGCGTCTATCGTTATGAAGACCAGTGACCTTGACTCAGCCTGCAAGGTCCTTCGCGAAGCAAAAATTGATACGATGTCTATCGAGGAGATAGCAAATCACAAGTAATCATAAGCAGCAATGATAATTGATTTTCACACTCACGTATTTCCCGAGAAAATTGCCAAAGCTACGGTTTCGGCACTCGAAAAAAGCGGAAACACTCCTGCTTTTTCCGATGGAACCGTTTCGGGACTTACAGAACAAATGGCGATGGCGGGGGTTGATATTTCGGTCAATCTCCCGGTTCTTACAAAGCCTACTCAGTTCGATAGTATTCTCAAGTTTGCGGTATCATTAAACGAAGCCTATAAAACTACACCCGATAGCGAGCCCAGAATAATTTCTTTTGCGGGAATGCACCCTGATATAGAGGACTATAAGGAAAAGCTTGCTCTCGTTAAGGAAAGCGGTATTCTCGGAATAAAGATACACCCCGATTATCAGGGAACGTTCTTTGATGATGAAAGATACGTCAGAATACTTGCCGAGGCAAAAAGACTTGGTCTTATCACGGTTACTCACGCAGGCCTTGACGGCGCATACGTAGGTCAGCCGATAAAATGCACTCCGAAAAGGGTGATGAATCTGCTTGATAAAATCGGGGGCTACGATAAGCTTGTTCTTGCCCATATGGGCGGAAATCAGCTTTTTTCCGAGGTTTATGAAATGCTGGCGGGAGAGAATATTTATTTTGATACGGCTTACGTCCTGCAGTTTTTTGATGATAAGGACTTTAAGAAAATGCTTGATAAGCACGGAGACGGCAAAATTCTCTTTGCCACCGACAGCCCCTGGAGAAGCCTCAGCGTTGATACGGAAATACTCAAAAGCTTTTCTCTCGGTGAGCAAAGCGAAGAACGGATTTTATCCGAAAACGCAAGAGATCTTCTGAAGATTTAAAGGAGTTTTTATGTCTGTAAATGAAAAAATGTACGCGCTTGGCAGTAAGCGCTCGATAATCAGAGAAATTTTCGAATACTGCAAGAGCCGCGCTGCCGAAATAGGCGCAGATAAGGTTTTTGATTTCAGTATCGGAAACCCCAGCGTTGAACCGCCTATGGAAATAAGCGAGGCAATAGTTGACCTTATAAAAAATGAAAACAGCGTAACCTTGCACGGTTACACCTCTGCCCAGGGAGATTTTGGGGTAAGAGACGCAATAGCTAAAGAAACAAATGCAAGATTCGGCACAAGTCTTACCGCGGATAATCTTTACATGACCTGCGGAGCTGCAGCCTCGCTGACAATTTCGCTCAGAGCGCTTATGAATCCCGGAGAGGAATGCGTTGTTTTCGCTCCTTTCTTCACCGAGTATCGCGTGTTTATTGAAAATGCAGGCGGTAAGGTTGTTGTCTCACTTCCCGAGGAAAAGACTTTTCAGGTCGATATTTCTGATTTCGAATCAAGAATAACCGAAAATACCAAGGCCGTTATAATGAATTCTCCCAACAACCCCTCAGGTGTCGTTTACAGCGAAAAAACCGTGAAGGCCGTATGTGAGGTTCTTAAAAAGAAAGAGGCGGAATATAACCACCCCATTTATCTTATTGCGGACGAGCCTTACCGTGAGCTTGTATTTGACGGTGTTAGCGTTCCTTATGTTATGAACTACTACGACAATACTCTCGTTTGTTATTCCTACTCCAAGGCGCTTTCTTTGCCCGGTGAGAGAATAGGCTATATAGCGGTAAACCCCAATATGCAGGATTCGAGAACGGTATATCTTGCGGTATGCGGTGCAGGCCGCTCACTCGGCTACGTATGCGCACCCAGCCTTTTCCAGCAGGTTATAAAAAAGACTATAGGTGCAAAGGTTGACGTTGAAATATATAAGAAGAACAGAGATATACTTTACGGAGCTCTTACCGAGTACGGCTATGAGTGCGTAAAGCCCGAGGGTGCGTTTTATTTGTTCGTAAAATCGCCTGACGGAGATGCCTTCTCGCTTTATGAAAATGCAAAGGAAAAGGAAATTCTTGTCGTTCCGTGTGACGATTTCGGTGTCAAGGGATACGTCAGAATAGCATACTGCGTAGATAAGAAGAGAATAGAAAATTCTCTTCCCGCATTTAAGGCTCTTATTGAAGAGTATAAGTAACTTAACAAGAATAAAAGCCATTGCTGCCCTCTGACGAGAGGTTGACTGCAATGGCTTTTTTATTTAGTTTTCCGATTTTTTGAACATTTTGTCAACCTTTTTCCAAACGATAAGCACAATGACTGTATAAGCCAAAACGGCAATCGCCCAGGAAATAGGGAATGAAATCATAAGCCAGTTTGCCGTGTTGAACGGCTCGTAGGGAAATACGAAGTAAACCCATACGATTCGCATAATTATGATAGCGAAAACCGAAACTATTGCGGGAACTATCGAATATTTCATTCCGCGGAGCATTGCCTCAAGCACGTTCATAATTCCGCATATAAAGTAGGTATTAAGAAGTATTTTGAAGAATGGACCTGCAATTTCAAGAATAATTTCTTTGCTAGCATTATCATTTCCTATGTAAAGCGAAGCTATAGGTCTGTAGAATATTAGAATTATCTGCGCCGTAACTATGGTAATGACAAGCATCTGTATCATCGAATAGAGGAAGGATTTTTTAATTCTTCCCAGATTTCCCGCGCCGTAGTTTTGGGCGGTGAAGGTCATAGTGCTTCTTTGATATGAGGTTATCATAGTGCTGACTATAGTATCAACGTTCTGAACTACCGTTCTTGCATAAATCGTTTCGGTGGAGAAGGTGTTAAATGCACTTGTGATAATCATATTTGAAAGAGCAAAGAGCGAATTCGATATGCCTGCGGGAAGTCCCAGTCTCATAATAGCCTTGAAAATCGAGACGTCTATTTTAAGTTTTTTAAAGGAGAGCCTCGTTGCGCCCTTCTGTTTTAGCATAATTATTATTACCAAAATGGCGGAGAGGTACTGAGAGATGATAGTCGCAAGAGCAACACCGTCAACTGTCATATGGCAGACTATAACGAAGAAGAGGTTCAAGCCTACGTTAAGAAGTCCGGAAAGCGCCAAAATGTAAAGAGAACTTTTCGAATCGCCTATCGAACGCAATACTGCAGCACCAAAATTGTAAATGATATTTGCCGGAATTCCTATGCAGATTATGTGCATATAAAGCGCTGCATCTTCGATAAGCTCGGGCTTCGTGCCCATAATTTCAAGCACGGGTACGGTGAAAACAGCTCCGAGAATACCGAAAAGTACACCGAATATTATCGAAAGCGTCATTGAGGTGTGAATTGACTTTTCAAGCCTTCTTTCGTCTCTCGAACCGAAGCACTGTGCAACCACAACTCCCGCACCGCCCGAAAAGCCAAGCACAAAGGTGATTATTAAATTGTTGAATATCGTGGTCGAGCCCACCGCTGCAAGCGCGAGGTCGTCTCCGGAGAATCCTCCGACAACGATATTGTCTGCCATACTGTATCCGACCTGCAAAAGTCCCGAAAGCATAAGCGGAACTGCAAAAAGGAACAGACGCCAGAAAAGCGGGCCCTCGGTGAAGTCTCTGTTCTTGTTTTTTAAGGTAACTGAATTACTCATTTTTCTCTCTTTTAGATTTGTATTAGCTTTATTTTAGCGGAAGCGAAGCGTTTGTTCAAATTGCAAAGGGTCTTTTTGAAAGTATATTGCTTTTAAAGAATTAAGCGTTCTCGCAGAGTTCGGTATCTGCCATTTTCTGCTTAAGCTTTTTCTCTGCGACAAGTCTTGATGCTCCCAGAAGAATAAGGCAAACTATCCAGGATATAGGATAGCAGAGCATCAAACCCACGGGTGTATTCAAGATAGGAAATGCTGTGTAAATCCAGATTATACGTGTTCCGCAAAGCCCGAGTGTGTAAAGAATCATTTGTAAAATTGAATATCCGATACCTCTGAGCGCAGAGGAAAAAACGGTGAGAATTCCAAGGATAAAGTATGTCGATTGAAGCAGCCTGTTAAGCTCTCTGGTTGTCTTGAGCACGAGCTCTATGTTGCCGCTCGCATTTTCAGGCATAAATATCATAGCTATAGGATCGGTGAGAGGTATCAATATCATACCGCAAGCAAATACAACTACGGTTACTTGAAGAATAGAATACAGTAAAACTTTATTTATCCTCTTACGGTTTCCAGCACCGTAGTTTTGCGCAGTGAAGGTTAGGCATGCAGTTGAAAAACCCGTATTTAAACAATATAGTATGTTATCGATGTTTGTGTTTATGGTGTATCCCATATACGTGTAGGCATCAAAGGTGTTCATACTGCTTACTATGAGCATATTTGAGATGCTGAACATAGATGCCTGGATTCCCGAGGGAATTCCGAGACGCATTGATTCCTTGAGAATACTCCAATCAATCTTCAGTTTCTTGAAAGAGAATTCGTACGGAGCGTTTTTTCTTTTTATGAGCGCAATAATTACCCATATGGCTGATACGTACTGTGAAATAACTGTAGCAAAAGCAACGCCGTCAACGTCCATGCCACAGGCGATAACGAAAAAGAGGTTGAGAAGTACGTTTATAACACCGGACGTAGAGAGAATTATCAGGGGTGTTCTTGAATCACCCAAGTTCCTGATTATAGATGCCGTGTAGTTGTAAACCGCAGAAGCAGGAACTCCAAGCGCATATATTTGCATGTATTTAATAGACAAATCTATAAATACAGGATTGATTTTCATGAGAATAAGAGCGGGTTTGCTTACAATAAAGAATAACAGACCGAATATTATTCCTCCGAAAAAAGAGAAGGTAACCGAGGTATGAACGGCACGGTCAAGCTTTTTGAAGTCCTTTGCTCCGAATGCGTGAGCAACCACGATTCCACCGCCACCGCCTATTCCCATAAGCAGATTGACGATAAGACCGTTAAGAGGACCCGTAGCTCCGACTGCCGCGAGAGCAAACTCTTCACCGGAATATCTGCCCACCACAATATTATCAGCCATACCGTAGCATATCTGAAGAAGCGCGGTAAGAATTACGGGAATTGAGTAAAGGAGCATAGGTTTAAATATGGGACCCTGCGTGAAATCTCTTTTCTTGTCTTTTAACGTAAGCGAAGCGCTCATTTTGCTATCTCCTTGTGAAAAAGTAAAGGTGATTTTACTTTTTTGATTTTTGCTTATTCTTCACTTTTCGGTTTAAACATAAGCTTCAGCTTCTTCCAGGCAACGAGGAAGAGACCGATGAGCATAATTATCGTAAGAATCCAGGAAAGAGGGAAGCAAAGAAGAAGACCCTTTGGCGTATTGAGAGGCTCGAGAGGGAAGAATACGTATCTCCAGAAAATTCTGAATGCGCAAGCTCCCGTGAGCGAAATAAGCATGGGAGAAATAGAATAACCGAGTCCGCGCATAACGCCCATTACAACCTCCATAATTCCGCAGAGGAAATAGGTGTTAAGAAGAATTTGCATCATATCAACCGAGAGGGATATAAGTGCCGCCTTGTTCGTTGCATCGGAGGCTATGTAAAGGCTTATTATCTGCTCGTTGAAAAGCATAATCAGCTGAGATATGGCAATTCCGACAACGGTAACCTGAAGCAGCGAATAAAGGAGGGTTTTTCTTACTCTGTCTGGCTTCATAGCTCCGTAGTTCTGACCCGTGAAGGTCATTGACGCTTGATAGAAGCTGTTGCAAGCTATGTAAGTTATTGAGTCGATATTGTTCGTTATCGTGTAAGCGGTAATTACGTTCGGGTCGCCAAACGAATTTATACCGTTTGTGAGAACTATATTTGCAAGGCTGAAAAACGAGCTTTGAATTCCCGAGGGTATACCGATTCGCAGTATTCTCTTCAAAAGCACCGTATCAAAGCAAAGCTTCTTAAAGCTGAACTGATAAGCCTCGCCGTGCCTCTTCATAAGCACGATAACTACGGCTACAGCTGATACGTACTGAGAAATAATGGTAGCCAGAGCAACACCGTCAACGCTCATATTGCAGACTATAACGAAAAAGAGGTTTAGAAGAACGTTTATAATGCCGGTTGAGGTAAGTATGATAAGAGGGGTTTTTGAATCACCGGCAGAACGAAGTATTGCCGAGCCGAAGTTATAGATAGCCGTTGCGGGAATTCCAAGGCAGATTATTCGCATGTAAAGTGTGGCTTGGTCTAAGAGTATTTCCTGCGTTCCTATCATAGCGAGAACCGGGCGGGAAATAGCAAAGCCGAGAACGGAAAATCCTATTCCGAGAAAGAACGAAAAGGTCATTGCCGTATGTACTGCTCTTGAAACGTCACGGTCTCGCCTTGCACCGATGCACTGAGCAATTACGACACCCGTACCCGCTGCAGTTCCGGTAATCATAGTGATTACGAGGTTATTTAGCGAGCTGGTTGAGCCTACAGCGCCGAGCGCGTTTTCATCTCCCGACCACTGCCCGACAACTATGTTGTCTGCCATATTGTAAAGAATCTGCAAAACTCCCGTAAGCATAATAGGAAGCGCAAATAGCAGAATTTTTAAGAACAAAGGGCCTTCTGTAAAGGATTTTTTTCTTGAAGCGGTGTTAATACTCATCTCGATTTCTTTCTTTAATGATATTTGTGTAAGGGTGTGCTTTGCTTTCGGACAAAGAAAAGGCCAACCCCGTTTGAACAGCCTCCTCAAATTACCGCTTTCGCGTCACGTGCCGTCACACTGCAAAAGCAAGAGTAAAAGAGGAAAACAAGCGATGAGGCTAATCCAATTGCATTGGCGCGATTGGATAACCGAAAGACCGTTTAATAACGAAGTTGTCCGCTGTATTACAGAAAATTCGAAAAATTCCCGTCAGCACAATAGGTATAGCAAACGTGAATAATATCAGAAGCTTACGCCCCTCTGTGAAATTTCGTTTTTTCTTGGCGCTCAACATATCGTCACCTCGGTTTTCCGTGTCATCGGCTTTATCATAAAAACGGTGTTGGAAAACAAAATTTACACTAATGTAAATAAATTATAGTCTTTTTTAAAAATTAAGTCAATGTGCAAAGTTGCCTAAAAACATTTTTTAATTTGTGCAAAATGTATATTTTCAAAAAAACGGCAGAATAAATTGTGAAAAAGCCTTCAATATAGGCAAGAGGTCGGTATAAAAGCGAGAATTTTGCGGCAAAATATGCTTACGCACTTGAAAAAGCTTTTTAAAAATAGTATAATGGAGGAGACTATGAAAAAAGTTATCGCAAACGTTGAATACGACACAGAGAAGGCAGACCTGATATACAAGCATGCGGTTGGAAATATCGGGGACAGCGAGGGATACGAGGAATGCCTTTATAAAACCGATGGCGGAAAATATTTTCTATACGTAAACGGGGGGCAGGATTCCGTATATCCTAAAGAAAATATTAAAAGAATGTCACCTGCTAAAGCAGACGAGTGGCTGACGGAAAAAAACAAATAAATGCAGGAGGACTGCTTCTCGCAGTCCTTTCCTATGTAATTCTAAGGAGACGTATAAATGCAGACTAACGAAAAAAAGCAGAACGTTTTTTCAAATCCCATAGTTATGACTTTGATAGCCCTTCTGTGCTGTGCGCTTTGGGGAAGTGCAACGCCTGCTATAAAAACGGGATACAAGCTTCTCGAGGTTTCGGGTGTTCCGTCTATTATGCTTTTTGCAGGAATGAGATTCTTTCTGGCAGGCGTACTGACGGTTATAATCTTTTCGCTCGCTGAACGAAGGCTTTTGCTTCCTAAAAAGGAAAACATACCGAGAATTCTTGCGGTCAGCGCCTTCCAGACTGTAATTCAGTACATATTTTTCTATCTCGGACTAGCCTATACCAGCGGAGTAAAGGGTACTGTTGCAAGCGGTTCGGGAGCTTTTTTCTCTGTTCTTATCGCCAGCCTTATTTTTAAGCAGGAAAAATTGACGGTAAAGAAAATTTCAGCTTGCGTTATCGGCTTTCTCGGAATAATTATAATGAATTTCGATGGACTTTCGATTACCGGCGGCGCGCTCGACCTCATGGGTGTGGGATTCGTGCTTCTTTCTACTATTTCCTCGTCATTTTCTTCGGTTTTAACTAAAAAGTATTCGGCTTATGAAAGCCCGGTTGTAATAAGCGGATATCAGTTTATGGTCGGCGGTCTTTTCATGGCGATAGTGGGATTTGCGTTCGGCGGCAGGGTATCTCTTGATAGCGTAGGCGGTGTTCTCGACCTTCTTTATCTTGCTTTGCTTTCTGCGGTTGCTTATTCTCTTTGGGGAATACTGCTTAAGCATAACCCCGTATCCCGTGTAACAGTATTCAATTTTATGACGCCTATTTTCGGTGTTCTTCTGACGCTCCTGTTTTTGCCGGAAGAGCCGAGCAACGTAAAGCCTTTTGCTCTTGTCATTACGCTGATTCTTATTTCCGGAGGAATACTTCTTCTTAATTACAGAAAAACCTCAAAGCCGGATGCGAAAATCGCGGAAAAAGCGGAAGAGTGAAAAATGTGTTTATTTTTTAACAATTTTTTGTTAAAGCCTTTACTTTTTCTAAAAAATGTGCTATAATACTGATTTGGTAAAAACCAATTATAATTTAGTTAATTAAAAAATATTATATGGAGGAAAAACCAATGATAGAAAGAAAGAAAATTTCTATGGATGGTAACACAGCTGCGGCTCACGTTTCTTACGCGTTTACCGAAGTTGCTGCCATCTATCCTATCACCCCTTCCAGCCCCATGGCTGAAGTAACTGACACTTGGTCCGCATCCAACAAGAACATCTTCGGCGAGCCCGCTAAGAACATTCTCGGCGAGAACGTTAAGGTTGTTGAAATGCAGTCCGAGGCAGGTGCAGCAGGTGCCGTTCACGGTTCTCTTGCAGCAGGCGCACTTACCACTACTTACACCGCATCTCAGGGTCTTCTTCTTATGATACCCAATATGTACAAGATTGCAGGTGAGCTTCTTCCTTGCGTTATTCACGTTTCTGCAAGATGCGTAGCTTCCCACGCTCTTAACATCTTCGGTGACCACTCCGACGTTTACGCATGCCGTCAGACCGGTTTTGCAATGCTTGCTGAGACTAACGCTCAGGAAGTTATGGACCTTGGCGCAGTTGCTCACCTTTCTACCATCAAGGGCAGAGTTCCCGTGCTTAACTTCTTCGACGGCTTCCGTACCTCTCACGAGATTCAGAAGGTTGCAGCTTGGGATTACAAGGACCTTGCTGAAATGCTCGATATGGATGCTGTTCAGGCATTCCGTGACCATTCTCTTAACCCCGAAACTCCCGCGCTTCGCGGCTCTGCTGAGAACGGAGATATCTTCTTCCAGCACAGAGAGGCTTGCAACCCCTACTACGATGCATTCCCTGCAATCGTTGAGGAGTATATGGGCAAGGTTAACGAGAAGCTCGGCACTGATTACA
>JAZNZE010000037.1:0-11537 GCA_045594785.1 Eubacteriales bacterium
CGAAAATCTTACCTTATCGTTTGCAAACACCTTAACGTCAGCAGCTCTGTGGCTTGCCGAAAGAAGCTCGCGCACAATAGTTCTATAGAGGTCGTACGTCTGCCCCGCACCGGGATAGTCAAGCGAGGTAAGAAGAATTGCATATCCCTCTCCAAGCTTATTTTCAAGAACAGCTATACCCTTATCGGTATTACCGGATTCGAGAAAGTTATTGCTGAGTACGGCAACCGTCTTTGCGCCGAGAAGCTCGGTTTTGGCATAATTTGCATATCCGAAGGAAAGAAGAGGGTCGAATTCTCCCTTGTCGTAGGGATATATTATATCTTCGCACTGGCTTGAAAAGAACTTCACACCCGAATTCGTAACGTGAGCCTCAGAAGAAAGCTTTGCTCCGAAAAGCTCGGTAACGTCACCGCCGTTTATAAGACTTATTTCTCCGTTTCTCTTCTCGCTGGTATTAAGGTGAGCTGCGCACATAAAGAGTCTTCCGCCGCCCTTAACGAAGGAAATAAGCTTTTCGTAAATTTCCTCAGTCATAGTGTTCCAGCCGGTGAATATAAGATAGTCGTATTCGGAAAGAGCCTCTGCGCTCGCAATACCTATATTTACAATATCGTACGTTCCGTATCCGCAAGCACCGCTATAGTCGCGCTCACCGAAGTTATGAACGTCACACCAGCGGCGCTTCGTACCAAGCTCGGCAAGAATTTTATTTGTAAATTCGGGCGCGCCGTAGCCCCAGTCTTTATCGTTTGCGTTATTCCAGAGCGAGCTACCCGAATTCCAAGCGCTCCAGCCGTCAAGGTTACCCTGAACGAAAGCAACCTTGGTTTTGGGCAAGCCCTCGGGGCGCTCGTCTTTTTCAAGGAAATCGGAAAACTCCTCAAGCGTTCTGCGGTAAAACTTGGGAAGCTCGTGGTCATATCCTGTGCGAAGTCCGTGGCTGTGCATACACAGGTCACCGCTTTCAAGTATGATTCCGCCCGCACCGTTCATATAAGAATAATCGTACACCATACGAAGTCTTTTCTTTTTAAGCGGGTCCTCATTATTGACCCCTGCGTACCATTCGTGAGCTACGTAGTTTATATATCTCTTATCGCCCTTCGCCTTCGTACTTCCTCTGAGAAGCGGAACGGTGTTTTCAACGTCACCGCACATAGTCTCAAGCACGGGAACGCCTGTTTTTGCAGCAGTAACGTAGGAAACGAGCGAGGTCGCTTCAATAACACTTACGCCTATGTCATCGGAAAATCCAAACCTATCTACCGTGCTGTTTATATGCTCTATAAAACCTTCCTTGCCCTCACCGAGCCTCTCAAAATTATGATGAAGCGAGTTTCCGCCGTAGGCTTTACCCGAGCAGCCGTAGGTGCTGCCAAGCTCCGGAATAAGTACTCCGAGGAAATACTCTCCCGCAATCCTTTTCATTTCGGAAGCCGTTTCGGGCGTGAAGGGTGTGGGAGTATTTTTGCTTGCGCTGAATGCAAAGTGAAAATATATTTTATTTTTCGCCATATATTCAGCCCAGGAAAGAAAGGTTTCTTTCGGCAGCTGCTCACCTCTGTAGACAGCGATGCTGGTATAGTTTTTTCTGCCCTCTATGCACTTTTCCCGTATTTCGTTTATAACGTTATCAACGTCAAGCTCGTATTCGCCTATTCTTATTCCGTTTAAAAAATCCATTGTAAAATCTCCAATCACACGTAAGTCACGGATATACCGTGCGTTCAGTTATATAATAGCATAACTTCATATGAACTTCAAGGATTTTTCTATTGACAAAGCATACATAAATATGGTAAAATCATACTACCCGATTTCTTTTTTAAGGAGAAAACAATATGCTGAAAAGGTCGGCTGTTTTATCAAATTCCGAGGAGCTTCAAATAGTTGAGTTCGGGTACGAGGATACGGGAAAGCTCTCCGAAGCCTATATGGGAATATGGAATTTCTACGTTATTGTATACGTGCTTGAAGGCGCAGGCTATTTTAACGGCGAAAGGCTGGAAGCGGGAGAAGGATTTATAACCAAGCCGCTTAACAGAGTAAACTATTTTTCCGATGCGAAAAACCCCTGGAAGTGCTTTTGGATAGTGCTTGACGGAAATTCTGTCGAAGGTATATGCAAAAAATATATGTCACCAAACGGCAAGGGCATTTTCTCCTACGATTTTCGATTCGGACTTGCCGATTTTATCGGAACTCACTTTATGACTAAGGAAATACTGACCGAAACTCACGCGCTATACCTTTTCTTTTACCTTATGTCAAAGCACGAAACGAGAAATATGAGTGATAAAAACCTCTACGTTGAGCAGGCAAAGATATTTATTCACCTTTATTTTGGAAAAAGCATTACGGTAAAGGATATTGCCGCAGCGGTCAAGGTCAGCGACAGATATCTCTACAATTTATTTATAAAGCATCTGAATATTTCTCCAAAGCAGATGCTCAGTGACGTAAGAATAAGAAGAGCCGAAGCTCTTCTGTCAAGAACGGACCTTCCGATAAGCGAGGTCTCAGAGGCTGTTGGATACTCCGACCCTCTCGCGTTTTCGAGGTTCTTTTCTAAGGTCAGAGGTATATCTCCCTCTGCATTCAGAAACGAAAGAAAGAAAAAACCTACGGCAGAAATCATTTGATTTTGCGGTTTTTGCAAATATATATTTACAAAAGAGGCTAAAATGTACGAACTGATAAAAATAAACGACAACGATTATTATATAGATTCGCCTTCAAAGGCAGGTCTTGTCAGAATATCCGAAAATGATGTTATCCTCATTGACGGCGGCAACGACAAAAGTGCAGGAAAGAAAATCAAGAAGGCTATAGACGAGAACGGCTGGAGGCTGAAAGCAATCTACGTCACCCACTCTCACGCCGACCATATAGGCGGTATTAAATATCTTGCGGCAGAAACAGGCTGTAAGGTGTACGCACGAGGAATAGAGAGAGCCTTCACCGAGCACACCGAGCTTGAAGGAGCGTTTATTTACGGCGGTCTTGCCCCCTCGGAGCTTAAGCACAAATTTATTCTTGCAGATGCGGTAAAGGCAGAATATCTTACCGAAGATGTACTCCCCGAAAGTCTTACTATGATAGAACTCAAGGGACACTCCTTTGATATGGTCGGATTTATGACCAAAAACAAGACCTTTTATATAGCCGATTCGCTCTCAAGCCGCGAAACCCTTGAAAAATATCGGATAGGCTTTATATATAACGTAGGCGAGTACCTTAACACTCTTGAAAGGCTAAAGAACACGGAAGCGGCGCTTTTTGTTCCAGCTCACGCTCCTGCGGCAGAGGATATCGCCCCTCTTGCAGACTTCAACCTCTCAAAAACCCTGAGTATATGCGAGGATATCACCGATATTTGCAAAGAGCCCCTATGCTTTGAAGAAATTCTCAAGCGGATTTTTGATTTTTACGGGCTGACGATGTCGTTTGAGCAATACGCCCTTGTAGGCAGCGCTGTGCGCTCATACCTGACCTATCTCAAGGAAAGCGGAAGACTTACGGTTAAATTTGAAAATAATATGCTTCTTTGGTCAAAAGCATAATTAAGGAGATACGAAAATGACGGAAAGAGAACTCAGAGAAATAAAAAGACGTTTCAGACCCGAAAGAAGCAATATAGCTAAAATCGTTGGCTGCTTTGTCAACGAGAACAAGCAGATAATCTACAGAATAAACCAGCCTATTGAATTTTCGGATTCTGCAGTAAGCGAAAGGCTGCTGGGTGTAATGAAAAAAACGCTTTCGGGCAGTATGGGCACGAACCTTACCGATATAGAATTCAGCACCAAGCAGGTGCTTGAAAGCGAGGAGCACAAGCTGCTTATGAAGCTCAGAGAAACAAGACTTGCCGACAGCGAAGCTCTTGAGGTCTTCTACGGAAAGGTTATAGAAAGCCTTAAATTCGAGGGCAATTACGTAATTCTTATCGCAAACGATATATATGACGTTTTCGATTACGGCAAGGACGGTGAAAAGGGGGACTCCTCGGAAACCTTCTCTTATCTGATTTCGGCGGTATGCCCTGTCAAAAATCTCCCCGAGGCAATCAGCTTCAGAGAATCGGACAGCCTCTTTCACGCGCTTTCGGTATCCGGAATTCTCGCATCGCCCGAATTAGGCTTTATGTTCCCTGCCTTTGACGACAGAAAAACCAACATTTATAACGCGCTTTACTATACCAGAAGCCTTTCGGAAAACTATCCCGACTTTATGAAAAACCTCTTTGCAGCCGAGGCAAAAATGCCGCCCAAGGCGCAAAAGGCAGCCTTCGACAGCTGCCTTAGCGAAGCGCTTTCGGAGGAATGCAGCTATGACGTTATACGCTCGGTACACGCTCAGATAAGCGAAATGGTTGAGGCGCACAAGGAATCAAAGGACCCCGAGCCTCTCACGATAACCAAGGCTACCGTAAAAACTCTGCTCGAAAACTGCGGAGTTGCAGAGGAAAAGCTCGAAAAGCTTGACGCCTCTCTTGACGAAAGCTTCGGTAAAAATGCAACCCTTTCCCCGAAAAACGTAATTGCCACTAAAAAATTCGAGCTTGAAACTCCGGACGTAAAAATCAAGGTAGACCCCGAAAAGCGCGACCTCGTTTCAACCCAGGTTATCAATAACGTAAAATACGTTATGATAAGAGTAGAAGGCGCTGTGGAGGTAAACGGAATAAGCATCAGCATAGAAGACTGATTATATTAATCTGCTTGATGTAATTTCTAATAATACAAAGCATCAAAAAAAGGCACTTTCTATCTCGAAAATGCCTTTTTTTATTATATCAATTAAAGATTGATTGTAGTTGCAACCTCGTAAAGAACCTCAAGCTCGGTGCGTCTTTCCTTTGCGAGAGCCTTCATTTTCTCAACCTGAGCCTCGGTAAACGCATCAAGGTCGCCGTCCTTAAGCTTACCCTTATACATTCTGTCAAGAATGAGGGCAAAATTGATATCAACCGATTCGATATCACCGTTACGCTGACAGATTACGATATTGGAATTTCCGCTGAGAAGCTCTTTTACAGCAAACACACCCATAGCCGATGCCATAACTCTGTCACGAAGGTTAGGATTTCCGCCTCTTACGATATGCGCAAATTTCGCGAACTTGGTTTCAACGCCGGTTGCTGCCTCTATCTTCTTGGTAAGAGCAGGCGCGTACTCGCTGCCTACGCCCTCGGATACAACTACTATAAAGTTACGCTTTCCGAGCTTTCTTGACTGATTTATCTTCTCGCAGATAGCCTCGGTATCGTAAGGAAATTCGGGAAGAACGCAAGCGGTTGCTCCTGCCGCAATAGCAGCGTTAAGAGCTATATCTCCCGCGCCTCTGCCCATAACCTCAACTACGTTGCATCTTGCGTGAGATTCGCAGGTATCGCGAAGCTTATCTATAAGCTCGATAACGGTATTCATAGCCGTATCGTAGCCTATGGAATTATCGGTAGAAGAAATGTCGTTATCAATAGTTGCGGGAATACCAACGCAGGGAATTCCGTGCGCAGTAAGGTCGGTTGCGCCTCTGAAAGTACCGTCACCGCCTATGGCAACAACGCCGTCTATACCGAACTTTTTACAGGTCTCAATTGCCTTTGCCATTCCCTCTTCGGTCTTAAACTCGGGGCATCTGTCGGAATAAAGCACCGTTCCGCCCTTATTCATTATGTTGGAAACGTCTCTTACGGCAAGGGGCTTTATATCTCCGTCAATAAGACCCGAGTATCCTCTGTAAATTCCCATTACCTCAACGCCGTTTGCCAATGCCGTTCTTACCACTGCTCTTACTGCGGCATTCATACCGGGAGCGTCACCGCCCGATGTAAGTACACCAATTCTTCTAAAGCTCTTCATTTTATATCTCCGTTAACGTTAATAATTATTCTGAGTAATTATTTTAGCACACAAATATATTTTTTTCAATGCTTATTTTGTATTTTTTGCGGTTTTTTTTTGCGGTTTTTTATTAAATTTTCTTGTCCGTTCAAAAAAAGATTTTCAAACGCGGTTTTTCGGATAAATATTTTGTACCCGATTGACAAAATACTAATTTAGTGGTATAATTATTTAAAATTTAATTTTATAAGTCTCGCTGACGCTGTGACGGAAAGGAAATACAATGGACATCGCTATTATTGCCGAAAATAACAAAAAAGAACTTATGGCACAGTTTTGTATTGCGTACTGTGCAATTCTCAGCCGCCATCACCTGCTCGCAACTCATACTACAGGCAAATATATATCGGACGCCACGGGTCTTGAAATAGAAACCTTTCTTGCCGGCAGCTCAGGCGGAACCGAGCAGATAGCCTCCAGAATTTCCTTCAATGAGGTTGACCTCGTGTTTTATTTCAGAAGCACCGATCCCGCCAAGGAAATTTCCGAGGCAGAGGAGAGCCTGCTTCGTCTTTGCGATATTCACAATATCCCCCTCGCAACCAACATAGCTACCGCTGAGGCGCTCGTCACCGCGCTTGACCACGGTGAGCTCAACTGGCGCGAATTTATCAACCCCCGCAGCGAATACAACTTAAGAAAAAAGAGAACATAAATATTTGTTGCGCCTGCATGCCGCTACGGCCTGCGGGTTGCAACATTTATTTTTAGACGGAATTTATTATGAAAAACATAAAAATAGAAATCGATTCTGTAGTAGAGGACCTTGACGATTCAGGTCTTGTTGACAACTCTGACAAAACGCACAGCACGGCTGAGGGCAGCTTAAGCTATGAAAACGGAGCTATCCTTCTCTCCTACACGGAGACGAGCGAGGGAGTTACGACAAAATTCGATATAATCATAAAGGACGGCGAGGTTTCGGTAAAGAGAAGCGGCGGTGTGGAATACGACTTTCTCTTCGTTGAAGGGGAGCTTACGAAATCCATATACAGCGTACCGCCCTACAGCTTTGACACCGAGATTTATACTCGCAGAATACGCAAGGATTTTACCGCCTCTGCCGGCAAGCTTTCGCTTATCTACGATATGACGATAGGCGGGGCAAAAAAGAAAACCAGAATGAATATTTACGTGAGTGAAAAATGAATCTGACAGAGCTGAAAGCAAAATTAAAATCAGGTGACGGCTCAGGCTGGTACGTGATATGCGGAGAGGAAGAATATCTCAAAAGATATTACAAGGGCGAAATCAAAAAACTAATCGTTTCAGATGACGACCCGTTTGCTCTTTTTAATTATTCCGTCTTTGACGGTGGGGCAGACTTTGACGTAATGGCTTTCATCGAGGCAATAAAATCTCCGCCTATGATGTCCGAGCATAAGCTTATAGAATGGCAGTTTGCCGACCTTAACAGGCTAAGAGAAAAGGAGCTTTCGCGCCTTTCCGAAATTGCAGCTTCAAAGAGCGATTACCCTTACGCCGCGGTCATAATATCGGCGTTACCTGACGGCTTTGACCGAGGAACGCAGAAAAAGCCGACAAAGCTTTATAAATCGCTGTCGGAGAATTTCGATATTCTGACCTTTGATAAATCCACCGATGCCCAGCTCTCCGCTTGGATAGCAAAGCACTTTTCGGCTGCGGGAATTACGGTATCGAGAGAGACCGTAGCGAGAATACTTATGCGCGTTGGCCACTCGATGCAGGCTCTTTCCTTCGAGATAGACAAGCTCTCGGCTTACGCTCTCGCGCACGGCAGAAGCATTGTCACAGAAGAGGACGTAAACGAAATATGCTCGTCAAGCATCGAAAGCGATGCCTTTGCAATATCAAACGCAATTATTGAGAAAAACACCGAAAAGGCGTTCCTTGCGCTTATGGATATGAAAATGCAAAGGGTTGATGCCGGTGCTGTGCTTGCTCAGCTTTCAAAAACCTACGCAGACCTTATGAGCGTTGCTCTCTTTTCCGAGGAAGGAAAAAGCGCTGCGGACACCGCGGCTATTATGAAGTTTCACCCCTACAAGCTCGGACTTTATATGACCGCCGCAAAGAAGCTCGGCTCTGAGAAAATAGCCGCTTCCCTCTCCTCTCTTATAAAAACCGATGCCGCTTCTAAATCCGGAGGAATTTCCGGCTACGAGGCAGTAGAAATATTTATTGCACAAAACATTGGACGGTAGATTGAATAATGAAAAAAATAATTTCTCTTTTAATTCTCGTTTGCATATGCTTTTCCCTTGCCTCCTGCGGCAACACCGCTCAGTCGGTCATATGCGTGAAATGCTACGACAATAACCTTGACGGAAAATGCGACAGATGCGATAAAGCTTTCGAGCCCCCGAAGGATAATACTGACGTTATGGGTACGGGCGAGTGCGTTTACGCAAAAATCCGTGATATCTCTGGCAGAGATATAAAATACGTTGAAATCTGCTTTGAAGGCTTCGGAAGATGCGTGGTTCTTCTTGATGCGACCACCGCGCCTATAACCGTTGCAAACTTTATTTCGCTTGTCGAGCAGGGCTTCTATGACGGTCTCACAATGCACAGAATAATCAGAAACTTTATGATTCAGGGCGGCGACCCCGAAGCTAACGGCCTTGGCGGCTCTCCGAACAAAATAAAGGGTGAGTTTGCTTCAAACGGCCACCAAAACGATATTCTGCATCTTAAGGGCGTTATATCTATGGCGAGAAGAGGAGATTCCTACAACTCTGCTTCCTCACAGTTCTTTATCTGCAACGCGGTTAAAGAGCATCTTGACGGAGACTATGCAGCCTTCGGATACGTGGTTGAGGGGCTTTCCGTTATAGACGATATCACAGACGCAGTCGCACCGAAAGCAATAGACGGGGGCGGAACTATAAAATACGAAGACCAGCCTGTCATAAAGTACATTAAAGTGCTCGAAGATTACTGAAAATCTATCTAAGTTTACCCTTGACACGCAGTCAGGCATGTGCTAAAATATAATACAATATTTAAAAATACAGAAAATAAAAGTGAGGATTTAAAAATGGCTACTTATTTCAACGAACCCTCTCACACCTTCAGTGAGTACCTTCTTATCCCCGGCTATACCGATGAAAGATGCATTCCCGCAAACGTTTCCCTCCGCACTCCTCTCGTAAAGTACAGAAAGGGTGAGGAAGAATGCCCTCTTATGATGAATATTCCTATGACCAGCGCAATTATGCAGTCTGTTTCTGACGACAAAATGGCTATCGCGCTCGCAAAAGAAGGCGGCATATCCTTCATATACGGAAACCAGACTATTGAAGACGAGGCTGCTATGGTCGCAAGAGTAAAGGGCTACAAGGCAGGCTTTGTGGTAAGCGATTCGAACCTCACTCCCGATAACACTCTCGCAGACGTTCTCAGACTTGTTGAATTGAACGGACACAACACGATGGCAGTTACCGAAGACGGAACGGCTACGGGCAAGCTCCTCGGTATAGTTACCGGAAGAGATTACCGCGTTTCCCGTATGTCTACCGATGAAAAGGTATCTACCTTTATGACTCCTCGCGAAAGGCTCGTTACCGCTCTTGAGGGCACTACTCTCAAGGAAGCAAACGACATTATCTGGGATAATAAGCTTAACTCTCTGCCCATCGTTGACAAAAACGGAAATCTTAAATATTTCGTATTCCGTAAGGACTACTCTCAGCATAAGGAAAATCCTCAGGAGCTTCTTGACGAAAACAAGAGCTATATCGTAGGCGCAGGCGTCAACACCCGTGACTACGAGCAGAGAATTCCCGCACTCGTTGAGGCAGGCGCTGACGTGCTTTGCATAGATTCCTCCGAGGGATACACCATATGGCAGAAGAGAACCATTGATTTCGTAAGACAAAAGTATGGCAACACCGTAAAAATCGGTGCAGGAAATATCGTAGACCGCGAAGGCTTCCGTTTCCTTGCAGACGCAGGCGCTGACTTTATTAAGATTGGTATCGGCGGCGGCTCTATCTGTATCACCAGAGAGACCAAGGGTATCGGACGCGGTCAGGCAAGCGCAGTTATTGAGGTTGCGGCAGCGCGTGACGAGTACTTTAAGGAAACCGGAGTTTATATTCCCATCTGCTCTGACGGCGGTATCGTTCACGACTATCATATGACCCTCGCGCTCGCAATGGGTGCAGACTTTATGATGCTCGGAAGATACTTTGCAAGATTTGACGAAAGCCCCACACCCAAAATTCTCGTTAACGGTCAGTACGTTAAGGAATACTGGGGAGAAGGCTCTAACAGAGCAAGAAACTGGCAGAGATACGACCTTGGCGGTAAGGCAAAGCTTTCCTTCGAGGAGGGCGTTGATTCCTACGTTACCTATGCAGGCTCGCTTCACGACAACGTTGAAAGATCTCTTTACAAGGTTAAGTCTACTATGTGCAACTGCGGAGCAATAACCATTGAGGAGCTTCAGGATAAGGCTAAAATAACCCTCGTTTCCGCAACGAGCATCGTTGAGGGCGGATACCACGACGTTATGCTCAAAAAATAAAAGGAGCTTTTATGAGCAAACTTTTCGTACCGGAGAACTATTCTCCAAAGCTTGACGTTTACAGAACGCAAAAGGCAATAGCCTTTATTAAAAGAACATTCCAGGACAGGCTTGCGGCTGCTCTCAATCTAAAAAGAGTATCGGCGCCGCTCTTCGTAACCGAAACGTCAGGACTTAACGACAACCTGAACGGCTACGAGCGCCCGGTAAGCTTCGATATTCCTGCCGTAGGAGAATCGGCAGAGGTTGTTCATTCTCTTGCTAAATGGAAGCGCCTCGCGCTTAAGGAATATCACTTCTACGTAGGCAACGGTCTTTATACCGATATGAACGCCATAAGACGTGACGAGGAGCTGGACAACATTCATTCAATCTACGTTGACCAGTGGGACTGGGAAAAGGTCATAACCAAGGAAGACCGCACTATAGAATATCTCATAGAGACGGTAGAAAAAATAGTAGGCGTCATATGCGACACAAACGAGCTTCTTAAAATTGATTTTCCCGAGCTTAACACAAGCATTTCAAGAAAGGTAAAGGCTATAACCACCTCAGAGCTTCTCGAAATGTACCCTAATATGACTGCGAAGGAAAGAGAAAACGCCGTTACCAAGGAGTTCGGAACGGTGCTACTTATGCAGATAGGAGGAAAGCTTAAGGACGGCAAGCCTCACGATGGCAGAGCGCCCGACTATGACGACTGGAATCTTAATGCCGATATTCTCTTCTATAACGAGGTTCTTGACCGAGCATTTGAAATTTCCTCAATGGGTATCAGAGTAGACGAAAAATCACTTGAGCATCAGCTAAAGGTAAGCGGCTGTGAGCAAAGACGCAGCCTTCCCTTCCACAGCATGCTTCTTCGCGGAGAGCTTCCCCTCACTATCGGAGGCGGTATCGGTCAGTCAAGGCTTTGTATGCTTATGCTTGGCAGTGCACATATCGGCGAGGTGCAGGCAAGCATTTGGGATAGCGATACGGTAAGAGTGTGCAAAGAGCACGGAATAATACTGCTTTAAGGAGTGAAAAAGATGGAAGAAAGAGAACTTGTTATAGGCGGTAAATACAGACATTTTAAGGGCAATAACTACGAGGTCGTAGGTGTTGCAAAGCAT
>JAZNZE010000038.1:0-72706 GCA_045594785.1 Eubacteriales bacterium
CCTCTGCGGTAATAACAGCCGTATGGCTGCTCAGGCGGGATATTTTCTTGAGGACCTTATGAACCTTGAGGAAGGACCTTTTCTTGAAGTGCAGGACACCGTAAGAACCTCTCTTTTCAATCCAAGAATGGTTCACTCGGGCTACGGTCTTGATATGTACCCCACCGAGCATCTTTTAAATATTGCTCACTCCGGAATCTCATCTATCCTTGTTTTTGTCAATGAGGTAGATAGGACACCTCACGGATATGAGGACTTTAACGACCTCTGCTACAGAGCTTCAAATTACGGCATTGACGTTTACGCTTACAGCTATCTTGAAAATAAGATGCATCCCGACGACGAGGGAGCGTATGAGTTTTATGAAAATCTCTACGGCGGATTTATTGACCGTTGTCCTTTGTTCAAGGGTATGATCTTTGTAGGAGAATCCTGTGAATTTCCCTCAAAAGACACCGTCAATACAACAGGACTCCGCAGAAAAGATAACGTAGGTCCAGACGTAAAACCGTTGGTAAGAGGAAAGAAAAGCCCGGGCTGGTGGCCCTGCTACGACTATAAGGACCTTATGGAAATGATAGGTGGAATTCTCAGAAAAAGAAATCCCGATTTTGACATCGTTTTCTGGTCGTATAACTGGAACAGAGCGCCTGCAGAGGCAAGAAAAGCTCTTGTTGATACGCTTCCCAAATATCTGACCCTTCAGGCAACGTTCGAGATGGGTGAATTTATTGTACGTGACGGAATAACTAACGTAACAGCAGACTACACGATATTCTCTCACGGCCCCGGATACTATTTCTGTACCGAGGCAAGATTTGCCAAGGAAAACGGACTTAAGCTCTATTCTATGACTAACACAGGCGGTCTTACATGGGATATCGGAGTTATTCCTTACATTCCCGCGCCTTATCAGTGGATGAAGAGATATACAGAAATGCGCCATGCACACACCACCTACGGTCTTGTCGGTACTATGGATTCCCACCACTTCGGATTCTCGCCCTCCTTTATCTCCGACCTTGCAAAATGGGCATTCCACGCGCCCTACGTGGAGCTTGACGAGGCTCTCAGAAAAATAGTACGCAGAGACTTTTCTGCCGAGGTTGAAAACGAGGTTTGCGAGGCATTCAGATTCTTCTCTGACGGAACCTATCACCATATTTCCACCGAGGAAGATCAGTACGGCCCCTGCCGAGTAGGTCCTGCTTATCCATTTATTCTCTTCGAGAATCTGGACGTAAAGATTCCCACAGTTCCATATGCTCATTTCGGTGGCAACCATATAACCTTCCCTGTTTACGGACGTCCCTGGGGAGTGGATATTCTCGCTGACGAAGAAAAGAGAAAAACCTTCGACTACGAAATATACAGCTTCCGTATAGCAGAGGAGCTTTACACAAAGGGCTGCGAATTACTTAAAGCGGCAATAGAAAAGATTCCGGGAAGAAAGCGTGACAACGCATACAGAATTCTTGCTGTTTGCTTATTCTACCGCAACACACTCAGAACTGCAATAAATCTTAAGGAATTCTACAAGCGCAAATACATTCTTCTCGGTACTCACGGAGAAGAGAGAAACAAGCTCGTTGACGAAATGCTGGACTACTGCCGCGCCGAAGCAGAGAATGCACTCGATACTATTCCGCTCGTTGAGTTCGACTCCCGTCTCGGATACGAGCCCAGTATGGAATATATGTGCGACAAAGCTCATATCGACTGGAAGCTTGAGCTTTTGAATGATGTTATCAAAAAAGAACTTCCTTCATATTACGAAAAATAAGATAAAAATATCAACAATACTTTACAAAGCGAGGCAATTATGGCAGAAATCAATTACGAATTCAGAAAAAGATATTCCGTAGTACACAAACCTAACAGACGCGACACAGATAAAAAATGCCCAACCGGATTTGTTGAAGTTAACGGCGATTGGTGCGTAACAATACCAAAAAATGCAGACCCGGTTCTTATGAATGGCGCACGCGACCTTGTCGATTATTTTTTCACTTCTATGAACGTTTCCCTTCGCCTTATCTGCGAATGTGAATCGGACAAGTACGAAAACAAAATCGTTTACGGCACGGATGCTTCGCTTAAGGAGCATTCCTATCGCTTTGCCGTAACGGAAAAGGAAATTATCCTTTGCGGTCAGAACAGCCGTATGGCTGCTCAGGCAGGATATTTTCTTGAGGACCTTATGAATCTTGAGGAAGGTCCGTTCGTTGAAAAGCAGGACACCGTGAGAACCTCGCTTTTCAATCCAAGAATGGTTCACTCGGGCTACGGACTTGATATGTTCCCTACCGAGCATCTCAAAAATATCGCTCACGCGGGCATTTCAGCTATCCTCGTTTTCGTTAAGGGCGTTGACACAACACCAAAGGGATATGAGGATTTCAGCGACCTTTGCTACAGAGCGGCTCAGTACGGAATTGACGTTTACGCTTATGCAAAGATGGCAAACAGAAAGCACCCTGACGACACCGATGCTGAGGAATTTTACGACAACCTTTACGGAAAAATCTGGGACAGATGCCCCGGATTTAAGGGACTTATTTTCGTTGGAGAGTCCTGCGAATTTCCTTCTAAGGACGAGCACACTGCTATGATTCGCCGCCTTGATAACGTTGACGAAAACGGAAAATGGGTTGGCTGGGTAGAAAAGCCTTACCCGGGTTGGTGGCCTTGCTACGACTATCCGGACCTTATGAACGTAGTTAAGAAGGTGGTTTACAAGAGAAGACCTGACGCGGATATCGTTCTCTGGTCTTACAACTGGTGCGATGCTCCTGCAGAGGACAGAAAGGCGCTTATCGACACTATGCCTAAGGACATTGCTCTTCAGGCAACATTTGAAATGGGCGAGACTGTTATGCGTGACGGCGTTGCGAATAAGACGGTTGACTATACCCTCTTTTTCCCCGGTCCCGGATACTATTTCTCTACCGAGGCAGAGTACGCTAAGGAAAACGGACTTCGCTTCTACTCTATGACCAACACCGGCGGTCTTACCTGGGACGTTGGCGTCATTCCCTATCTTCCCATGCCTTATCAGTGGATGAAGCGATACGAGGGAATGGTAAACGCACACTACAAGTACGGACTTGTAGGCACTATGGATTCCCATCATTTCGGTTTTTCTCCATCGTTTATCGGAGACCTTGCAAAGTGGGCATTCCACGCACCTCACGTTGACCTTGACAAAGCCCTTCACAAGCTCGCCGCACGTGACTTTGCCCCCGAGCTTGCAGACAAGGTTTGCGAGGCTTACAAGCTTATGAGTGAAGGTATAAATTACCATATTTCTACGAACTACGACCAGTACGGCCCCTGCCGCATGGGTCCCGCATATCCATACGTACTCTTTGAGCACGAGAGCGATATCCAGATTCCTACAGTTCCTTACGCTCACTTCGGCGGTAACCATATTACCTGCCCCGTTTACGGATATCACGCAGATGCAAACGGCTTTGACCTCTTCAAGAGTGAGGAGGAAAAGGAAAAGTTTGATTACGAAATCAAGAACTACCGCATAGCAGAGGATTACTACAACCGTGCCTCCGAAATTCTCGAAAAACTTCTTCCCTCCGTTCCCGAAAGAAAGAGAGAAGATGCGGCGCGTATTGCAGGTCTTTGCAAGTTCATAAGAAATACGCTCAGAACTGCAATCGGAATTAAGGAATTTGCTAAGCTGAAATTTATCCTTAAGGACACGCACGGAGAGAAAAGAAACAAGACCGTTGATGCACTTCTTGAAATCTGCAAGGCTGAGGAAAAGAACGCGCTCGACACCATTCCGCTCGTTGAGTTTGACTCCCGCCTCGGATACGAGCCGAGCATGGAATATATGTGCGACAAGGCACATATAGACTGGAAGCTTGGACTTTTACGCGAGGTTATGGAAAAGGAGCTTCCCTCCTTCTACGAAAAGTAATAAACAAAAATGAAAGCATGGCATTTCAGGCGGCTTTTCTCGCTTGAAATGCCATAGCTTTTCAAGATATCAGGTTAATTTTGCAAATACAAAAATGCAAATACAAAATTTGACGTTTCCATTGACAAAAGCTTTTGATTAGTGTATAATATACTTACTTACATGACTGACGGAAAGCGATAACGCTAAGGAAGTGTAAGTATGCCCGATGGGATTATTTCCAATCGAGTGAATATGCCGACCGTCTGGGCAATTTGGTTTCAAACGAAATCAGCTTGCCCTTTTTTGTCCCCTTTTTGCAGGCGGAGGCAAGCAAAATCAAGACTTAACGGAGGATTTTGTATTATGACACACGAAAACTGGAACGGATTTGTCGGTGGCGTTTGGCAGGACGAAATCAACGTACGCGACTTTATCCAGAAAAACTACAAGGAATATAAGGGAGATTCTGCCTTTCTTGCGGGCGCAACCGAGCGCACAAGCTCGCTTATGGCAAAGGTAAACGAGCTTTTCCGCGCAGAAGCAAAGGCAGGCGGTGTGCTTTCTATTGACACAAGCACGGCAACCTCGCTTCTTAACTATGCTCCCGGCTACGTTGATAAGGAAAACGAGCTTATCGTAGGTCTGCAGACCTCAAAGCCGCTCGAGCGAGGCGTTAACCCCTTTGGCGGTATGAGAATGGCTAAGCAGGCGTGCGAGGCTTACGGTTACAAGGTTTCCGACAAGGTTCAGGAGGAATTCCGCTACAGAACAACACATAATGACGGTGTTTTCCGTATATATACGGACGAGATGCGCGCAGCGCGTAAGTGCCACGTTATCACAGGACTCCCAGATGCTTACGGCAGAGGCAGAATTATCGGAGATTACCGCCGCGTTGCACTCTACGGAGTGGACAAGCTTATTGAGGATAAGAAAAAAGACAAGGCGGCTATCGGTCAGTCAAATTTCAACGTTGAGACAGCAAAGCTTACCGAGGAGCTTTTCAGGCAGATAACCTTCCTTGGCTACCTCAAGGATATGGCGAAGCTTTACGGCTACGATATAAGCGCACCCGCAAAGAATACAAGAGAGGCTATACAGTGGACCTATTTTGCATATCTCGCGGCTATCAAGGAGCAGAACGGAGCAGCTATGTCGCTCGGAAGAGTTTCTACCTTCTTTGATATTTATATTGAGAGAGATATCGCAAACGGTACTCTTACAGAGGAAGCGGCGCAGGAGCTTATGGACGATTTCGTTATTAAGCTCAGACTGGCAAGACATCTGCGCACTCCCGAATATAACGAGCTTTTCGGCGGCGACCCGATGTGGATAACCGAGGCTCTCGGCGGTATGGGCGAGGACGGAAGAACGCTCGTTACAAAAAACACCTTCCGTATGCTCAACACCCTTTACACTCTCGGCTCTTCTCCCGAGCCTAACCTCACGGTGCTTTGGTCAACAGCGCTTCCCGATGGATTTAAAAAGTTCTGCGCTAAGGTCTCGGCAGATACCGACTCTATTCAGTACGAAAACGATGACGTTATGCGCCCCGACTACGGAGACGATTACGCCATTGCCTGCTGCGTTTCCGCTATGAAGATTGGAAAGCAGATGCAGTTCTTCGGAGCGAGATGCAACCTTGCAAAGCTCCTTCTTATCGCGATAAACGGCGGCTACGATACCACCAGCGGTATTCATATCGGCCCTCAGATGCCCGTGCTTGAGGGCGAAACCCTCGACTTTGGGGCGCTTATGTCACGCTTTGACGTTTATATTGCCTGGCTTGCAAAGCTTTATGTTAACACGATGAACGTTATTCACTACGTTCACGACAAATACGCATATGAAAAAATCCAGATGGCTCTGCACGACACTAATGTCGGCAGATTTATGGCATTTGGAATTGCAGGTCTTTCTGTTGTTGCAGATTCACTCAGCGCTATAAAATACGCAACGGTTACGCCCGTGAAGGACGAAAACGGATTTATTGTGGATTTCAAGCGCGAGGGCACTTTCCCAAAGTTTGGAAACGATGACGACAGAGTTGACCTTATCGCAAAGGACCTCACACGTAAGGTTATCAGCGAGCTGCGTAAAACGCCTGCATACCGTGATGCAGTACACACGCTTTCCGTTCTTACCATAACCTCTAACGTTATGTACGGAAAGAACACGGGCGCTACTCCTGACGGAAGAGGCGCGGGCGAGCCGTTTGCTCCCGGTGCTAACCCGATGCACAACAGAGAGGAAAACGGCGCACTTGCATCGCTGAATTCGGTTGCAAAGCTTTCCTATGACGATTGCCGTGACGGAATTTCAAACACCTTCTCTATTACTCCCGAGGCGCTCGGAAAGACCGAGGGCGCAAGAATAGCTAACCTCGTTTCTATCCTTGACGGCTACTTTGCCAAGGGCGCTCACCACATCAACGTAAACGTTCTTAACAGAGAAACGCTTCTTAAGGCATACGAAAATCCCGAGCTTTATCCAAACCTCACTATCAGAGTTTCAGGCTATGCGGTTAACTTCCACAAGCTCTCACGCGAGCAGCAGAGAGAGGTTATAAGCCGTACCTTCCACGAAAGCGTATGACGGGAAGAGTTCATTCCTTTCAGTCGCTCGGTGCGGTTGACGGCCCCGGTATAAGATTTGTCGTATTCCTTTCGGGGTGTAATCTCCTGTGTGGGTGCTGCCACAATCCTGATACCCGGGATATGAATAGCGGCACCGACCACTCGGCCGAGGAAATAGTAAACAAGGCAAAAAGGTATAAAGAATACTTCGGGGAGACGGGGGGTATAACCCTCTCCGGCGGAGAACCGCTCCTGCAGGCAGAATTTGCACGAGAAATTTTCGAGCTTGCACACGAAAACCGAATAAATACCTGCCTTGACACCTCGGGCTCGGTTTTTAATGATAGCGTGAAAGCGCTTCTTGCTTCTACTGACAGAGTGCTTCTCGATATAAAATACACAAATAACGAGGACTACCTAAAATATGCAGGCTGCTCTCTTGACGCTCCGCTGAAATTTCTCTCATATCTTAACGAAAATAAAATAAAAACCACACTCAGACAGGTTATAATTCCCTCTCTTAACGATACGGAAGAAAACGTCAAGGCGCTGAAGGAAATTGCAGAGGCTAACAGTAATGCGGTTGACACGATGGAGCTGCTTCCTTTCCGAAAGGTATGCGAAGTTAAGTATAAAAATATGAATATACCTTTTCCTTTTGCTCATATACCCGAGCCGACAGAGGAAAAAATGAAAGAGCTGAATGCTATTCTGAGGTGAAAATGAAATATACCGTAATTAAAATCGAAGGCGAATACGCCACACTCAAAAACGAGGAGGGCGAGGAGCTTTTTATAGCTATGGCGCTTCTCCCTCTCGGAGTTGATATAGGAACAAAGCTCTGCTACGACTTCCCTGAATTTTCTGTGATAGAGTAAAACGTTATATAACAAAACGGCTATGACATAAGTTGCGCCATAATTTTGCAACTTGCATAGCCGTTTTCTTTTTGTTTTTTTATTTTACATTGGGAAGGAATGCTCCTTGTGATTTTAGGATTTGCTGAAGCTCCTTCGTATCTATTTCTCTTGGGGTTACTCCGTCTCTTGAGGCGAGGTATGCTGCGACACCTGCCGCCATGCCCGTGATAAAGCAGCAAGGCATAACGCGGAGCGAACCCATCATTTCTCTGTCTGCTCCTATGCATCTGCCCGCAACGAGAAGGTTTTCCGTACCCACGGGTAGAAGCGAGCGGTAGGATATTCCGTAGCTCTTGCCCTTGGGGTAGCCCTTTTCGTAAATACCCGGAAATTTCGAATTAAAGCTTTCGTCAAGACTTGCCGCGTGCAAATCTACCGGATAGTTATATCTTCCTATCTCGTCCTCGAAATCGGACTGATTAAAATAATCGTCCATATTCATCATATAATCGCACTTTATTCTGCGGCTCTCTCTTATTCCGAGCACCGCGCCCGAGGCAAGAAGCTCGGTATTTTCATAGCCCTCAAGGTAGCCTCGGTAATAGGCTCTGTACTCGGGCATTCTGCGCCTTGCATCTATAATGCCCTCCGTTATGGATTCAGCATTCGTTCCGTCAACACCGAATACGTGTCCGATATTTCCGCCGCCGTAGCCGTCCTCTCTATGCCACATTCCCGGAAGCCCCGGGTCTTTAACGGTGAAAACTCCGTCCTCAAACGCTTTGTGAAGCATTCTGTTGTCCGGGTCCTTACCAAGCTCTACAATGGCTCTCGACCAGTCGATATTTCCCCATAGGGTGCAAAGCGTTCCGGGCATCATTCTGCCCTCTTCGTCTCCTATATCGTACTCAGCTCCTGCCCAAACCGCAAGAGTTCCGTCTCCGCTGGCATCTATAAACACCTTTGCTTCTACTGCAAAAAGCTCTTCCTTACCCATAATGACAGCGTGGGTAATTCTTCCGTTTTTTTCTTCAATGGAAATTATGTGATTTTCGAAGGAGAAGCTTGCGCCCGAGCTTACCATAAGCTCATCGTAAATTCTTTTAAGCTTTTCCGTATCAATAGGAAATTCAACAGGAGTAAAGTCTGCTCCCTCTCCGTAAAGCTCGTCAAATATTTCCTTGCCGACACCGCCCGAGAGAAAGTTTACTCCATCGGAAAAGCGCATAAAAGCGGGAACTATGGCTGCCGTTGCCATTCCACCGAAGCATTGTTCCTTCTCCGCAAGATAAACACTCGCTCCCGCTCTTGATGCTGAAAGCGCTGCGGCAATACCTGCGGGGCCGCCGCCTGCAATAAATACGTCTACGCTATACTTTACCGGTATATCTCTTTCAAATTTCATTTTTTCACCCTTTAATAAATTTGTCAAATTCTTTTTTAAGGCGCTTCGCCATACTGAAAAATCCGAGGTCGGTAGGGTGGCAGCCGTCTACAGTACCTTCATCGGCACATAGCTCCATAAGCTCAGAGCCCGGGACAAAGTAAACGTTTTCACCTCTTTTTAGCGCCTTGCTATAGGTTTCGTATATTACTTCCAAATTCTGCTTTTCAGCCTTTGAGAGAAAAACCTTAGGGCGTGTCATAAACACCACCGGTATATCGGGATGCGCCTCTCTTATGATTTTGTAAAAAGGCTCGTGCGTTCTGCGAAGATGCTCTGCATTATCGGCATTGTGGTCATAATCATACACAAATGCAGACATATCAAGGCTCGATACGTACTCTGCCATTTCCTTTTCACCCTTTGCGCTGCCGGAAAAGCCGAGATTAATATAATCTGCGTCATAAAGTCTTGAAAGAAATCCCTGATAGGAATTTCCGGGTCTTGACGCACAGCCGCCCTGAGTTATAGAAGAGCCGTAATACACTATCGGCACTTTTACCGAATAATCGGGAGCTTTTTTTAATACGCTTCCCTCCCGAAGTCCGATATAGAGCTCTTTTACGTTAAAATAAAGCGGAAAATTCAGTGTAAGAATATGCTCTGTGCCAGAGGAAAAATCGAACACTCCCTCAAAGCCGTCAACGGCGCTATACGCAGGCATATAGCTTTTCAGATATACCTGCTCACCGTCTACGGTCTCGTAAAGGTCAAAGCCTGCTTGGCCGCTGGGCGGCATGTGCGCCATATCCGGACTTCCCTGCTGCAAGACCTTTATAGCTACGTAGGGGCTGTCGGTTACAAACCTTACCCTTCCGCCTGCAGTATGCTTTGAGAGGATATGTACTCCTTGGCTGACGCTTTTTGCGACACTGTCCGCAAGTCTTACGTACTGTCCGTTTTCATAAAAGATTCCATGAAGCGTGAAGGGCGCGCTTTTTATATCCAAAAACTTCAGCCCATCTCGCTCTATCTTAGTTTCAAGGAGAAAATTGGCATCTACCTTCTCGATACCGTTCATTATCCAAGCACCTTTACTACGTATGCTGCGATGGTTTTAACAAACTCAACAAATCTTGCGCACTCGATAAACTCGTTAGGCTGATGAGCGCCTCCCGGAAGGCTGAAATCTCTGCCTCCACCGTAAGCAAAAGCGCACTTACCACCAAACTTACCTATAACGGATAGGTCGGAAAGACAGGAGCCGCATACCTCAGGACGCTTTCCAAGTGCCTCAAACATAGCGTCTGAGAAGTCGAGTATTGCTTCGGAATCCGGAGCGCAATGAGTGTAATGGAAAAATCTCGTGTAAGGAACGAATTTATCTCCGATAACTCCGTAAGGAAGCAGTTTTTCTGCCATAACCTTTTCAAGCTCTTCAAATTCCTTGTAAATTTCTTCTTTGGTCTTATCGGTGTAATAGGTAAAATGCAGCTCGCCCCTGCCAAGGTCCATTCCTGCATTACCTGCCTTGATACCCATATAACGAAGACAACTCTTTGGAATATGAGTGCCGTGGTAGTATGGATTAGCTTCAAGCTCGGCTTCTCTGGTCTTCTTGAAGGATTCCATAACCTCAAGAGCTGCGGGAATTGCCGCTGCCACTACGCCTGCGCTGTCAACCGTATTCTTCGTATGGAAGAAATACTTAGCCTCCTGGCCGCCGGAGGCGCAGTTCCATATCTGCTCCTGCCTTCCGTCCATATTTACCACTCTGTTTGCAGGAAATCTCAGCGCTGATGCAAGAGCTCCGTGAGAGCCTCCGAATTCCTCGTCACAGTATGCGGAGAAAAGCAGATTTTTCTTAGGCTCAAAGCCTTCTTCTTTAAGGAGCTTGATTATAAAAAGTGCCGTTGCGAGCGCGTATTTATCGTCACACGCGCCTCTTCCCCAAATCTTTCCGTCAGAAATTTCGCCTGAAAGAGGGTCTTTATCCCAGTTTGCAAGGTCACCAATCGGAACGGTGTCAAGATGACCCATTATCATAAGCTCGTCAATATCTTCCTTACCTCTCCAGCGCGCAGTTACGTTAGGTCTGTTCTCAAGCGCTCTTCCGGGAACGTAATCGGGGTGATTTTCAAAATTCTCAAGGTCCATGGGCGAGTAGATTTCGCTCTCAAGTCCGAGCTGCTTGCAAAGCTCGTTTACGTGCTCGGCAAGAGCCTTTTCATTTCCGTGAGTCATAAAATTCTCTGAATTTATCTTTACAAGCGAGGAAAGAAGCTCAAAAAGCTCTTCCTTTCTCTCTTCCACAAGATTACAAACGCGTTTGATATCCATAGTTTTCTCCTTAGTCAAAATATATTTCTGTTTGTTTGAGCTTATTATCAAGAAGCTTTTTCCAACTTTCCGATTCAATGAAGGGATTCTTATCACCGCCTAGCGCGCTGACCTTAGCTGAGTGATTTGCATTTTCGAGGTGGTTTCCCAGATGTACCTCTACAGGCTCATTATATATTTTTTTGATGCCCGCCTTAAAATCCTCACGCAAGGAAAACGGAAGCGAATATTTAGTCATATATTCTCTTTTGAGGCTGTTAAATCCTGCTCCTCCGAACATTCCCGCGTGATAGGTTTTTCCGCTATCGGTTACCTCAAAGAAAATCGACATAACACCCGCCGTGTGCCCCGGTGTCGAAACAAATCTGAATTTTTTGCTCCCGATTTCTATAACGTCACCGTCATTAATGATAACGTCCGGCTCGAAAGCACCAGTATACTTTATTCCGAGCTCATTGGTCCATTGAAGCTCGTTTCTGCCCGCAACCGAATCCTCGTCACCTTTGCCTATATAAGTCTTAGCACCGGTCATCTCTACAATCGCTTTTGTACAGCCCATATGGTCAATATGACCGTGAGAATGTAAAATATGCTTTACATTTTTGAGGTTGTATCCTATTTTCTCAATATTTTCGATTATGAAGTCGAGGTCATCGGGCATCGCGGTATCAAGAAGCACCAAAGTGCTTTCACAGTCGATAAGCCAACACGGACTGGCGCTTGTTCCGATATGATATACACCGTCGGCATACTTAACCGGATCTATGTACTTTTTCTTATCACTTCTATCCATTATTCTTTCCTAGCCATAAATCTCTATTTATTTACAAAATTACAAATCGTATTCTTTTTCGGGAGTTGTGGCAGAAAGCTCTCTTCCCGTAACGCGATGATAAACCGCAGCCACGTCACGCATCAGCTTCTCGCGTCCCCGGGCGTCAAGCTCGTAATAAAGGTCGAAAACGGGAACTACTCTTAGCGGTGTATTCTCATCCTCTACCATTTTTATAACCGAGAAGGTTACCCTTTTTATTTTCTTTTCGTCTACGTAGTTATGAACTGCAAGACCGTATTCGGGGAGCGATTCCGGAACCTGATAAAAGGTACAGGGCGACATCGTTACGTTGCCTACCGAGTAGAAGCAGGGGACTCCGTTTATGTATTCAGCCATCTGGGTTGTATGCGAATGTGCCGCAAAAATTCCGTCAAAGCCAAGCTCCCTGCATTTTTCAAGAAAATGCTTACTGTAATTTCCCGGACGGGTGTTGAACTGACCGCCTACGTGAGGATAGAATAGGACTATGTCGGCACGCTCTCTTGCTTCGCTGTAATCCTTGCCTATTTTCTTAACGTATTCGTCGATTTCCTCTTGCGAGAAATTATCATCAATGGCAACAAAGGAAATTCCCATAGCAGCGGTAAGCTTTACCGTTTCTTCCCAGAGAAGCTTTCGTCCCGTCAACTCCTGAACGTATTTAAGCGTTGAGTAATAATTTTCAGGCTTTCTCGGATAAGTGGGAACACCGCCGCTGAGAGGACGCGAATTATTGACGCATACAGCGGTTTCCCCCTGCGGCAAAGCCTCGCTTATACCGTAGTTCGTACTATGAGCGTACGCTATAAGCGCAAATCTCGTTCCGTCGATTTCAAAGTAATGAGTGCGCTCACCGGTGTATCCCTTAGGATAGGTTCCCGTATGAGCAACGCCGTATTCGTCAAGGATCTTGAGAGTTCTTTCGAGTCCTTCAAATCCCCTGTCAAGACAGTGGTTATTGGCAGTAGAAACCACGTCTATCTTAAGCTTTTTTATAGCTTCCGCAACACTGTCGGGCGCATTAAAGCTGACAATTCTGTTCGTATATACGGCTTCCTCTCCTGCGAGAGGCGTTTCCAGATTTGCTATTACGTAATCGGAATCGGCAAGAACCGATTCAAGTGCCTTCATAGGCGTGTAAAAATCGTATTTTCCATCCTTTTCCGCTTGTTTTAGAAAAGGTGGCTCTACCATTATGTCACCGAGTACCGTTAGCTTTATCATTTTTGTCCTTTCAGTTCGAAGTTATAACAGGTAATTTTTTTATTTCTGCTTTTTTGCGTAAATTTCTCTGAACTGAGCTATGGCAGATGCAAAGTCCTCTATAGCTCCGTCAACAACCTTAGGGTCGGTCATATCAATACCTGCAACGAGAAGGCTGTCCAGAGGAGATTTCGAATCACCGCACTTGAGAAATTCAATGTACTGCCCAACGTAGCTCTCCCCTTCGGTTTCGATGCGCTTAACGATTGCCGAGGCTGCGGAGATACAGGTTGCATACTTGTAAACGTAGAAATTTCTGTAGAAGTGAGGAATTCTTACCCATTCGTATGCTATCTGCTTATCCTTTGCAACCTTTGAGCCGAAATACGCACGGATAAGCTTCATATAAACGCCCGACAAAACGTCAGCAGTAAGGGGCTCACCCTTTTCGGTAAGCGCATGGGCGTTTTTCTCGAATTCCGCAAACATCGTCTGTCTGTAAAGTGTTCCCTTATAGGTTTCCATAAGCTCGTTAAGGATAGAAAGACGCTCATCGTCATTCTGAGATTCTCTTAACTTTTTATGAGCAAGAAGCAGCTCGTTTACGGTAGAGGCAACCTCTGCTACGAATATTGTATAGCCTGAGTTATGAGGCTCGTTATATTTTCTCGAAAAATAAGAGTGCATCGAATGGCCTGCCTCGTGCGCAAGGGTGGATACGTCATTGAAGCTATCCGAATAGTTAAGAAGAATATATGGCTCAGTAGTAGCCGAGCCGCCACTGAATGCCCCACCGCGCTTGCCCTTAGAGGGATACACGTCTACCCAGCCGCGATTTTTAAGTCCGTCTGAAAGAGCGTTATAATATTCTTCACCGAACACCTTAACCGCATCAAGAACCTCATCTACAGCCTCTTCGTAGCTGTAAACACTCTTGCATTCGCTGATAAGAGGTGCATACACGTCATACATATGAAGTCTTTCAAGACCGAGAACCTCGCGCTTAAGCTCGTAATATTCATACATTACAGGCAAGGACTTGCGAACGGACTTAATAAGGTTATTGTATATTACCGGAGTTACCTCATCATCAAAGGTAGAGGCGTGAAGAGAGCTCTTGAAGCCGCGGATTTTTGATAAGGTGCATCTTTCCTTTACGTAGCTTGAATACATAGTAGCGAAGGTATTTGCAAACTGCATATAGGTCTTGTAAAGACAGTTAAACGCAGACTTTCTTACCTTTCTGCCCGCGGTCATAAGCGTGGGAACGTAGTTTACGTCAGTAAGCTGAAAGGGCTTGCCCTCGTCATCGCGGATTTTTCCAAACTGAAGGTCGGAATTTTCAAAAATATTTCTTATGTTGTCGTGGCTGTGCAGGCAGTCGCTCATCTGTGCGAGAAGCTTTTCGCACTCGTTTGAAAGCATATAAGGCTTTCCTCTAAGCTCCTTATGTATCATTCTTGAAAAATTCTTAAGCTTAGGCTGCTCCTCATACCAGGCTTCAACCGTTTTTTCGTCAAGCTTCAGAATGTAGGGAGAAACGAACCATGCAGATGCCTGCGCTGCGGCTGCAAGAGAATGAAGCTTTGCGGTTCTTGCCTGAGCAAAATTGTTCGTACTGTCCACCGCATAGGAAAGGAAAGCAAACGTTCCGAGCTTACTTATCTTTTCCATAAGCGAGGTAAAGTCAAGCAGCATATTAAGAAGGTCGTTTGCGCTGTTGCACATAGTTTTTTCGTGACGCGCAAAATCCTTTATAAGTGACGAAACCTCGGCAAATTCCGCATTAAAAGCCTCTTCCGTTGGATATATTTTTGTAAGATCCCATTTGTATTTCTGATCTAATTCATCTCTGTTTTTCATTTTTTACTCCTTATAATTCCTTTATATTTACCAACACACTTATATTAGCATAAAATATATTAAAATGCAAGTGAGTTTTGATTATAGCTAAGCTAAAATGATTAATTTTTACAAAAGCGTTGACTTTTTATATTCCCTGTGTTAAAATTAAGAAAAAAAGAAAGGAGGAAGATACAATGACAACTTTATTCAATACTACAACAAGAACTGTTATACTTTACGTACTCGCCTCCGGAGAAATCAAAGCATAAAGCCGACTAGGCTATATTCATTAAGCTCGGGACACATAGTGCGCCCGAGCTTTTTTATGCTTTAAGCCGATTTTTCCGGTGCCGCATTGGAGGAAACTTGAAAACACTTTTAGAACTTTTAAAACCCTACCGAAAAAGACTTATTACCGTTGCATTAATTGATGCTTTCGGTATAATAACGTCTCTTCTTATGCCATTTTTTATGAGTGAAATCGTAGAGAGCGGCATAGCAAAAAACAACATAAATCTCGTGTGGAAATATGCCGCGGTTATGGTTATTCTTGCCGCCCTTTCCATATCCGGAAGCGTTCTTTCGGAAAAGCTTAATACCTCTATTTCTACACGCTATACCTCAGACGTATGCAAAACAACCTTCAAAAAAATAAACGCTCTTTCCTACAGCGATTATTCAAAAATAGGACCCTCCGGTCTTCTGACGAGGGCAACGGACGATATATTCAACATTGAGGAGGCTGCAACAAGCCTTACTTATATGCTTGTTTCCGTTCCGATAATGTTTATCGGCTCTGCAGTTTTGGCATTTATGGCAGACGCTGTGCTTTCGCTGGTTTTTCTGCTATCTATCCCGCCCGTTTTGCTATTGGTATCCATAATTATGAAACCTCTTTATTCAATGTGGGATAAATCGGATAAGTACATTGACGTGCAGAATAAAATCGTCAGAGAACGGCTTTCATGCCTGAGAGTAGTACGGGCATTCAATAACGAAAAGAAAGAGCATTCGCGCGCTAAGTTTGCAACCGAGGAAATGTCAAAATACATGATACGCGCAAATACCAGGGGCGGCTCTGTTGAGGCAATTGCAATGCTTCTGCTCAATCTAGCCACGGTTGCCGTGCTGTATTTCGGTACACTAAGAGCAGAAAACTCCGCTATGCTCGGAGCAGGTGACGTTATTGCGGTACTGCAATATATCGCGATAATATCGAATGCACTTATCAGCCTTTCCTGGACGCTTACCTGGTTGCCGAGACTCAAAGTTTCGGTAAAGCGAATAAACGAAATCCACTCACTTCCTTCAGAAGAAAAAACAGTTAAGTCGGAAGGCTCGGTTGAAGACTTTGATATTGAGCTTTCGAACGTTTCGTTTACCTACCCTAACTCGAACGGTGAGGCGCTTCACAACATCTCTATGTCTGTAAAAGAGGGCGAGCGTATCGCGATAATTGGAGGAACGGGAAGTGGAAAAACAACGCTTATCAGACTTCTTTCGGGGCTTTTTGATGCCACCACGGGTGAAATTAGGCTCGGCGGCAAGACGTATGGCTCTCTTTCAAAAGCCGAAATAAGAACGCACTATTCCGTGGCTCTTCAGAAAGCTATGATTTTCGAAGGAACTATCCGTGAAAACATAAAAATGGGTAAGCCCGATGCAACCGATGAAGAAATTATGAAGGTGCTGCAGCTTTCGAAAATGAGTGAATTCACAAATTCACATCCGGAAGGCCTTGATTACCTTCTCGTTGGTATGGGACAAAACGTAAGCGGAGGTCAGAAGCAGCGTCTCAATATGGCGCGTGCCGTCATCAAAAATGCCGATATATACCTCTTTGACGATAGCTTCAGCGCGCTTGACTTTCTAACAGAAAGCGAGATACGCGAAAATTACCTTTCGCTTCTGAGAGGCAAAACTCAGATAATTGTCACTCAAAGAATAAGCACGGCTATGAGCGCTGAGCGAATATACGTTATGAACGATGGAAGCATTATTGATTTCGGAAGTCACACCGAGCTTCTTTCATCCTGTGACATTTACAGAGAAATTGCCGAATCTCAGCTTGGAAAAAATGCATTTGGAGGTGAGGCATATGAAAAATAAAAATACTGTAAAATCCGTAATTTTCAGAATAGTCAAGGATGCTGCGCCGATAGCGCATTGGCTGATTTTCGCCACCGTTTTCAGTATTATTTCCGCAATTCTTTCTATGACTGCGCCTGAGCTTATAGGCTCGCTTACCAACCGCATTTACGACCTTGCAAACAATGGAATACCAATAGAAAAATCCGAGTTTATCAAGGAAATAATTTTTCTCGCGCTGGTATACGTAATCTCAGCTATATTCGGTGTGCTCACCACGGCGGTTATGAATTATTCGGTAACTAACCATTTCACCTGCCGTATGAGAATACGAATGAGTGAAAAAATTTCAAAAATCCCCGTAAAAACCGTAGACACAACTCCAAACGGAGAGATAATCTCCAGAATGACTCATGACGTTTCGGTTATGGGTGGGTCTATTCATAATATTTTCAGCGTAATCATAAACGGAGTTATAAGACTTGCCATAATCAGTTTTATTATTTTTGCTGCAAATCCCATAATGGCACTTACCGTCATTGTGTTTGTGCCTGCCTCTATGATAGTATCCGCTCTGCTCGCTTCAAAAAGTGAGAAGCACTTTAACAATTCGCGTGCAGCCTCGGGAAAAATCTATTCGCTATGCGAAGAAAATCTGACCGGATTCGATTCGGTAAAAATTTTCTCTATCGAGAATTCGCAGAACGAAAGATACGGAAAACTTCTGAAGGAGTATACCGAGCATTCGGAGAGAGGAATATTTGTTTCGGGCATTGTGCGTCCCATCGTTTCACTCATAAACAACCTTTCCTACGTAGCAATATGTATTATCGGCTCGTATCTTGTAATAGGCGACAAGGTTACGGTTGGTTCGTTAGTTGCGTTTCTGATGTATACCAAGCTATTCTCCGGTCCGCTCGAAAGCATTGCAAGCGGTATGTCAATGATGCAATCTACAGTCGCTTCCGCTAAGCGCGTTTACGATTATCTTGACGGTGAAGAAATCACAGAACAGCAGGAAAAAGAAATTAACGAGGTTCGCGGAGAGGTAAAATTCGAGAACGTAAGCTTCTCTTACAAGGAAGAGGCACCGCTAATCGAAGACCTAAATCTGCTTGTCACTCCTGGGCAAAAGGTTGCAATCGTAGGTCCTACGGGTGGTGGAAAAACCACAATTGTAAATCTGCTTATGCGTTTTTACGACCCTCAAAGCGGCAAAATTCTAGTTGACGGAGAGGATATTCTCAAGCTAAACCGCGCTGACGTGCGCAAAGTTTTCGGAATGGTGCTTCAGGATACTATGCTATTTTCGGGTACTGTGTACGATAATATAGCATACGGCAAAGAAAATGCAACAAGAGAAGAGGTTATGGAGGCTGCCGGACGTGCGCATATCGACCTTTTCATTAATTCCCTGCCTGACGGTTATGATACACAGATAAACGAGGACAGCACGAACATAAGTGCGGGACAAAAGCAGCTCTTGACGATAGCCAGAGCCTATCTTTCGAACCGTCCGATTCTTATTCTTGACGAGGCCACTAGCAACGTTGACACACGCACCGAGCTAATCATACAAAAAACCATGGATGACCTCATGCGTGGAAGAACTGCTTTCGTAATAGCTCACAGACTTTCCACAATAGAAAATGCTGATATAATTCTCGTAGTCGATAATGGCAAAATTGCCGAGCGCGGAACGCATAAAGAGCTTATTGAAAAGGGTGGACTTTATGCAAAAATGCATAACAGTCAATACCCGAAAGCTCTTCCTCACAAGAACGTGTAAAAATGCTTTTTACCAATTCTGCAAAAAGAAAATGCAAAAATCCTTTTCTAAGGATTTTTGCATTTTTATTCATAATATGTAATCTTTAGTTGTCATAAACGGCATTTATATTGCTATAGTTCCATTTTCTATATCAAATATGATTTTTGCAATAGCATGATGCTCATTATCGACCGTTACATAATCAGCCACAGCTTTAACCTCTTCCTTCGCATTTTCGACAGCAACTCCCACTCCTGCAGAAACAAGCATTGCAATATCGTTATTATAATCGCCTATAGCTACAGTCTTTTTCATATCTATAGAAAGATATTCCGCCAGTCTCGGCAAAACGCTTCCCTTGCTGATACCCTTAGGCAAAATTTCATAAAGCTTTTTTTCGGAACGAATAAAGCTGAATTCGTCAGCCCTTGGATGATTTGCCAGCAGCTCTTGAACCTGCAAAAGAGCTTCTTCACGAACGTCACCGAAAATTATTTTTGCAATCGGCTCATCAACCTCATCATACGATTTTACAACGTTTGGAGTTCCGGTCAAAGTACGGAAAATCTCCATAGCTGAATTTTCTCTTGAAAAGTATATTTTATCAAAGGTATTTACCTGAATACCGATTCCCTCAACGCGCTCGTCAACGTACTTTACAAGCTCAAGCGCAGAACGAGAAAGCGGCTGCGTCCATATATACTCTTTTCTGACGTGGTCATATAGCGCACCGCCATTAATGCAGCCAAAGGGGGCATTCGGATGAATGATATCGCAAATACCCAAAGAAGTGTATGGAACACGACCTGTTATAAAGGTAAATATTCCCCCTTCAGATTTAAAATACTCTATCGCATTGAGATTTTCCTCTGAAACGCTCTTGTCCCCCCTAAGCAAAGTTCCGTCAAGGTCTGTACAAATCAAAATTCCTTCAAATTTTTTCATTTTTAATCCTTACAAAAAATTATTTGCGGTAATATTCCGACATACAATTGAAATTTTAAAAAGATTCTGAAATAACCTCAGAAACAACCAAATAAATTTTATAGCAACAATTTAGATAAAAAGATTTTTGCGTTTTTCGTTCGGGTTTGAACTGACGACTCCTAATCACGCCTTTGGCATGGATATCATCAACACGGAGTGTTGTATATCACCAATTCCAGAGGAATTGTATATCATCAAGCCACCGGAATACACGCTTCGCGTGATGATATGCAACTTCGGTGATGAGATACACGCTAAAGAGTGATGATATACCAAGCCTGTGGCTTGGATAAAAAAATACGAGGACAGTGTCCTCGTATTTTTTTGGCGGAGAAGAAAGGATTTGAACCTTCGCGCCGGTTGCCCGACCTACACCCTTAGCAGGGGCGCCTCTTCACCACTTGAGTACTTCTCCATATAACACAAGCCGTGGTTCGATTGCTTGCCGAATTATTATATCAAGTTTTTTTGAGTTTGTCAATAGATTTTATAAAATTGTAGTGCAATATTTTTAAAACTTCTTGACAATGCCATATTTTTATGATATTATATTGAAGCACGAAATCAATTTAATTATCCAATCAGCTTTTCGCAAGCGGACGTGGCGGAATTGGCAGACGCGCTGGTTTCAGGTTCCAGTGAAGCAATTCATGTGGGTTCAAGTCCCGTCGTCCGCACCAAGCAAAAGAGGTACAGCCCTTGAGGTTGTACCTTTTTTGATTTATAAGGATGGAGGGACTTGAAGGGGAGCGGTAGTGAATGACAGCCTAAATGGCTGTCAGAGCAGTGGAAAGGCTTTGCCCGCAGGCAAAGAAGTCCCGTCGTCCGCACCAGGTAAAGACCGAGAGATATTCGGTCTTTATTTTTTTGCTTATTCAGCGGTCTTCTCCCGGATAACGACAGGACAGAGTTCGGCTACCGCCTCACTCTTCGCTCTAAAAACAGTTATCAACTGTTTTTAGAGCGAGCGACATCGTCCGTAACAGCAAAATAAGCACAGCACTTGCGGTTGTGCTTGTTTTTTGTATAACAAAAAAGGGAGAATGCGAAATTGCATTCCGCCCTTAAAATTCAATTTAGGTTTAATCCAAACTCTCGCGTAAGCAAAACTTCTTTCCAGTGGCTTTCACGACTTATTATGTATTCATTTCCGAGATTCATATTGCAAACTTCTAAAATCGAATATTTAAAGTTATACCTGTAATCTTCACCGTTAATCTTAAGAAGCTCTTTCAATTCTACGTTTCCACCATGACCGTCTTTAGCATAATTTGACCAACGTTGCCATATGCACTCATCTCCATATGCGCTTCCAACATACTGTTTTCCTGTATGCGTATCAACAATCAAATATATACCTTTTACGTTTGAAAGCGCTGACTTCCAAGAAAGGATATTATCCGAAACAATATACTTAAGGGTTTTATAGTCTATGTTGACAGAATCGAAGCCTAAAAAATCAGATAGAGCTACACGTTTATCAAGTATGTGAGATAGTGGCATTTCTGCTATAGGTTCGCCATTTTTAGGGTCTAATTCTAAGGTTGGATAGGAGGCGCGAAACTCTTTTTTAAATTTTAAAAATGCCCTTCCTATATATTCGGCAGCTTTCTCCGTCAGTTTGGTTTGATATCGCCACCCTTTCCAACCGTTATCATTTTCTACGGGTGTTGGCTCAACAGGCAATACCTTGTAAATTCCACCAAACATCCAAATATCCTTTTCGTAATAAATCAAAGACAGAATATATTGTCTGCTCCAGTTTTTGCCTGTCTGGTGCTCTTGCCAATCCTTAAAATTATCTATCAAAAAAGCATTATACGGCTCTTTTCTATTATCTCCTCCTATTGCAAAATGTACCTTATATTTTGTAAAATCTTCTTTTTGAATTTGTAATAGCTCACATAAATTTATCATATTATCCAACTCCTTATTTCAGTATTTTCCAGCTTCCGTTTTTCTTGCCGCCTACGCGCTCTAGGATTCCGCGTTCTTGCATTGATTTTACTGCGGTTTTTACTGTACGAGGGGATTTGCCTATTCTTTCGGCAACCTCGTCGAGCGTGATGCTAGGATTTGCGCGGAGAATTTCGATAATAGCATTTTCTCGGTCGTTGACAATGGTGGCGGGCTCTATCGGCTCTTTGTAAGCGACGTGCATTTCTCTGTTAGAAAGAATATTGTCTTCAGCGAGAAGAAGATTTCGAAGGAATAGTTCTACGTAGTAGGTCGTTTCGGTAACGCCTTTTTCACGGTTGTTGTAGTTGGCTCTTACAAGTGCGTTTCTGAAATACCAGGAATTTTCTGCGAATATATCGTTAGTTACGTTAAAACCAAGCTTTGAAAGATACTTTATGAGGAAGACAGCAGTAGTTCTAGTGTTGCCCTCGCCAAAGATATGAATCTGCCAGAGATTAGATATAAATCTCGCAACGTGCTTGATAACGTCTTCGGTAGATAGACCTTTATAATCGAAATTCTTTTCTACACCGAAGTCGTACTCCAAGGTTTCACGTAGATTTATAGCGTTACCGTAAATAACGGTATCTCCATCAAGCACCCATTCGTCTTTTGTGATATTATAATCTCTAATTCTTCCGGCATGCGAGTATATACCTTCGAAGAGACGCTTATGGATTGTGGTAAACTCGATAGGAGAGAATACAAAGGATTTTTCGGATATTATCTCGGCTATACGTACAGATACTTTGTCCGCTTCTTCTGCGCGCTCTGACTTTGCCTTATTCTCTTTGTAATATGAAGTTATGAGCTTATGTGCATCATCGAAGCTTATGTCACCGTCAATGTGCTGCTCAGCGGTTTTTATGAGGTATTCAGACGGCTCAAGTCCGTCAACCTTTTGCAGTCCTATTGCGGTTTTCCATGCGTAAGTCTTATAGTATTTAGTTGGTTCTTTTTCTCTTGAGTATTCTTCAAAGATTTCGTCTTTCATGCAAATCTCCAATCTTTCGCTAATATTGAATAAATTTTCGGAATCGTGTTTACACGACAATTTAGAACAAGGCTCCAAATTGCGAAAATTTGTGCGTGAACCTCACACAGCGATAACAAGATTTAATTACATTTTCACGCTGCACTCACGAGTTTTTTATTATACATATATAGTATACCACAATTTTCTCTAAAGTGCAATACTTAAAGTGCAACTTTTTGCTTTTTGCACTTAAAATTTGCACTTTAAAATCTGCAGTTTTAAAATCGCTCTTCTTTAAGGCTGTATAATTTTTTTGCCATACTACGATAAAAAGAAATCGCTTGAAGTGTCGCAGATCTAGGCGATAATTGGGCAGAAAGCATAATAAAACTATTGAAAACGCTTGATTAAATTGCGATGCTATGGTATACTAGTTACACATTAAGCGTATCATCAAGGAGGACAAGCTATGTTTTGCAAAAATTGTGGTAAAGAAATAGCAGACGATTCGAAGTTTTGCAATTTTTGTGGCAGTGAACAGCAATCAGCTACGGCTATTTCCGAGAATAATCCATCAACCGAAGACGAGAAAACGAATAAAACGTTGTGGGCAATATTTGGGGGATGTTTAATTTTTGTTTTTATTATTGTACTCATAATTGTGGGTGCCACAAACGGTGATTCCTCCACCCAAACGAACCCATCTTATTCTAATTCTTCATCTACTCAAGGCACTACACGCAGTGCAAAAACATCAGATTTAGTTATTGTGTTCAAGAAAATCGACAATTATTTTGAATATGATGATTTTTATATGGTTATACAAGCACAAGAAAAAATCACAAATCTAAAGTTAAGCATTGACTATAAAACCAGTTCTGGGAAAATCGTAAAAACCAAAATCATAAATGTAGGAAAGGTTGTTCCCGGTAATGAGTATAAGTTTGAATTAGACCAAAGCGGCATAGATTGGGATTATTTAGATAAAGTTTCTAAATTCTCGTACTCAATCGTTAGTGGTACGGTAGATGAATGATTTTCATACTTCCACCGAGGTAGCGTTACCATCAGGTTCCAGTGAAGAGATTCGTGTGGGTTCAAATCCCGTCATCCGCACCAATGACCGAGATTTTTCTCGGTCACTTTTTTTGTGCGGTGGTGTGGTGCAGAACCCACCTCCAGAGGCAATCGTATACTTTAAAATTTTACACGGCTATCGCCGAGGGTGGATGTTTGCCGATGTTGCCGCCAACTCGGCAAACTCCTTGCGCTCGCTATTGTTAGCTCTATGCGAGCGCTGTTCAATAGTCCCGTCGTCACGGTATTCTCGCACAGATATAGACTTTGATTATACACTTAAATAGAGAATGAAGACTTAAAATTTCCTTGACTTGCTTACGTTATTATGATATACTTAAAATAACACAAGGTTAACAAAACAATTAAAGTTAAGGAGCTGTTTATGAAAAATAATAAGATCGTCAAGATTATTCTTACTGCAATTTTGGTTGCTCTGATCCTTGTATCTGTTGTGTTGTATTGTGTGGATATTATGCTTAACAACACACCTCCGACGCAAAACCTATTTAAGGCTCTAGCTGCTATTTTTGTATGCACCGGATCCTTAATTCGACTTTATGTAAGAAAAGGCAGACGAAGGCTTGACTACTATGAAAGCCAATATTATGAACATGTCAAAAATGCATTTGCAAACGCTCCGTTTTACAAGAAAAAGCTCCTTTGTGCAATTAGACTATATAACGAAAACAATTTTGGTAAAGCGTTAAAGTATCTTTCAGAGCTGAAACTAATCTGCAAAGAAAAAGATGATTTGTACGCAGTTGGATTGTTTACCGGCCTTGTTTTTACCGATATGGGATACGAGAAAGATGCTATTGCCGTGTACAACGCATTGTTGAATATGAACATAACTTCCACGACCATATACGGAAACCTTGGTAGCTTATATTCAGACATGGGTAATTATGATGATGCGATTGCTTGTTCGCTACTAGCAATACAAAACGACCAGAACAATCCCGCGCCTTACAACAATCTTGCTAAATTATATTTTGATACATATGATTTTGAAAATGCCAAATACTATGCCTTAAAAGCATTGAAAATAAATCATAAATTTCGCCAATCAGCTTCCATGCTCGCAATAATTTATTCTCTTGAGAATGACAAAGAAAATGCTGAAAAATATTTTCATGTAGCCATATCCAGTGGAGAAGATCCCTCAAGGTTGCAAAGAGCTATAAAACACTATCAAGCACAAAAATTACAAGAAAACACACCGGACGACTCGGATATTGAGGACGAATAATAGCGACTCGCTTTCACCGAGGTGGCGTTACCTTCAGGTTCCAGTGAAGCAATTCATGTGGGTTCAAGTCCCGTCGTCCGCACCAGGTAAAGACCGAGAGATATTCGGTCTTTATTTTTTTGCTTATTCAGCGGTCTTCACCCGGATAACGACAGGACAGAGTTCGGCTACCGCCTCACTCTTCGCTCTAAAAACAGTTATCAACTGTTTTCTTAACGAGCGACATCGTCCGCACCAGGCGAGAACAACTCGGGGTTATCTCGGGTTGTTTTTGCTTTTTCAAGACGGGACTTGAAATAGGGAGAAAATTGCGTAGCAATTTGTCTGCGTTCACTTTGTGAACGCCTCTTAGACCGAACAGTTAAAACTGTTAATCTCACACGCGGAACGCCTATCGTCCGCACATCTTGTAATCACACAAATTAGTTAATATTCCCCAAAAACAAAGCTCAACGATTTCCCTAGGATAAGTTAAACGCCTATAGCATTCTATTTTTTTGAGTGCTATAGGTCTTTTTGTCCGATTTTGTCTTTTTCTTTATGAAAAGCTACAAAAGTACAATCTATCGGACACATAAGCGCGTGTAATGAAAACAGAGAAACAAATGCACACGCAAAAGTTCTGAATTAAACTCAGCTGCTTTAAAGCTTTATTTCTCTTTTATTCGGATTTTATATTGTGTTTTTTGAATTTATGTGCTAAAATAATGTTTGCAGCAAATAAATTTAACATTAGATAGGAGATACTTATGGAAAATATAAGAATTCAAGACGACCTCTATATGTACGTTAACAGCGAAACCCTTGATAAGCTTGTTATTCCTGACGATAAGCCTTGCGCGGGCGGATTTGCAAAGCTCGGAGACGAGGTTGAAAAAATTATGATGGATGAGTTTAAGGCTATGTCCGATTGCAGCTCATATCCCGACGACTACCTTAAGCGCGCTTGCAAGCTCTACGAAATTGCAAAGAACGCTGAGAAAAAGGAAAAAGACGGTATCGCACCTGCACTCAAGGTGCTTGCTATTCTTGATGAAATCAAATCCACCGAGGACTTTGCCCGTCTTTACTCTACCCTTTCTTTAAACGGTGTTCCTACCCCTATAAACGTTGGCGTTGAAACCGATATGAAAGACACAAGGCGTCACCTGGTTTACATTCAGGGACCGAGCGTAATACTTCCCGATGCGTCTTACTACAAGCCCGAAATGGCAGCTCAGAAGGCTCAGATTTTAGGAATATGGACAAACGTTGCAAAAACCGTTATGACAAAAACCGACCTCTCGGCAGAAGACCAGGAGACCTACGTAAACGATGCTCTTGCATTTGACGAAATTCTTGGCGGTCTTGTGAAGACGAGCGAAGAGTGGTCAAAATACGTTGAAATGTACAATCCTATGCCTACCGACAGTGTTGCGCAAATGCTTAAAACTGTTGATTTCAAGGCTATTCTCACCGACCTTTTCGCGCAGCTTCCTGCTACAACGGTAGTAACCGAGCCGAGATATTTCGCTGCTTTTGCGGACGTTCTCAATGCGCAAAACCTTACTCTTTACAAGCACTGGGCATACGTAACAGGACTTCTTAGAGCCTGCCCTTATCTTTCGGAAGAGCTTCGCGACCTTGGCGGTATGTACAGCAGAGCGATTATGGGTATTGCAAAGATGCAGCCCATAGATAAATTTGCATATAACGTTGCTGCAGGCATGTTTTCTGAGCCGGTTGGTATCTATTACGGTGAAAAATACTTCGGCAAGGAAGCAAAAAATGATATAACCGAAATTGTTTACGAAATCATTGATACATATAAAAAGCGTATAAAGACAAACGATATTCTCGGAGAAGAAACCAAGAAAAAAGCTATTCTTAAGCTCTCTAAGATGGGTGTAAAAATGGGCTATCCCGACAAGGCAAGAGCTATTTACGACAAGCTTATTTTTAACCCCGATGATTCTCTGTTTGATATCGTGCTTTCATTGAAGAAAATCAAGGAGCTGGATTCTCTTAGCAAGCTCGACAAGCCCACAGAGCCTGAAAACTGGGCAATGCCCGGACATATGGTGAACGCTTGCTACGACCCGTTCGTAAACGATATTACCTTCCCTGCCGCCATTCTTCAAGCTCCCTTCTATTCGCTGAAGCAAACAAGAAGCGAAAACCTTGGCGGTATCGGCGCTGTTATCGGTCACGAAATTTCACACGCATTTGACAGCAACGGTGCAAAATGCGATGAGAACGGTAACATCAACGACTGGTGGACTGCAGAGGACTTCGAAAGATTTGAAACCAAGGTAAACCTGATGATTGAACAGTTTGACGGAATTGAGCTTCCTTGGGGAAAGGTCAACGGTGCGTTTATCGTCAGCGAAAATATGGCGGATAACGGCGGTATGTCAGTAACTCTTGATATTATGTCAAACACCAAGGGCGCGTCATATAAGGAATATTTCTATAACTGGGCAAGAGTATGGTGCCAGAAGGCAAAACCCGAATATCAGCAGATGCTTCTCTCGGTTGACGTTCACGGTCCTTGCTGCCTGCGCGCAAATATGCCTCCGAGAAACTTTGAAGAGTGGTATACTGCATTTGACGTTAACGAAAACGACAAAATGTACATTGCGCCCGAAAAGCGTATCGTAATCTGGTAATATAACATAAATTGTATAGTAAAACCGCACTCAAAAGCGTCCTGCTTTTGAGTGCGGTTCATTTTTTCGGCGCGGATTTTTAAATCTGATAGTTTTAATCCGCTAAATAAAATCAATAGGTTCAAGTTACGCCTTCAAGCTGATTTTTTCTGAACTGAAGCATATAAAGGCCGTAATACTTTCCTCTTTTACTAAGCAGCTCAAAGTGATTTCCCTCTTCAACTATTTCACCGTGAGAAAGAACTATAATCTTATCTGCGTGCTGAATGGTTGAAAGGCGGTGAGCAACTATAAGCATTGTTCCGATATTTTTTATTCGTTCAAGAGAATCCTGAATAAGAAGCTCGGTTTCCGTATCAATATTTGCAGTTGCCTCGTCAAGAATAATAACCGAGGGCTTATGAACAATCGTTCTTGCAAAGGATAGTAGCTGTCTTTGTCCTGCCGAAAAATTATTACCTCTTTCCCTGACCTGCTCGTCCAGCCCGTCAGAAAATTTGTTTACAAAGCGGTCTGCATTTACATAACGGCAGGTTTCCATAACCTCTTCATCACTTATCGTGTCATCGCGCAAAACTATATTCGAGCGGATAGTTCCCGAGAATAAAAAAACGTCCTGAAGCATCTGACCGAAATGACGGCGCAGCGAAGAAAGCTTTATCTTTTTTACGTCTATTCCGTCAATAAGTATCTGCCCCTTTTGTATGTCGTAGTTACGGCAGATAAGCGAAAGTATTGTGGTTTTGCCTGAGCCGGTAGAGCCGACAAATGCCACCGTTTCCTTTGCATTAACCTTAAACGATACGTCCTTTAACACCCATTCGCCTTCGTTATATGCAAACCATACGTTTTTAAACTCTATCTCACCTTCAACCGCATCCAGCTCTATAGCATCCGGTGCGTCCACTATTTCGGGCTTCATATCAAGTACGCTGAAGATTTTTTCCGCAGAAGCAAACGCTGACTGCAATCTATTGAACTGCTCTGCCAGATTCTGAATAGGATTATAGAATTTTGAGGTATACATATAGAAGGATACGAGAACGTCACTCGTTATTTTTTGTCCGAGAAAAACAGTATCCTTTATTACTCCGCGAGCAGATAAATAAAGAAGAGCCAGAACCGAAGAAATATAGAGCATATACACCATCGGTCTGAATATTCCGAAAACGAATATTTCCCTATGCTTAGCCCTGCCGAGATGGCGATTTTTCTTTTCGAATTCCTCTGACTTTCGGTCTTCGCGGTTAAATATCTGGGTTATCTTTATTCCCGAGAGATTTTCCGAAAGGAAGGTATTGATATCCGTTGTAGCGTCTTTTACCTTGCGGTAAGCTCTGCGCGAGAACTTTCTGAAAATCACGGTAAAAAGAATTATAAACGGAACAAAGCAAAGCACCATCAGCGTGAGCTGATAGTTAAGCAATAGCATTGCTGCGAAAACACCGACTATTATAAAGCAGTTTTTAACGAGATTTACAAGAAGGTTTGTAAACATCATAGAGATAGCGTTGGTATCGTTTGCTACTCGGGTGACCAGCTTGCCTACGGGAATCTTATTCAACTGAGAATGCGAAAGACCCTCGATATGCAAAAAAACGTCTTCACGCAGGCTGGAAAGAATCTTCTGCCCCACCTTCTGAAGTATAATTGACTGAACGTAGGTCGAAACAAGCGAAACAATCAGAATACCTGCGTAAACACCAACGTACGCAAGCAACTTAGCCATTTCAAACTGCTCCGTGAGCAGCTTTTCTATCTTACCGATAAGCAACGGAGAGATTATGTCGTACGAGATAGATATAAGCATTATAAACCCGACAAGCAAAAAGCTCTTAACGTGAGGTTTTGCATATATCATAAGGCGCTTGATTATTTCGCCGTCTTTAATATTTCTGTCAAAGCCTATTGCTTCCTTTTTGTTTTTCATAAACACGTAAGCAAGCGTAAATATCAAAGAAAACGCGCCTATTATAGCACCAAGTATCAAGAGAGGATAGAATTCTTTCATTTTAAACCGCCCCCTTCTCTTCCTCGAGCTTTTGAAGTTCAACCATTTTCGCATATTCCGGGCAGCTTGAGCAAAGCTCGTCATGAGCGCCAACCGCAATTACTTTGCCATCGTCAATAAATATAATCTTATCCATCTTTTCAACGGTTGAGATACGGTGAGCTATGAGAATGGTCGTTTTCCCGCGCCTGTTCTCGCGCAGATTTGAAATTATCATACGCTCGGTTTCGGTATCAACGGCAGACACAGAATCATCAAGTATCAGGATATTCGCATCCTTCATAAGCGCACGCGCGATAGATATTCTCTGCTTCTGACCGCCCGAGACCGTGACACCGCGTTCTCCCAGTACGGTTGCATACTGCTCTGAAAATTCAGAGACATTTTCGTGAACCGCAGAAAGCTTAGCTGCCGCTATCACGTCATCTGCGTTTCCTCCGTCACTTGCAAAGGCTATGTTATTTTCTATCGTATCGCTGAAAAGGAAGTTATCCTGAGGAACGTACGCAGAATACTTGCGCACGGTTTTTATCGGAATTGTATTTACGTCATTTCCGTCCACAAAAAGTGTGCCGTCAGGAACATTATAGGTTCTTAATATGAGATCAACTATTGTTGTTTTACCGGAACCGGTCTTGCCTATTATTCCTACGTTCTCACCCGCTTTAATAGCAAACGAAACGTCAGTCAAGGCATCGTAGCTCGACTCGGGATAGCGGAAGGTAAGATTTTTAAATTCTATATCGCCTTTTATAAATTCAACGTCTCTGACGTCATCTCTGTCCTTAACCGTCTGCTCCTCGTCAAGAAGCTCGCTGATTCTTTTAAGAGATGCCTTACCTCGTGAGGACATATCTATCAGCTGTGAGACTGCCATAATCGGCCATATAATCGAGGTGAAATAGCTTATAAATTCAATAAGTCTTGCAGCGTTAAAACGTCCAAGGTAAACAAGGTATCCTCCGTATCCGAGAATTATACATATAACCGACTCCACAAAAAGAGTTACGAAGATGTGAAGAAGAACCGAAACCTTTGTAAATTCGATATTTGCTTTTTCGTTATCCTTGTTTAGCTTTCTGAATGCGAGAAGCTCGCGAAGCTCCTTTACAAACGCTTTGATAACGGCAATTCCCGAAAAATTCTCCTGAGCAAAATCAGAAAGAGAGGAGAATGCCTGCTGACGTGCTTCCCACTTACGCATCATATTTTTACCTACTACGGTACTGACTGCAAGCAAAAGCAGCATTGGAACAAGCGAGAGGAGCGTAAGCGTAACGTTCATCTTGAACATTTTGATTATAGCAAGAACGCCCAGCAAAAGCGCATCGGCAAACATAAGAACTCCGTCTCCGAAGCACTCCTGTATCGTTTCAAGGTCGTTTGTATACAGCGACATCATATTGCCGACCTTGTTTTTGTGATAGTATTCCTGGGAGAGATTTTTAGAATGGTTGAACATTTTAGAACGAATATCGGTTTCGACCTGAATACCAGCTCCGAAGAGACATACACGCCAGAGGAAGCGCCCAAAAACCAACGCCAAAATAATCCACAGCAGAGGACGGCATATTTCATCAAGAAGGAAGCTCATATCGAACTTCATAAATTCGCCTTCGCTTACCTCTACAACACCGTACTGAATGCCCTCAAGCACCATTCGGTAAAGCTCGGGAATCTCAAGCTGCATAAAGTCAACAAGCAAAAGCGCAAAAATACCGCCTAGCAGAAGATAAGCATATTTTAAATAATATTTATTTATATGCCTTCCGAAAACCATATAGCTCTCCTTTAAACATCTGAAAAATATCAACAATAATCATATCATAAACTCTTTTATATTTCAAGTATATTTGCGCTGTTTTTAGCGTATAATTAATTATTTTTGCTTTTGTTTTGAATACTCACATACTGCAGGCAGAGATAATTTGAAAAATAAAGCTGTCGAAAACTGTATTCACTGCCACTTGAACGTTTTTTGCAATATAAACAGCGTTTTTCGCAATTTCATTTCATAAAACGTTATGATATAATGTTTGTATAAACGCAATAAACGGTACAGGAGTTTAAATTCAATGAAAATAATAAAAGCCGCTTTGGTAGGCGCAGGAAACCGAGGAATTATATATTCAAGCTATGCTTTAACGCATCGTGACAGAATGAAGCTTGTTGCGGTGGTTGACCCAAACGAGCTTCACCGCAACGAATTCGCAAAGACACATTCCATAGAAGAAAATATGCGGTTCAAGTCGGTTGAAGATTTTATAGCTGCAGGAGTAGAATGCGATATCGTTATTAACGCAACTTTAGACAGCCTTCACTGCGTAACAACCAAGCCTTTGCTTTTAGCAGGCTATGACGTGCTTATGGAAAAGCCTATAACGGCAAATGCCGATGAGCTTATTGACTTAAGAAATACCGCTGTCGAAAACAACAGAAACCTTTTCGTCTGTCACGTGCTCAGGTACACCCCTTTTTACAAAGGCATAAAGCAGAAAATACTTGAAGGCGAAATCGGCAAAATCACCTCGGTCAATATGACTGAGCATGTCGGCGTTTCTCATTACATAGAATCCTTCGTTGTAGGAAAATGGAGAAGCGAAGCTGAGTGCGGCTCACCGTTTCTTCTTTCAAAATCCTGCCACGACCTTGATATGCTCTGCTGGCTTAATAATTCCACACAACCCGTTAAGGTGGCAAGCTTTGCTGACAGAAAGGTTTTCGTACCCGAAAATGCTCCTAAGGGGGCAACCGAAACCTGCCACACCTGCCCGCACGAGAAGAGCTGCAAATACTCCATGACAAATATTTTCAACGGTGAAAGCGGTACCTGGAAACGCATCATACACGACATAGATAAGCCTGCAAGCGAAATAACTCAAGAGGATGTAAACGAGCAGCTGAAAATCAGCTCTTACGGAAGATGCGTTTACGAGGAAAAAGACCTCGTTGACCGACAGAACGTCATAATTAAGTTTGAAAACGGCTCAATAGGTACTTTTGACCTTATAGGCGCGGTAGCTAAGGGCACACGCTATGTGCGTATAGTTGGAGAAAACGGTGAAATATTCGGCTCGCACGCAGATACCTTCTTTACTCTTCGCAAGTACGATTTCAAAGAAAAACGCTACACCGACACAGTAGTACCCATTTTGGTAGACCCAAATGACGAGCATCGCGGCGGTGACGTTGGAATCATGGGTGATTTGTGCGACTACCTCAACGGTGACCGTTCCTCGATATCTATAACGAGCATATCCGATTCTGTAAACGGACATCTCTGCGTATACGCCGCAGAAAAGTCAAGAAAAACCGAAGCTATCGTTGATTTGCGAAAGGAATATGACAAATAAAAATCAACATATCAAAAGCACCAATTACAGCATTTTTGCTGTTTTTGGTGCTTTTTGTAAACTTATATTATAATTTTATGCTTTTTTACTTCTTTATGTAATCCTTTATCATTCCAAGAGTATTGGTCATACGCTTTACGAAGCCGTCCTTCCTAACGTTCTCCTCTTCCTTTTCCCGAGCTTCAATATACTTCTCAGCCTCATCGGTAAGAAAGGCTCTGTTAGAATCGGATACGTTAAGGTCTACCGTTCTGGAGCTTTCTCCGCTAAATGCATTTTTTATTTTTATAATCGGTTCAATATCCATTTTCAGTCCGTCTACAAAAAGGGTTATACGGCTTTCTATATAAATAGAGGATATTTCAAGAACAACCTGCGCAAGCCATACGAGAATCAAAAGAGGAAGCAAAACGGTTTCTATCCTGCTTATCTCTTCTTCGGTGAAAGCAAGAAGATAAAGAACTGTGCCAAGAGGGATAGCGTTGAGAATTATTCTTGAAACGTTATAAAAATGTTTTACAAATTTTTTTATCTTCTTTGACGAGCTTCCGTTTCTTTTGCGCGTTATAAGATAGGTGACGAAATTAACAGCAGTCAAAGTGAGAAGTGTTATATTTACCGCAAGAATTCCCCTATCCATTACGGTCGCAAAAATCAGATATCCCAGCATAAATACTGACGAGATTATATTTACGATATAAGAAATAAGCGAGAGCTCGCCCTTTATAATATTTACCGATGCCATCGTGTGCTTAAACATATTGTTTTCCTTTTTCTTCATTTTTATTTTGTAACAGAAAGTCTGTATTCACTCGGGGTTTGCCCAAAGCATTTTTTAAAAAGCTTTGAAAAATACTGAACGTCCATAATCCCCGAGCTGAACGCCACCGTCTGTATCTGAAGTCTGGTGTTTCCCAGAAGATAGCGAGCATATTCCATACGCCGCTCCCGAACGTACTCAGAAACAGTCTTCCCTGTTTCTTTTTTGAATACAGCTGAGAGATATCCGAGACTGATACCGTGCTTTACGGCAAGACTGCCCGAGGAAAGATTTTCCGAAATGTCCTCATCAATGCTTAAAATGATTTTCTGTACTGTAAGTGAGTAGCCTTTGAGCCTATGCTTTCTCACAAGACGGCAGTATGAACGAAACATTTCCTGCATAAGTGCCATATTTTCCGCAACCGTAGGCGCATTTTCAAGCCTTAAAGCAAACTCCGATGAAACCTTGTCAAGATAAATCGGGTGAACTCCGCCTCGTTCTGCCGCTTTTCTGAGAAGCGTGTTCATTATTACTCCGTAATTTTTGGCGTTTCTCAGGGGGTCTGCTACTCTTTTTTCAAAGAACTTTCCCGTGGTCACGTTCGCGAAAGGAAAATCAGAATGCGAAAGCCCCAGCTCTACGGCGCGTATCATTTCGTTTTCAAAAGCGTATCTTCGCTCCATTGTAGCTCGCATATTGATAGGGGTATCCAAATCCTCTGAATCGGAAACAGATTTGCTTATCGGTTTTGTGCCAACATCTTCTTCACCGAAAATTTCCTCTACGGCAAATGACGGAGTTTTCCATATGCGCTCGCAAAAGCTGGTGAGCATAATCATTAGGTGGGAATCATCTGTAACAACCGGCAGACTGGTATAATACTCGTAAAGGTAACGCAGCTCCTTTTGCGAAAGCTTTCTCTTCTCTGCTATTTCAAGGCAGTCAGCCTCGCCTATGCTGTCAGCAAGATACGGTCCGACAATCAGCACCTCTCGCCTCTCGCTTTCCGGCAAAAGCAAAAGCCTGTAATGACATTCAAGTCCATCCTTAAGCTTATATAAAGTAGCGCGATTAAGGCTGTCAAAAATTTTACCGAAATTCTGTCTGCCGCCATCGCTGCTGCCAATAAAAGATGCTGCGGCATCCATGGAAAGTATTTCAGTATGAACGCGGCTTTTTTCAAATACGTCTCTGAGAAACGAAAGCTCACTTTGATATTGCATAGCGTTACCTCCGTTTGTGCGTTTCAATAGCTTTATACTGGTATTTTACCACTAAATATATTAAAAATCAACAGTAAAACACCAGTGAATATGAAAAAAATACAAAAAAATATTAAATTTTTACTCACGTATAGCAGGGATTATAATTTATACTATAGATAGAAATATAAAGCTTTTGCAAACAGCAAAAATGATATTTCAAAAAACAAAAACAAAAGAGGACAAAGGCTATGAAAAAAACACCTGTGCTCGATGCGAACGGAAAACGCAAATTCGGCATGCGCGACAAGGTTGCATATGCTGCGGGCGACCTTGGATGTAATATGAGCTTTTCACTTAAGGGTACTGTTCAGACCTTCTGGCTCGTGTTCATGATGATAGAAACAGGACTCCTTTCCATTCTTCTCCTTCTCGTTCAGATTTGGGACGCGGTTAACGATCCGCTGATTGGCTCACTGATCGACAGAGACAAAAGAAGCTACAAGCTTGGCAAATTTAAAACCTATATCCTTATCGGTGCTATAGGACTTCTCGTGGGCGGAGCTGCGGTATTCCTTCCATTCCCCGATGCACCGCTTGTTGTTAAAGCAATCCTGTTTGTTTTCGGATATATAATCTGGGATGCTTTCTACACAATTGCAAACGTTCCTTACGGCTCTATGCTCTCCGTGGTTACAGATGACGTTGGAGAAAGAGCTCAGCTCTCGACCTGGAGATCTATCGGCTCTATGATAGGAAATCTTCTTCCCGGCATTATCCTTCCCATGCTTATATGGAAAAAGGTTACATACAACAACGGAAATACCGATTTCCTTGATAAGATTGAGATTCCCGAAGGCTCTGAGGAAATGTTTACTCCCGATAAATTCCAAAATAATCCCACAACCGGTGAGGCTTACGTAAACGGTGACGAAATTCTCAGCCCTCTTACAGGTAAGCCCCTTGAGATTCTTCTCGGTGAAAGAGTGTTCATCGCTGCACTCATTATGGGTATTATCGGATTTATTGCATTCATTTTCATGATAAAGACCATTACCGTACGCGTAGATGAAAACACCGTAAAAACCAACGAAAGCCACGGTAAATTCAACGTTATAACCGCATTCGGCAAGTTTATGAAAAACCGCCCGGCTGTAGGTGCAACCCTTGCTGCTATGGGTATGTTTCTCGGCATGAACGCTGCTACCACGGCAAATACCATAATGTTCGCAATTTATTTCAATATGGCGTCTATGTCCGGTATCGTTCAGATGATCGGATTTCTTCCGATGTTCCTTTTCATGCCCTTTATCACCAAAATAGTAGATAAGCTCGGCAAGAAAGAAGCTTCGGTTATCGGAACTATGGTATCGCTTGTCGGCGGAGTAATTATGCTCATATTCCCCACAATCAAGAACGTTAACGCTGCTCTGGTCGTTTATCTCATCGGTCTGGTAATATTCGGTATCGGTATGGGTGTTTACACGTGCGTATCCTGGGCTATGATGGGTGACGCTATCGACTACAACGAGTGGAAATTCGGAACAAGAGAAGAAGGTATGGTTTACTCACTTCACTCCTTCTTCCGTAAGCTCGCTCAGGGTGTAGGCCCATCTATCGTTCTTCTTATAATGGGCGCGCTTGGATACGTTTCAAAATACGGAACTATAGGTCAGAGCTTAGAAACAGCTCACAATATGTGCTGGCTCGTTGCAGGACTTTATATGTTCAGCGCGGTAGTTCAGTTTATAGGCCTTGCTCTTGTTTATAATCTCGATAAAAAGACGCTTAAGCAGATGAATGACGAGCTTGCCGCAAGAAAAGGAAACGCTGATTTCTTTTAACTGCTTCTTCGGTGTCTGACCCTTGTCGGACACCGAATTTTTAAAAATTCATACGCACTTAATAAAGATTTGCTACTATTATATCAGTATATCAGAATTTTACATCAGGAGAACTAAAGTGAGAAAAATTATTAATCTTAACGAAAATTGGCTTTTTGCAAAGAATACAACCGACCTTAACGCAATCGGTGAGACCGTAAATTTACCTCATTCCTGGAACGCTACTGACGGTCAGGACGGAGGAAACGATTATTTCCGCGGCTCTTGCCTTTATAAAAAGACATTGAATAAAGACGAGCTGCCCGAGGCTGACCTATACTACCTTGAGTTTTGCGGAGCTAATTCTTCTGCTGACGTTTACGTAGGCGCAAAGCATCTCGCTCATCATGACGGAGGATACTCAACCTTCAGAGTTAACGTGACCGAGGCTCTTTCCGATTCTGCTGAAATTTCGGTTATAGTTGACAACGCTCCTAACGAAAACGTATATCCTCAGATGGCAGACTTCACCTTCTACGGCGGTCTTTACCGAAACGTAAATCTTATTGCGGTAAACAAAGCACACTTCGACCTTGATTATTACGGAGCTCCCGGCATTAAAATTACCCCTGCGGTAGAAAACGGAGATGCCAAGGTAGAGGTTGAGGTGTTCGCCTGCAACCTTGAAGAAGGTCAGAAAATAGTCTATACTCTCTACAACAGCGAAGAGCGCGAGCTTGATAAAATCGAAACAACTGACAGTAAGGTATGCTTTGAAATAAAGAACGTTCACCTCTGGCACGGAAAACGCGACCCGTACCTCTACTGCTGTGAGGCTGAAATAGTTATGGGCGAGGAGATAATAGACAACGTTTGCTCAAGATTCGGTTGCCGCACCTTTGAGATTGACGCTGAGCGAGGATTCATACTTAACGGTGAGGAATATCCCCTTCGCGGTGTTTCTCGCCATCAGGACAGACTTGGCATAGGTAACGCACTGCTCCCAGAGCATCACGAAGAGGACATGGCTCTCATACTTGAAATGGGCGCTACCACTATCCGTCTTGCTCATTACCAGCACGACCAGTATTTCTATGACCTCTGCGATGAAAAGGGACTTGTTATCTGGGCTGAAATTCCTTATATTTCAAAGCATATGCCGACAGCAAGAGAAAACACGGTATCTCAGATGAAGGAGCTTGTCGCCCAAAATTACAATCACCCCTCAATAGTCGTTTGGGGACTTTCAAACGAAATTTCCATAGGCGGCTCCGATGAGGATTTGCTTGAAAACCATAGAATACTCAACGAACTTGTTCACGATATGGATAAAACCCGTCTTACCACGATAGCGGCAGTTTCCATGTGCAAGCTTGACGACCCATACCTTCAGATTCCCGACGTTGTTTCCTACAACCATTATTTCGGCTGGTACGGCGGAGACACATCAATGAACGGCCCTTGGTTTGATAAATTCCACAGCACGCATCCGACTATTCCGATTGGTTGCTCTGAATACGGCTGCGAAGCACTTAACTGGCACTCATCAGAGCCATTCCAGGGGGACTACACAGAGGAATATCAGTCGTATTACCACGAGGAGCTTATAAAACAGCTCTTCTCAAGAAAATACCTCTGGGCAACTCACGTATGGAATATGTTCGATTTCGGAGCTGATGCAAGAGCTGAAGGCGGCGAGAACGGACAGAACCATAAGGGACTTGTCACTATGGACAGAAAATACAAGAAGGATTCCTTCTACGCTTACAAGGCTTGGCTTTCTGACGAGCCGTTCGTTCACCTTTGCGGCAAGCGCTATATAGACAGAGTTGAAGACGTTACAAGGGTTACCGTATATTCAAATCAGCCTGAGGTTGAGCTTTTTGTAAACAGTGAAAGTATAGGTAAGAAAACAGCACCCGACCACTTCTTCTATTTTGAGGTTAAGAACGAGGGCGAATCAACTATCGTTGCTAAGGCAGGAGAGCTTTCCGACACTTCCACTATCCGCAAGGTAGAGGTATTCAACGAGGACTACCGCCTCAAAGAACAGGGCGCAGTTCTCAACTGGTTTGACATAAACGCTCCTGAGAACCGCTTCTCTCTTAACGATAAGCTTGGTGATATTATGGCAACCCTGAGAGGTAAGCTCTGGTTTTTAACGCTTGCTCTTAAAATTAAGAAATCGCTTCAGGGTGACAAAAAGCAAAAGGGCAAGCCTACCGCAGCAGGCTTTGAGATAGGCGAAGGCCTTATGCAGATGATGGGCGGATTTACCGTTCTCAGACTTACGAGTATGATGGGCGCAATGAACGTAAGCTTTACTAAAGAAGAGCTTCTCAAAATGAACAAGAAGCTTAACCGCATACGCAAGCCTAAAAGCAAAAAAAGCAAATAATATTTTACAAAATCGCACAAAATTAACAAAAAACGAGGGTTGTTTTACAGCTCTCGTTTTTGCTATAAATATATAAAAATCCAGAATGTCGATATTTATCCCTTTAAGGCGAAAAATAGCGAAAAATGAAATATTATTAAATATTTAATTATATATACCATTACTGCGCACTCTTTGTTATAATGACTGTGTATAATGAAATTTAGGAGTTTTTATGAAAGAATTTTTCGGTTTTGGCGGATACACGAGAGAGCCTGAGGGCTATATGTCATGGCAGCACCTGCTTTTCGTTACCTCCCTTATGATAATAATGGTATCTCTTGCAACCATAATCGGTTTGAAATACCGCCACAGAACCTCGCGTGAGAAAAACCTTCCTCTTATTTTTGCCGCTATAATGATTGATACATTCGAAATTTTCAAGATTGTTATTATGTGCATAAGAGGTGAAGACGCACTCGGTTGGCTCTATGAGCTTCCTCTGTTTCTATGCAGCATTCAGCTTATTACAATTCCTCTTGCCGCTTTTGCAAAAGGCAGAGTTAAGGAATCTGCGCTTGATTTCGTATTTATTTTCGGTGTGCTCGGAGCGGTGCTTGGTACTTACGCTGCAGGTCAGAATTACGCATGCTATCCCGTTCTTTCGCTCGACAACGTAGTTTCGGGAATAACACATTCTATTTCGGGATTCTCCTCTCTTTACATAGCAATATCCGGCTTATCCAGCATGAAGCGCAAAAATATGCCGATAACCTTTGCAATTCTCTTTACGTTCTGCATTGCCGCAACGGTTGCAAACTACACGCTTGACTACAACTATATGTTCCTCGTACGCGGAGACGGAACACCGTACGATATAATATATAATCTCGTAGGGGGTAACGCAATTATTTATCCCATTTCTGTTGTTCTGCTTTTTGTAATTTACATAGTAATATTCCACTCGGTATATAACTATTTTAAAGCAAAAAAGGAAACGCGTATTCACTATTAACAGTTATACAACAAAAAACCAAGGTAAAGCTTTACCTTGGTTTTTTCATTTTCGAGACCTAGTTCCTATATCTTTTCATCGGAAATAATAAGCTTTCCGAAAAATTCGGGTCTGTGATAGTCAGGCTCGGGAGTTTCGATTTTATTCCAGACCGAGTAATGCTCAATCGGCGTTTCTTCGCCGCACTTATAAAAATTAGCGTGCATCTCACGCTCTACTGACGAAAAATGCTTTTCAATGAATGAAAACGGAATAAATACGCAAAGCTTCCAGCCTTTTTCAAACTCTATGAGAGTTTGAAATTCAACACCTTCTTCGCAAGGACTGAGAGCCTTCCTTTTATAACGGTCTACACCTATATAGCAAAGAGGCACGGAAGCGGCATTAGCTTCGATATTTATATATTCCTTGTCAGAGGTATTTGCGGTAAAAAAGAACTCCATACAGCTATCTAAGCAAACCTCGTCATTAAGCTTTGCAGCCTTTACCGAAATAGGCCATTCGCTCGTTTCCATTCTCAAAATAAGTCCACCGTCACAGTGAACGAGGCGAGCAAGGGTTGCATAATTCTTCGGAAATGCACCCCACCAGCCCTCGTTAAGCTTGGCGGCGGGTACTTTTTCCCATTCGGCATCGTCAATTTTCAGCTTTGAAGCCACCTTTTTTACAATATATTCATTCATAATATTTTATCCTCATTACTTAAACGACCTGCGTTTCCGCAGGCCGTTTTTTTGTTACTGTTATACGATAGTTGCTCTGTATGCTGCTACTGCAACACCGAACTCATACATAGCCTTTGCAAGAGAATTATCAGTTGCATTGATATATGCCTTTGCAGAATAAGTACCGGTCACAACGGTGGGGGCTGCGCCTTCCTCTGCTGCAGGTACGGTTACAGTAATCTTAACAGCGCCTACAAGGTCGTAAACTCTCGTCTGATTAGTGAGCTTAGAGTTAGCTACAGTCGTAGATTCGCGAACCGAAAGTGCTTCTTCCGTATCAAGCTTAGTAACAGAAACCTCTGCTCCTAAGTCGATTGCAGCCTGCGTAAGAGTGATTACGTATCCGGCATAAGAGCCGTCAAGCATAAATCTTATCGAGGTTATGTAGTCACTAAGTCCGGCTATGTCAACCGTCTCGTCAGCATAAGATTCTTTTGCTCCAAGCTCTGCAATTTCTCCGAGAGCTATGAGCTCGTCAAACTTCTCGCTTACCTCAAGAGAGGTTACAAGTCTTGCCTCTTTAACGTATCTTACGAAGTTTGCTACTGCAGCCTTTTCGGCATCGCTTTCGGGATTTGAAAGAACGGCTTCAGCATAGATAAGCGCGTTCGTTACAAGGACGTCTGAGTATTCAACACCGTCCTTGGTAAAGGTTACGGTTGATTCAAAGTCTTCAGAAATCTCTGCAGTAGTGTTATCCTTTGTATACGCCCAGTATTCCTTACCGTCTATAGTTACGATAAAGGATTCTTCCGAGAATCCGGAAACTGCGGGTGTAGTAACACCCTCGGTAACGGGAAGATAAAGCACGGTGTTAAACTTATTATAGTATATGTAGTTAAACTTCGCAAGCGTTATCTTTCCTGCATAAGCTGTATCCTCGTCAACAACGGGATTTGCCTTGAAGGTATAGGAAACTGCATCGGTAACCAGCAAATCAGCATCATTATTCTCTTCGTCAAGCCATTTAGTGACAAGAACTCCTACCCAACCGTTTTCAAGAGCAACTATATGCTCGGGCGCGGTTGCTATAGTGCCTCTCAGCTCGTCAACAGCCTTGATTACCTCACCGTTCTCGTCAAGCCAGGTAACCGTTACGTAAACATCGGTATAGAGAGCAACCTGCTTTACGAAGCTGATATCCCTATCTGCAAACGCGAAATCGAATACGGGAAGCTTAGTTTCAGCGTCAATGGTTATTCTGCTGTTTGTGGGAAGGCTATAGGTAATAGTCTGAGCCTTATCCATCATAATGCAACCGTCAGATACGTTTCCGCGGTTGTAAAGGTTAGGTGTGTTTCCAATGATTACGTCCTTACCGAAGTTCGCGAGATAGGTTGCGCTCTCGTTAGAATAATTGTAGAGACGGCAATTTGTGTAAGTCAGAGTGTGATTAGTTGACTCAAGGAGAAGCGAAACGGATGCGTTATCCGATATAACATCACAGTTATCAAAGACTATGTTAGCCTTTGCAGCGCCCTGCATACGAATAAGTCGAACGTTAGTCTGAAGAACCGATGCAGCGGGAAGATAGAAGAGAGAATCCTTCGCGGTAAAATTAACCGTTCCCGCAAGGTAGAGACAGTCGTATCCCCAGCCGCCCGTTGTTTCAGAGCCGGGAGTTCTGTAGAATCTGCAGTTAGTGATATTTATATTCTGCTCAGGGCTTGTGTTATGCGAGCCGTACTGAATATTGAGGGCAAAGATATCCATATTCTCAATATTGAAGGTTCCGCCCGCGCAATAATTGTATATAAACGAGCCGCCCTTAACAGAACTTGCCTCGTATCTTTCAAGCTTGCCGTTCTCATCGTACCAAGCAGTACCGTCTACCGAAACGCTTCTGAGAACCGCGCCTTCCTTAGAAGAGGTAATAGTAAGATTGATTCCCTTTACGTTTGAAATGGTGAATATGAATTCTGCGCTTGTCGTAGCGGTTCCGTCTACGTACGTACCCGAAGCCGCATCGTAATTCTTAACCGCGCCGTAGAGGTTAACTCTGGTAAGCGTGTGACCGTTGAGGTCAATTTTTAATGCAGCATTTGCGGGAAGCGCAAAGCTCTTATAGTATTCTATATCGCTGTAAAGAACTATCGTTTCAACGCCTGCGGTTGCAATAGCGCTTGCAATATTAGCTTCAAACTCATCTTCCATAAAGAAGGAATACTCGCCGCTCGCATCGATAAGAGCACCGTCATATTTTACAATATTGTATACGGGATAGAGGTAAAGAGTACCCGCTGCAACCTGCTCATCAGTAACTGCGGTAAGAGCTTCTGCCTCTCCGCCCTTTGTGTAAGACCAGCCGAGGAACTCTGCATAGACACCCTCTTTATTGATAAAGGTGCTCGCATTGTACTCGGGAACGTAGCCGAGCGCAACTATAGAGGTTGCGGTAAGCTCGTGTCCGATACCGCTTCCAAAGCAGGTGCATTCTTCATCGGAGCACGCAGGGTCCCATACAACGTTTACAAGCTTATCGGAAAGCGCAAATTCAAAAACGTCACCGTTTACGGTAGGAACGTAGCCTGTATTGCTGAAATAATCGAAGGCAAAGCCGTTCATATTAACGTTCATTGTCTTGTTTATTTCGTAAGTGCCTACGGTATCCTTCATAACGGTAAGAATATTCGTTTCGTTAGCCGCCTCGAAAGCCGCGTTGAAATCGTCATACCAAGTAACGTTACCGGTCTCTTTATCGGTAAGGGTAGCTTCGGTCTGACCGTAAGGCATCTCATAATCTTCGTTATAGATGTAAGATGCAACCGCTGCGTTATCATATCCTTCGGGATAGAAGGTAAACTTCATATTATCGTAGGAAATTTTCTCACCGCTCGTAGAATCTCTGTAGGGCGAATAAAGGCTTATCGTACCTACGGAAAGTCTGTCAAGCTTAAGGTTATCGTTTTCGTCTGCAAGACCTTCTACTATAAGATTTCCGCCCTCATCATAAGCATCATTCCAGTTTGTGAAGGTGTATCTACCATCCTTAGCGGAGAAAGCGGTAACGTTATAATCTATCGAAGAAGAAGCGGAAAGCACTCCGTCAACGTAGAAGTAAAGACCGAAAACTCCGTTACCCTCGTATCTTACTACGTAGGTTACGTGCTGCCATACGTTAGCAAGGCTTTTCAGCTTTATTCCGTCAGCGTTAAGCTTAACCGACTTCATCTGAGAGATTCTGGCGCTGTGCGCTCCGCCGTAAAGGTCGGTTCTGATAGTAGCGGACCAGTGATAATCACCGGTGTTACTCATAACGTCAAAATCAAAAGCAAAGGTGGGATACTCGTCAACCGGATAACTAAACCAGTTAGGAACGGTAACGTCCCAGTTATCACCGTTAGTACCCGTAGCATCCGCGTACTCGGAGATAACGTATACGTTTCCGTTATCAGCAGAGCCTATAGTCCACTTACCGAGCTTTGACGTACTATCGTTAAAGGTATCGCCCGGAGTTTTATCTTCAAAATCATACCCTCCCGTAGTAACAGGGGAAAGCACAACGTCTTCCTCTGCAATAGCAACTACCGCGAATGCAGTAACGATAGCTACAAGCATAAGAAGCATAAGCATAATTCTAGAAAATTTCTTCATAATAAAATTTTCCTTCCTTTAGTTATAATAACCTAATCATATTATATATAAGAAAATCTTTATTGTCAATAGAATATATATATTAAAACAAAAAAGGTGACACAGCAAATGTAAAAAAGCAACAAAAAAGGCACGGAATTTCCGTGCCTTTTTGCCAATCAATCGGTTATGCGATGCTTTCTTTTTCGGAAAGCGTGTGTTTTTTATTTTTCGTTTTGGGTTGACACGCGTGTGTCAAGCTGAAATTAATAGACGGTATCTCTTACCTCAAGAACTGCCTTACCGAGAGCGTAGAGCGCCTTTACAATATCAACGTTAACGCCCTTTTCTTCCATAGCTCTGACGTAGGTTGCCATTGAGTAGTTGGTGGCAGCCTTAGTCTCAGCAACTCCGTCACCGTCAAGGTCGCGTACCACAGTATTTCCCGCAGCGTCCACAATTGTTACGACATATGTAGATGCCATAAGGTATTTGTGGAGAGGGGTGTTGTTTGTGTAATAAACGTTTCCCGCAGTATTCTTATTGGGAACTCCGTATGCAATTCCGCTAAGGAATACCTTATAGCCTGCGGCTACAGCTTCGTCAGTAAGCGTTACAACGAATGAAACTCTTGAACCGGCAAGTGTAAAGTGAATGCTTTCTACAAGTCCGCCAATAGCATTCTCTGCAACGGTGTGAAGCTCTTTTTCGGGGTACTCGGTTACGTAATCGGCAGGGGTACGGTAATTTGCGTAGAAGGAGGCGAACTTATCCTGATTATCGGTATAGAGGCTGCTGCCGTCAACCGATGCCATAAGCTTATAGGACTCTTCGATATATCTCACGAGGCTGGCTATAGCTTCCTTCTCAACCTCAGTTGAGTTGGCATCCTTCATAGCAAGCTCTGCATAAAGCATAGCGTTGACGGTTACGGTTACGGAGTAATCAACACCGTCTATCGTATACTTGACAGAATAAGAGGAATCGTTCAGAGCATTTGTCGAATCGGGATATCCTACCGTGACAACGTAATATTCATTGCCGTAAACAAGCACCTTGGCGGAAGGCGTTTTACCGCCTACGCTCGTAACGTTTACACCGTCAACTACGGGAAGGTATAAGTTATATCCAAAGTGAGCGTAGTAGGTCATATTCATCATCACTTCGGTAAGATAAGCTACGAAAACAGCGTCCTCTTCTTCGGGAAGAACAGCGGTAAACTCATAGCTTTCAGCGTCACCGATAACGAGGTCGGTGGCGTTGCCTTCAGCATCTACCCAGCCTGCGTTAACAACGCCTCTGTAGCTATCGCTCCAAGCAACCTTGGGAGCTGCCGCGATAACACCCGAAAGCTCCTCTGTTACAGCGATAACGTTTCCTGCAGGGTCCTTCCAGGTTACAGTAGCGGTAGGAGTATCGGTTGCAACAGCCGCTACGGTATAGGTAAGATAAGTGTAATTCTTAGTCAGCTCGGAAGAAGGAGTGAGTGAGCCGCTATCAACCACTATCTCCGCTTTCGTGCTCTTATCAAAGTAAATTCTCTTAGAAACCGTTTTTGACTCAACACCTTCAGCAAGAGATGCGTTTGCATACTCGGTAAGAAGGTCTTTAGTCATAATCGTGTTTTTACCGATAACTACCGAGCCGGTATTACTGCCGCTAACCGCGGCATCAAGGATACAATTATTAAAGGTGTATTTATCGGTGGTAGCATTGGTATAGAGGACAGCGTTGTAAATCTTACAGTCCTCAAAGGTTACCTCTGTGTTCTTGTTTCTGTTAGAACTACCGGTTGAGGTTCCGCCTGTATTTCTGAGAAGCTCGGCACCGTTACAGAAGAAGGTAGCGTTGCTTATTGTGATTTTCTCACCGTTTCTGAGAGCAAGGACACCTTCACCGGGATTTCCGATAATAACGTATGTGCCGTTATTAATGTTAATCTTTTCGCTTCCGTTACCGCCGTGCTCACCGTAAATGAAGTTGCCGCAGTAAACGGTAAGGTTTTCTCCCTCAACGTTTACGGTTCCGCTTACGGGATAGAAGCTGAAGATAGATGCGCCTGCCGTGACCTTAGCATTTTCGGTCTTGACAACCTCACCGCCATAAACCCACTGGTCTGCGGTTACCGTAACGCTTGCCAAAACTGCACCTGGGCGGGAAGATTTTACGGTTATACTGTAGCTTGAACTAAGTCCGTTAATGTAGAATAGGTATCCTGCAGCACCCGCAGATATAGGGTCACCGAGAACATCGCCCTTAACATACTCACCGTTCTCACCGAGAGTTGCAGCATACTGAGTTACGGTAGCAAGCTGTCTTGAAAGAGTATAGCCGTTAAGGTCTATCGTGACGGTTTTGTTTTTAAGAGCAATTTGCGCTCCTACCGCAACGTCATCAAGAAGCTTTACCGTAGAGCCTGCTGCAGCATTTTCAAAAGCTTTCGAAATATCTTCGGCAGTATGGTACTCAGCAGCGCCCGCCGGAGAAGTAACCTCAACGCGATACTGAAGATTCTTGTAGACGGGATAGAGCCTTACGCTGCCTGCCAGAACGTCAGCCTCGGTAATAGCGACAAGCTCGTCTACCGTTCCGTCATCTTCATAAGACCAGCCGAGGAACATCTTTTGAGTGAGGGCATCAGTCCTCTCCCACGTAGGAACCGTGCCAAAGAATTCGGGAATTTGACCGAGAAGCTTTGACGTAGTTGCGGTAAGCCGGTGGCCGCCGAACTCGGCATAGCAATCACACTCGCCCTCACACTTTACGTCCCACAAAATATCAACTGCATCGGGACTTCTTCTGTAGTTGAAGATGCCGCTTTCCTCTTCGGTCTCAGTTGCAATAAAGCACTTTGTGCTTTCAAAGGAATAAGTATATAAATTACCGGTAGCTACGCCTTCTTCGTAAATATTAGCGTCAACAGTGACGTTTTTATCGATAAGGAGAACATCGTCAACGTTTCTGACGAGGGTGATAACATCGTTCTCACCGGCAGCAGCTATAGCCTCGTTTATATCATCGTAAATAGCGTCACCTATCTTAGCTACGGTAAGACCGTAAGGAAGCTCGTAGGTTCCGTCATAGTAGTGCGTTGCTATCTTCGAAAAATCGGTTACACCGTCATTTACCTCGCAGTATCCATCGGGGAAAAGAGAAAATCTGAAGTTATCGTAACCAATCTTACCGTTGCTTGCCGCGCCGCTGTAAATAGAAGGATACATTCTGTAGTAACCAACGGTCATTTTGGAGTAGTCTCCGTTAAGAGCTGTAAATGCATCATAAGCAGAATAATCGGTCGTTCTCTTATAGGAGAATTCTCCGTTTATGTAAAAGTGATGGTCGAACTTGCCGTTTCCAACGTGCTCCACGATATAAGTGACGTGCTGCCATTTATAAGGAGTAGCGTCAAGACCGATTGCGCTGAGCTTGGTGGAAGACAGCTCCTGTATTCTTGAACCGGAATTGGAAATAGATATCGAAAGATTGGCGTAATCACCGTAGGTTCCGTTTTCGGTCATAATGTCAAAATCAAAAACAGCGTAAGGATAATCAGCCATATTGTACGTGGGATTGTAGCTGAAGTACATATCCAAGTTGTCGTGCGCTCCCGAACCGCCCTCCTCATATTCGGATTCGATGTAAACATTTCCGTCTTCGGTTGAATGAACGTTCCATACGCCCGTTTTAGGCTTGTCGTTATAAAGGGCGTTCTGGAATACCGTACCGGGAGTTTGACCTGAGAAGGTTCCGTCTACAAATTTCTCAGTAGAGGAATTCACTTCCTTAGGCTCAAGCACTGCTTCCTCATCCGTTGCAAGCGAGACTACCGCAAAGGCAGTAACCATAGCAACAAGAAGAAGGGTAACAGTGAGAATTCTGGAAAATTTCTTCATTGCTTTTTATGTTTCCTTTCAAATTTTTGCCAAATATATAATATCTATTCCTATCAGCGAAAGCAATAAATTTATAAATTATTCACAATCATTTTACATTTCGTCCCGTTTCAAACGAAAAAATCCGATTTTCTTCTGAAAACCGGATTTTTTCGTAGTTTTATTCGTTTTTATTTTTCACGCATGATTTCGGGGAAATCTGCAAGGAACTGCATAAAGAGTGCCTGAGCACCGAGAGTTCCGGGGTGAACCGCGTCACCGTGAAGCATATTAGCATACCACTGATAGCCGGTCTTATTGGTCTTTTCAGAGGTGGTTGAGGTGTTGGTAACCGCAGTTCCTATAAGGCTTGCGTCATAGGTTTCGTTTGATACCGCACGGGAGAAATCAATATATCTGCCGCCCGTGGTTCTTGCCCATTCTCTTACCCATGCGTTCTTATATTCGTTAAGAACTGTAGGAGTTGAGGGGATTGTTGAGAGAATAGGAGTTATTCCCTTCTCTTCGCATATTTCAAGGAATTCCTCGGTTGCTGCAAGGTACGCTTCGTTTATCGTCTGATTTGCGATACTGTCACCGTTGTTCATACCCATGCACCAGATTATGTACTGAGGAGTACCGTGCTCGAGAGCTTGCTTTACTTCGGTAAGTCCTCTTTCACTTGCCATTCCGGGATAGCTCATCATAAGGAAGTTCTTATATCCCGTGCTTACAAGATAGCTGGTCCATCTTGAGCCGTCCTTGGAGTTAAAGTAGGAGTCTCCTACCATCCAGATAGGATTCTGATATTCCTCGCTGAACCAACGCATGCTTACGTTCGTGAGCTCACAGCCGTCCGCTTCTGCAAATATAGCACCGTTTCTGCCCTGCCAGTTCTTAGCGTTAGTGTAATATCCGGTAGCGGTAGCAATCTTAAACTCTGCCCAGTGATAATCCGCATCTATTGAAACGGTAACGTAATCCGAAAGAGTAAGTCCGTGGTCAAAGGTAGCAAGAAGCGAGGGACCGGATGAGTAGTTATAAACCAAAAGCTGAGTTGCGGTTATCTCTATGTAGCTTGCGCCGTAAGAGGTTTTACCGTGACCAAGTCTTATAGTGCCTTCTCCGATACCGTCTGTAGGAATATCGCAGGTAAAGGTGAGATTCTTATTATTAATAATGGTATTGTTCTCAAGCTGAATGGATGCTCCGGATTCAAGCTTATCGGCAGTTGCAACTATCGAAGAAGAACCGAGAGCCGCATTTACCATTATATTCATTCCGTTCGTGTCAAGATTCTTGATGCTTTCGATAGCTTCGTTGAGCTTATCAACGTCAAGAGCGTCAATCTTTGCGTTAAGAGTTACTATATTATCGGAAAGCTCCTGAATTTTATCCGCATCAAGAGCGGAAACGTCAGTTTTAAGAGCTTCAACATCGGTTTTAAGTGTTTCAAGAGTTGCAAGAGCCGCAATAACCGATGCGGAATTCGAAGCATCACTAAGCACGAAGGTCTCACCAACAGAGGTGTAACGCGCTACGACAGGAACAAATCCGTTCTTGAACGAACCCATAGTATAGGTTACGGAAATTTGAGCTCCGCCTGCTCCTATTTCATACTCCATAAGTCCCGAGCCTACGGAGAAGCCGAGAGAGGATACTGCATTTCCCTCTGCGTCGTAAACGCACGCCATTCTCATTGAATATTTGTTCGCATAGTTAAGCGCGTTGGTAGGATTATCGGGATAATAACCGGTAAGGTGAACAACGTCACCGGGAAGAACGTCTACCTTCTGAGTATAAGCGTAGGTGGAATTAGCCTGAGCCTTTCCATTTGTTCCGAGGTAATATCCGCTTCTTGCCGCAGCCTCTTCGCTCGTGGTGTCAACGGTGGTGTAAACGTATCCGTAAACAGGCTTGGATTCAAGAAGACCGCTAAGAAGAGCTATGGAAGAGCTAAGCTCGGAAATAGCATCGCCTACTGCCTTTGCATCAGCTGCCTTGCCTGCCTCGGAAAGAGTTGCGTCAATTTCCGTAAGTGCGGAAGAATTTTGTTCAAGCGCGGTAAGTCTCGCACCGTAGGTGGATTCAAGGGTTGCGATTTTAGCCTTTACTTCTGCAACCTCTGCTTCAAGTGCTTCGATAACGGAAGTGTAATCAACACCCGCGTTTTCCTTTTCGCACTCACATTCGGTTATCTTTGCGTCAAGCTCTGCGATCTTTGCTTCGTACTCTGCTCTGAGAGCAGCTATTGCCGCGGCATTCGTGCTTACACCGGTCTGAAGAGCAGCTATCTGCTCGCTGTAATCTTCACCAACCTGGTCTTCTTTATTTTCAAGAGCTGTGATTTTTGCGTTGATTTCGGCAATCTTTGCCTCGTATTCTGCTCTAAGAGCAGCTATTGCCTGGGTATTTTCGGTATCCTTAGCTACAAGAGCTGCAAGCTCAGCATCATATTTAGCTTCGAGCTCTGCAAGCTTTGCGTTGTAATCCTCGGTTTCGTTTCCGTCACCTTCGGGCTCATTACCTTCGTTTCCGTCTCCTTCGGGTGCGTTACCTGCTTCAATCTTAGCTTCGATTTCAGCAATCTTTGCCTCGTATTCAGCCTTCAAAGCTTCTATAGCAGCGGCATTTGCTGCTCCGATAGCTTCAAGCTCGGCAATCTTTGCGCTGTAATCAACAGCAGCCTCGTCCTTCTCGCACTCGCATTCGGTTATCTTTGCTTCGAGCTCGGCTATTTTAGCATCGTAATCTGCTTTAAGAGCTTCAAGAGCTTCCGCGTTATCCGCATCCGCTGCTACAAGCTCGGCTATTTTTGCAGTATAGTCGTTCTTGATTTCGGTCTTAGCCGATTCGCATTCGGTTATCTTTGCTTCAAGTGCCGCAATTTTTCCCTCATAATCTTTTTTTGCAGCTGCAAGGGCTTTAGAGGCACTCTTGTCCTCTGCTTCAAGCTCTTCAAGCTTTTCGGCAAGCTCAAGCTCAAGCTGGGTTATGCTGGAAGAATTTCCATCAATAAGCGCTGTAAGCGTTGACTGCAGATTTGATATAAGCGTGTCAATCTGCGTTTTTGAGTATGCGTTGTTGGTATTCGCGGCATTGTTCGTGCCTGTAGCAGTCGGCAGAGTACAAGCCGTGCATACGAGCGTCATCGCCATAACAAGTACTAGCGCTAACGCTTTCTTAAAGAATTTCATAAGTGTTCTCCTTGTATTTATTTTCCATACATAGTATTTTACTACACGGAGTTCACTTTGTATTTATACAAGCGTAAAAATGTAAACGAAAATTCAAATAAGAAAATATTTTGTAAGGCTTGACCAAAAAGTTCGGTAATTCTTTATCTATAACTCCCATATTGCCTTTTTTGGCGTGCTATGGTATACTTTAGAAAAAACGAAGGAAAATCAGCATGACAATTCGTAAATGGATAGAAAAAAACACTCAACGCCTTGACGGGAAGCGCGTTGCCGTCAGCGGCTCGACCGGCGGACTTGGCAGAGAGCTATGCCGCTATCTTGCTCATCTCGGTGCAGAGCTTATACTGCTTGACAGAAATGCCGAAAAATCGCGTGCGTTTTCCGAGGAATTAAAAGAAAAATATCCAAAAATTTCGATATCACGTATAACAGTTGATATGGAAAACTTTTCTTCGGTAAAAGCAGCCGCTGACGCGCTTTTGCAAACAAAAGTTGACTTTTTGGTCTTGAATGCAGGCGCGTACGCCATTCCGAGAAAGAAATGCGATACCGGATTTGATAACGTTTTTCAAATAAATTTTCTCTCTCCTTATTATCTGGCGAGAAGACTTTTTAACTCAATTTCAGGGCGCGGCGGACGAATAATTTCGGTAAGCAGTATTGCTCACAACTACTCAAAATCCGATGAGGAGGACGTGGATTTTTCGACAAGAGCCAAGGCAAGCCTTGTGTACGGAAACGCAAAAAGATATCTCACTTATTCCCTCTCCGAGCTTTACAGAGAGACGGGCAATATAAGCATAACGCATCCCGGAATCACATTTACGAACATCACCGCGCATTATCCTAAGCTCATATTTGCAGTAATAAAATACCCTATGAAGATTATTTTTATGAAGCCAAAACGCGCAGCGCTCTCAATTCTTGCCGGAATATTTACTCCGACAGGAAAAAACGAATGGATAGGCCCGAGATATTTTAACGTGTGGGGTCTTCCGAAAAGAAAACGCCTTACCACCGCCACAGAGGAGGAGATAAAGCGTATTTGTAAAAGTGCGGAAGAAATTTTCGATTCTCTGACGAAGACTTCAAACGACAATAGTTAAGGCAAAGCTTTTTGGGTTATGAAGGTCTCCGAACCCTGCATTAATCCTTAAATCTGAGAGAACGCATAAATTCACTCGGCGTCATTGAGGTTTCTCGCTTAAAAACTCTTGAAAAGTACTGCGGGTTATCAAACGCCAGCTTATCCGATATCTCGGAAAAATTCATATTTCCTTCGCGTATAATCTGCTTTGCTTTTTTGATTTTATTTTTTATCGCGTATCCCGCAATGCTCTCACCGGTTTGTTCGCGAAAGAGCTTTGAAAGGTAGGATTTACTGTATCCAAGCGCGCGGCAGATGTCCGAAAGTCTGGGATTTTCATATACGTTTTCTTCTATAAACGATTTTACCGCTGTAACCAGATGATTCTCCATACTTTCCTTGCTGGGAAAAAGACTTGCCGTGCCCCGCTTTGCAATTCCGCGCATTAAGAGAATCAGCAGCTCCTCAAGATAGTTCTTTATGAGCTGCTCTCCACCGAGGGCAGCATTTTCCTTTTTCGTAAGCTTTCTGAGCCTTGGGTCGTTCTTCGGTATAACGAAGCTGTTTTCGGCTTCCTTAATTATTGAAGAAATAAAGGATTTCAGATTTTTATCAAGCGTGGTTCTGTAACCGACAAGGCAGTCCATAGAAGGAGACTGGCACACAAATGATATTACAAAAAAATTCGGTGAGGAATCCAGCGCTCTTATAGAATGAAATTCATTCGGCGCATGAAATATTATATCCCCCTGAGAAAGCTCACATTCTTCTTCTCCCGACTTGACCTTTACCCTGCCGCCGTCAACGTACACCATTTCCCAAAAATCGTGGCTTTCTCCCTCAAAGACAAAGCTGGAATCAAATTCATAATAATGGATAGTGACTATTTTTGAAATACTCACGATGCTTTTGAGGCTTGTTTTTACATAGGTTGCTTTCATAATTATCTTTACCGGTCTCCACTTTGTGTACAAAAATGAACTTCTGTAGTAAAATTTTAACTGTCGCTATCCGACAGTTTCATATATAATTATTTTAGCACGGTAAATCGTTTTTTTCAAGAGAAAATTCAAATTTAAGGAGATTATACTATGAAAAAGGGTATTAGCATTTGGTCTTTCCCTGCTATGAGCCTAAGTGATGCTTTCGTTCTTGCAAAGGACGCAGGCTTTGAGGGTGTTGAAGTTGCGCTTGCTGAGGACGGTGAGGTAAATCTCAAATCCACCGAAAAGGATTTGCTTAAGGTAAAGGAAGATGCAAAAAACGCAGGCATAGAGCTTTACAGCGTAGCAAGCGGTCTTTACTGGGACTACTGGCTCACGTCTGACGACAAAGCAGAGAGAGAAAAGGCAAAGGATATTGTAAAAATCCAGCTTAACGCTGCAAAGGTGCTTGGAGCAGACACCATTCTCGTCGTTCCCGGATCGGTTAACGCTGATTTCGTAAGCGAAACCAAGGTAGTTGACTACAAGTCGGCTTACGAAAGAAGCCTTGAGGCTTTTATGGAGCTTCGTGAGACCGCTCAGGAATGCGGCGTTTCTATCGGTATCGAGAACGTATGGAACAAGTTTCTTACCTCGCCTATGGAGATGCGTCACTTTATTGATACTATCGGAAGTGACTTTGTCGGAAGCTATTTTGACGTTGGAAACGTTCTTTTCAACGGATATCCTGAGCACTGGATAAGAATTCTTGCAGATAAGATAAAGAAGGTTCACTTCAAGGACTACCGCAAGGCTGCAGGAGGTCTCCACGGCTTCGTTGACCTTCTTGCAGGCGATATAAACTACCCTGCGGTAATGGAAGCGCTTAAATCTGTTGGATATGACGGCTGGGTAAGCGCAGAAATGATACCTAACTACAAATACTACACCGAGGCTATTATATACAATACCTCGTATTCTATGGATAAAATTCTTGGGAGGAAATAATAATGCTTAGAGTTGGACTTATCGGATGCGGCTTTATGGGCACTATGCACGCAAATTGCTATAAAAATCTTGAGGGTGTTGAAATCGTTGCGCTTGCAGACCTCAGACGCGAAAAGGCGGAGGAGCTGAGCGCAGGTACTAACGCAAAGCTTTACGGAGACGGAAAAGAGCTTATCGAAAATGCTGAGGTTGACGTTATAGACATCTGCCTTCCCACCTACCTTCACGCAGAATATGCCCTTCTCGCTATGGATAAGGTTAAGTACGTTTTCGTTGAGAAGCCCGTTACCCTTACGAAGAAGGAGGCTAAGGCTCTTCTTAAAAAGCAGGCAGAAACCGGCGCTGAGGTTCAGGTCGGTCAGGTTATCAGGTTCTGGGACGAATACGTTGAGCTTAAAAAGATATACGACAGCGGAAAATACGGCAGAGTTGTAAACGCAAACTTCCGCAGACTCAGTCCCCGTCCCACTTGGGGCTGGAACGGCTGGCTTCTTGATACGTCACTTTCGGGCGGCGCCGGTCAGGACCTTCACATTCACGACGTTGACTTCGTTCTCTCTCTTTTCGGTAAGCCGAAGAATTTCTTCACCGTAAGAGCTTCGGGCGGTGAAAAGGATTCCTACGTAAGCACCGTTATGATGTATTCCGATAAGGCAGTAAGCGTTGAGGGCACTTGGGATCTTCCCCAGTCGCATCCCTTCGAGGCTACCTTCCGCGTAGTATTCGAGAAGGCTGTAGTTGAAAACGCAGGCGGTAAATTTATGCTCTACACAGATGACGGTGCAGAACAAATCGTTATCGAGAAGAAGGAAATCGCAGGCGAGGGCTTCAAGGGCGGAAATATTTCTGACCTCGGCGGCTACTACAACGAGCTTCTCTACTTCACCGAGCAGGCAAAGCAAAAGGCAAAGATTGAAAGAGCAACCCTTGCAGATGCAGCAGCATCGCTTGAATTCGTTCTTAAAGAGCTCGGACGCTAATGAAATTTAAACGCTGCCAGGCGTTATCCCGCCTCGGTAACGGAGAATAAATTACTATGGCATGCGGTTTTATCCGATAGCATAGCAATAGCGATATATCTCAAAAACAAGAGCAGACATACGGGATTTTTTCTTGCGTGTTTGCTCTTTCTTTTTTGTTGCGTAGATTTTAAGCCTCTTAAAGCCAATCGGAAAGCTTAGAATTTGTCTTTTTTTCAAATTTTCGCCGAGCATAAACAGTCACGCCTTAGTTCTGTTTGTTAAAATTCAATAAATACCAAAATTATCTTAAAAAATGTTAAAAAAACTATTGACTTTAACGCTTTAGTGTGCTAAAATCTATATCGTATTCATTTTTGGCGTATTCAAATAAATATATATTTAAGAGGAAAATTATGAGCAATACTTTTTCTATTGAAGAACACGACAAGCTTTTTGAAGCTATTCTTAAGCTTTCCACTATAGAGGAAGCAAGACTGTTTTTTGAAGATATATGCACCATAAAAGAGCTGGAAGCAATATCACAGAGACTTGAGGTTGCAAAGATGTTAAAAAGCGGCGCGGGATATTCCGAAATAAGCGCAAAATGCGGAGCAAGCACCGCTACGATAAGCCGCGTAAATAAGTGCCTTCTTTACGGCAAGGGCGGCTATGGAATAGTTATAGACGAAAAGGATAATGAAAATGGATAACATAAAAAGCGTTCTCACGCGTGAGGAGATTGCCGTTTTTACACTTCGTGCACTCTATTCGGAGTACGGCTACTCACAGTATAAAATGAGCAAATTTGAGGAATACGAGCTTTACGTAAAAAACAAAGACTTTCTGGTTTCGGATAACGTTATAACCTTTACCGATACTGACGGCAGGCTTCTCGCACTGAAGCCTGACGTTACGCTTTCCATAATCAAAAACAACAAGGATAACCCTGACGGACTTATTAAAACTCAGTATAACGAGAACGTATACCGTATTTCAGGAAGCACGCACAGCTTCGGTGAGCTTATGCAGGTTGGTCTGGAATGTATCGGAAGGGTTGGAGATGACGAGATTGCCGAGGTGCTTTTCCTTGCGTCAAAGAGCCTTGATTCAATTTCCGAGGATAATATTCTTGCTATATCCCAGCTTGATATTGCCGAAGGACTTATGGAATATGCATCAGTAAGCGCTGACGGAAAGAAAAAAATACTGACAGCGCTGGGACAGAAAAATGCTTCGGGAATACGCGAAGTGCTTGATGCCGAAGAAATTTCGGGAGATAACGCAGAGCTTCTCTCTTCCCTTGCGGCACTTTACGGTCCGCCCGACACGGTGATTCCCGCCCTTGAAAAATTCAGAGTAAATGAGAAAACCGGCGTTGCTATAGATTCACTTACACGCATAACAAACGCGCTTACCTCCAGGGGCGTGTCAAAAATTTCAATTGATTTTTCGCTTGTAGGCAATATGAAATATTACAACGGCATTGCCATAAAGGGCTTTATAGACGGCATTCCTCAGGGCGTTATTTCAGGCGGTCAGTACGATAACCTTATGAAAAAAATGGGAAGACGCTCAAAGGCTGTCGGCTTTGCTGTATACCTTGACGGGCTGGACAGGCTTCCCGGCAGAGCCACGGAGGTGTAAGATGAAAAAATTTCTTAATATTGCGCTTCCTAAGGGAAGGCTTGGCGAAAAGGTTTACGGTATGTTCGAGGCGGCAGGCTTTGAATGCCCTTCCATAAAAGACGGAGGCAGACGCCTGATATTTGAAAACGAGGAGCTTGGACTCAGATATTTCTGGGTCAAGCCATCTGACGTTGCAATATACGTTGAAAGAGGCGCTGCGGATATTGGCGTTGCGGGAAAGGATATTCTTCTCGAATACCGCCCGGACGTTTACGAGCTTCTAGACCTCAAAATAGGAAAATGCCATATGGCAGTTGCGGCAAAGTCGGATTTTATTGACGACAGGAACAAAACTCTCCGCGTTGCAACCAAGTTTACAAGAATAGCAAAAAGCTATTACGCATCTCTTGGCAGAGATATAGACATTATACATCTCAACGGCTCGATAGAGCTCGCCCCCATTCTCGACCTCTCTGACGTTATAGTGGATATCGTGGAAACGGGCGCAACGCTAAAGGAAAACAACCTTACGGTAGTTGAAAAATTTGAGCCCATAAGCGCAAGGCTTATAGCAAACAAATCAAGCTTTATGTTCTCGGCTGATACAATCGAGAACATAAAGGAAGGACTAAAATCACAGATAAAAGACTAAGGAAATACTATGATAAAGATTATAAAGGACAAACTTAGCGATAGAGAGGAAATTTTCTCCGCTGTTTCGGAAAAAATTGACGTATCCGAAACCGTAAGGGAAATTATAGAAAAGGTAAAGAGTGAGGGAGACTCTGCTCTCTATTACTACGCAGAAAAATTCGATAAGGCTAGTCTTACCTCTCTCAGAGTTTCGGAAGATGAAATCAAAGAAGCGCTCACGCTTGTAGAGCCGGAATTTATCGATATACTGAAGGAAGCTGCGGAAAATATCAGAGAATTTCATAAAAAGCAAAAAAATGACGGCTTTACTCTCAAAAAAAATGACGGAATAATCATAGGTCAGAAGGTTATTGCCGTTGACAGTGCGGGTCTTTACGTTCCCGGAGGAACTGCAGCCTACCCCTCGACCGTACTTATGGATGCAATTCCCGCAAAGATTGCAGGCTGCAGACGGGTCGTTATGGTAACGCCTCCCGACAAAAGAGGAAAAGTAAACCCTGTTATTCTGGCAGCAGCAGCAGTTGCCGGAGTTGACGAAATATACAAGGTCGGCGGTGCTCAGGCAGTTGCCGCACTCGCTTACGGAACAGAAACAATACCGAAAACCGACAAAATAGTAGGCCCGGGAAATGCGTACGTTGCAGAAGCAAAAAGACAGGTCTACGGTGAGGTTTCGATAGATATGATTGCCGGTCCGAGTGAAATTATGATAGTCGCTGACGGAAAGAACAGAGCTAAGGATATTGCAGCTGACCTACTCTCCCAAGCGGAGCATGACAGAATGGCAAGTGCTGTTCTCGTTACCGATTCGGAGGACTTCGCAAGCGCGGTATCAGATGAGCTTGAGCGGCAGATTCCGCTCCTCGAAAGACGCGAGATAGCAAGAGCATCAATCGACAACTACGGTAAGATTATAATCACCGAATCCATTGACGATGCTATAGAGGTTGCAAACGGAATTGCACCGGAGCACCTCGAAATATGCGTTGACGACCCGTTTTCTTATCTTGAAAAGGTAAGGCACGCAGGCTCGGTATTTCTTGGCAGATACTGTCCCGAGGCTCTGGGAGATTATTTTGCAGGCACGAACCACACCCTACCCACAAGCGGTACGGCAAAATTTTCAAGTCCGCTCTCGGTTGACGATTTTGTAAAGAAAACTCAGTTTATTTATTACGATAAGAGTTCGCTTGAAGCGGTTGCAAAAAAGGTTGAATATTTTGCAAAAAAGGAAGGACTTACCGCGCACGCAAAGAGCGCTGTTGTAAGATTTGAGGAAGACGATGAGTAAGTTTTTAACCGATAAATTCAAAAGCCTTGCTCCGTACACCCCGGGCGAGCAGCCTAAGGAAAGAAAATTTGTAAAGCTCAATACCAACGAATCACCATTTCCGCCATCAAAAAAGGCAATAGAGCTTGCTCGTGCAGAGGCTGAACGCCTTATGCTTTATTCGGACCCGGAGTGCCGCGACCTCACGATTAAAATGGCTGAATCCTTCGGTGTCGACAAGGATTCGGTGATAATGACAAACGGCTCTGACGAAGTGCTTAACTTCGCCTTTATGGCATACTGTGATGAAAGCACACCTGCGGTTTTTGCAGATATAACCTATGGATTTTACAAGGTTTTTGCAGAAATTAACAGACTTCCCACGAAGATAATTCCTTTAAAGAATGACTTCACTATCGATATTGACGATTATATAAACGCGGAAGGAACGGTCTTTATAGCTAACCCAAATGCTCCAACAGGTATTCTTCTACCTCTTTCTGATATTGAAAGACTTGTGAAATCAAACCCAAAAAGAATGGTCGTTATAGACGAAGCTTATATTGATTTCGGAGGCGAGAGCGCGGTTGGGCTTACTAAAAAATACGACAATCTGCTCGTTACCGGAACATTTTCAAAATCACGCTCTATGGCAGGCGGAAGGCTTGGTTACGGTATAGCCTGCCCTGAAATTATAAATGACTTAACCAGAATAAGATACTCGACCAACCCCTACAACGTCAACCGAATGACTATGGCGGCAGGTATCGGAGCTCTTTCCGACACGGAATATTTTAAAGAAAACTGCAAAAAAATCATTGAAAACAGGTGCTGGACTGAAAAGGAGCTTGACGCTCTCGGATTTGAATTTTTGCCGTCAAAAGCAAACTTCATTTTTGCGAGGTCGAACAGAATAGACGGCAAAAAGCTATACCTTTCTCTCAAAGAAAAAGGCGTTCTCGTTCGTCACTTTGATACCGAACGAATCTGCGATTTTAACCGCATAACCATTGGAAGTATAGAAGAAATGCAAACTTTAGTTAACAAAATCAAGGAGATTGTAGAAGAAACATGAGAAATGCTGAGATAACCAGAAAAACCAACGAAACCGATATAAAAATGAAGATTTTGCTTGACGGAAGAGGAAACTCAGAAGTGAATACCGGAAGCGCTTTTCTTGACCATATGCTCACGCTTCTCGCAAAGCACGGTAAATTTGACCTCAACGTTTTCTGCAAGGGTGACACGGAAGTGGATTTTCACCACACCGCAGAGGATATTGGAATCTGCCTTGGCACAGCCTTTCGCGAGGCTCTTGGTGACAAGGCGGGTATTGTAAGATACGCGGATACTACTCTCCCTATGGACGAAGCCCTCATTCTGACCGCTCTTGATTTTTCCGGCAGAGGATATTTTGCTTGTGAGCTTGACATAAAGGCACAGAAGGTCGGGGATTTTGATACCGAGCTTTGCTCTGAATTCTGGCAGGCATTTGCGATAAATGCGGGAGCTACCCTGCACATAAGACAGCTTGCAGGTGCTAACGCGCACCACATAATAGAAGGTGTTTTCAAGTCTATGGCGAGAACTCTCAGAGGCGCGGTAAAGATAGATCCTGATTTCGCATCGGACATTCCTTCCACGAAAGGAACTCTTTAATGATAGCAATCGTTGATTACGGCGTTGGCAACCTCTTTTCGCTCAGGAGCTCGTTTGCAGCTATCGGTGCAGATGCGGTTGTCACCTCTGACCCTATGGTGATAAAGAATGCCGAAAAAATTATTCTCCCGGGCGTTGGAGCATTTGAGGACGCTGCAAAAAAGCTTTTTTCCTCAGGACTTGGCGAGCTCGTCATAGAAGAAGCAAAGCGAGGCAAGCCTATTCTGGGTATATGCCTCGGTATGCAGATGCTTTTCGAGCGCAGTCTTGAATACGGTGAACATAAGGGGCTCGGACTTATAAGGGGCGAAATAAGACCTATTTCAGAGGTCATACCCGAAGGATTAAAGATTCCGCACATCGGTTGGAATCCATTGATTTTCAAAAAACAGTCTCCGCTCTTTAAATATATTAAGAACGGTGATTGCGTTTACTTCGTTCACTCATACTCCGCACGCAACTGCGAGGAAAGTGTTTTGGCTACCGCCGAATACGGAGAAGAACTATGCGCCTCGGTTCAATCGGGGAATATATACGGCTGTCAGTTTCACCCGGAGAAAAGCGGTAAGGTGGGACTTAATATTCTGAAAGCCTTTTCTGAAATAGGAGGTACATTATGAATATTTTTCCCGCAATTGACTTATACGAAGGCAAAGCCGTCAGACTTTTCAAGGGCGATTATAACCAAATGACCGTCTATAGCGAAAACCCGACAGAAATCGCTCTTGATTTTAAGAATTCGGGAGCTGAGTTTATGCACGTTGTTGACCTTGAAGGTGCTAAGACGGGAGAAACCCCAAACCTTGAAACTGTGAAAAATCTCGTTTCTGCTACCGATATGTTCATGGAGGTAGGCGGAGGCATCAGAAGCCTTGAGGTTATAGAAAAATATATCAGTGCCGGTGTCAACCGCGTTATTCTCGGTACGGCAGCGCTTACCGACAGAGACTTTCTCAAGAAAGCACTTAGTAAATACGGAGAAAAGATTGCCGTTGGCGTAGATATCCGTGATGGATTTGTGGCTATAAAGGGCTGGACCGAAAAATCCGAAAAGCCCGCTCAAGAGTTCTGCAAAGAGCTTGAAGCGCTAGGGGTAAAAACCATAATTTCAACCGATATTTCAAAGGACGGAGCTATGCAAGGAGCAAATCACGAGCTCTACAAAAGACTTTCAGAGGAGCTGGGCATACAGATAATTGCTTCGGGCGGTGTTTCGACTATCGATGACGTTAAGAGACTTCGTAAAATGAATCTCTACGGTGCGATAATCGGAAAAGCATATTACACGGGCGCAATAAATCTCTCCGAGGCTATCGAGGTGGCAAAATGATAACAAAAAGAATTATTCCCTGCCTTGACGTAAAAAACGGCAGAGTTGTTAAGGGAGTGAACTTTGAGGGACTCTCAGACGTCTCCTCTCCTATTGAGCTTGGAAAATACTACAGCGAATGCGGTGCTGACGAGCTTGTTTTCTACGATATAACCGCATCGGCAGAAGGCAGAGCTCTATTTACCGACATACTTACCGAGGTTGCGAGAACGATTTTTATTCCTCTCACGGTGGGCGGTGGAATAAACAGCCTTGACGACTTTGACAGAGTTCTTAAATGCGGCGCTGACAAAGTCAGTGTAAACTCCGGGGCAATTAAAAATCCAAAGCTCATTTACGAGGCGGCAAAAAGATACGGAGACCAATGCGTAGTCCTTTCAGCTGACGTTAAAAGAGTTGACGGTGTTTTTCGTGTCTTTGCCAAGGGTGGCAGAGAAAACACAGGAATGGACGCGCTTGAATGGATAAAGTACGGTGTCGATAACGGAGCCGGTGAAATTGTGCTTAACTCCATCGATACGGACGGAGTGAAAAAGGGCTTTGACCTCGAAATGCTCAGAGCCGTTTCTGATATTGTTTCCGTGCCCATTATTGCATCAGGCGGAGCAGGCTCAGCAGATGACTTCGTTAAACTCTTTAATGCTCTTCCTAAGGTTGATGCAGGACTTGCAGCTTCAATATTCCATTTTGGAGAGGTTAAGATTTCTGACCTAAAAAAACTACTCCGTGATAACGGCATACCAACGAGAATACAAGGAGATTTGTAAATAATGATTGACATAAACACGTTAAAATTTGACGAAAAAGGACTTATTCCCGCAATAGTGGTCGACTCAGTTACAAAAAAGGTTCTTACTCTTGCGTATATGAACGAAGAGAGTCTTAAGATAACTATGGAAAAAGGACTGACCTGTTTTTTCAGCCGTTCAAGGCAGGAGCTGTGGCTCAAAGGCGAGACTAGCGGAAACTATCAGCACGTTGTTTCTATCACTGCCGACTGCGATAACGATGCTCTTGTGGTAGTAGTTGAGCCTGACGGTCCCGCATGCCATACCGGTGAAGAGACTTGCTTTTTCAACAGAGTATACGAAAGCGATACACTCTCCGAATTTTCACTTGAGGGACTTGTAAAGCTTATCGAAGGCAGAAAAAAAGAAAAGGTAGAGGGTTCTTACACCACCTATCTTTTTGAAAAAGGACTTGATAAAATTCTTAAAAAGGTCGGAGAGGAATCAACCGAGGTTATAATTGCTGCAAAAGCAGGCGACAAAAAGGAAACAATTTACGAGATAGCAGACCTTACCTATCATCTGCTTGTTCTTATGATAGAAATGGGTATTTCTATCGGTGACATTCACGGTGAGCTTGCGTCAAGACACGTTATTGACAAAAAGGTAAAGCAGGAGAAAATGACCTGATGGGATATATTGACATTCACACCCACACCTGTTTTTGTGACGGCAAGGATACGCCCGAGGATATGGTTATATCGGCTATAGAAAAAGGGCTGGACACGCTGGGAATTCTTACTCATTCTTACGTAGAATTTGACCTCTCTGCCTGCATACCGGAAGCAAAGCAAGAGGAATTTATAAAAGAAGTAAACCGCCTGAAAGAGAAATACAAGGAGAAAATAAAAATTCTGTGCGGACTTGAGGTGGACTACTACACAACAAGCCAGATAGAAGGCTACGATTATAAGCTCGGCTCGCTGCACTACTTCAAAATCGGTGATAAATACTATTCGCTTGATATCTCTATCCCCGGATTTATAGAAATGGTAGAAAAGGAATTTGGGGGTGACTATCTTGCCGTATGCGAGGAATACTACAGACTTCTCGCTGACGTACCCAGAAAAACGAAATGTGACGTTATAGCTCACATAGACCTCATTACAAAATTCAACGAAGGTAATAGGCTGTTCGACACGAGCGACCCCAGATACGTAAAGGCATATAAGACCTGCGTTGATAAGCTCGTCACGTACGAAAAACCTTTTGAGATTAACACCGGTGCAATATCACGCGGATACAGGACAACGCCCTACCCCGCCCCCGATATTCTTGCATATATAAAAGAAAAAGGCGGAAAAGTGATAATTTCCAGCGATTCGCACTCCAAGGAAAACATTGCATTTCTCTTTGATAAATACGAAAGCTTGGTTTAAATGCTAAATTAACAATTCTGAATTTAAATGGCTTAAAAAACAGCTTTTGAGGTAGGAGAAATTTTGAAAGACAAAGAATTCCGAGCGAGAAGCCCGATGGCATAGAATAACTATGTCGAGGGCGACAAGTCGATGGAATTCTGACGTATTTCGAAATTTATACACCTCAAAAGAAATAACCCCTGATTGCTCTGTACCTTTCACCTACATTGCAATCAGGGGTTATTCTGTTCAGTCTTAGTATCTAACATCTTTTGATTATCCTCGCCTTTCCTTGTCTACCGCTTTACTCTTCCGCCTTTGCACACATTCATATCTTTTCTTTTACTCTGAAGCGAGCGACCTATATAAGTTGCATAACGTTTTTCAAACGGTGATTCTCAGATTTTGACCTTATCCATCACGACTTAAAATTTATGATTTCGTTGATTATATATGTAATGCGTAGCACCGCCGTGTTTTTTTGTTTTAATATTCAGTTTTAAGTTTTTTCTTTAAGCCGTTATTTAAAGGTCAAGCTCACTTTGCCATTGGAGTATACCTACCTTCGCAGAATTTCTGTGGCTGAATCCTTTCAGCCGAAGAGATTTACTTTCTCATTGGACTGTACCGTTCCTTTTAGATTTGATAACATCAAATTGTCCGCAGCGTGTAATCTCTTTTTGAACCGAACCTCATTTCGTTCGGTTCCGTCCTACTTTTTCATTGGACTGTACCTTCCTTTACGGGATTTTGAGTTTGAGCCGAACCGCCTTCGACTCACAAGACTACTTTCTCATTGGAGTGTACCTACCTTTTCAGGACTGGTTTTTGACTGTTTGTAAATCCCTTACGTCTTTCCGGGGATTTGTTTTTTCTCTCCCTCTGTGTCTATAGTATAACATATTTTTTCACCAATTGCAATATACATATTGTAACTAATTTACAATTATTTTTTGTGCAAATCATAGAAATTGTGCAAAAAGCTCAAAAAGTTCTTTACAAATCAATTCGGTTATGATATACTGGAATTGTGGTTGTGCAAAATCGCCGCAGAAAAAGCTTCTGCGGCGATTTTTATGTTTCTTATATTTACTTTACCTTCTTGATTATATTAAAGACTTTGCGGGAGTAGCATCTACTGAGCTACCTCTGGTACGCGGACCGTTAAGCTGAACTTCGCGCCATCTTTCTTCAAACTCCATCATCTCCCGCGTAGGCAGAACCGGAGCTATTCTTCCAAAGAATCTTTCTGTAAAATTATCGGCAAGAGCGGCATATCCGCTGACAAGAGAAGCATCAGCTTCACCCATCGCGTAGGCTCTCATTGCAACACCTATTCCTGACGCGGCCCGTTTCAAGCGCGGAAAATAGTGGGAAAGAAGGAACTGCGCGTAGGAAACAAGCCTGAAATCTCCGTAGCATCTATACTGAATGTCGTACTCATATCCGTTTGATTCAACGGCAACGCACATTCCGCGCTTTACCGCGGATATTATGGAGTCTGCAGTCTTTTCCTCTGCAAAACAAACCGTTTGATTATAGGGGAAATGCTTTGAGCGTTCAAGCGAGTGAGCGTCACTTGAGCCTACAACAGGAATAGCATACCCCTTTGCCTTCTCCTCTGACCAAAACGCAACAGAACAGTTGATATCCGGTTGAGTCATCGCTCCCGTTATCTCGTATGCATCAAATAGTCCGCTTTCAATAAGAAGTCTTGCAAGGCTGACGGGAAGGTTATAAGTCTTCGCTCTTCCCGGTCTCCAGAAGGGGTGTGGAAATATAGCAAGTCCGCCTACGGAATGAATACTATCTATAGCCCACATAGCCTTGGCATAGCGACTCTTATAATCCTCAGGAATATTCTCGGGGACTTTTTCCATATATTCAGCTATCTCTGCCTCATAATTTTCCCTATCGTGAACGTAGCGGTCCGCAACGCTTTCTCTGCCGCCAACGTGAACTATGTGAACGACACTTCCGGGGCTATGAACTTCTTCACCTGTAATGCGTATAAGACCCGTATTTACACCCTCGTATACCTCGTCTATCTCACCGCCGGGAAAATATCTGTTATGGTCGGTAAGGGCAACAAAATCATAGCCTTCCTCGCGATAGTGACCCGCCTGAGCAGCAGGGTCTCTCGTTCCGTCAGAACGGCAGCTATGCGAATGAAGGTCGCCCTTAAGAGGACGAAGCCTGTAAAGGTCCTCAAAGAGAGAGTAGACGGTAAAAGAAGAAACTACCTTTTCATCGTATATAAGCTCTATAAGATGCTCTCCCTCTCCGGAAAATTCAAAATCGAAGGTAAGAACACCGTCTTTTCCGATAGCTTCAAGCATTTTATAATTATTTGGTGAATAATAGTTCTCGTCCGAGTTAACCGATATGATTTTAAGCGAGAATTTCTTTCCTTCAGGAATTATATACGCCCTTTCCGCAGCAGTTACCGTCATAGCGGTTACGGAATTTGCCATAACGACAGAGGGCCATACGGTATAATTTGTCGGTGCAGGAAGCATTTCGATTTCCTTTCTTTTTAAACGTCAAGAGCAGTAAGATGCTCGAAGGTTTCTTTTTTTACAGCAACGTAACTTTTGCCGTCTTTCAACATAACAACGGGCGGTCTTGTAAGTCTATTATAATTTGAAGACATCGAATAATGATAAGCTCCCGTTGTAAGACAGGCAATAAGGTCTCCTCTTTTAATATTTTTAGTGAGGGAAACGTTTTCCTGCAGAATATCTCCGCTCTCGCAGCATCTGCCGACAACAGAATAGCTCTCTGCTTCCTCCTCTGAGCTATCACGCACGGTAAGAAGGGTGTAGGGCGAGCCGTAAAGAGCAAATCTAGGATTATCAGCCATACCTCCGTCAACCGAAACGTAGGACTTATATCCGGGTATTCTCTTTACAGTTCCTACGGTATAAACGGTTGCGCCTGCGTCTGCAACTATGCTTCTGCCCGGTTCAAAGGCGATTGAAGGCAGCTCTATTCCAAGCTCTTCCGCCTTTTTCTTCATATACTCTGCAACCTCAAAAATATTTGCTCTGATATCAATTTCGGGCTGCTCTGCTATGTATCTTACACCGTATCCACCGCCGATATCAAGCTCAGAGGCAAGAAAACCGCTCTTTTTGTAAACTTCAGTTATAAATTCGAGCATTACTTCGGCTGCACGCATATAAACATCGGAATCAAAAACCTGCGAGCCTACGTGGCAATGGAAGCCTCTCAGGTCAATGTTTTTAAGTGAGAGTGCAAGAAGAGCTATCTCATTTGCCTGACCGGTTTCAATAGCCGAGCCGAATTTAGAATCCACCTTACCCGTTGCTACCGCAGCATAAGTATGAGGGTCTATGCCGGGGGTGATACGAAGAAGTATCTTCTGCTTCACCTGAGCCTCTCTTGCAATAGCGTCTATTGCATAAAGCTCTTCGGAATTATCAACTACAAAATACCCTACCCCCGATTCAATAGCGTATCGGATATCCTCATCGGTTTTATTATTTGAATGAAAATAGGCGCGCCCGAGGGGATAGCCTGCCTTAAGAGCAGTATATATCTCACCTGAGGAAACAACGTCTATTCCCATTCCCTCTTCGTTCATTATTTCATAGAGACGCTTAAAAGACGCCGCCTTTGAAGCGTAGAGAACCTTTCCCTTGCCGGAAAACGCCTCTGCCACCGCATTTACGTACGTACGGCAGCGCTCTCTTATTCTCTCCTCGTCATAAAGATAAAGGGGAGTGCCGTATTCCTTTGCAAGAGCTGCAAGAGATACGTTTGCAAGACAGAGCTCGCCTTCGGCATTTCTTGAAAGATTTTCACATATAAATTCGTTTTTATTTTTTAAAGCTATCAAGGTGAAAGCTCCTTTTTATTAACTTAAAGCAGGTGTGCGTAAAGCTCTTCGCGTGAGCAGATAGAAAGGTCTGCCGGGGCAACGTCAAGCACCGTCTTACAGCCCAAGTCTCCCCTTGCCGACATTCTTACAACTGCTCTGGCATAGGCTACAAGCACGCTGCCGGTAAATTCCGGGTTTGAATCAAGCTTTAATGAAAACTCAACGGTATGAGTATTTTCACCGGAAAGCCCCGTAACACCGTTTCTTATAACCGAGCCGCCGTGAGGCATGCCTGCATGATTTTTTCTAAGCTCTTCGAGAGTTACAAAGGTTACGCTTGTATCGTAATCGGCAAAATAATTGGGCATAGACTTGATTTCTTTTTCAATTCTTTCCTTATCTACGCCCTCTTCTGCCACAACGTAGCACTCTCTTCTATGCTTTTCTCTCGTAGTAAGCTCAGGAGTGCCGCCGCCTCTTACCGCGCTGAGCGCCTCAGGTACGGGAACGGTATATTGCCTTGCATCGATAACGCCATCAATTCTTCTTATGGCATCTGAATGACCTTGACTGATTCCCCTGCCCCAGAAGGTATAATCCTTGCCCTCAGGAATAGACACAGAGGCGTAGAGCCTTGCAATCGAGAAAAGACCCGGGTCCCAGCCTGCGCTGATAAGAGCAACCTTGCCCGCCTCGCGAGCAGCCGCGTCAACGGCAGCAAAATGCTCGGGTATTTTCGCGTGAGTGTCAAAGCTATCAACCACGTTAAAGGCTTTGGCAAGGGCGGGTGTCATTTCCGGCAGGTCCGTGGCGCTGCCGCCACAGATTATCAGAACGTCAATTTCGTTCTTATATTTTAATAAATCGTTTGCGGAGTAAACCTTTGTTTCCGGGCACTTCGGTGTGAGAGAGCCAGGGTCTCTGCGAGTGAAAATTCCAAAAAGGGTCATATCCGTGTTATATTTTATTGCCGCTTCGACACCTCTTCCGAGATTGCCGTAGCCGTAAATTGCAACCTTCATTACATTACCTCTCAATTCAACGTGCGATGGCTTCGCTCTTTTTTTCACCGCCGACAATGCTCTTCATATCGTGAATGCCTGCGGGCGCGGCAACGAGATACTGAGCTGCTGCAAGCGCGCCTTCAGCAAAAAGAGCTCTGCTGTGCGCTTCGTGCTTAATCGTTACAGTCTGATTCTGAGTAGCGAGAATAACCTCGTGCTCACCTACTACGTTACCCATTCTGATAGCGTGTATTCCTATTTCTTCCTTGGTTCGCTTGCCCTGACCGCTTCTTCCCGTCTTTGCATACGCCTCGGGACGAACCTCGCATAAAGCGTTTGCAAGCATAAGAGCCGTTCCACTCGGAGCATCAAGCTTACGGTCATGGTGCTTTTCTATAATTTCTATTTCCGCCTCGGGAAGCGCTGCTGCCGCACTCTTTGCAAGCTCAACGAGAAGAGCCACTCCGAGAGACATATTTGCGCTGAAAAATACAGGGATATATTTTGCCGCATTTTTTATCTCCAGAAGCTCCTCTTCGGTGTGCCCCGTAGTTGCAACAACCGTTGGAATTTTACGCTCCTGTGCGAAAGTGAGGATAGATTTTACTGCTGTGTGATGCGAAAAGTCAACGATACAGTCAATGGGGGCATCATAAGGAACTTCGTCAAATGAAGCGTAAACGTTCTCACGCGAGCCGTCAGCCGAGATATCAACTCCTACCGACATTCTGGCACCGCGATAGCCCTCGGCACAAAGCTTTTCAACCTCTCTGCCCATAAAACCGCATATTCCGCTGATAAGTATATTCATATTTCTTTTCCTTTAATTATATAAGAATTAGATAAGGTTCTGCTCCTTCATAAGAGCGAGAAGCTTTTCCTCGTGAGCCTTTTCCATAGGGCTAAGCGGGAGACGGAGATAATTCTCACAAAATCCCATAGCACTTACTGCCGCCTTTGCGGGAATGGGGTTAACCTCGCAAAAGAGAGCGTTAACGAGCGGAAGAAGGTCAAGCTGGAGCTTGCACGCACCCTTAACGTCTCCCTCAAAAAACATCTTACACATATCGCTCGTTGCCTTAGGCATAATATTTGAAAGAACCGAGATAACGCCCTTGCCGCCAAGAGAAAGAACGGGAACAATCTGGTCGTCATTACCCGAATAGATATCAATCTTATCACCTACGAGATGCGCGAGCTCTGCTATCTGAGAGATATTTCCGCTCGCTTCCTTGATACCTACGATATTAGGATGGTCAGCAAGCTTTGCAACGGTTTCGGGAAGAAGGTTACAGCCAGTTCTTCCGGGTACGTTATAAAGTATGCAGGGGATATCCGCAGAATCCGCAATAGCCGTAAAGAATTTAACGAGACCTGCCTGAGTTGCCTTGTTGTAATAAGGAGTTACGAGGAGAGCTGCGTCAGCCCCTGCCTCTGCCGCGAATCTGGTAAGCTCTATCGCATAGGCTGCATCGTTCGAGCCTGTTCCTGCAATTACGGGAACTCTGCCCGCAACCTTATCAATACAGAAACGGATAGCGTCCTTATGCTCCTCATCGGTAAGGGTTGAGCCCTCACCCGTTGTTCCTACTGCAACGATAGCGTCAATTCCCTCTTCTATCTGCCATTCAATAAGCCTGCCGAACTGCTCGTAGTCGATACCGTTTTCGGTAAGGGGGGTAACTATTGCTGTTGCAGCACCTGCAAATACCGTGTTTTTCATTGTTTTTTCTCCATTTATTTATATGTTTTTTAGCATTAAAAAAAGACAGCCCGAAAGCTATCTTACACAAATAATAAGTGCTAAATGCACCTTTTATCCGATAGCTCTCCGCATTTCTGCGACAACAGGGCGGATATTCTCCGAACTGCCAGCAGGCGATTTCCACACGCCAACTTCGGCACCGACACCTTTCACACACAGCCTTGGAGCTTTTTTACGTGCGTTACTCTTCATCAAAGTGCGCCTCTATCCTTAATTTTTACAATAGAATTGTATCACACGGCAGTATACTTGTCAAGAGCTTTGCTGAAAAAAGGGATAAATATTTACAAAACAAAAAGAAAACCGAGGATTTTTCCTCGGTTTTCTCCCGTTTCAAGCGGGGCTCGATGTCCGAGCCCTCGCTTTTTTCGGTTAGCTTCAGTCAGTTTAATCTGAGTTTGTTTAATTTACCAGGCTTACGGATTAAGGTAAAGCACGAGCGCGCAGTAGCCTACGTTACCGTGAACGTACTCACTGTAATCATATGACTCGCAGTAAACTTCAACGGTGTAGGTTTTACCTGCATCAAACAAGACTCCTACAGAAATAAAGTCATAGCCGTCATTGAAAAGAACCTCGTTGCCCTCTTCATCATAAACGCTGAAGTAGCCGTATCCGTTCATATGAAGCATTACGTTCCAGATTTCCTCCTGCTCGGTAGTGACGCTATGGGAGAAATTAACGAAGCCTTCTACTCTTTCAATGAAGTAAGCAGTATCGGTTACGGTCTCAGCCTCAGCCTCTTCGGTAAAGGTTACAGCGTAGTCATAGCTTCCATCGTTTCCGTAAGGAACGAATACGAATCTGACGTCATACGCGGTAGAATCTTCATATCCTGCTGCAACTGCAAGCTCTGCAACCTGCGCCTTGCTGAAGGAAACTGCGGTGAGATAGTCAAGCTCGGTAAATTCAACGCCTGTAAGAATTGCCAGCTCTTCGCCTGTAACCTTATCAGCAAGAACTACGTAATAGGTAAATTCAACTCCCGTAGGATCATAGTAGCCTGCTACGTAATTTTCACCGTTTCCAAGAAGACCGGTAAGGTCTTCCATAATAACGGAGCCGCTAGCGCCGTTTGCATTTTCCATTCCGCATCTGGTGCAGAAATACCAGGGTTCTGTACCACCGATATTTACAAAGTTATGGTCCCAAGGATATTCGATATATACATCACTCATACTGCCGCAAACTGCGCAAAGTCTGCAGTAAAGTCCTGCCTGAGTACAGGTGGGGTAGGTAAGCTGCTGATATTCGCTCCAGTGGCAGCAGTCATAAGTATAAGGGCTGTTCTCACCATGGCTATTCGAGAAGGTTTCGGTGCAGAAGCAACCGTCCTCAAAGCTATAGGTGTAGTCTCGTCTCTCCCAATAATCACCCTCGGTGCGTTCTCTGTAAATATCGTATCTATAACCCTTATAATAAACGTAAGCGTACTCTTCGCTATGAGAATTGCCATTAGAGTCAGAGTATTCAGAGGTCTCCTTTCTGCCGCCTTCACCGAAGGGACCTACGTAATCCTCATAGGTGTTCAGATATTGCTCCTCGAACTCGGTATCGTCAGCATTCTTATAGTAGTAATACTCGCGAGAAGTGTGTTCATCTCCGTTTTCATAGTAAGAATACTCATAAATTCTCTTATATTCCTTACGGCTGCCGTCATTTAAGGTGTTACCAACAAGTATTTCGTCCTTGATACATCTATCATTTTCCCAATACTCATTTTCATAGTAATAGCTGCCGCAAACAGAGCAATCGTAATGAACCTGATTTTCTACGCTTTCATCTATAACGTAGCTGTGATAGGTTCTTCTT
>JAZNZE010000039.1:0-6485 GCA_045594785.1 Eubacteriales bacterium
GTACGACCTCTATAGAACTATTGTGCGCGAGCTTCTTTCGGCAAGCCACAGAGCTGCTGACGTTAAGGTGTTTGCAAACGATAAGGTAAGATTTTCGGTTTACGGAGAGGGTGACGTTTATCTGCTTAATACCGACTTTGATGTGCCTGCCTTTGCGATTGTTGAGAAAAACGGTGTTAAGACTGAAGTAAGTCTTGCTCCGTGTGAATTAAAACATATTAAAATATAAATAATTATTTACAAACAGGTGTTAAAATGATTAAATTTCTTGTCTTGGCAGACCTGCACTATCAAAAAGGTCTTTACAGAACTCAGGTTTCCGACCTTGAAAAAATAATGAAAAGAGCGGCAGATGAGAAGGTCGATTTCGTGGTGCATTGCGGAGATTTTTCAAACGATTCTATAGGCTCTCCCGAAATTTTCCGCGCATATCTTGAAAACCCTTACGGACTTGCCGTTTACGGTGTGTACGGAAATCACGAGCTTGAGAACAGAACCAGAAATACGATGAAGAACGTTACGAGAAGCCTTTGCAACAGACCTGTAAGCTTTGGTATTCCTCAGTACGATGAGCCTGACGATATTGCGGGATATTGGTATACCGACATAAAGAATTACCGCCTTATCGGACTTGATACAAACTATTCCTATAACAATAAATACTTTATCGGCAAGTGGATGCATAACGTAGGAACAAATCCGCCCGAAGGAAATCACGTTAAGGACAGCCTTGGAGCAGCTCAGCTTAACTGGCTTTACGATAGAATTGCCGAGGCGCACTCCGAGGGTAAAAAGGTTATAGTTGTATCTCACGCCGGCTTTACCAAAAATAATTTTGAGTGGTCGCCCGATGCCGAAAACGTGCAGAATATATTTTCGAAGTTTCCCGGCACGGTGCTTCTCTGTATGAACGGACATTATCATACCGACCATTGCAGCGTTGAAAACGGAATATGCTACTTTGACGTAAACACAGCGGTTAACGGCTGCTGGTCGCTTATGGACGGCCCTCACTATGAGAATACCGACACCTTTACGCACACAAGCTACGACCATCTTGGAAATCCTCTTTCAACGGTGCAATGCCCGTTTAATTACTTAACTCAGGGCTGGAATACCTGGTCGTTTAAAGAGCCTCTTTCGGCAGTCGTAACGATTGACGACAACCTAAAGATAACCATTAAGGGCGCTAAGACCGAGTGGGATTGCGGAGTTGTTCCCACACCCGAAACGGTAAAAGATTTCTACGATGGAATCAAGCCCGAAATAGAAGACAGAGAAATTCAGCTTTGATAACCAAAAAGAAAAATAGAAGCAAGAATAGAAGGTATCCTTTTACTCTTGCTTTTTCTTTTGAGTTATGCATTGTTTTCTTGCTTCGTTTTTCTTAATATAACCGAATTGTCTTCTACCGTTATTTCAACAGTGCTTTCGCTTCCGAGGTTAAGAGTTGCTCTTACGTCCTTGGGAATAACGATTCTTCCCAGCTCGTCAATTTTGCGAATAAACTTGATTTTCATCATATTTTGTCCTCTTTTTATCAAACTTTCAGTTTTATTTTCAAACTGTGAATTGATTATATCACGTTTCTTTTGTCGAAAAAGGTCGAAGTGTGCTGGATGGTAAAAAATGTAAAAATCAAAGTGAGCAAAACGGTTATAACTTGAAAAATCCCATTAAAGCAAAGCAGGGTAGCTCATTTTTAGCTGAGCTACCCCGTTTAACCTTATTAAAGATATTCGATATACGTGTCTATTAACGCTTCAAGCGCAACTCTCTGCTTCGGAGTTAATCTTTCAAGCCTGCTTCCGATTTGCTTATCACCGTATAAGTTGCGTGTAGAAACCGTGTCTCTTAAAAGATAGTCTGCAGATACGTCAAGAATTTCTATAAGCTTAATGAAAATCTGCATGCTGGGCATTTTCATACCGCGCTCAATCTGACTGACGTATTCTACAGAAATATCTAACTTTTCTGCCAGATTTTCCTGCGTAAAACCGCGCTTTTTTCGCGTATCTTTAATTCTATCACCCATAGTATGCTTATCCACTTGCTTTCCCCCCCATGCTACTAGTTTGAAATTCATACTATAATTATAAACTGTGCATGAGAATTTAAGAACGAACTAAAAATACATAATCAGAACTGATAGTTCGATAATAAAAGATATATTGATGAATATCTTACAAAGAAAAGTAAAAAGCCGATAATTGAATAATTCCATTATCGGCTTTGGGGAAAAATTAAATTCAGAAAAGCTCTATTGCTTTTAGCTCAAGTGAATCAAGCGTTACAAGCTGCTCTTTTCCGTTATGGATAATCTTTGCGCTTATGGGAAGGTCGTAATCGGTGTTGAGCAGATACATTTTATTGCCTTCATAGACTGTATAGCGCAGCTTGTCGGGCGCTATAACTCTTATATCACAATTTCTTGCGCAGGAGCTTACCATTTCGCGAACTAGGTCGAGGTAAAGCGGGTAGAGGGCAGGGCAGCCGGGATAATTCACACTCGCAACAAAGGTAACGAAGCCTTTGCCTACGCGGTTTTCAACGATTGCGGTATGCGAGGTGTTTCCGATTCCCGAGAATGCGTCCGATGTTCTTGCAAGCACCTTGCCCGAGGTAACCTCAACGTCCATATATTCAACGTATCCCGCGCTGTAAAGAGGGTCGCAAACGAAGGACTTCGTTCCGGGATAGGAGTGCTTTTCGTCAATGGAGGCAGAGCTGAATTTTACTCCGTAATTAGTTCTTGTGTTTGATGCGAGATAGCGGACGCCGCATAGCTTTTCGAGCTTATCGTTTGAGGGGGGAATAAATTCGCCATGTCTTTTTGCGCTAAAGTTGAGATGCGCGCCCGAAAGAAGAAGCCTTCCGCCTCTTCTTGCGTATTCCGTAAGCTTGTCCATATTCGCATCGGTCATTGCGTTGTATCCGAGGAATACGAGATAGTCGTATTTTTCCATAACCTCAATGGGCGCTTCAATAGGAAGAATATCGTACGTACCGTATGCGGGATAGGTTGATTCGTCATAATCGCCAAAGTTCTGGTTATCAGCCCATTTTCGCTTTTTTCCCAGCTCTCCGAGTATTCTCCAGGAGTATTCGGGGTCGGAATGCCCCCACTCCTCGCGCTCAAACTGATTCCATACAGAGCTTTGACCAAAGCCGCCCCAGGCATCGTGAAGTCCTGAAATGAATGCGAATTTCGTCTTAGGGCCGCCTTTAGGACGGAAGTCTTCTTTTATAAATTCTCCTATGCTTTTAAAGGTTCTGCGGTAGTCCTCGCAGATTTCGGAATCCGCGCCGTGCTTCTGGTCGTAAGAGGCGATAGCCTCGTCACCGCTTTCAAGCATTATAACGTTCGTGCCTGCCATATAAATGAATTTTGCGGCAAGCTCAAGGCGCTTTCTTTTAAGGGTATCCGAGTGCTTGAAGCCTCCGTACCATTCGTGAGCTATAAGCGTAGCAAAAAAGTCCTTGCCGTAGGCTTTTACAGCCCCGCGCACCGAAGGGAGCATATCATCGGGATTTGCGCACATAACCTCCAGAACGGGAATATCAATCCCTGCTTCAAAGGCATATTTTATAGTTGCGGTAGCCTCTACCGTAAGAACGCTCGGCATTCCGAACTCTCTGTCGGTATCTGCAAAGGCTCGCAAAACGTTAACGTAATATTCGTGCGCCTCTGCCATATCCGCAGCGTCTGTTTTCTGCTTTCCTGGGTCAACGCACGCGCCGGTATTGCTTGTAAAATATCCGGGAGCTTTGGCGGTATACGTTGTGCCGGGCTCTCTGATAGCATCACCGAGAAAATATTTGCCTGCTATATCTTTAATCTTTGCCACGGTTTCTTTGGTGAGCTGACACCTTCTGTCAGGCGGGGGAGCTTGCACGGTATTGCCAAAGAAAAAATATATTTCGTTTTCGGTAAGGTACTTTACCCACTTTAAAATATAGTCCTCGGGAATGTTTGCAAGAGAGCCTTGCGGGCGGAAGTAAACGAATTTTTTGCCCGCCTCAACAGCGCGCACCCGTATCTCTTCCATCATATTTTCGGGGTTGAAGGAGTGTTCTCCGAGCTTAATGCCCGAAAGCACTAAATCGCGTTCCGCTTGCATAAAATCTCTCCTTATGTAAACAAAAGATTACTTTTTAAGCATTTTAAGTATGGTCAATTTGTATTTTGAACGGTTATCGCTAAATCCTGATTTGTCTGCCTTGTCGTAAAGCCTGTAGGCTTCGGCTTTATCGGTGCTTGTCCCCTTGCCGAATTCGTAAAGGCAGCCGAGCGTGTATATTGCTTTGGAGAGCATGAGGTCGGACGCTGCTTCAAGATAGTTCTTTGCCGTATTGAATTTTCCGAGGTATATAAGGCGCATTGCCGTGGAATAGAATTTTTTTGCAAGAGCGCGTTTTTTGTTTTCAAGAAGTCTTCTGACCTCGCCTCTTGCTTTTCCTTCGCCTCGCCTATCTGCAATACTCAGAGCCTTCAGCGCCTTGTCAAAGTCGAAGGCTACGCCGAATCCGTAGGCATAGCAAAGTCCCAGCGGAAGATATGCACGGTCAAAATCATCGTCAGCAGCGCTTTTCCAAAGCGCAAAGGCTTCGGCTCTGTCAGGCTTTGTTCCTATTCCTCGAGCGTATGCCTCGGCAAGCAGGATTTTTGCGCCGGGGTGACCCATAGCCGCGCCTGCTATTCTGTTTTTGAAGGATTCCTCGGGGGAGATGTTTGCGCATTCCAGTGCCTTTTTGTAAAACTGCTCGCGTATGGAGAGTATTTTATCCGCCTTTTTTCTTGCTCCGTAAGAGCCTTGGGCAGCGCCCTTCTGATAAAACGACAGAGCCGTGGGAATGCTGAAATATTCAAGGGCGGCGTTGTGGTATACGTCTCCCAGCTGCTCGTATGCCTCGCCAAGTCCGAGCGATGCGGCTTTCTCAAGGTATTCGATTGCAAGTCTGGTGTTTCTTTCTGTGTGTATTCCCTCAAGATAGATTTTTCCGAGGCTCATATAGGCTTTTGCATTTCCCGAAGCGGCGGCGCGTGAGAGGCAGCGCATACCCTGGTGGGAGTTCTGCTTAGTGCCAAAGCCGGTAAGATACATTTCTCCGAGAGCAACGCCCTCGCGAACGTCTCCCTCTTCGAAAAGATAAGAGGTGAGGAAGAATACGGGGTGCGAAAGCTGAAGCTTATTTGCCTTGCCCAGCAGGTTAATGGCAAGCTCGCGCCTGTCCCTTAAAGAAATATTCGGAGCTTCCTTTGCCTTGAAGGAGCGGAGCTTTAAGGAGAGCCTCAATGCGTGCAGAGGGGGAAAGTTAAGCCTTTCCATATACCATTTTGCAATTTCGGGAGATTTTTCAATGCCTTCTCCCTTATAATATCTTTCGCTGAGCATAACTATGGCGTCAACGTCATCGTAAATAGCCGCCAGATAGAGATAGTGGTTTGCATATGCGCTTTCACCGCGGCTTATATGGCTTTTTGCCGCATCGAGATAAGCTCTTTCGTATCCGAGAAACGCGGAAAACTCAAGCCAGAAGCGGCTGACTGTATCGTTTATACGCGAGAGAAGCTCTGAGTATTTATATGCCGAAAGCGAATCGAATTTTTCTGCTGCTCTGCGGTAAAAATCCATAGCCAAGTCTATATCCTGCGAAACGCCGTCACCCTTTTCCAGAAGCCTTGCCCATTCTCTTTCTCCTTCGGTGTCTCCCAGGTCTGCGAGGATATGATAGCCCTCGATAACCGTTTCGGTTTCCTTGTGCTTTTTTGCAAGCTCTATATTATTTCTTATCTCTGAAATTTCGCTTTCGCTAAGCTTAAGTTCCTGCTTGCAAACAGGGCAGAGCTTTGAGGTGTAAGCGCCTTCGTAACCGCAGACTTTGCAAAAAACCATATTTCCTCCGTTTTATTTCTTTGATTTTCTTCATTAATAATAACTACACGTTTAATTTTACAATAAGCTGTAATTTTTGTCAAGGAATATAAATATTTTTTAAAGTATCGGAAAAGATATAAAAAAACCGAAAAGGAGTGTTTTTTGAGATGCTGTTTGGAAAAAGCGAGAAAAAAAGAGGATCTTTATCGTCCGTGCTTATGGTTGGCGCTCTTGCTGTGGTGGGCGTTGCCAGCATAACGAACAAGGGTAAAAAGCTTGCGCGGGATTTCGTCAATAAATGCAAAAATATGGTTAAGAAAAAAGACGAAATTATGTAATAAAAGTGCTGTCGCATTTAGGCAGAACCAAATAAAAAACGGCAGAAGTATTAGCGTAGTGCCCTTAAGGACACTACGCAGCGATATAAATCCCTTGCGGGATTTGCGATATACGCGTGCCGCGTGCGATATATCTTCGATGCGATATGCCCTCTCGGGCGTGAAGGGATTTATATCATATCGCAACCGACCGCACATTTGCAAAGCAAATCGGGAGGTTATATCGCATTTGAGCGTGAGCGAAAATATATCGCGTTTGCGATAGCAA
>JAZNZE010000040.1:0-29923 GCA_045594785.1 Eubacteriales bacterium
ATCATCAAGCCGCAGACAGATACACGCTGGCGCGTGATGAGATACAGCCCCAAAGGGGCTGATGATATACGCCGCACTTTGTGCGTCAATGATATGCCAAGCCTGCGGCTTGGATAAAAAAATTCGACAAGCCGAAGCTTGTCGAATTTTTTGGCAGCGGAACTAGGATTCGAACCCAGACATACAGAGTCAGAGTCTGCTGTGCTACCTTTACACAATTCCGCTAAATAAATTCAGCGCATATGAGCGGTTCTCGCTTTTGCGCTTGATTATTCTAGCACAGAAAATTTGGTTTGTCAAGTGTTTTTTTCTATTTTGCGCGAAAAAATGCAAAATATGTATTAAAAGCTTTTTACGAACGGGATTTTTTTCCCTGACCGTAAGAGAAAAACTAAAAGAAATTACATAAACAAAAACAGTCTTACAAAAGAAAAACGGCTGACCCTAATGCATTTTGCACAGAGTTAACCGTTTTTCTTAAAGCACTTATTTCGCGCTCTCGTCAACTATTTCGGAGGTTGGAGCGTTTGCAGCTACGCTCTTGATTCCGCCAAGGCAGCCGCTCTTTGATTTGTATCCGTCCTCTGCCATTGCAACGCTCTCACCGTTTGAGGCTATGAGGCGATAGCGGTAAAGGCCTGCCTTATCAAGATAAATTTCAAACTTGGGACAGGTGAGCTTTTCCGTCTTTTTAAGGGTTTGGTCTTCAATCTTGCCCTCCTCAATACAGCGCACCGCCTGCTTGCCTACGCTTGCAATTCCATTCTTGCAGGCAGACTTTGTAGTGTAAACCTGAGAGGAAACGGCAATCTTTTCCATATTTGAGGCAAAGAGGCTGAAATTAAAATTGCCCGATGCAGTCTTTTTAATAACGAATTTTCCCATATCTATATCTCCTTATATGTATTTTCTACTTATATTTTATCAAGAAATCGAGCTTATGTAAAGACTTTTTACAAAAAACGACAGAGAAAAAATGAAAATTTTAAAACAGGCAAAAAACAAGGCTAAGAACTTTCGGGGCTCTTAGCCTTGTTTCTATATAAAAATCCTTTTATCTCAAACTAAAGTTTACAATTTCGACCTTTTCGTTATCCGAAACCGTGATTTTCGGTTCTTTGGAAAAGACGAAATTTCTGAAAGACACAAGTCCGCCGCCTTTTACGGTTATCTCCTCTGCCTTTCCGCAGTTGAAGTCTGAAAAGACTATTCCGTGGGAATTTTCAACCACGATTTTCGAGAAGAAGAGCTGACAAGCCGAAAAGACGAAGCCGTGGCGCGCGCCGAGAACCTCTATGCCTATTCCGCCGTTTTTATCCGAGTGGTTAAAGCTGCAGCCGACAACAGAGCCGTGAGAATTATTATTTGACTGACCGTTTCGGTTATCTATCAGAAAGCCGGTCTTATTTGCGCTGAAGTGGCAGGCGGAAAAGAGATTGTTTCCACCGTTATTTATACAGCCGTAGAGGTTATCCGTACAGTTTATATTCGTAAACGAGTGATATTCGCTGAATCTGAAAATATTCAGCCCCGCACCGCATCGCAGTATCTGACAGTTCGATGCTGTGACCGAGGAATCAATGGCGTACCCTGTATCAATAAGCGAAATACCGCCGCCCGAAAACGAGCTTATAAAGCAGTCCTCAATCATAGAATTTTTTGGTTGCCTTTTCTCGCGGTTGAAGTCGGTTGCATCTCCCATAAAGAGAATTCCGTGCCTCTCACCGAGAGTATCCGGATAAGGTATATCCTCTTTCGAGCCGTAAAGGCTGAGCGACCTGACGGTGCAAAACGAGCCAAGCCTCAAAGCCGCACCGGCTTCCACGCTTTCGTCAAGCAGAATGCGGGTTGCCCTTCCCATACCGATAATCGAAGTATTATCGGGCATCGTCACACCGCTTACAGCGTAAGTGCCTGCACCGAGAAGGCAAACACCGTATTCCTTAAGCTTCTCTTCTATAGCCGAGCTCATATCCCTGCCGTCAAGAGCGGGGGAAAGAAAATATCTGTCCATATAGAAACCTCCTAACAAAAGCTTTCAAAAGCCGAAATCAGAAAACGCTCTTCGGCTTTACGCTGCTTCTATCCCTATTCTACACTAAGCTTCAAGCATTTTCAAGACCTAATCCGCGAAGGTCGGCAAGCATATGATTTTTCTCTGCGTTATAAAGCGCCCAGATAACTCTGAGGCTCTGAAGCGCGCTTCTTCCGTCAGTCATAGGCTTCTTATCGTTAAGAATGCAATCTACGAAGTGTCTTATCTCGTATTGAGTTGCCTTGCCGAGCTGTTCCTCGCGCTTCCAGATAACGCTATACTGCTGTCTTTCCGCGCCGCCCTCGGGCTTATGCTCACCGTTTCCGTTATAAAGTCTTATTTCGCCCGATGCGTGCTCGTAGTCGAGAAGTCCCTTTTCGGTCATAATCTGGAAGTCGTAAGAAAGGCGCGAGCCTCTTGCGCCCCAGGTTGCACCGTGGTAGCCGATTGCTCCGTTCTTAAATTTCATAACGAGAGCGCTCGTACCTTCGCGAAGCAGCCACGGAGTTCCGTTTCTCGTTCCGATGTGCGCTCCCTCGATAGGCTCACCGAGGAATCTGAGCAAGAGGTCTATGTAATGACAGCCGTGGCTGAAAAGCTGACCGCCGCCGATTCTTGCGCTTGCGCCCCAGGGCCTGTTGATTATATCAACTACCGTAAGCTGCTCGGTCCATATCGACATCTGCATAATCTCTCCGTACTCGCCCGAATCAACAAGCTCCTTGAGCTTAACTATTCCTCGCCAGAAGGGCACGGGATATGCGCACATAAGCTTGAGATTTCTCTTCTCGCACTCCTCGATAAGCGTAAGACATTCTTCCTCGGTATTGCAAAGAGGCTTTTCCATAAGTACGTGCTTATTATGAAACGCAAAGAACATTCCGCACTCAAAATGCAGGTCGTGAGGAAGAGCTATCATAATAGCGTCTATATCGTCTACCATCTCTCTGTAATCGGTGTATACCTTAGGGTTGTTGCCTAAAGCATCTCTAACCTCCTCTGCTCTCTCCCGGATAATATCGCATACCGATACTATCTCAACGTTATCAACGTACTTGACACCCGCAACGTGAGATGCCATCATCTTTCCGCAGCCTATAAGTCCAAGCCTGATTTTTTTCATAACAATCTCCTTTTCGGATATATTCTTGACAAGGCAAAGCCCCTGTGTTATACTTGTCACAAGACTGCCCCGCGAGTTTATTCTAACATAAAATCCCACCTTCTGTATTTAGGGTATAGGGCTTTTTGTTTGCACTATCGGGTTATTTTTTCGGAAAGGAGCGAGGAATATGAGATACGAAAGCACGGCTTTGCCGGACGCCATGTCGGTAGACGGGATATATACGGTACTTAAGGTTGACTTTTCGAGAAGCGGCGTAGGAATAGGAGAAGCGCACGATTTTCCCGAGATATCCTTTATCAGCCGAGGAACGCATTACGGAATAATTGACGGCAAGGAAAGCAAGCGGCTGTGCGGTCAGCTTCTTATCATTGCCCCCGGCTCATTTCATAAATCGGCGCGCCCCTCGGACAGCGAAGCTCTCATAATAAGCTTTGCGTCAAGCTCCCCTGCCCTAAACGAGCTATATAACCGAAACCTCAACCTGACACCGAGCCAGGAGAAAGCCTTCCGCAGTATAGTAAGTGACGGGCTCGGTCTCTTCCGCTACAGAGCGCCCGGCTCAGACGTAAGGGGTATGGTGCTTCGGGAAAATGCCGACAAAAGCATTCTCCACAAAATGAAAAAGGAGCTGGAGCTCTTTCTCATAGACCTACATAGGCACTTCTGCGAAAGGGGCTCGGACACGAAAAGCAGCCGCTACGATGCCGAGTTTGACGCAGTCAAAAAATTTCTCTGCGCCCACATATCAGAACATCTTACGCTTTCGGAAATTGCCGAGGGCACAAATATGAGCGTCTCGAAGCTCAAAATGCTTTTTCGCGAAAAAAGCGGTGGCGGCGCGATAAACTGCTTTATAGAAATGAAAATAGAAAAAGCTAAAGAAATGCTCAAAGAAAGTAAATATAACTTTACAGAAACAGCCGAAACGCTGGGTTTTTCCTCGATACACTATTTTTCAAGGCTGTTTAAAAAAGTGACCGGAATATCCCCATCAGACTACGTCAAAAGGGAGAAAACGAAGATAGAATAAAAGCTTAAGATGCAGCTTTTTGCCCTTAATTTCTTAAAACCTTAACATAACGAAAAGCGGAGATGCCGATTTTACAAAAGCATCTCCGCTCGTTTTTTATTTGGCTGCGCTAAAATGCGGTAGCCGCTGTTTTCGGGGAGGATAGTTTAAATTAGCGTTCGAGAAGGAACGGACCTATGGTATCAACAATGTCGTGTCCGACTTCAGGCTCCATAACGAAAGCGTACTTGTTGCTTTTGTTGCTTGCCAAAAGCGAGAAGAGCGCGGGAAATACCAAAAGGTAGAAGAAAATAGAATGCTTTTTCTTAGAGAAATCAACCGTAGCGTTTCCGTAAGAAAAAACGCTGTTTTTCATCGTACTGTTCGGAACGTAGGTTTCAAGCTCAAGAATAAACGAAGGCTTAACCTTCTTATAAACGAAATATGCCAAAACACCTAAAGTAGCCGCAATCAAAATCATAACGATAGGTACAGCAGCTCCGCCGTCTTTTTCGATAAGCTGTATAAAAGCCAATATTACAAGAATTGCCGCAGCAAGAACTAAAAGCCCGAAAAGCTTCATATTTCTTGAAAGACCGTAATAGGTGCTTACGGAATTAACGTTTTTAAGGCTGAGGTCGGTTCTCTGGCGCATAGCCTGCGAGGTCTCTTTAACCTCTGCCTCGTGGGTGAATCTGTCCTTGGTAACCGTAATTGTGTGATGTGTAACGTGCTTATTGTTTTTTTCTGAATAAGTCCAGGTTTTTACAGCAAGCTGTTCCTGAGTAACACCGGTAATATTTTCCATAACTGAATATTTTCCTTTCACTAAATTTTAATATTCGGCGCACCGTACGTAAAATTTAAAAAGCACTCCTCCCATTTGCAGATTATCTTTAAATAACGCGCGCCGCGTTATATTCGGAAGAACCGAAAACAACTCAAAAGCTTAGATTCTCAATTGAATTTCCTTCTCAAGTATCAAAAGAACAGCGCAGATAAAAAAGGCTAAAATAAGAGCAAACGGCTCAATCGAAAAGAAAAATTTCACGTAAGATATGCATACGAGCCAAACCGCAAAGCTGTTAATGATTCCGAAAATAAATTCAAATAAAAGATATTTCAAAACACCCGGAGAAAGAATTTTTCCATCTCCAAGCCCTTTGGCGCGAAGAAGAAAAGAGGCAACCGCGAGTATTATATAAATTGCTGTTATATATTCCTTTGCATAATGACTAAGCAAATCAATTACGTTAGAGGTAATCGAGAAGGAAGCGGTTGCTATTACTATTCCTGCTATTCCCTCACCTATTTTCATTGCCACTCCGTCCACGAAAAGACACGATATGACGTTATTTATTCTGAAAAACAGATAAATCAGAAGGTTGGCAACGAAAATTTTCGTAACGTATATCAGAATATTTCCTTCCAAAAGCTTTATACCCGCTCCGTTTTTCAAATCGGAAATCGAGGTAAAAACGTCTGTAAATATTCCCAAATCTTCCATCAGCTTCTCAAAAATTTCACCAAAAGGCAATCCGTTTAGCTGCTCTGACATAAAAGCAATAATATGTGTGGGGTCTTCGCTCTCTGCCAGCTTTTGATAATTATAAAAAAGCGGCACGCCCGTGCAGACAGTTTCCGTAATAGCGTCCATAAGTACCATAATAAGCACGGGTAACACGGCAAAAGCCAAATATATCAATATGCATTTAATGCCTTCGATAAGGTTTTTTAAAGCAAATTGAGACATAACGCCTCCTTATACCAAATTGGGATATTAATATTATACCAAAATGGTATAATCAAGTCAAGAGTTTTTGTTGAAAAAAGGAGAACGAATGAAATTTCGGCTAAAGGAATTGCGCAAAAAGCGCAAAATATCTCAGCTGAAGCTTGCTCTTGATCTCAATATGAATCAAAACACGATTTCGCGATACGAAAATCTGGAGCGCGAGGCTGACTATAAAACGCTTATTAAGTTGGCAGACTATTTTAACGTGTCTCTTGATTATCTTCTTGGCAGAACAGACGTTAAATGAAATACTTTAATTGCGTCTAACCATAGTCTCGGCACAGCCGTGAATAAAATCCGCCGCAGGCAGTACTAAATCATTCCAAAGGAATGCATAACACCCGTAATAATTCCGAGGTGAGCTTATAACAGATTTTGGGTTACAAAAAAGGAAATCAAGTTCAGAAAAGGCTTGATTTCCTTTTTGTTATTTAATAGTCTCCGGCTCGAGTACCTCCGTTTTCCCTACCGCGCTCCTCATAGCGTGAGGCATTCTTGCACTTTTTTTCTTTAAATTTGAATTTTATTTGCAAAAACTTGGAATTTTTATTGACTTTTTTGGAAAAGGTTATATAATAAAATAAAAGAAGTTAAAGGAGCTTTGAAAATATGAGCAACAGAGAACAGGTAATTGAATATATGCTTAAGCTTATAGATGCAAAAGATAAGTGTATCGCTTCAAAGACCGTAGAATACTTCGGCATTTCAAAATCAAGCGTATATAACTATCTCTCAAAGCTTGAGGCAAACGGAGATATAGTCAAAAGCAACGAAGGCTACCGTCTCGTTTACAAGCAACACGACTTCAGCTATAAAAACAACGGCAGTTTAGGAGAGGACAGAATATTCACCCAAGACGTTTCACCGCTCGTTACCGAGATGCCTAAAAACGTTCAAGGCGCGTGGAGATACGCCTTTACCGAAATGATGAACAATGCAATCGAGCATTCATCTTGCGAAAATATATTCGTATCGGTAGAAGAAAACAAGCTGAAAACCCGCATTACGATAAGCGATGACGGAATAGGCATATTCAAAAACATTCAGGAATTTTTAAGAAAAGAAAAATCAACCGAGCTCTCTCTTGAGGAGTGCGCAACAATGCTTTTTGCGGGAAAATTCACAACCGCAAAATCCATGCATTCGGGAGAAGGAATTTTCTTCACCTCTCACCTTATGGATACCTTCATTATAATATCTGACGGAATAATTTTTTCGAGGAACAATTTTTATGACAGCACCTCGCAAAGCCTAAACGCAGCAAAAAAAGGTACGCTGGTTTATATGGAGCTGTATAACAGCAGCAAGAAAACCACCCGAGAAGTTTTTGACAGGTACGCAAGCATAGACGAGGGCTTTATAAAAACCAGCATTCCGATAGCGCACTTTTTCCCCGGCGGAACTCCCGTCTCCCGCTCGGAAGCCAGAAGGCTCGGAGAGCTTATACTGAATTTTGAAGAAATTGACCTTGATTTCTCTGACGTGGAAGAGGTGGGTCAAGCATTCGTTCACGAGCTTTTCGTTGTGTGGCAAAACAGAAACCCAAGCAAGAAGCTTAACGTATTATACGCGGGAGAAGACGTTAACTATATGATAAAGCGCGTTCTGAATACTAAGTAAAGGAGATAAATAATGTACAGATACGGTGAAATGCACGAGCTGAATGCGAGCGGAGCAATCCGAGCTACCCCAAGACTTGGAAGAATTAATCCCGTGAGGATTATAGGCGGAGTTTATTTTGTGGGAACCTACCAGACGTCCTCGCATATTATCGACACGGGTGACGGACTTATTATGATAGACACCGGGTATTCAAACACCGCATATCTTCTCGTTGATTCGATTTACAGGCTCGGCTACAGACCCGAGGATATAAAATACATTATCAACACGCATTGGCACGGCGACCATACCGAAGCCACCGCGGATATTGCCGCGCTTTCGGGCGCGAAAACCGTTATCGGCAGAGAGGACTTCGAGAAGGCAAAGAAATACTTTACCGCCGATATCCTCGTTGATGACGGAGACACCCTTACCCTCGGAAACACTACGGTGTCCTTTATGCATACCCCGGGACACACAAAGGGAACGATGTCGTTTTTCTTTGATGCCGAGGAAGACGGCAAGGTCTACCGCGTGGGAAGCTTTGGCGGTGCGGGAGCAAACACTCTCGTTCCCGAAAAATACGATTTTGAAAATCCCAGAGAGGCGTATTTCAAATCTATCGAGAGGCTGAAAAAAGAAAGGGTTGACGTCTTTATCGGCAACCACACCTGGAATAACGGCACTTACGAAAAGGGCGAAATAGTCAACGAGTGCGAGGAAAACCCCTTTATCGACCCGACACTTTTCGGAAAATTTCTTGATGCGTGCGAGGGCAGGCTCAAAGCAATTATAAAAAAGGAAGAGGAAAAATAGCGTGAATTAACTGTTAGCAAATCCGACAGCAGCTGTCACGCCCCCCGAATTTTTGCGATTTGGAGCCTTAATCCAAATCGCAAAGCGAACACAAAAATTCATTATAAACTTGTACGGTCGCCAAATGGCGACAGAATGGAGATAATATGCTAAGAATTATGACACATAACGTTTGGAACAGAGACGAAAACCTTCCCGCCTGGATAGAAAAGGGCAACGACTGCTCCGCTGCGGTAAGAGTAAAAGGACATATGCGCGTATGGAACGAAACGCAGCCGGATATTATAGGCGGCCAGGAATTTTCGCGCCTTATGGCTGAGCTTGTGAAGGGCGAATTCGAGGCGGCAGGCAAGAACTACGCTCTTATATGGGGCAGATTTACACCCATTCTCTACCGCCCCGAAAAGCTCGAGCTTCTTGACACCGAGTTCCTCACCTATCCCGAGGAGCTGCCCGGCTACGAGGGAGAATTCAACGACGTGAAATCCAAGGCGTGCAATATTGCCGTTTTCAGAGTTAAGGAAAGCGGAAATATCTTCGTTTTCGCAACGACTCACCTCTGGTGGAAGGGCGAAAGCACCGAGAATAACTATGCAAACGTTGACGGAAACGTTCTTTACGGCTCGGACAAGGCGAGAGAATATCAGATAGCTATGGCTATAGAGAAAATCGAAAAATACAGAGAGAAATACGGCGGCTGCCCCGCAGTTTTCCTCGGTGATATGAACACCGGCTACAATTCAAAGGCTATTCAGTATGCCATATCAAACGGCTACCGCCACGCGCGCTATATCGCAACCGATTACGCTGACGAGACCGTAGGATATCACAACTGCTTCGGCTGGGGATATGAAACCCACTATTTTGACGACCCATTTGAGAACTCCATAGACCACGTTCTCGTAAAAGGCGAAAAGGAAGGCTCTGTCAAGCGCTTTGAGCGTTATTCGCCCGATTACTACTTCCCCATCTCCGACCACTCCCCCGCTTTTATAGATTTTGACATCTGATATGATAGAAACGATAGCGCAAATAATAGGAATCGTTGCAGCGGCTATGAATATACTTTCATACCAGTGCAAATCAAAAAACAGACTGATTTGTATGCAGCTTTTCGGCTCTCTGCTCTTCACCGCAAACTATCTTATGCTCGGCGCTGTAGTGGGCGGACTTATGAACGGAATTGCCGTAATACGCGCGATTCTCTTTATTTACAAGGACCGCCTGCACATAAACGATAAAATACTTATCGGCTCGCTTATAGCAGCCTTTATCGCATCGTACGTGCTTGCGTTCACCGTCTTCGGTGTCGAGCCAAGCCCGAAGAACTTTATAATCGAGGCTCTGCCGGTTATCGGAATGTCAGCAATCACAGTAAGCTTCAATATGAAGAACGCAACCGCGGTGCGCATAATAGGAATAACCCTGTCCTCACCCGGCTGGCTCGTCTATAACGTCTGCTCAGGCTCTATCGGAGCGATACTCTGCGAGGTATTCAGCCTTGCTTCGCTCGCAGTAGGCATACTTCGCCACGATATAAAAAGAAAGCCAAAAACCGAAAATAAGGCATAATAAGTAAACAAAAAGTTACAAAAAGGCTCCCTTGTGTAAAGGGAGCCTATATTTTGGGCATACTAAAAGCACCAACCTGCACTCTGAGAGGAGAATTTTTACTCACGCATCCGAGATAGCTGCGTATCAGATATCTCATTTTCCTTTTTACAAAGCGTTATTTTACGCTTTTAATATAATTCCCCTTTTTACAAAGCGCTGTTTTACAGCTCTGAGAGAGGAGAAATTTCGAAAGACAAGGCAAAGCGAGCGAGGAAGGCGAAGGCATAGTTACCTATGTCGAGCCTTACAAGTCGATGCTTTAACGCAGTATTTCGGAATTTATACCTCTCAGAGGTCGAGAATGGCGTCAAGCTCGCATTCTTCTCCCAGCATATCCTTCGGTGCAACTATGCAATATGCAGCCTCTTTCATTGCCGCTGCCAGCTTTTTGGCATAAAGAGATAGGTTTTCTTTATTTGCCGTCAGGATTTGCTCGCGCATTTCAAGTCTCATTTCGTCTGTCAGACAGGAGAGGTGTCTATGCACCGCTATATTTGCTCTTGAGCGCGGAGTAAGGTAAGGCGAGGTCTCGCCTATAGCGCCTATGATATATTTTTCAATCTCCGCTTTTTTGCCGAGAGCTTCAGAAAGAAAGCTCGGAGAATCTTTCATTTTTTCAATGCTTCTCTTGGGAGTGGGGTCGCGGTAGGAATAGAAGCTGGTCTGACCCGTGCGCACCGAGCTCATTCCCGCGCCGTACGCGCCGCCCTTAACTCTGATTTCTCCCCAGAGATACTCAAAGCTTATGAGATTTGAAGCAACGGCAGCTCTGCCAAGCTCGCCTATGCCCTCGCTTTCGGTGTTTAAAACGAGTGAGGAAAAGGCAACCTTAGCGGGAATTCTAATTCCCTCTCTCTGCCGTTTAAGCTTTCTTATTTTGCATTCGGGCTCAGTCTTTTTCTCCGAGGATACGAAAAGGTCTGCAACCGAACGCATAAAGCTCTCGCTGTCCTCTCTCTCTCCCTCGGCGAGAGAAACGGTAAGCCTATCTCTCACAAGATATTTTGAGATAAAGGATTTAAGCTTTTCTCTGAGGACGTCAATCTCGGCTTCAAAGCTCTTTGATAACGCCTTATAGCGCAAATGCGCCTCGTATCCGCTGTAGTATTCGTTAACCGCTCCCTCGGTAAACTGCATAGCAGAGGCTCTGCTCTTTGCGGCTCTGTGGCCCGCCTGAGAGAAGCTCTCCTCGCTTGCGATATAAGCCTGCTTAACTATATTTTCCATAGCCTCGCAGTCGTTGAATTCGGTTTTGGTAAGAACCTCGTAAAGCAGGTCTCTTGCCCTCTCTTTTTTCGAGGAAAGAGCCGAAATAAACACCTTGAAATACACCTTGGTTTTTCCGTCCGTTCGCGTGCTCGGCTTAAGAGCGGCACTGAAGGTGCCTATGTCTCTTTTCATAGTCTTCATAAGCTCGCGGGCGGAATAGTTCTCGGTTGAAAGATTGCCGAGGAAAAGGCCGAGAAGCGCAGAGGTGAAAATCTCGTCCTCGGTGATATCCGAAACGTCAAAATAAAGCTCGGTATAGGAAATTCCATTCGTTGCTATCGGAACAGAGACAAGCTCGGCGCTGCCGTAAGAGGAAACGGCAGTGGGAATGCTCTTTACCTCTCTCGGAATATCCGCTGCCCTGAGGCGAGGTATGCTCTTTTTCGCCTCCTCGCTTTCCTCTGAGGTCTGCCAGGCGAGAAGCGCCTCGTTTTTCTCTTTTATCCTTGCTTTTTCCTCAGCGGTGAGCGAGGCTGCGATTTTTTCAAGCCTTTCCCTTTCGGCTCTGCGCTGCTTTTCTCCAAGCTCAGCCGAGGGGCGCATAATAAGCCTTGCGCGGCTCTCGTTATTTATAAAGATTTCAAGAAGCAGATTTTCAAAAAATCCCGTATCCAGATTTTCTCTTAAAAATTCGATTTCGGATTCAAAGGTAATGCCCGAAAGCGCGTCATCTGAATAGAGATAGCTCTCCATAAGATTCATTGCGTAAACAACACCGAGAGGCAGAGTTCCGTAGTCGCGCTCTCTCAGTGAAAATTCAAGCGAATTTATCGCCGCGGTAAGCTCGCCCCTGTCGATTCCTCTTTCGCAAAGCGCCCTGACTGTGTTATAAAACAGCTCTTCAAGCTCGGCTTCCTTGCCGTCCTTTACGTTTATGAAATCCACCTCGAAGTAGTTCTCGTAGATTCCCTCTCCCACGTTTATCTGCAGGTCCTCGCAGAGCCTGGACTGCAAAATCTCCTTCTTTATCTCGGATTCGTTCGAGGAAAGAAGAGCCGAGGAAAGTATTGCCGCGCCGAAAATTTTTCTTCTCTCGTCAAAGCGGAAGGTAAGATGCGCGAGCGCGATTCTGCCCTTGTTCTCGGGGCTTTCGGTCTCGGATATTTCGTACTCAACCTCACGCTCCTCGATTTTTCTTTCGGCAGGTGTAAAGGTATACCTCTCGCCTTCAAGAGAAATTCTGTCATAACCCGATATATATCCGTCAATAAGCGAAAGAGCAGCGGCTATATCCAAGCTTCCGTCAAGGAAAAAGGTTGCGCCCGTGGGGTGGTAATAGGTCTTATGCGCGAGGCAAAAATCCTCAAAGCTGAGGCTTGTTATCTCCGAGGGGTCTCCTCCCGAATCGTGAGCGTAGGGAGTGCCCGAAAAGAGCATTTCCCTGATATGCCTGTCCGTAACCGCCTCGGGCGAGGAATAATCTCCTCTCATTTCGTTAAGCACCACGCCCTTGTAGGAAAGCTCTCCGTTACCGTCTATCTCATAGTGCCAGCCCTCCTGCATAAAGGCAAGCTCGCTTCTTACCGCAAGGGGATTGAACACCGCGTCAAGATACACTTCGGCAAGGCTCAGAAATTCCTTTTCGTTAGTGCTTGCCACGGGATACATAGTCTTATCCCCGAAGGTCATTGCGTTAAGAAAGGTATTGAGCGAGCCGCTGAGCAGCTCTACGAAGGGGTCTTTAAGTCTGTATTTAAGAGAGCCGCACAGCACCGAATGCTCAAGTATGTGAAAAACGCCCGTGCTGTCTGTCGGCAGGGTTTTAAAGGCTACCGAAAAGGTTTTGTTTTCGTCATCTCTGTCAATATATACGAGCCTTGCTCCGCATCTGTCGTGCTCCATTACGTAAAGGGTAGCTCCGATTCCCGAAAGCACGTGCTTTTCCTTTACGGTAAAGCCAAAAAGTTTATCCTTAATATTCATTTTTTCTCCTTATTCTTTTACGTGCTCGTCTACGAAGCCGTCAACGAGGGAAAGATATCCTTCGGTGTCGGCAAGGTAGGAAGCCGCGTGGTCTGCTCCCGCAAATTTTTTCAGTATAACCGCGGGATTTTGAGCCGCGATTTCGTCACTCATATAATCCGGCACGAAGCTATCCGCGTCACCGTGCAGGATAAGAATCGGAACGCTCGCCCTTGCGACAGCCTCTCTCGGAGAATCCGAGGTAAGAGAAAATCCGCCGAAAAGCCTTGCTCCGCAAATTGCAAGCGGCTTTACCAGAAGCCTCGGAAAGCCCTTTTCCGCGCCAACTTTTGCGATAATATCGAGGGGCGAGGAATACGGACTGTCAGCAATCACGCAGCGCACGTTTTCGGGCAGCTTCTCACCCGCCGCCATAAGCACGGTTGCGCCGCCCATAGAAATTCCGTAAAGCAGGATTTTCACGTCCTGCCCGAAGCGGTCTATGCCGTATTTTATCCAGTCCAGAATGTCAAAGCGCTCCTTTATGCCGAAGGTTATCACCTTGCCGCCGCTCTCGCCGTGCGAGCGCTGGTCGATAAGCAAAAGATTGTAAGGACGCTCCTTGTAGGCTATTCCGCTGCCCGCAAAGTCGCGCAGCGAGGTGCTTCTGTAGCCGTGGCACTGTATTTCAAGAGGCGCTCCGTCACAGGCGTGGTAATACCTCGCAAAAAGCCTCGTTCCGTCACGCGCGCATATCTCCACGCTCTCGTAAGGAAGCGAAATTATGTTATCTATAAGCGCGCGCAGCTTAGGCTCGTAAGGCTTGTAGCCTCTCTTGTCTATTCCGCTGTAAGGGTCGCGCTTTTTCGTTCTGTCCGCCCAGAATGCCACTCTGTAAGCATAATAAGAGGCAAAAACGAAAAGTATGCCGAGGAGCAAAGCCGCTCCCAAGGATATGTATAGTGCTATCATAGCTTCTCCAAAAAATGTAATCGACACTTTGTGTCGGTTAAATGATAAAACCCAACGCTTTTGCGTTGGACTTCATCTGCGAAGCAGACATCATCTGACCTTGGTCAGACTTCATCCAAGCTCTGCTTGGATTTCATTAACCTGTCGCAAATCAGCGCTGGGGAAAATGAAATCGGCTATGCCGAAGAAATCCGTTTGAAAAACGGATGAAGTCCACGTTCCGTGGATGAAGTCGACACTGCGTGTCGGTTTATTAGTTTTCCCTTAAGGGGAGACAGAGTTAGTAAAGGAGGTAGACAGATGTTCGATTTTCTCGGTGCAAAGGTCGTGTATATGCGCGGCGAATACGAAAAGGCGGCAGAGCTTTTCCGCGAGGGCGCGAGAGACGGTGACGCTATGGCTGCGTTTGCCTACGGATACTGTCTGCTTTACGGAATAGGCGTGCCCTGCGACTTTGCCGAGGCGAAGAGCTACTTCGTTTTTGCAAGGGATATCGAGGGCGGCGAGGCTGCCTATAATCTTGCCGTGATGTATATGCACGGTCAGGGCGTTGCGCGCAACTACAAAAAATCCTTTGAATATATGCAGGCGGCAGCTCACAAGGGCTGCATTGAAGCGCAGCTTTATCTCGGAATGGCGTACACCACGGGATATTGGCTCGAGCCGGATATAATCTCTATTTCCCTGATTCCTTTTCATAAGCCCGACTACCGCGTAGGCAGCGAATATATGCTTATGGGAGAGATTCCCGATGCAGAGCTTGACGAGGAGCTTCGCTTCTCGGTACTTTCAGCTGACGGAAGGCAGGCTTTCGAATGGTTTAGAGCTGCCGCGCGTCACGACCCCACTTACGTCTCCGAGCTCGTTGCCAAGGGGCAGTTCCTTTATGCTAAATGCTATCTTGACGGGCTTGGCACGGATTTTGATAGGGTTAAGGGCACTCGTCTTATGCTCGTTGCAGGAAAGAGCGGCTCGGCTGACGCTGTTAATTATCTGACCGAGAACGGTGTAAATATTGCCGCGTTTTTGAAGGGCGGTGACGGGAAATGAGAATTTATATTTACAAAATCTCACAAATCGTCTTGATTTTGCTTATAATTTGCACCGTGGTGCACGCCTTTTATCAGTCAGCGCTGCCTGCTAAGCAATCGGCGGAGCAGAGCGATAAGGTGGGCGAGATAATTGAGGAAATAATACCGCCGGATACGAAGCCGGGGGAGTACGTTCAGAAAAATTTAAGAAAGCTTGCGCACTTTACCGAGTTCTTTTTTCTGGGGCTGTGGAGCGCGCTTTATACGGTTGTTTTCTATAGGAAGAAGCTTTCATTTTTTGCGCTTATGCCGTTTGGTATGACTATAGCGCTACTTGACGAAACGGTGCAGATTTTTTCAAAAAGAGGCTCGTCCGTAAAGGACGTCTGGATAGATATTCTGGGATATACGAGCGCGCTTTTTCTGGTGCTTTCGGCTTTTCTCGTTTTCCTTCTCGTAAGGTATATGAGAAATAGAAAAAATCTCACGGATAATCTGAGTTAACGGTGGATATATGGTAAAAATAACTTCGGTAGAAAAACGCTCCCGCGCGGTGAAGGCGGGAATACTTGCGGGCGACCTTTTGGTAAGCGTAAACGGCAATAAGATACGTGACGTTCTCGATTACAGATTTTATCTTACCGAAAGATGCGTTGAGCTTCTCCTTATCCGTGACGGAGAAGAGTATTCGGTTACTATCCGCAAGGGCGAGTATGATGATATAGGGCTGGAATTTGAAACGCCTCTGATGGATAAAAAGCAGCGCTGCCACAACAACTGCATATTCTGCTTTATCGACCAGAACCCCGAGGGACTGCGCGAATCGCTTTACTTTAAGGACGATGATTCCCGTCTCTCATTTTTGCACGGAAATTATATAACCCTTACGAATATGACCGAGGAGGACGTCAGCCGTATCGTGAAGATGCGCTTTTCTCCCATAAATATCTCTATACACACGACCAACCCCGAGCTCAGAGTTAAAATGATGAAAAATAAGAGAGCGGGAGAGGTGCTTTCCTATCTTGACGAATTTTACAAGGCGGAGCTAAATATGTGCGGTCAGCTGGTGCTTTGCCGCTCAGTAAATGACGGGGCGGAGCTTTCGCGCAGTCTTAGCGACCTCTTTAAGTATTTTCCCTATATGACGAGCGTCTCGGTAGTTCCTGCCGGAATGACAAAATACAGAGACGGGCTTTATCCTCTTTCGGATTACTCAGCCGAGGAGGCAGCCGAGGTTATTGACACGGTGAACGCCTTTGGAGACAAGCTTAAGGAGAGAGTTGGAACGAGAATGTTCTACGTTGCCGATGAGTTTTATCTCAAAGCGGGAAGAGCTATTCCCGATGCAGATTATTACGAGGACTATCCGCAGATAGAAAACGGTGTCGGAATGCTTCGTTCGTTTGCGGACGAGTTTGACGTGGGCGCAGAGGATATCGCAGAGCTTGCCTCTTTTACTGAGGAAAGGCAGGTCAGCGTAGCAACGGGCGTTGCCTCGTATCCGCTCATTTCTTCTCTTGCGGAGAGGATAATGAAGCTTACCGATAAGGTGAAAATTAAGGTTTATGAAATTAAAAACTTCTTTTTCGGAGAGAGCATAACCGTTTCGGGACTTCTTACCGGACAGGATATATACAGTCAGCTCTGCGAAAAGGATTTGGGGGACACGCTTCTTATTCCGAGAAACGCTCTGAAGGCTGACGAGCAGGTTTTCCTTTGCGGAATGACGCTTGCCGAGCTTTCCCGTAAGCTGAAAACAGACATACGCGTCTCGGAAAATGACGGATTTGACTTTATTGACGCAGTATTTGGCAGATAATGCCCTATATTGCATTTTAAGAGGAGGTGATTTACGTGTCAAAGCCTATAGTTGCCATAGTTGGCAGACCTAACGTAGGTAAAAGCACGCTTTTTAATAAAATAATCGGTGAAAGACGCTCGATAGTAGAGGACGTTCCCGGCGTTACCCGTGACAGAATTTACGCCGAAGCCGAATGGGGTGAGCATAAATTCATTCTTATAGACACGGGCGGAATTGAGCCTAAGAGCGAGGATACCATTTTAAAGCAGATGCGAAATCAAGCTGAGATTGCCATATCCACCGCAAACGTAATCATATTTATGTGCGACATAAGAGCAGGGCTTCTCAGCGATGACAGAGATATAGCGATTATGCTAAAGCGCTCGGGCAAGCCTATCGTTCTGGTAGTCAATAAGATGGACAGAGTAGGCGAGCCGCCTATGGAGTTTTACGAGTTCTACGAGCTCGGCTTTGAGAGAGACCCCATTTCGCTTTCCGCGCTTCACGGAACCGGCTCTGGAGATTTGCTTGACGCGATAGTAGAGCAGTGCGATTTCGGTGACGGTGAGGAAAGTGACGAGGGCGTAATCAACGTTGCCGTTATCGGCAAGCCTAACGCAGGCAAGTCCTCGGTAATCAACCGTATGTGCGGTGAGGACAGAATGATTGTTTCGGATATTGCGGGTACAACGCGCGATGCCGTTGACACCAGGGTGGAAAACGAGCACGGAATTTTCAATTTCATTGATACCGCGGGTATCCGCCGTCACTCCAAGGTTGAGGACAGAATAGAGAAGTTCAGCGTTCTCAGAGCAAATATGGCGGTAGAGCGCGCAGACGTCTGTGTTCTTATGATAGACGGTAATGACGGTATCACCGAGCAGGACGAAAAGATTGCGGGGCTTGCTCACGAGGCGGGAAAGGCTTGTATAATTGCGGTAAATAAGTGGGATATCGTGGACAAGGATAACAGCACCACTAACCGCTATACCAAGGAGATAAGAACGGCTCTTGCCTATATGCCCTACGCGCCTATAGTTTATCTGTCGGCAAAGACGGGGCAGAGAGTGGCAAACCTCTATCCTCTTATTAAAAGCGTGTACGCTGAAGCGAGCCGCAGAGTTACCACGGGTATGCTCAACGACCTGCTCAACGATGCGATGACCAGAGTTCAGCCTCCCTCGGATAAGGGAAAGAGACTTAAAATTTATTATATGACGCAAACGTCTTCAAATCCGCCTACCTTCGTTATCTTCTGTAACAGCGAGGAGCTTTTCCATTTTTCGTACAGAAGATATATCGAAAACTGTCTCAGAGACACCTTCGGATTTGAGGGAACACCCATCAGGCTCGTCATAAGACAAAAGGGCGAGGACGGAGAAAAGAATGTTTATAGATAATATTGAAATATACGTAAAAGCGGGTGACGGCGGAAACGGAGCAGTATCCTTCCACCGTGAAAAATACGTTTCCGCAGGCGGTCCCGATGGCGGTGACGGCGGCAGAGGCGGCAACGTAATACTGAGGGTTGACGAGGGAGCAAACACCCTCCTTGCCTTCAGATACAAGAGAAAATTTATCGCTGAGGGCGGCGGTAACGGTATGGCGGGCAAAATGCACGGCAAAAACGGCAGTGACGTCATAATTCCCGTTCCGCGCGGAACTCTTATCAGAGAAAAGGAAAGCGGAAGAATTATTTTCGATATGGCAAGCGCTGACGAATACGTTCTTTGCAAGGGCGGCAGAGGCGGCTGGGGAAACCGCCATTTCGCAACCCCTACCCGTCAGATACCCAGATTCGCAAAGAGCGGCACCAAGGGTGAGGAGCGTACCGTAACGCTTGAGCTTAAAATGCTTGCAGAGGTTGGACTTATAGGATTTCCCAACGTAGGAAAATCCTCTATTCTCTCGCGTATTTCCGCGGCAAAGCCTAAGATTGCAAATTATCATTTCACAACCCTCTCGCCAAACCTGGGCGTTGTTTCGGTAAAGGAGGGTAAGGGCTTTCTTGCGGCTGATATTCCGGGACTGATTGAGGGCGCGTCAGAGGGCCTTGGTCTCGGTCACGCCTTTCTCCGTCACGTAGACAGATGCAGGCTTCTTCTTCACGTGGTTGATATTTCCGCAGCTGACGGACGCGAGCCGAGTGACGATATAGACAAGATAGACGCAGAGCTCAGAAACTATTCTCCTGAGCTTTCGGCGCGTCCCCAGATAATAGTGGCAAACAAGACCGATTCGGCAGATTTTGAATCGGATAGCGTAAAGGCATTTGTCGAAAAGGCAAAGAGCCTCGGAAGAGAGGTAATATACGTTTCCGCGGTCACGGGAGAGGGACTGGAGGAGCTTAAAAGCAAGGTCGCAAAAAGACTTGCCGACCTCCCTCCCATAACCGTATACGAGACCGAAATTCTTCCTGAGGAGGACGCCTCCATAGCCTCCGCTGGCGTCAAGGAAACTCACGTTACAAAGAAAGACGGAGTTTATTACGTTGAGGGCGAATGGCTTTATAACTTTATGGGGCAGATTAACTTTAACGATTATGAATCGCTTAATTTCTTCCAGCGAGTTCTGGTCAAAAACGGAGTAATCGACCTTCTCCGCAAGGAAGGAATAGAAGAAGGCGAAACCGTCTCAATTTACGATTTTGAGTTTGAATTTGTGTTCTAAACACCGATTTTGACAACTTATATTTACAAATCTAAGCCAAAAGCTTGATTTATAGCGCCGCCGATAACATAGGCGGCGTTGTCTGTTATCTCGTCAATTTCTCTCGGGGAAATGAAAAGAGGAGCGCCCTTGAAGCCCTCGGGGCACACCGCGCGAACGTCTATAACCGTGGGAACGCCTATGCTTATTACGGGTGAGCCCATAGACGCTTTCGTTATCGGCGAATGAAGATTTCCCACTCCGCCGGGAAAGAGCCCTGTGGTAGAGAGCTGAAAGCAGCTTCCGAGCCGCTCCGTGCTTTTCGTCATAATAGAATCGATTGCGAAAACCACGTCAGGCATAAGCCTTTCGCAAAGCGAGCGTACGCTGTCAGACGAATCCAGGCCTGTAATAGCGGGAACGGTAGGGCAGAATACCGCGATTTCAGAGCAATCAAGCTCGTCAAACAGCTCAGGCTCGTATTCGCTTATGTGAAGCGTAGGCTTTACCAGCTCCGCGCTTTTAGGGCCTACCGAATCGGGTGTAAGCCTTTTGTTTCCGAACCCTGCAACGAGTATTCTCCCCGGGAAAATTCCGCATTCGTCAAGAAGCTCGCACAGTCTTCGGCTCAGCTCCTCCTTTGCATCGTATAGCTCGTCCTCGCATAGCCTGTCAAGTCTTTCTGTAGTCAGGGTATCGTATACACCCATAGGGCGCATTATAGAACGCTCGCCCTCCTCGCTTGTTATCCGAACCCGCTCCCAAGCTCCGATAAGCGTTTCTTTCTTTTCGTATTCGATTCCATCGCATTCGAGGTCAGCTCTTCTTCTTTCTGAGGCAAGGTCTGTGTAATAGTCCTTTTCCGACCTCTCGTGTTCGTAGTAATAGGTATACATTTTTTCACCTCCGCAAAAATTATTGACATTTTAGAGAGCTGTATTCGCTATTTTAAAATATTAATTTTGCACAAAAACAATTCTGTTAAATTGTTAACTATGACAAAAAAAGACTCTGCGTAATTTTATTGTTGAAAAAAATATTTTTTTATGTTAAACTGTAGGCACGTGAGGGAAGCGCTCCTTCCGTATTAAATAACTGAAATTAAGAACGGTAAATATGAAAAAGAAAAAATTTGCACTCAGAACGAATACCGACCTAAAGGTTTTTTTACTATTTCTGCTTGAGCAGATAAGATATCCCATAGACCGCACGACACTTATAAAGATAATTTCCGAAAACACCGATGAAATAGTGGTGGATTACGATGCCTCTCTCTCCGAGCTTTCCGATGACGGCCACGTCTGGTTTGACGAGATAGACGGTGAGAAGTATTATATGATTTCGGATACGGGAAGGCTGGTTGCGGCAGAGCTTTACGACAGTCTTGATAAAGAATTTCGCGAGAGAAGCATTAAGTGCGCTATCAAGTATATGTCGCTTGCAAAGCGCGGCGCAAGGATAGATTCCTCTATAACCGAGCTTGCTCCGGGAAGATTTAAGGTCAGAATGCTCATATCCGATATGACGGGCGAAATTCTCGATACCTCGGTGGTCGTTTCCTCGCGCGCCGAAGCCGAAAAAATAAGGGAAACCTTTACCTCTCGTCCCGAGGCTGTGCAGAGAGGAATACTCTTTTCGCTTACGGGAAGGCTGGAATTTATCTCCTGAATATGAAGATTTTGTTACTTTTAACAAAAATTCCCGTATACAATACGGAAGAATTGTACAAAATTTAGAAAAAATGCAAATTTTTTTTGACAAAACTCTTGACTTTTATTTAATAAATAGTTATAATAGTTTTATATTAAAGGCGGAGCTATATGCAGGAGCTTGATAAACTTGAAGTTACTGACCTTATTATGAAGGTCAGAGAGGGCAGCGATGATGCTTTTTCTGAGCTTGTCCGCAGATATCTTCCTATGATTAAGAAGCTGTCCGGCGGATTTTCAGGGAGCAGAATTCGCTCTGACGAGGCGTTTTGCGAGGCCTCGGTTGCCTTTTACAAGGCGGCAAAAACCTACGATATCAGTCGCAAAGAGGTCACCTTCGGGCTTTATGCGAGAATCTGCGTGTACAGAAGGCTGTGCGATCTTGTCGGTAAGGAAGATGGGAAGGAATTCCTTTTCTCCGACCTTGACGTAGATAATATTTCCGTGCAGAGCGGTATAGAAACGGCTCTTGTTAAAAAAGAGAGCATGGAAACGGCTCTTATGTTTGTGAAGTCTTTACTTTCGGAATATGAATACGAGGTATTCGTCCTTCATCTTGAGGGATATTCGGCTGCAGCGATTGCCGAAAAGCTTGGTAAGGAGCTTAAATCGGTTGATAACGCAAAGACCAGAGCGGTCAAGCGTCTTCGCGAGTGCAAGTCGGCATTTTCCGATATATGACAGTTTATATGCCCGAGTAGCTTAAGGGAGAGCGTTGTTTTACAAAGGCGTCGGTTGGAATCCGTCTAGGGTAATTTTATACTTATTTAAGTGAGGAAGAAAGAAAACATGTACCAGGACAAGACATTGAAGTGCAAAGATTGTGGCAATGAGTTCGTGTTCACCGCAGGTGAGCAGGAGTTCTACGCATCGAGAGGATTTGAGAACGAGCCCTCCAGATGCAAGGACTGCCGTATCGCAAGAAAGAATGCGCAGAAGGGTGCAAGAGAAATGTTTGACACCGTTTGCGTAGAATGCGGTAAGGAATGCCAGGTGCCCTTCAAGCCCACCGAAGGTAAGCCTGTTTACTGCAGCGAGTGCTTCGCAGCTAAGAGAGCAGAGCAGTAATCTACCCGAAGCAAAAAAAGCCGCACGCCCGTGCGGCTTTTTTATTTTATTTTTTTAAAATAACTCTGTACAAAGCTAAAATAATATGCTATAATAGCTATAATGGAATAATATTTGTATACCGTCCGGAGATTATTATGGAAAAGAAAAACAAGTCTTTTGGTAAAGATAAATACAGAAATAAGAGCGCGGGAAAAGCGGATTCTTTTCCGATTCAGTCGGAAAGCGAGGTAAACGAGTGCCTTGTCGCAGGCAGAAACGCCGTGCGCGAGCTTCTGCTCGGAGAAAGAGATATAGACAAGATTTTCGTTCAGCGCGGAGAGCGCGAGGGCTCTATAAACGCTCTTATCGGTATGGCGTCCGAGCGTAAGATACCGATAATCGAGGCGGATAAATCGAAGCTCGATAATATGACGGGCGGCGGTAGGCATCAGGGAATAGTCGCTATTGCCGCAGAGCATAACTATTCGACTGTTGACGAAATATTTGAGTATGCAGAGTCGCTGGGCGAGAAGCCGTTTATCATAATGCTTGACGGTGTGGAGGACCCGCACAATCTCGGTGCGATTATCAGAAGCGCGGAGTGCTGCGGAGCGCACGGTATAATAATTCCCAAGCGCAGAGCGGTAGGTCTCACGCCAACCGTTTCCAAGGCAGCGGCAGGCGCAACCGAGCATATGAGGGTTGCAAGGGTTACCAACCTTGCGCAAACGCTGGACGGGCTTAAGGAGCGCGGAATGTGGATATACGCTGCCGATATGGGCGGTGAGGAATACTACAAAACCGACCTTAAGGGTAACGTTTGCGTGGTGCTCGGAAGCGAGGGCTTCGGAATATCCAGGATCGTGCGCGAAAAATGTGATTTTACACTTTCTATAAAGCTGTACGGCAGGGTGAATTCAATGAACGTCTCCTGCGCGGCGGCGATAATTTTTGCCGAGGTAGCAAGGCAAAGAAACGGAGGGGCAAATGGCTGATAACATTAATAAAGACAGTATTGACGATATAGTCAGCAACGTTCGCAAAACGCTCGAATCGGGCGAGGTTTCGGACGGCGGCGTGCTCTTCGAATTCGTTGATGACGAGAGCGAGGAATCCGCAACCTTCGTTTTTGGCGAGCCCGTGCAGCAGGAGGAAGCAGCCGCCTCTGCGGAGCCCATCGAAGAGCCAAAATCCGAGCCAAAATCCGAGCAAAAGCCCGAGCCTAAGCCCGAAACGGTCGGAGAATTCGAAATTCAGCCCGAAAAGCAGGAAAACGAAGCCCCTGCGCTCGCAGGCATCTGGACTACGTACGTTCCGAGGTTTACCGAGGTAAGCGAGAACTACCGTATGAAGAGCTCCTCTGAGCAGGAAAAGCCTCAGCCGGCGCAGCCGAAAATGCCAAAGGAATCTCCTATCCTGATTCCCGAGCAGGCAGAAAGCAGTCCCGTTGACCCTACCGCAGAGCTTGAGAGCGAATCAAGCCTATCGGGTGCAACTGTAGTTACCTCGGGAAATTCAAGCTACGAGACGGGTGAGGATACCTCTACCGTATTTAAGTTTAATACCGAGTCTGCGCCCGCAGAGCAGAGCGAGCCTCTGCCCGAGGCGGAGCTGCCCGAAGAGCCTGCCCCCGAAAAAGAAGAGCCCGAAAACGAGCCCTTACCTATAGAAGAGACTTTTGCGGAAGAGGAAACGGAAGAGGAAGAAGAGTCTTACGAGCCTGCCGCCGAAGAAAACAAGCCTTACGTTATGCCTGACCCCGATGTTGAGGCGGTAGAGCCCGGAGTTAATCTGCCGGCAGAGAAGACCGTAGCCGCGCTTGAAACGGTTGACGAGGCTGTTGCGAGAAGAAAACGCAGCGAATACAGCTCCTTTTCGGAAAAGGACGGATTTTTAGATAATTTTATCGACACCATAATGTCGGTACGCGTAAGAATAGCTTCGGCTCTGTTTCTTACTCTCATACTTCTGTTCCTTGAAAACGCCTCCTTCCTCGGATTTAACGTTATAAGGTTTATGCATTTTGAAGGCATTGGCGGAGCTATGGCGATTATAACGCTGCCTTTTATTGCGGGAATATTCCTTCTCTCCTTGCCCGAGGTAATATATTCGTTTACCGCCCTTGCCAAAAAGAAGCTTGTTCCCGAAATTTTCATTACGGTTTCGGCAGCGGTTCTGGTTATTTACTACACGCTGATAATAGTGTTTGCTTCCAAAGAGGACTACTTCCTTTTCGGATTTCTCTTTGCGCTGCTTACGCTTATTTCTATGTTTTCGTCTTATTACAAGAAAAAAGCCGATTTTGAAGCCTTCAAGATAGTTTCCGCGAAGGGCGAGAAAAAGGTTGTTGACAGAAAGCTTACGAGAAATCTCCCTGCCGAGCACAGAGCGCTTGACGGAAAGATAGAGAGCTACAAATCCCGTACGGCAAGAGTTTTCAACACTAATTTCGTCTCTGATTTTTCGGCAAGAAGCTCTATCATATCCGAGAATACGGCGGGCAATCTGATAATTCTTGCCGTTTCACTCGGCGTTGCCATAGTCGGCGGTATAGTAGCCTTCTTTATTCCTGGCGGAATAGTACGCGCAGCTATGACCTTTGCTGCCGTCTATATGATTTCCTTGCCTGTGTTCGTTATAGCCGCCCATAAGATTCCGTTCTATCAGGCGACTGCCGAGGCGAGCAGGGAAAAGAGCGCCGTAATAGGTGAGAAAACGCTCTACGATTATTCGGGTATTGACGTTATTACCTTTGACGATACCGAAATATTCGGCAAGGAAGACGTAAACCTTCAGCGAATTATGATGTACGGCAGAAAGGAAAATCTGCCTAAGGCGCTTCAGCAGATGTCTGCGCTCTTTACGGTTGTCGGAGGGCCTCTCGCGTATATTTTTGCAAACGCTGTTGACCGCCGCGTATCTCCCGCGGATAACGTTGCCGTGGATACTGACGGTGTTATCGGCTCTATTGACGGTGTTGAAATAATGGCGGGAAGCGCTGCGTTTATGGAAAGCCGCGGTATAGAAATCCCATATGACCCGGAGGGAGACGGTCAGGCATCTCAGACCACGAGAATTATGTACGCTGCCGAGGACGGTGTAATATACGCTAAGTTCTACGTCAGATATATGCTTTCCGAGGAATTTACAATGATTTTGCCAATAATGCTTGACGATGGAGTGAAGCCTCTCGTCTACACTCGCGACCCCAATATAGACGATGGACTTTTCCGTTCTCTTACCGCAGGCACCGATTCTATACGCGTGCTTAAAAAGCAGAATCTGCCCTCGTCCGAGGTGAGACTTTACAGCCGTATAAGTCTCGGTATGGTAACTCTCGGTGATAAAACCAACGTGATAAATACAATCCTTCTTTCTAAGAAGTATGCGGCATTCCAAACCAGATTTGCCCTTACGGAGCTGCCTGCGCTTATAGCGGGAGCGATGCTCGGACTTCTTCTTGCAATATGCTCGAAGTCTATGATATCCTCGCTTCTTCTGTCTCTCTGGTACGTAGGCTGGACACTTGCTATTCTTCTTATCGGTAAGAAGAACTTCGGCTCAAAGAAAGAAAAAACGAAAGAAAAAGAAGACGATTAATATGAAGCTATCCGAAATTCCGAATATATCCTCGGTGCTGAAGTCGGTTCAGAAGCCGGGAAGATATATGGGCGGAGAATACAATGCCATAATCAAAAATAAGGAAAACGTAAAGTGTCGCTTTGCTTTTTGCTTTCCCGATACGTACGAGATAGGAATGTCAAACCTCGGTGTAAGAATACTTTATGACGTTCTTAACCGTGACGAAGACGTGTGGTGCGAGCGCTTTTACGCGCCTTGGACTGATATGAAGGAGAAAATGGAGGAGTATTCTATTCCTCTTTCCTCGCTTGAGAGCGGAGACGAGCTTTCCGCGTTTGACCTTGTGGGATTTTCTCTTCAGTATGAGCTCTGCTACACCACCGCCCTGCAAATGCTGAGGCTTGCGGGCATTCCCATTTGGGCGCGGGACAGAGCAGAGGAATGCCCCATAATCATAGGAGGCGGTCCTTGCGTTTATAACAGCGAGCCTATTGCTGAGTTTTTCGACCTTATAAACGTTGGAGAGGGCGAGGAGGTTCTGCTCGAAATATCTCACCTCTATATAAAAATGAAGGAGGACGGTAGCTATACCAGAAGCAAATTTTTGCGCAAGGCTGCCGAAATCGAGGGTGTTTATATTCCGTCTCTTTACGAGGTCAGCTATAACGAGGACGGAACGATAAAGGCGTATACGCCTAAGGAAGAGGGAATACCCACCCGTATCAGAAAGCGTATAATCGAGGACCTTGATAAAGTATCCTATCCCGAGAAGCTCGTTATGCCGTATATCGAAACGGTGCACGACAGAATAGTTCTTGAAATCTACCGCGGCTGTATCAGGGGCTGCCGCTTCTGCCAGGCGGGAATGGTTTACCGCCCTGTGAGAGAGAAGTCTCCCGAGGTTCTTTCAAAGTGCGCAAAATGCCTTTACGATAATACGGGGTACGAGGAAATCTCGCTTATATCCCTGTCAATAAGCGATTATTCGCGTCTTCGCGAGCTTACCGATAATCTGCTCGAATGGACGGACGATGCTCACGTCAGCCTCTCGCTCCCCTCGCTCAGAATAGATAGCTTTTCCGAGGAGCTTATGAAGAAGGTCAGCTCGGTAAGAACGGGAGGCATAACCTTCGCTCCCGAGGCGGGAACGCAAAGGCTGCGTGACGTAATAAACAAAAACGTTACCGAAGAGGACCTTATGAGAGCTGTCGGAATAGCCTTCCGCGGCGGTAAAAGCAACGTAAAGCTTTACTTTATGGACGGTCTTCCCACCGAAACCTACGAGGATATAAAGGGAATTGCCGACCTTGCCTCACGGGTTGTCGGAGAATACTATAAAATGCCTAAATCCGAGCGTCCCAGGGGAGTTGGCGTCACGATAAGCGTTGCCTGCTTCGTGCCTAAGCCCTTTACTCCTTTTCAGTGGGAAAAGCAGGATTCGTATAAAACGCTTATGGAGAAGCAGGACTATCTCAAATCCTGCATAACCGACAAAAAAATAAGGTATACCTACCACGATGCAAAGGTTTCCTTCCTTGAAGCCGTCTTTGCAAGAGGTGACCGCCGTCTCGCGCCCGCTATCGCGCTTGCGGCAGAGGAGGGCTTTATCTTTGATGCCTGGGACGAATTCTTCGATTACGATAAATGGATGGACGTATTTGCGCGCACGGGAATTGATACTGATTTCTATACCACGCGCGGCTTCGGGCTTGACGAGGTGCTTCCGTGGGATATAATCGACTGCGGAGTTACGAAGGAATTCCTTCTTCGCGAGAGGGAAAAGGCGTATAATGAAAAAACAACGCCCTCCTGCGCCGAGCATTGCAGCGGCTGCGGAGCGAATACACTGGGCGATAAGAACAGATGGTGTCCGCTCGCAAAGAAAAGGGAGGTGTAAAAATGGCTGATAACACCCCTATAAATCTTCGTGTAAAGTTTAAAAAGGTAGGAAATCTGCAGTATATTTCCCACCTTGACCTTGTTCGCACTATGAACAAAATTATCGTAAGAGCCAAGCTTCCGCTTTGGTATACCGAGGGCTTTAATCCAAAGCCGAAAATGGTCTTTGCCGCCCCTCTTTCCACGGGAACGGAGAGCGTTGCGGAGTTTATGGACGTTCGTCTGACCGAGAAAATGGACGCAGAGCTTGCAAAAAAGCTTCTAAACGATAATATGACTGACGAAATGCAGGCACTTGAGGTTTATTATCCTACCTCAAAGCTTACCGAGCTGAAATGGCTTTCTTACACGGTAACTCTCTCGGGCGGGAGCATAACGCAGTCTCTTCTGGAGGAATGTGAAAACGCCCTTTCGAAAGAGGAAATCAAAATAGTGAAGAAAACGAAAAGCGGAGAGGCTGAGGTCAATATCAAGCCTATGATAAAAAGCGCCTCTGCCGTCTTCGATAACGGAAAAATACTGATTTCCTGCATTCTCAGCGCCGATTCGCAAAGCTTTTTGAATCCCGAATATATAGTCAAATATTTAAGGGATAGTGTCGGCGTTATGTCCGGAGAAAATCTCCTTTCAGAGAGCTACGAAATAATGCGCGAGAACGCTTATTTTGAAAATATGGAGCTCTTCTGCTAAAAAATACTGTCAATATTAATACCCGCAAGCCGCTTGATATGCCGTAGGTAGTCTGTCAGGCGGCTTTTTGTCGTTATAACGCCGCTCGAATCGTCAGCTCTTGCCGCGCCTATTATTTCGGAAAAGGCGTCCTCTATATTCGATAGGTCGTCGTGGCTTACGCTGAGGCTGATATAAAGCTCCAGCTTTTTGTATTTTTCGTATATCTCGGTGTATTCCTTTTCAGCCTTTGCCATATCGCCTTCCTCGGCTGAGAGAAGCTCGCGGCTGATTGAATCTATTATCCTTCCTATCGCAAGGGAATTTATAAGAACGGCTATCACCAGAATAAAGAAAATCGCATATGCAAAACGAACGCTTTTCATATTTCTTCCTTTAATATAATATTAACGCTGCCTGTCTCGTCAAGCGTCATAAGAAAAATTTTCTCAGGCAAAATATTTCCTCTCAGGCGGGAAAGTCTATTTTCTGATATTTCCATAAATCTGAGCTCTTTTTCGTTTATCTCGCCGTCTATAATAAGCGGTCGGGCTATAGCTCCGCCTGAGTTTTGCTTTTTCAGAATGGATAGCTTTCCGTTTGCCTCAAGGCTGCAATAGTCTATATCGCGTATGTCCCCGATTCCCTGTATCCGCATTTCGCATAAAAGCTCGTTAATGGAAATCCTGTTTTCGCGAAGCGTTTCCTGTAAAAGCCTTCCTTTATATATTATAAAAGCAGGCTGCCCTTCAACGTATTTTTTTATTCTGTTCGATTTGTTTTTCATTGATGAAATAATAATTTCCAGCGAAACGATAAATAATATGGGTATAATTGCATTAAAAAGGGGAATATCGGGGTCGTCTATGGGTATTGCCGCCAGCTCGGAAATGAGAAGCGTGCTTATAAGGTCGCTTACGTCAAGCTCTCCTATCTGCCTTTTTCCCATAATCTTCATCGAGAAGGAAAGAAGGACGTAAATTATAACGGTTCTTATAAAAATAGAAGCCATATGTTAACCTCCTCGTAAAAAGTATTATGAAAATGCGAAAAAATAATTCAAAAATTTTGAAAAACCTCTTGACTTTTTGAAAAACGGGTGATATAATTATAAAGCTACACTCCGGAAGAAAAAGTACAAGCTTTCGCAGTGTCGGCGAACTTTGCTCCTTGAAAATTGAACAACATGAAATTTCGAGCACTGAAAAGTGCGAAAGATCTCGTTAAAACACTTTGAAAAAAGAAACTCAAAAAGTAAAAAGAGAAGCTAGAGAAAATAGCTCTAAGAAAGATGTTAGCTTAGGCGAGAGTCTAAGATAATATACAATTTTTTAGAGAGTTTGATCCTGGCTCAGGATTAACGCTGGCGGCGTGCATAACACATTCAAGT
>JAZNZE010000041.1:0-1985 GCA_045594785.1 Eubacteriales bacterium
AGGTGCCGTAATTATATTATGAAAATTAAGCTTAAAAAAATATTCTCATTCGTTTTTAATCCGCGGCTGCTGCTTTGCTTTGGAATAGCTTGGTTCATAACGAACGGCTGGTCATACGTTATGCTCGGCTTCGGTACTTATTTTGAAATACATTGTATAACGGCAGTTGCCGCAGCTTATCTCACTTTTCTCTGGCTGCCGATATCTCCCGAGAAAATAGTTACGTTCGCCATTGCGATAGGGCTTCTGCGCCTGATATTCCCACACGATACGGCGACGCTTGCCGTCTTAAAAAGAGGTGCGGAAAAAGCGCGCGAGGCACTGAGGCGAGGAAGAAAAAGAAAAAGCGGCGAGGATAGCGAGGAGAAAAGGTCCGAAAATCACGAGAACGAAAGCGGGAGCTGATTATTAAGAGGACGGCTGAAAACGGAGATAACAAAGAGGGATAAAGCTCTTCTTATAGAGATTTTTCAAAGCTCGACTTTTCATAGGTCGAGTTTTCTTTTTCCTAGGTAAAACAGATTGAATTAAAGATAAGTTTATGTTATAATAAAATCATCGAAAATCTAGAATTTGAACAATAGGAGAGAGTTTATATGAAAGTGATTGTTTATACCTCTAACACAGGTCATACCGCAGAATATTCAAAAATGCTTGGTGCAAAAATCGGTTTGCCCGTATACTCTTTAAACGAAGCCACAAAGAAACTACAAAAAGGAACTGAAATTATATATCTCGGTTGGCTTTTTGCCAACAATATTAAAGGATATAAAAAAGCAACAAAAAAATATAAGATTTCTGCTATTTGCGCCGTAGGACTTTGTGATACAGGAACAGCTGTTGCGGAAGTCCGCAAAGCAAACTCTATCTCCGAGGAAACACCGCTTTTCACTATGCAAGGCGGTATGGATAAAACTAAGCTGCGCGGAATCAATAAGTTTATGATAAATATGCTTACCAAAGGATTATCATCCAGAAAAGAACGAACTGAAAATGATGAACGAATGCTTGAGCTTCTAACGCACGATAAAAACTATGTAAGCGAAGAAAACATCACCGCTTTTATGAAATGGTTTAACGAGCAGACAATATAAATCATCAAATTCCAATTTGTATGGCAGGCTTGGAAGAGGGGTATGCTGCTCGGGGTGAGGTTTGTAAAAACCGTTCCGCTTCGGTATAAATTTAAGCCAATATCTCCTCGCGACGCAGATACCGCGAAGAGTCTCTTCCTCGCGGTTTGCTCTGTGCCTGCGGTATGCGAACCCCCGTGGGCTTTCAGACCCAAACTGTTTTCAAGACCGCCTCGTTCCATGTATCGTGAGTTCGTCTTCCACTCACAAATAGATTGGGCTCAAAAACCGACGAAAAAGGTCGACGAAAAATGGAGATAATTTAATAGAATCTATTGACAGTAACGCTAATAACTGATATACTATCGTTAGCAACCGTTAGTAACGGAATTGGAGGTAAAATATGTTGGAAGATAAGAATACCGAGTTTAAAAGGGAATATGTTGAGGATATAAAAAAGACGCTTGTTGCTTTCGCAAATACCGATGGCGGAAATCTTTATATCGGAATTGACGATGACGGCAATGCTGTCAAGGTCAATAATATTGACGGAGTTATGTTACAGGTGTCAAACGTGATCCGAGATGCGATTAAGCCGGATCTTGCAATGTTTTGTGATATTACTGTAGAAACCGTTCAAGATAAGAAGGTTGTCAAAATCACCGTCAATCGCGGTACTGCCCGTCCTTATTATTTGGCGGCTAAAGGTATTCGTCCGGAAGGTGTATATGTGAGACAGGGGGCATCATCCGTTCCTGCTTCTGAGAGCGCAATTCTTTCTATGATACGCGAGACCGCCGGAGATAGCTACGAGGAGGCGCGCTCGCTTATTCAGGAACTAACCTTCAATGAAGCAAATATTGTTTTTGAAAATAAGCAAATTCCTTTCGGAGACGCACAGAAGAGAAGCCT
>JAZNZE010000042.1:0-57187 GCA_045594785.1 Eubacteriales bacterium
TCTTTCACCGCGAGAGAAGGTTATCTCATAATCAAATTCTCCGGTTTCTTCGTTATAACCGAACTGATAGGTCTTATAACGGATAGCCTTGCAGGAATCCTCGTCAAGCTGCCAGTAATCAGCGTATCTTATCTTATAAGCGCACTGCTCGGGGTCGGTTACAGCGCAGATTATGATATATGAATCATATCCGTAATAATATCCGTAACTATCACTGGTATTATACTGATAACCGGTGATATAATCCTTAACCCACATCTCGCACCAAGTATTACTGAAATCACAGTAGGCGTGCTCAAGGCTCATATTGACTTCATATCCGCAAGCGCACTCATAAAGCTCTGCATATCCGCCGCAAACGTTTCGAAGCTCGTAGGTTTCGGTTACGTAAGTGAAATGATCGTAACGCTCTTCTACGTCTACGTTCTGGCATACCTTACAGATCTGGGTAACAATTATACCAGCATAGCAGGAAGAGCCTTCACCGTTCTTAAGCTCAACCGATACGGTATTATCGTGAACGGTTTTGATAACGCTGTATTCCTTATTGAGAATGAGCGTTTCTCCAATGGAGATGTTTATCTCGTTATAGAAGGTCTCGGAGCAATTCTCGTAATCTCTCAAGGTAGTGTAGGTCTTGTCAATTCTCAAACCGCAGGAATCGCAGGTGAAAGTATCAACGTAATAGGTGACACCGTCTTGTACGAATTCGTTAGAGGTATGAGTTCCGTTATAAGCACAGGAATAGAATTCCGTACCGGAACGTTCGCCGCAAGCACAGGAGTAGAAATAGAAGTTACCGTAGCAAGCGCCTGCCTCTTCGAGATTAAACGCATCCTTGGTGACGGTATAGTGCTCCGTAGTCTCTTCAAGTCTTATAATCTTTCCGCACTCGTAGCATATTTCACCGTAAAGAACACCGTCTTCACAGGATACAGAGCCGGGAAGAAGAGACGTAAAGTAACCGCTTCTGCTATGTCTGCAGCTTTCATCGGAAAGTGCTACTCCAAAGAAGTAGTCGATTTCACCGCTCTTATTTTCTTCCAAAAATGCAATACGGTAAACGTAGGTTGCACCCTCGGTAAGAGTTGCGGTTAACTTAAAGTTATTATAAAAGTCTGCTCCGTCATCATTATCACCGATATAAATATATTTACCGTCAATTACCTGATAAAGCTCTACGTAGGTATCGCCTCTTGTGTTACTCATTATGGTGTACACAGCGGTAGCATCGGGAGTAACTACGAAGTCGTAGCAATAGCCCTTGTACTCGTCTTTATATTCAAGAACCGCCGTAGACATATTAAGAACTATCTCTTCACCGCACTTTTCACAAGCGGAAACGAATGCCGTTACTCCGTCTATTTCGGTAAGAGCGAGAGACTTAATAAGGTGATTCTGATAACGGTATTCCTTACAGAACTGGTAAAGTACTTCATTACCAACACTTACTGCAAAGTCCTTGGTAGAGTCAAGATAACAGCCGTCCTCGACATTGGTAACTCTGTCAAGGATAGTAAGAGTACAATCAGCGCAGGAATAGGTCATGGTAGCTTTATCATAGTTGAAGTTGTATTCATCAAAATCAACGCTGAAGTATTGACCGCAAGGGCAGCCGTTAACTCTTACGTAATGGCTTTCACAGCAAGCGGCTTCATCGCTAAGCACGAAGAGCTCATAATGGTTGTGATAATTGCTGGAGCCTTGATCGGTATCACCGCAATCCTTGCAGCTATAATATACAATGTAGCCGTCCTCGCAGGAATCACCGTTCAGCTGGAAGGTGTGCTCGTAATCATGAGCCACTCTCTGCCAGGTTCTTTCGTATCTGTAAATTTCCGAGCCGTTTATGCTGTAAATTCTGGTTTCAAAAACCTCATACTCACAGTTTTCGTCCTTTTCGGTTTGAACGTTAGATTCAAGCTTTGTAGCTCCGCAGTTATGGCATACGTACTCCCAGAATCCGTCAGCATTCTGCTCTCCGTCAGATTCCCATTTGCAGTTATAATCCTCAATTCTCGAACTCATTACGGTATCGCAAATTACGCAAGAGTACTCGTAAATATATCCTCCGCAAAGTCCAAGCTCCGTAAGGTCTATCTGCTTTTCTTCGGTGCGATGTCCGCCCGACTGATATCTATGAGATTCACCGCATCTTGTGCAGTATTCTATTACGTAGTAGCCCTCGTCACAGGTCGTACCCATAAGCTCATATTCGGTCTCGTAAATATGGCCGACTCCTATGTAAGTCTCTCCATATTCAAAGATGAGCTCTGTGTCTTTGTAAATATAAGCCGCTTTGCGAATTTCGGTAACGCAAGCTGAGATGTTCTGTGTAAGCTCTTCAGAAACAAAGGTAAGACCGCAAACGGAACAAACCTCGATAACCTTATGGCCTATAACGTTACCTGCTTCGTCAAGAATTTCTTCCTTGGTCACGGAATCGGGGTTGCAGTTAATCTGCATTTCTCCAACCTTTGAGGTTTTGCCGCAAACCTCGCATCTGTATACGGATATAAGTCCACCGCAAGAGCTATACTCGGAGAGGTCAATCGTGCAATAATTTTCTCTGCAGTAATATCTTGTGTCCTCGCTGTGATAATCACAGTTTGCACAGGTCATATGAACGATTACACCGTCTTCACAGGTGTCACCGAGAAGCTCATAGTTATGCTTGATTTCATGGTGGCTGCTGGAGGAATACTCACCGGTAACCTTGTTATAATAGAAATCAACAGTGTTTCCAAAGAAGTTAATATTCTTTTCGGAATTTTCAAATGCAATAAGATAAAGATTTATATACAGAAGCATAGCCTCTTCCATAGTTTCGGACTGAGATGCAAGAGCTACTTCCTCTGTCGTTCCGTCCTCATAAACTATGATTACCGCATTATTATCTCCCTCTCTGAGCTCAACAACGTCTCCGCTGTATTCGTCAATGAGAAGCATAAGCGTATTGCCGTCTTCCGTTGTTATGTTGCAGAAAACAAGGCTGCATCTTCTCTCGGGATATGCTATGCTATAGCTGATCCAATCACCGCAGTCGGCTAAGTAAGCAACACCGGAAACCTCGTCAAAGAGTGCTTGGTATCCGTATATTGCCATTCCGTATTCATAGAAGTACTCTACTCCGTTATATGTAACGAAGCCCTTTGTTTCGTAGTAATTGTCAAAGGAAACAGAATCGCTGTACATATCCTCTTCAGGCATAACTATACCGTTCTCTATTTCATCAACGATATCCGTCCAGGTTACGTCATCAAGTCTGCCGTTTATTTCTACGTTAACGTTAACGTCAGCGGCTATATCTACGCCTTCAAATTCAAACGTAAAGCCGTCTACTACGAGATTAATATCGGTAAGCATACCGTCAGAATTCGTAAGGAAGGATACGTTTACGTTAGCGGATATCATATTGATTATAGCATCAACAGCTTCCTTAACAGATGCCGCTACGTCTTCCTCAGATTCGGAAGAATCGCTCTCGTATACGGTTGCTTCATATTTGTTTACTATTTCGCCTGTCGAATTATCGGGTATTACAGGAGAAACCACGGGATATTCCACGCCTGTGTCAGGAGTGGTATAGCCGGGCTCTTCATAATCGTTGCTGCCGGAGCCTGAACCTGAGCCTGCAAAGATATCGGAGAGAAGCTCGTAGAGCGTTGCTCCTTCAAGCATTGCGACAAGCTGATCGTTTACAAAGCCAACGTAGTCCTCTCTGTTCTCGGTCTCGAAAATAAGCATTCCGACAGTGAGGCCTGCCATGCTCTCGTCATTAATGAAGTCGCTTACATCAAAGTCCTCAGGAGCTCCCGATGCAGCTGCAAGAGCATTGATTTTCTCAATAAGAGCTGCTGAATCAAGTCCCTTCGAATCAACATATTCGGGAATCTCGGAAATCTCAAGGTCAAGAATTTCAAAAACAAAATCTACAAGAGAATCAAACGTTCCCGTACCGAAGTAAAGGTCTATAAGCTCTGCGATAGTCTTAGTTGCAAGATTTTCATTAAGACTAAGAAGCTTTTCATAATCAAGGGTTACAACGTAAGAGCCGTCCTCTTGAGCCTCAAACCTAAACATCATATTGAATACGTTTTCAAGAATCTCGTTTACGTCATCGCTATTAAGCTCAACAATAGTATCTATCACAGGAAGAAGTATGTCACAAACAGATTCAATGATTGAAAGCTCGTCATTTTCGAAATCCATTTCGGACATAATCATTTCAAGAACTGAATTTACAGTCAATTTAACGTTAACTTCCTCGGTAGCTCCCTCAGGGCCGTAATCTACGGTCAGATATACGTATCCGTTTTCGATAATTGCGCTGAAGGAATAGATTGCGTTAGTATTAGCGTAAGGTCCGTTGAATATTGCTACGCTTCCGTTAGCCGCGCCGCGAAGCTCACCGTCAAGAACGTAGAGCTCAAGCTCGGCAATATCAAGCTGGCTGATAGAGCCAAGGATATCGGATCCGCCAGCTTCTTTGAGTTCCATGGAAAGACCGGTAATCTTAACGGTAAATCCGGTAATATTCTTCCAGGATTCTACAAGGTTGATGTAATAAGCATTTACGTAAGCCTTGCCGCAGACGGTACATACGTCATCTACGTAGTTATGTCCGCCAAGAGACTCAATTGTATCGTTGTAAGTATGACCGCAAACAACACAGGTATAGGTCATAGTACCTGCGGTTACGCAACCGGGCTGAACGGTTATTTCACCTTCATTATAATTATGAGAAGAAGTTTCAATATCTTCAGCCTTCAAATCTCCGCAAACCGTACAGGTGTATATCTTTTTACCTTCGGTAGTGCAGGTAGGTTCAACGGTTACACGGCCTTCGTCATATGCGTGAACGTCCGTTTTCTCAACAGACTCGGTTCTCTCAGCTCCGCAAACCGTACAGGTGTAGGTCATAACACCCTCTGAAGCGCAGGTAGGCTTGGTAGTTACAACACCTTCGCTGTACTCATGCTCGAAAGGAATTCTTTCCTCGCCGCATTCGTTACAGTCTGCATCGCAGTCGTTATCGTATACGTGCTCGGCAGGAACTCTTATCTTACCGCAAACGTTACAGTCTGCATCGCAGTTGTTGTCGTATACGTGGTCTGCGGGAATTCTTCCCTCTCCGCAAACGTTACAATCTGCATCGCAGGCATTGTCGTATACGTGCTCGGCAGGAACTCTTTCAGCTCCGCAAACGTTACAGTCTGCATCACAGTCGTTGTCATATACGTGCTCAGCGGGAATTCTTTCCTCGCCGCATTCGTTACAGTCTGCATCGCAGGCATTGTCATACACGTGCTCGGAAGGAACTCTTTCCTCACCGCACTCGTTACAGTCTGCATCGCAGTCGTTGTCATATACGTGCTCAGCGGGAACTCTTTCCTTATCGCAAACGTTACAGTCTGCATCACAGTTGTTGTCGTATACGTGGTCTGCGGGAGCTCTTACAGCTCCGCAAACGTTACAGTCTGCATCGCAGGCATTGTCGTATTCGTGGTCTGCAGGAACTCTCTCACCACCGCAAACGTTACAGTTTGCATCGCAGGCATTGTCGTATACGTGCTCGGAAGGAACTCTCTCGCCTCCGCAAACGTTACAGTCTGCATCGCAGTCGTTATCGTACTGATGGTTTTCGGTTTTAGGAATAGATTCGGGCTTCTTACCACCGCAGATAGTACATACCTTGGTCAGTACGCCCTCTTTTGCGCAGGTGGGTTCAAGAGTTACCGTTCCTTCATTAAATTCATGCTCACAAGCATCACTTATGTTACAAACGATACATACTCCGTCAACGTAAGTGTGGAAGGTCTTTTCTACAGTTTCGGTTCTGGTGAAGCCGCAAACCGTACAGGTGTAAAGAATTTCACCCTCTGAAATACAGGTTGCAACCGAGGTCACAACACCCTCGTCATATACGTGCTCTGAAGGAATTCTTTCCTTGCCGCACTCGTTACAGTCTGCATCGCAGGCATTATCGTATACGTGGTCTGCGGGAACTCTTACAGCTCCGCACTCGTTACAGTCTGCATCGCAGTCGTTGTCGTATACGTGGTCTGCGGGAATTCTTCCCTCTCCGCATTCATTACAGTCTGCATCGCAGGCATTGTCATACACGTGCTCGGAAGGAACTCTTTCCTCACCGCACTCGTTACAGTCTGCATCACAGTTGTTGTCGTATACGTGGTCGGAAGGAACTCTTTCTTCGCCGCATTCGTTACAGTCTGCATCACAGTTGTTATCGTATACGTGCTCGGAAGGAACTCTTACAGCTCCGCACTCGTTACAGTCTGCATCGCAGTTGTTGTCGTACTGATGGTTTCCTGTTGCAGGAATAACTTCGGTAACTTCAATACCGCAGACGTTACATACCTTGTTCAGCGTACCTTCCTCAGCGCAGGTAGGATCAAGGGTTATAACACCGTCATTGTAGAGGTGCTTATCGGTTTTAGGAATAACTTCTGTCTTGGTTCCCTCGCAGTGAATACACTTAAGAGTTCTGATACCCTCAACGGCACAGGTTGCTCTCTTGGTAATTTCGCCGCGATCGTACTCATGCTCGCAGAATTCGTTCCTATTACAGAATTCACAAATTCCTTCAACATAGTTATGGTCAACCGCATCAAGAACTTCGGTCTTAGTTTCGGTACAGTTCTTACATTTGTAAGATTTAAGTCCCGAAGCGAAGCAGGTAGGCGCGGTTTCGCCGGTAACAACGAAGCTGTGGCCTCCAAATGAAGGAACTTCTTCGGTCAGCACGTCTCCGCAACGCTTACAAACAGATTTCTGAGTTCCTGCAGTATTACAGGTAGGCTCTTCAACCACAACGGGATCCTTATAATCGTGAGAACCAAAGCTTTCTATAGTCTCGGTATATACCTCATCACAGCCCTGACAGGTAAAGGTTTTTACACCATCGGTAAGGCACGTGGGAGGTACGGTAATCTTCTCGTCAAATCTATGCTCTCCGAAAGCAGCGATTTCTTCGGTCTTGGTTTGGTTACATTTTTCACAAGTAAAGGTTTTAACGCCATTGGTAAAGCAGGCAGCAGGAGTAGTTACAACTCCCTCTCCGAATACGTGACCGCCAAGAGCAGGAATTACAACGTTCGTCTTGGTTTCACCGCAAACCTTACACTTTTCGTTCTTAAGACCGGTGGTTTCGCATCCGGCAGGTACAATTACCGTAATCTCGAGGTCATGCTCACCGCGAGCCTTTACAGCTTCCGTCTTGGTTTCTGCACAGACAATACAGAAGAAGGTCTTAACACCATCGGTAACGCAACCCGGCTCGGTGGTAACTCTGCCGTCATTCCAGGTGTGATAACCGTTCTTTGCAATCTTTTCGGTCTTGACTGCACCACAGATAGTACAAGCGTAGGTTTTTACACCCTCTGTAGCACAGGTTGCGGGAACGGTTACCGTTCCGCTGTTATACTCGTGCGTACAAGCTCTGTTGTCACCGCAAACGGTACATTTATTGCCCTGATAGTTATGGTCCTGTGTTCTCGGAGTTTTTTCAGTTTTGGTTTCTCCGCAGGAGCACATATAGGTTTTTTCACCCTCGGCATTACATGTAGCAGCCTTGGTTATTCTGCCCGCATCCCAGACGTGATTAGCCTCGTCCTTCTCTGCAGGACAGTTATTACACTGATACCAGTGCTTATTCTTATCATGCTTAAGCTCGGTTCCAAAGTCATGAGCCTCGGCTTCAATTTCCTCAGCGTAAGACTTCTCAAATACTTCACCGTTATATACGCATCTAAATATCTGCTCGTTCTTTCCTACTCTGAAGCAGGTAGGTGCGGTATACTTCTCGGTACCCTTTACGGTATTCGTATACTCAACGTTGCAGCCGCGGCTACAGGTTATTACTACGGTTGCGGTAAGGGGGTCAAGTGCTTCGTCACGGCTCCACTCTGCTACAAGGTCGTGTCCGTAAGGATTAACGATTGCATCCTTATAATTATATCCGCAGCCTTCATTTATACATTCGTGATAGGTGTATCCGCCGTCTTCGCAGGTAGCTTCATAAACGGTCTCAACAAACTCGTGCTTAAGCTGAGGATAGGTTACCAGATATTCGTCATCACAGTTATCGCACGCATACTTATCGTATCCCTTTGCAGCACAGGTTGCATCAACCTTTTCTGCAAGATTCCATACGTGACCGATGGAATTGATTACGGTTTTGTAGGAGCTATCACAGTCCTTACAGCTATAAAGAATATATCCGTTTACCGTACAGGTTGCATCATGCGTTTCGGGCTGGTAATCGTGTCCGTCAGCAATAACCTCGTTTTCCTTACGGGTCTCGCGGCAACGGAGGCAAACAATCAAATCGTAAGAATCCTTAGTACAGCTGCCCTCTACGTGCTGTCTAACCTCGCTATGACCGTAAAGAGCGCATCTTTCCTTGGGCGTGAGCTTAGTTACGGTATAGTGCGAGAAGTGGTTTGTCTTAAAGGTTACGTAACCGTTATTATATGTAGCCTTGATATGCTCAAGCTCACCGTTATCGGAAATGAACCATATTGCAATATTATCAACGTCCTCACCGTCTTCAAGAACGTAAGGAAGAGTGATTGTAACGTAATTATTTTCACCGAACTGTGAAATATTACCCGTTCCGTCACTGATAGTGAAGTTATAAACCGGGCTGTTTCCAATCTGCGCAAGCTCGTCAGCGGTAAGGTCAAGAGATTCGCGGTCGTCACCCTCAAGCTTATCAACCGAAATGGTTATATCCTTATCACCGATAGTATCAATAACACCGTCATCCATGCTGATGTTGGTATCGTTAACCTCGATTTCGGTGTCCTTGAGGTCGCCTGCGTTGGTAGAATCGGTAGTATTACCCTCAAAAACGGTAACCTTTCTCTCTGCACTGCAATGTTCACAGGTATCGGTTCTCTTTCCTTCGGAGACCTCGCCCTTTACCCATTTATGACCTGCAACGGTGTCCTTCGCAATAGCTTCGGTCTTAACGTTATCACAAAGCGAACAGGTCAAGGTTTTAACGCCGTCTTCGATACAGGTAGCAGGAGTTACGGATACCGAATACTCGTGCTTTTCAACGGTTGCACCGTCTATTGCATCGTTGCATCTGTTACAGGTGTATTTCTCAACGTACACACAGGTCTCGCCGTCTTTAAGAACGCTTACCGGCTGAACTCCGTTGAGGTCGTGACCGAGAGCCTTTGCGGTTTCGGATACGTTTTCGCCATTACATACCGTACAAACGTATATGCTCTTTTCAGGGTCGGTACACGTAGCGGGAACAACCGAATCGAGCACGTAATTATGTCCGGTAGCCGCCTCGGTAGCGTTACAAACCGAACAGGTACGTCCGTTCTCGCAGGTCACCTCTGCGTTATCCCAGCTATGAACTCCCGTAGGAAGAACCTCGCTGTCGGTATAGCTGTCGTTACAAACCGAACAGGTATGAGTTGTATAACCTTTACTCATACAGGTAGGCTCGGTTACAACGTCAGTATAATTATGTCCCTTAGGTGCAATAGCAACGGTTTTTGTTGCTTCGCAGTAAATACACTTGAAATCAGCTTCTCTGCCGGTAGTACAAGTAATTTCCACTTCTTCGGAATTCTTGATTTCCTTCCACAAATGGCCGTCAGCCTCTCCGTATTCCTGAGCACATGCTTCGCATACCTTTCTGTCAATACAGGTGGAAATTCCGCCAAAGCAATCCTCGTACTCAACGTGAGAGGAATCGTTCTTACATACCAAAGTATGTTTTCCGTCACCCCCTGCTATGCAGTTATAATCGTGGCCGAGAGAGTCACCGGATGAAAATACTGTCGTACCCTTAGCGCCACATTCGCACGAATAGTAATAGGTAGCAGCCTTTTCACAGGTAGCTGCAGATGCTTTATACAAATCCTCTGCAATTTTTTCGGTAAAATTATGCTCTGCATATGAGCCGTACTCCAATTTACAGAGGTCGCACACTGCAAGCTTGTCACAGGTTGCCGTGCCGCCAACGTGAGGCTTAGGCTCGCCCTCGGTGAGCAAACAAACTCTACAGGTCTTGGGCGCCAAACAGTCAGCTACCAAGAACTCGTGGTCTTTAAGCTCTCCGTATTTGTTATAGCATACAGTACAAATCGCATAATCGGTACAGGTTGCAACACCGCCCTTATGGCCGAGAGGGTCTATTGCCCCCCGCTCGCTGGCGCCGCACTTCGAGCAAATATGCTCTTGCGTACCCGATTCTGTACACGTAGGCGCTTTTCTGACAATCCATTCGCTCCATTCATGAACGCAGTCCTGAACGGTAGGATCACCGGAAGGCTGCTGTGCGCCGCATGACGACATAACGAAAATGCCGGCTACAAGCAGTGCCAGAATACAAATCATCAGTAAAATTCTTTTTCTCATGATTCTTTCTCCTTAATAAGATTACGTAATAAAATATTTTGCGCGATAAAAGAATATAACCACATTATAGCAAACCGAATTAAATATGTCAAGAACATAAATTAATATTTTAAAAATAAAAAACGGTGAGCGGATAAATGCTCACCGTTTAAACGTTAGATTAGATTTCAAAACACTATTTTTTTCTCACTACGGTATGAGTAGACTTTACGATAGAATCTGCGGGATAAGCGCCGCGAAGAAGAGTGAGCGGATATACCGAGGTGTTTTTTCCAATAACCGTGCCGGGATTTAAAACACAGCCGCAGCCAACGTCAGCGCCGTCACCGAGAAATGCCCCTACCTTTCGAAGACCGGTCGAATACTCCGCATCCGCGTGAATAATAACACTCTTGCCGTCAGATTTCAGATTCGAGCAGATAGTGCCTGCTCCCGTGTGCGCCTTATAACCGAGAACCGAGTCACCTACGTAATTGTAATGCGGGACCTGAACGCCCGAAAGAAGAATACAGTTTTTCAGCTCCGTGGAATTTCCTATGACGCAGCATTCCCCCACTATAACCGAGCCACGAATAAAAGCTCCCGGTCTTATCTCAGTGCCCGAACCTATAAAGGCAGGCCCTTCTATAGTTGCAGTCGGATAGATTTTTACGTTTTCACCCACTAGAACGTCATCTTTTAAAAAGGTATAGCCTTGCGGTTTTTGTTCAAAAAGCTCTAAAATGTAATCTTTTATTTGCAAAAGAAGTTCCCAAGGATATTCATTTCTCTCGAATAACGTCAAAAGATATTCAGGAATTCTAGTGTAAATATCCTTAATTCTAATCCCATTATTCAACTGCGTGTCCTCCGGCAACGATTTTCTCCGCTATAGAATCAGCATAGGAACGCGCAAGCTTTTCGTCCTCGCATTCTATCATAATACGAACTACAGGCTCGGTTCCGCTTTTTCTCAGAAGAACTCTTCCGTTATCGCCTATTTTGCGTTCAATATCCGAAAAGGCTTCCCTCACGCCTCTGTCATTTATTGCCGCATCCTTATTTTTCACCCTTACGTTTTTAGTGTATTGCGGATATAGCTTTATAGGCTCGTGCAGCTTTGAAAGAGTTGACTTGGAATCGCAAATCTCTTCAGTAAGCATAAGAGCGGTAAGAATTCCGTCACCTGTCGTTGCATATTTTTTCATTATTATGTGTCCCGACTGCTCTCCGCCTATCGCATAATCCTTTTCCTGCATACGCTCGTAGACGAAGCGGTCTCCGACTGCAGTTTCTTCGCATTTTATTCCTATTTCCGCAAGGCTCTTAACAAATCCGCTATTTGACATTACCGTAGCAACAACGGTGTTTTCATTAAGAGTTCCTTTAGCTTTCAGCCTTTTTGCGAGAATATATATTATTGCATCACCGTCAACAACCTCGCCCTTCTCGTCAACGGCAATACATCTGTCCGCATCACCGTCAAAGGCAAAGCCTACGTCAAGACGTTTTTCTTTTACAAGCCTCTGAAGTCTTTCTATATGGGTTGAACCGCAGCCGTCATTAACGTTAACTCCGTCAGGCTCAGCTCCTATTACGTGAGTTTCCGCTCCGAGCGCACTGAAGACGGAATTAGCTATATTCCAGGACGCTCCGTTTGCCGAATCTATACCTATTCTTAGGCGCTTAAACGAATTTGAAACAAGGGATATAAGATAGCCTACGTAGCGGTTTCTTCCTGAAACGTAGTCGTATATGCAGCCGATTTTAGCCTTGTGCGCCAAGGGAAGATCCTGACCTTCTATACCGAGAGACTTAAGGTCTCCGTCTATATACGCTTCCATAAGAAGAGTTGTTTTGTCATCAAGCTTTTCACCGTAGGAATTTATAACCTTTATTCCGTTATCGTAATACGGATTATGCGAAGCGGTTATCATAATGCCGGCGTCAAACCCGTCCTGCCTCGTTACGTAGGAAACGCTGGGAGTTGTCGTGACGTGAAGCATATACGCATCAGTTCCGCTCGCTACTATTCCCGAAACTATGGCATATTCAAGCATATAGCTTGAACGTCTGGTATCCTTACCTATTACTATGCGCGGTCTATAGCCCGCTTTAGTACAGCCCGACAGCTTTGACGTAAAATACCAACCCAGAAATCTTCCTATTTTATAGGCGTGATTTGCCGTTAATTCAATATTCGCTTCTCCTCGAAATCCGTCAGTACCGAAATATTTATTTTTGCGCTCTGCCAAAGACGGAGACGGATTAATCTCAATTTTATCAAGCAGAAGCTCATCGGTCGTTATACCGAACAGCTCGGAGAGCTGTATAACCTTGTCTATTCCGGGAAGCGCCTGATCCATCTCCCACTTTGAGACCGCCTGCCTTGAAACAGACATCATTTCGGCAAGCCCCTCCTGAGAAATACCTTTCTGACTTCTCAGTTTTGCAATTTTTTCACCTAGTGTCATATTATTCTCCTTATAAGAATTTTATCTTACGTTTTATCAAATGCGATTATATCAAATTGTGTTACAAAGCGCAATCAACTTTAGTTTGATTTTTCCGCAACTCTCGGTTGCGGGCATTAATACCCACTAATATCATTCTCAGGTAAGGAGCATTTTATTAAATCGGTTTATCTTTTTTCCTCTATGGTTTTTACAAACTCTTCCATCGCCTTAGTTTTAAACTTGCGTTTTTTGTAGTAAAAATAAACGTTACGCTGAGCAGCCTCTCCCTTAAGCTTGAAATAGCAAAGAGTTTTACTGCTCGGAAGCTTTGCCGCAAGAATATTACTCACAAACGTTGCTCCCATTTCGGTTGATGCGGTCATATACGCCGTTGCCTGCTGATTGAGCTCAAGTATGACTTTAGGTCGGAAGCCCGCCTCCGTGCAAAGCTTATCTCCTCTTATTCTGGTATCGTTACCGGGAGTAAGCATTATAAATGGGATATCCTTGAATTTTTCAAGCGGAACGGCCGGAAATTCCGGTAAAAGATACGCACCCGTGTTAAATTTCTCTTCACTTATACTATATTCTTTAAGCTGCTCGCAAGCATCAAATTTTTTCGGCACGGCAAGCAGAATTTCTTCTTTTGCATAGAGCTCTCGGTCATAAAGCGCGCTGTCGTAATGATTGTTATCGATTACCATATCAAGACTGTTTTGAGACAGCATTTCCTCAAGCGTTGCCGTGTTTCCTTCTATAAGACGAACGTCAAGCTCCGGATATTTGTTCTTATATTCGGTAATTATACTAGGTAATGCATATGCGGCGAAAACGTTACTTGCTCCTATCGATAGATGCCCTACTCTCAAGCTGCTCATATCGTTTACGTAGTTTTCAACCTCTTCTTCTATTTTCGAAATATCCTCTGCCGCCTTTATGTATATTTCTCCGACAGCAGTAAGGCGAATTGGAGTTGTGCTTCTGTCAAATATCGGTGCGCCAAGCTTTTCTTCAATCGCCTTGATTTTTGCACTGAGATAGGGCTGGCTTATATAGAGGTTGTGCGCTGCCTTTGAAAAGCTCTTTTCCTTATATACCTCGTATACATAATTTTTCCATCTGAACATATCTGCCTCCATTATAACTAATTTGATATAATAATTATATAATTATAAGTATTTGACTATATTATATCACTTTGGTATAATAATGTCAACAATATTTATTGGGGTGTATTATGAACGCTATAAAATGTGCCGAAAGAATAGAAGACGTACATTCGGATATAAGAGGTCCTCTGTTTATGGAGGCTATGGAGCTTGAAAAAAGAGGAAGAAAAATTCTAAAGCTCAATACGGGAAATCCAGCCACCTTCGGCTTTACTCTGCCCGAAAGCATTAAAAAAGCTCTTCTCGGTGCTGAAGAGAGAGGGCTTGGATACTGTGATTTCAGAGGAATGCCCGATGCAAGAGAGGCAATCTGCGCTTATCATAAATCCAAGGGAATCGAAGGAATTTGCGAAGACGATATCTTTATAGGTAACGGCGTCAGCGAGGTGGTATCCTTCGCAACCCTTCCGCTCATAAATCCGGGAGACGAGGTTCTTGTTCCCACCCCCAGCTACTCACTATGGGGAAACAGTATTCTTATAGCCGGCGGAAAGCCTGTATTCTACGTATGTGACGAGGCTTCGGATTGGCAGCCGGACATAAAGGATATACGTTCCAAAATCACGTCAAAAACCAAGGCTATAGTAGTAATAAATCCGAATAATCCCACGGGAATGCTCTACTCTGACGAGGTACTCATTGAGATAGCAAAGATTGCAAGAGAAAAGGGGCTTCTCATTTTTGCAGACGAAATATATGACAGACTTGTGCTTGACGGACTTAAGCATACCTCGATTGCTGCGCTTGCCCCCGACCTTCCCGTAGTAACTATGAACGGACTTTCAAAATCGCATTGCCTTTGCGGATACAGATGCGGCTGGATGGTGATAAGCGGTCCGAGAGCTATTACAGAGAATTACAGACAAGGCATTGTTAAGCTGACGTCCATGCGTCTTTGCGCGAATACGCTTTCGCAGGTCGTAATTCCCGCAGCTCTTGAGGATATGGAAACGCCTGCGTCAATGGTAAGAGCCGGCGGAAGAATTTACGAGCAAAGAGAAGCAACGGTCAGAGAGCTTTCAAAAATCGAAGGAATTTCATTTGTCAAGAACAACGCTGCATTTTATATTTTCCCAAAGCTTGACGTAAAGCGCTTTAATATAACAAGTGACAAGGTGTTCGCACGCGACCTTCTTCACGCAACGGATATCCTCTTGGTTAGCGGAAGCGGCTTTGACTGGCATACTCCCGACCACTTCAGAATAGTTATGCTTCCCGAGCCCGAAGTTCTTTCGCAAGCTATGTCAAAAATGGGCGATTTTCTTAAAAATTACCGTCAAAAGTAAACTTATATTGTCATATATAACACAAAAAGCCTGCGTTTTGAAACGCAGGCTTTTATTTTTTGACAGAAGCTTAAAAACTCTGTCTTATGAAAATTCAACTTTTTATTTTCTGAATTCAATGGGAACAAAGCGATGCTCTGCAGCCGATTCCTTAGCGGCAAGGCACATCTCAACACTAAGAATTCCTTCCGCAAGAGTAGACGGTGAGGGCTCTCCCTTCATAACTGCAATGAAGCTCTCCGCAAGGTGTCTGTCTCCGCCATGGTGAACACCCGCATCCTCCGACATATCGATGACCTCTTTGACCGAGGACTTGTGGTCATAAACAGTAATAGTAGCTGAAGGAAAATCGAATTCAACAGTACCGAGATATCCGATAAAACGCGCGCCTCTTTTTGCCGCACCGCATCTCGCCACGAAGTTTTGCGTATAAACAACGTGCAAACCGTTATCATAAAGAACTACAGCGCTTCCGCTATCCTGGTTGCCGGTGTCAACTGCAAAACAGCAACGGTTTCCGGTAGGATCAACGCCAATCTTACGAAGATTTTCAGGTCCCTCGGGGCAGCTATCCTTTTCAGGACAATTTTCACAAACACCGCCTGCCGGTTTATCACCCTTAAATATCATTTTTGACTCCATAGCGCATACCGAAACCGGAGCAAGTGAGCCGAGCATAGAATTTATGTAGTCAAAATCGTGTGTTGATTTTTGGAGAAAGAGTCCGCCTGTTTCGCTATCGTCACGATACCAATCGTGATAGTACACCCTTCCGTAAGATACGTTGTTATATGCCTGCACCTGAGAAAGTGTTCCGATACGTCCGCTTTCAATAATTTCGCGGACACGAAGAACAATATCCGTTACACGCAGTGGGAAGGAAACAACGGTTTTATCGCTGTGGTAAAGTATTTCTTTAAGGCGAGCAACGTCTTCTCTGTTCGTTGCAACGGGTTTTTCGAGAAAAAGAGGAATACCGTATGATGCAACGAGACGCGCAAAGTCCGTATGAGATGAACAACGTGTTCCGACAAATACACCGTCAAGCTTTTCCTTTTGAAGCATTTCTTTTGCGTCTGTATAGCAGTTGTAGCCCTGAACTCCGTTTTCGTCTGCATACTTTTTCACAGTGTCAAAATTGACGTCGCAAACCGCAGTAACTTTTACCTCTCCTGTTCTTAAAAGCTCCTTTAACACCGTGAAAGCTCTGAATCCGTAGCCGATTATACCAAGATTGAGCATTTTTATTCTCCTTTACGCATTACAGAATAGTATTTTTTATCAATCAATCCAAAACCATTATATCACCAACAGATGCATTTTTCAAGCTATACACCGTGTAAATTCGTCTGTTTTTTATATAAAAAAGACCTCTTGCTACCGAATTCAACCATAAGCAAGAGGCTTTTTCATTATTATTTTAGCGAATCAACGAATCTGCAGGCAGCGAGCGCTGCAACTGCTCCGTCTGCCGAGGCGGTTGTCACCTGTCTTACAGACTTAGTGCGGCAGTCTCCCGCAACGAAAATTCCTTCGTGCTCGGTTATAGGGAGACAGTTTTCTCCTGCGGTGATATATCCGTAGCCGTCAAGCTCAACAACGTTTTTAAACGGCTCGTTCTCAGGCTTCTGACCTATAGCCACGAATATTCCGTCAAGACTCAGAACGGACTCTTCCCCGCTCTTTTCACTCTTGATTTTTATACCGGTAATTTCAGAATCACCGAGAAGCTCGGTTACAACGGAGGACAGAATAACCTCAACGTTATCTCTCTTGGAAACCGCTAACTGCAGCGCGCCCTCTCCGGTAAGAAAATCGAGATTTTGCACTACGTAAACCTTCTTACAGCCGTCCGAGAGAAGCACAGCTTCCTGAAGCGCGGTATTTCCGCCGCCGATTATAGCAACGGTCTTTCCCTTATAAAAAGCACCGTCACATACAGCACAGTATGAAACGCCCTCTCCGACAAAATCCTCTTCTCTCGCAATTCCGAGAGAACGGTGCTTTGAGCCTGTGGCAAGAATTACACTCTTAGCAAAAAACTCACTTTCAATTGTCGATACGGAAAATCCTCCGTCTATGGGGTTGAGCGCAGTTACCTCAGCAAATTCGATATCTGCTCCGTGAGTTGTCACCTGGTCAAGAAGCTTTTCGGCAAATTCATTTCCGCTCATCGCAAGAAATCCGGGATAATTCTCAACTCTCGGAGAATGTGTTATCTGACCGCCAAAGCTGCTTTTTTCTATAAGCAGAACACTTTTCTCTGCTCTTCTTGCGTAGAGCGCCGCAGTCATTCCTGCGGGCCCTGCGCCTATTATTATTATGTCGTACATTGACGCCTCCGATTACTTGCGCTCGGTATACGCCTTAATGTTAGAAAGGTTTACAATTTTCTCACCCGATGCAGTGATAAGAGTGGGAGCCTGACGGACACCGTACTTCGCTACGAGGTCAGCGTGCTCGTTTGCCATAAGCTTCTCGTAAGGAATACCTGCTTTGTCAAGGAAGGTTGCTGCCGCCTTGCAGTTGGGGCAGGTAGGAGTTGCAAAAAGCATTACCTTCTCGTCAAGAGTATCTGCTGCTGCCATTTCAACCTCGTCTACAACACTTGAGAGATTGAGGGGAGCCTTAGAATCCATCTTCTTGGGAGAGTAAACAACTCTGTGCTTATACTCCTGAGTTTTACCGTCATTCCAGTTCTGAACAGGACGGTAGTAGCCTGTAATACGGCTGTAAACCTCTGTGGTCTCACCGCAGTGAGGACACTTATACTGCTCACCTACGAGATATCCGTGAGTCTTACATACGGAGTACGTGGGAGAAAGAGTATAGTAAGGAAGCTTATAGTTTTCAGCGATAGTTCTTATAAGGGTTGCTGCGCTCTTCCAGGTAGGAAGCTTTTCTCCAAGGAACGCATGGAATACGGTACCGGAGGTATAGAGTGTCTGAAGCTCGTCCTGAATATCAAGAGCTGCGAAAATATCATCGGTGTAACCAACGGGAAGGTGCGAGGAGTTGGTGTAGTAAGGAGTTTCACCGTTAGCAACGTCAGCTGCAGTAACAATGTCGGGATAACGGCGAAGGTCATGCTTAGCAAGACGGTAGGTGGTGGACTCAGCGGGAGTAGCCTCCAGGTTGTAGAGGTCGCCGTACTTCTCCTGGTAGTCGGAAAGTCTTTCACGCATATGGTTAAGAACTTCCTTAGTAAATTCCTGAGTTTCGGGGTGCGTCATATCCTTCTTGAGCCATTTAGCGTTGAGACCAACCTCGTTCATACCGATAAGACCGATAGTCGAGAAGTGGTTTGCAAACGTACCGAGGTAACGCTTGGTGTAAGGATAAAGTCCTTCGTCAAGAAGCTTGGTAATAACGGTACGCTTAATCTTAAGAGAACGAGCGGAAATATCCATCATTCTGTCAAGACGCGCATAGAAATCGTCCTTATCGGTTGCGAGATATGCAATTCTGGGCATATTGATTGTAACAACGCCTACAGAACCGGTGCTCTCACCGCTTCCGAAGAATCCGCCGGACTTCTTTCTGAGCTCTCTGAGGTCAAGACGAAGTCTGCAGCACATACTTCTTACGTCACTGGGAGCCATATCGGAGTTGATATAGTTAGAGAAGTAAGGAGTTCCGTACTTCGCAGTCATTTCAAAGAGAAGCTTGTTGTTCTCGGTTTCGGACCAGTCAAAGTCACGGGTAATTGAATAGGTAGGAATGGGATACTGGAAGCCGCGTCCGTTTGCGTCACCCTCTATCATAGTTTCGATAAAGGCGCGGTTAATCATATCCATCTCAGCCTTACAATCCTTGTACTTGAAGTCCATTTCCTTGCCGCCAACTATACAGTTGAGCTCTGCAAGGTCGTTAGGAACAGTCCAGTCAAGAGTAATGTTGGAGAAGGGAGCCTGAGTACCCCATCTCGAAGGAGTGTTAACACCGTAGATAAAGGACTCAATGCACTTCTTAACTGCATCGTAAGAAAGGTTGTCTACCTTTACAAAGGGAGCAAGATAAGTATCAAAAGAGGAGAATGCCTGAGCACCTGCCCATTCATTCTGCATAATTCCGAGGAAGTTAACCATCTGGTTGCAGAGGGTTGCAAGATGCTTTGCGGGAGCGGAGGTGATTTTACCCGTAACACCGCCAAGACCTTCCTGGATAAGCTGCTTCAAGGACCAACCTGCGCAGTAACCGGTAAGCATTGAGAGGTCGTGAAGGTGGATATCAGCGTTTCTGTGCGCATTTGCGATTTCATCATCGTAAACCTCGGAAAGCCAATAGTTAGCAGTAATAGCTCCCGAGTTATTGAGGATAAGACCTCCAACCGAATAGGTAACGGTGGAATTTTCCTTAACTCTCCAGTCGGTAACCTTTACGTAGCTGTCTACGATATCTCTGTAGTCAAGAATTGTGGACTTAACGTTACGCATCTTTTCATGCTGACGGCGGTAAATGATGTACGCCTTTGCAACGTCATCATATCCTGCCTGGATAAGCACCGATTCAACGCTATCCTGTATATCTTCAACGGCGATGTGAGAATTTTCAATTTTAGGTTCAAAATCAGCCGTTACTTTAAGCGCGAGGAAGTCGATGATATTCTGATTATACTGCCTTTCCTGTGCATCGAAGGCAAGAGCAATCGCATTAGCGATTTTAGCGAGGTCAAAATCAACAATTTTGCCATCTCTTTTCAAAACTGTGTACATACTAATTCTCCTGTCGTGATTTGTTTTTCAAAATTGCGGTACTAATAGTATAGTACATTCAAAGTCGTTTGTCAACAGGAAAAATCAAAATATTGTGTTTTTTTTGAATTTTGTTACAATATGTTGTGTTTTTAGGAGCGAATTTGTGCATTCGGTACATTAGGCAAAATTGCCCTCAAAAGCGCCTCGGTCTCCTCCCTTGAATATGCCGAAAACCCAGAGCCTATAAGGTCTCCCGAGTCCTCAAAGGTCTGCAAAAAGTAGCGTTTTGCTCCCCTAATCCACTCGGAAATTGCCTTAAAATCCTCTACGGTGTGAAGCTCGCGCACTACGGTAGTTCTAAACTCATAATCAATTTTTTCGGAAAGTAAAATATCAACGCTTTGCTCTATATTTTTAATATCACAGTCCGTGCCTACGGTAAGGGCGTATTTTGAAGGTGCATTTTTTACGTCCATAGCAACGTAGTCAACAAGCCCCTCGTCTATAAGCTCGGAAAGGAGCGCGGGATTCGTTCCGTTGGTATCAAGCTTTACCGCAAATGACATATCCTTTATTTTTTTTATAAAGCTCTTAAGCTCAGGATATAGGGTAGGCTCGCCGCCTGTAACGCAAACTCCCGTAAGCTTGCCCGCTCTGGACGAAAGAAAGGCAAAGAAATCCTCTTCTTCTATTTTTTCGCATTCACCGGGAGAAAGAACGAGCGATGCGTTATGGCAGAAGGGACATCGAAAATTACAGCCTCCGAGAAAGACGGTTGCGGCAAGTCTGCCCGGAAAATCAAGAAGGGTTAATTTCTGAAGACCTGATATATACATACGAAAGCTCCGTTTCTTTTTACTTGTATTTATAATATATATTATCACATATGTTATCTTATTTCAAGACTAATAAGCGATAATCTTTTTCACCGTTTTTTCTGTTCTTTATACTATTATTAATTAATAATGAAAACAATTGTTATTAAAGGATGAGAAAAAGCTTCACACGCCCCCTTTCCTAAGTGTATTTATTATGAAGTTGGGAATACTTAGATACAGAAATGCAGAGGGGGTAGATATGCGAAAAAATTACGTTGAAATTTCCGGTGTTGATACTTCAAAGCTCAAAACGCTTACAGAGGAAAAAAAGAGGGAGCTTTTAAAAAAAGCCGCACAAGGAGACAGAGAGGCACGCGAGGAGCTGATACTCGGCAACCTGAGGCTCGTGCTTAGCGTTATTTCAAAATTTTCATCAAGAGGTGAATCGGCAAACGATCTTTTTCAGGTCGGCTGCATAGGGCTTATAAAAGCAATAGACCATTTCAATCTTCTGCTTGACGTAAAATTTTCCACTTACGCCGTACCGATGATTATAGGAGAAATCAGGCGGTATATGCGCGATAACAACTCGGTAAGAATTTCACGAAGCGTGCGCGACCTTGCATACCGAGCTCTTCAGGTCAAAGAACAGATATCTCTGGACAAGGGACGCGAGCCGACAGTAAGCGAAATAGCTAAAATTCTCGGAGAATCCGAGAGTGACGTAGGCGCGGCTATGGAAGCAATAGTAGAGCCCGTTTCTCTCTACGATTCGGTATACAGTGACGGCGGTGATGACACTATGTACGTTATAGACAAGCTCACTCTTGACGGAGATTCTGATGACAAATGGATAGAAAGCATCACCTTAAAGGAGGCTCTGAAAAAGCTCAGCGAGAGAGAAAAAGGCATAATTTCACGCCGATTTTTCAAGGGAAAAACGCAAATGGAGATAGCCGAAGAAATAGGAATTTCTCAAGCTCAGGTTTCAAGGCTTGAAAAGGGTGCTATAGAAAAGTTAAAAAAATATATGCAATAAAAATACGCAGCCTTAGCGTGAATACTCGGTTAGGAGTACCGCGGTAAAGCTGCGTTTTTTTACTTAATGGGATTACCTTTCATATCAAAGAGCGGGAGCTCTGCAAGATATATAATATCCTTTCTGTTTATAGCGTCTCCCTCGGCAAGAATTGCCATTTTACCAACCACGTTTCCGCCTGCCTGATTTACTATATTTTCAAGCGTTGCAAGCGAGCCTCCGGTGCTGATTACGTCGTCTACGATAAGAACTCTCTTTCCCTTCATATACTCAGCGTCCTCGCCGTTTATGTAAAGCGTCTGCTTTGATGCGGTGGTTATCGACTGAGTTTCACACTTTATGACGTCACGCATATAAAGCTTTATTCCCTTACGCGCAAGCACGTAACGGTTTCTGCCCGAAATTCTGCACATTGCGTGAATAAGCGGAATACCCTTGGATTCGGCGGTTATCATAACGTCATGCTCCGGGGCGCGGCGGTAAAGCTCCTCTGCGCATCTCTCGGTAAGCTCGATATCTCCGAAAAGAATGAACGCACCTATATTAACGCTATCCGATATAGGACAAAGAGGGAGATCTCTCTCAATACCTGCTACCTTTAATCTGTATACCATAATAAAACCTCTCAAAAAATATTTACTGATTACAGTATACAACAATACTTTTAAAATTTCAAGTAAATAAAAAATATTCGCCGGATTTATTTCAAATCCGGCGATTCTTCTTACCTGTAAAAGTCGTGCTTTCCTATCGAAAATGCGTATTCTCTGTTTTTCGGAATCCACGATGACGTTGATGCGCTCGGATAGAGGAAGAAAAGAGCGTCATCAGAAAGCAAAAATCCTTCAAGACAAATCTTTGCCGCAAGTATCGAGGTATATCCCGGCTCTCTGTAGATACTGCCGTCAAGTATAGGACTGAACTGTACTCCGTATTTTCTGTCGAATATTACTCCCCATATTGTGTTTGGATACAGCTGGGACTTCACTCTGTTAAGAACTACGTTTCCGACTGCTATCTGTCCGAGAAGGGATTCTCCTCTGCTCTCTGCGTTTATTATACGCGCGAGCCAGTACACCTCGTCTTCTCTGTAAAAGCTCGTTGCCGAGCGCAGCGGTGAGGGTGTGCCCGAAACGTATACAGATAGCGAGCCGGTCTGCCACGAGCCAAGGTTGAACGCCTTAGTGAGAGTGCCGATTGGTACGTACATATTTCCGTCAGATAGAACAACAGACGGTGTCATAGAGAATATAGGACGTCCCGAAGCATAAAGAACGTATGCCCCGTCCGAAACGGATATACTGTGCCCCGCTCCGCTTACGCTGAGCGTACGCGATGCCTGGTTGTAGCTTACGCTTGCCGAGGTGCTCTCCTCAACAAAGCTTCTTATAGGTATGTAAACCGTACCGGATATCAGCCTTCCGCTATAGCCTGCCGTTCTTCCGTTTACGCTTATGTTTACTTTACTGTAAGCGCTTACCGTTTTAGTCCTTATACCCGAAACAGAAAGATAGTTTTTCGTGACAGTCCGAGCGCCTTCTCTATTGTCTATGCCCTCCTCTGCAGCTACAGTAAAAGAACAAAGCATAAAGGTCATAGCAAGAAGTAAAAACACAGAAGAAAGCTTTATTAATTTCTTTTGCATACCTGCCTCCTTTCCTGGTAAATTGCCTTTCTATTCTAGCATAAAGCTCTCCCCTCTTTCAATGACGGAATATTGGAAAACAAGGAAAACTATCCTTAACAGAAAACAAAAAAAGCAAGAATCGGATTTTATTCCAACTCTTGCTTTTAATAATACTAATTTCTTAAATACCGAAGCTATCTCTAAGGTACTCTCTTGAGATGCGTGCAGCCTCAAGCTCGGACAAATCGTAGGACTGGTCCTGCTCGACTATGACGGTTTCGGTTCCGCATTCCTCGCAGGCTGCGAGAATTGCCGCAAAATCCTGAAGACCCTTTCCGAGAGGACGGAAGGCAAAGCCATTATCCTCTCTCGTTGCCGCCTTGCCGCTGTCATTACCGTTTGCATCTATAAGATCGTAAGCGGGGCCTCCTGCAAATTTCTTGCAAACGAAATCCTTAAGGTGAACCACGTCTACTCTGCCGCGGTATTTTTTAATCATTTCTACCGGGTCAAGACCCGCGTAACGAACCCAGCAGGTATCGAGCTCGGGGAAAATTTTATCCTCGGGAACAGCCTCGAATATGTAATCGTGGCGGTACTTTCCGTCTGCCTTTTCAAACTCAAATTCGTGATTATGATAGCCGAGAAGCATACCGTGCTTTTTGAAAAGGTCGGCTGCCGCGTTGAATTTTCTTTTCGTTTCTTCCCACTCCGCACTTCCGGCAAGCTTGGTTTTTTCATACCAAGGAATAACGTTATACTTAACTCCGAAGCTCTTAAGAAATTCGCACTTGCCGTCAGGGTCCTCGTCAAAGAAGTCAAGCCCCTGATGAACGGAAATACACTTGAGATTATATTTATCAAGAACAGCCTTGATTTCCTCAGCGCTTCTTCCGTGATATCCGGCAAATTCAACGTATTCGTAGCCCATTTCAGAAAGCGCCTTCAGAGTTCCTTCAAAATCAGCTGCCATAGCGTTACGAACACCATAGAGCTGAATACCTACGTTAAACTTTTTCATATTTTTTCCTTTCCGGTACGTAAAGATATATTTCAGAGTTCGGGAATTTCAATAGCTATTTCTCTGCCGAGCTCTGCGGATTTTGCAATACCGTCTATAATAGCCTGGTTGTATATGATTTCCGAAGACGGAACGGGGGCGCTTCCGCCATTCTTTATAGCATCTGCAAAGGTACGGATTTTAAGGTCGAAGTTAGAGGGAGCGCCTTCCTTGTACTTGTAATCGGGAATAACCGTTTCAACCTGCTCGCCGGCAACCTCGTGATAGATAACGAGAGGACCGCCTACCGTGCCGTTCCAGCATTCTGTAGAGGGAATACGAAGACCGCCCTTAGTACCGAGAATAAGCGTGTCGCCCGATGTGTTGCAGTTCATTGCCCAGGAGATACGGAAGTCTACGATAACGTCACCCTCAAGTCTGATAAATGCAGCGGCAAAATCGTCTACCTCAAATTTCTTTGCGTATTCGGGGTGACCCGTCTTTACATAATTTGAATAGTTCGGGTCTGTGCCGAAGAATGCCGATTTATATCCGGATACCGTAAGAGGCTTTGGATTTCCGAGCGCATTCAGAACCATATCAAGAGAATAACAGCCTATATCCGCAAGAGCGCCGAGACCCGCTGTTTTATCTTCAATAAAGCTTGTGCCAAAGGGTGTGGGAATTCCGCGGCGTCTTCCTCCGCCTGTCTGAACGTAATAAACCTTACCGAGCGCACCCGACTGAACGATTCTCTTAACGAGCTTCATATTTTCGTCCATTCTGGGTTGGAAGCCGATAGAAAGAATTTTTCCGCTTCTTTTCTCAGCTCTCATAACCTCGATTGCTTCTTCGGTAGTAACTGTAAAGGGCTTTTCAAGAAGAACGTGAAGTCCTGCGTTAAGAGCCTCAATAGCGCAGGGAGCATGCTGACGGTTATATGTACAAATAGTAACCGCGTCAAGCTTCAGGCTTTTATCTGCTATCATAGCCGCGCCGCTCTCATAGCATTTTACGCCCTCAACTCCGAATTTTTTGAAAAATGCCTCGGCCTTGCCGGGAATGAGGTCTGCGCCCGCAACGATATCGATATCGGGCTGTTTGCGAAGTGATGCGAGGTGGCTCTCGGCAATCCAACCGGTTCCGATTATACCGATACGGATTCTTTTGCTGGTGTCGATAGCGGTTACCTCGTTATTTTCCTTAAAAGCTTCAAGAGATGCAGCTTGTGCCATAATAAATTCTCCTTTGAGTTTTGTATTTTACAATTTTATTATATAGTATTTTTTTAGGTTATGCAATTGTAATTTTGTCTTTATTTTGAACAATTTTGACTTTTGAGATAAATAAACAAAAAGAACGCACAACGGCGACCTGCGATTAATCAGGTCGCCGAACGATGTTTGCCATTGTTGGCAATTGATGTTGCCTTCTGCAATGATGTTTACTGCGTAAGTGATGTTACGCCTAATGGCGTAGCGGGCAAACATTACATCACTTTGTGCCGCCAGTGCAATACATCACAAGGCATCGCCGACATCCTTATGAGCGAAGCGAATAACATCGCTTCTTTACCACCCAAAACAAAAGTAGTATAACACACTACACCTTACGGGAAAACAAATCCATTTTACACGCTTTTAAAAAATTTGATAAAATTATTATGTTATCAAAAATTAAGGAGAATTTTATGAAAACATTTGGTTATGTAAAAGTGTCATCTGTCGATCAAAACGAAGAACGGCAACTGGTGGAAATGCGAAAATTAGAAATACCTGTTGATTGCATTTTTATTGATAAGCAATCTGGAAAGGATTTTAACCGTGCAGCATATCAAGACATGGTTAACAAATTATCAGAAGGAGATTTACTCTATATTTTGAGTATTGACCGATTAGGGAGAAATTACGAAGAAATACAAATACAATGGAGATTTCTTACACGAGAAAAGAAAATCAATATTGCGGTTATAGATATGCCCTTATTAGACACTCGCAATGGCAAGGATTTAATGGGAACGTTCATTGCCGATGTTGTGTTACAAATATTATCCTTCGTTGCGCAAACAGAAAGAGAAAACATCAAAAAACGACAAGCGCAAGGAATAGCGCTGGCAAAAGCAAATGGTGTAAAATTTGGCAGACCAATGGTGATAATCCCAGACGATTTTGATCAAACGGTCTTGTTGTGGCGTTCTAGGGAAATAAGTTCTGAAAAAGCAGCTGAAATGTGTGGATTCAGCAAACGAACTTTCTATAGAAAACTAAAAGAAAAGCCTTGTAATAGCAAAAATGATGGTGCCAAAATGTAAACCTTTTGACACAACAAGCTATTTTAAAAGCTTTAACAATTTTTTTGATAAATTCTATTGACATAACCATATAAACGTGGTACAATAAAAATGTAAAAGTATATAATAATCAGCATTGTGATAACAAGCATAAAATCTGCCAATAGGTTTACTTAACGACATTTTATAACATGCAAATGATAAATAAAGGGTACTCTTATGACATACAAATATTCGCAATATAACCTTATCGTTGAATGCAAAGAAAAAAATGGTGATGTATACATTTGGAATTCTCGTAGTGGTGCAATAGTATCTTTCAAAAAAGAAAAGTACGATTTAATTGTAGACGAAAATTACAATCATCCAGATATAGAACCTTTGGTAAAAGATTTGTTGTTACAAGGTATCATAGTTCCTGAACAATTAGATGAATATAATCAGATTTGTTTTTCACAAAAGCAGGTGCAGTATTCAACTAATTTCGACTCTCTCAATCTAATCATAGCGCCAACTTTGCAATGCAATTACCGATGTGTGTATTGTTTTGAAGAGAGTCAAGGGCAGAAGACGGTTATGTCCAACGAGACCATTGCAAACATCGTTTCTTTTGTGGAAAAACAGATAACCATCAACAAGACAATAAAACAGTTGGATATAGCTTGGTTTGGCGGAGAGCCGCTCATGGCATATTATTCTGCAATGAAGCCGCTGGGCGAAAAGTTGATCAATCTTTGCAAAGAACATTCAATCAACTATAGAAGTAAAATTACTACCAACGGATTTTATTTGGAAAACGATATAATAAAAAATATCGTTGATGAGTTGAATGTAACATCCTTCCAAATAACATTTGACGGTACATGTGCAAATTATTGTAGCAGAAAAGGTGTTGCTCCTTCTGCATACAGTAAAACAAAAAACAATTTGTTTGAATTGTCTCAATATTTATCAAAAGCCAATCCTAAAGCGCATATTAGTTTGAGAATTAATGTTGACAATGACAATGTTGGAAACGCCAAGGAATTGGTCGATGAAATAAGAAGCGATGTGCGTTTTTGCGATAATATCCACTTTTATCTTGGGCACTTAATTGGATATTGCGGAAGCTTGAATTATATGTCCGTTGAAGAGTATGAGCGAAGCGAGTTGGACTTTAGTGAGTTCTTGTCAGAAACTATCAAACCTAAAGAGCCAAAGAAAATATGGTGTGGGCAATTTTCAATGAGTAGCTTATGCATCGGTCCAGAGGGTGAGATTTATAAATGCGAGCATGACTTTGGTGTTAAAGATCGAATTATTGGCAACGTTGTAGATGGTATATTCTACAATGAGCATCTCATATCGTTTTTGGAACAACCATATCCGGTAGAGTGTCGTAACTGTTCGATATTTCCAGTATGTTTGGGAGGATGTCCGTCAGCGAGATTTCTCAGTAAAGATCATAAACATTGCGAATATACTCAAAACTATTTAAAAAAACTTGTAAAGGATTACATAAGAAAGTGAGGATATAATTATGGAAATTATTAAAAGCGGAACTTTCTGTTACGAGACATATTCACTTTGTCATACTCGAATGTATGAAGATTGTTACAAGCACGGTAGGGAGTGCGATTGTCATAACAAGTGTTCTTGTGATTACAACAAGTGTTCTCGTGATTATGATTGATTAGATATAGAAAGGGATTGACAAAATGACAATAATAAAACGGGCTCGTTTTAACATTTTTAATCTTGCTGCATTTTGCTGGGGCAGAGATGATACCGATGACTGTCCTGATCGTAGCATAGGGTGTGATTGTGATTTTCGTTATCGGTGTAGCTGTGATGATTATTGTAGTTGTGATCGTGAGTGCAGTTGTGATGATTATTGCAGTTGTGATCGTGAGTGCAATTGCGACAGAAATGATTAATTTTTTGAGGAGATAACAAATGAAAATTATAAAAAATGCGATCATCTTTGAAAGCGCAAACGCAGCATGGTGTCAGAGAGATTGCGATGATTCATGCCGTAGGGACGGATCAGGCTCGTGCCCTAAGGATCGTCCTGGATGTTCTAAAGACTGAGAACATCGCAACAAATGAGAAAAAATTACAAATCAAAAGCAAGATGATATTACACAGAAAGGAGAAAGCTGATGAAAATTAAGTATATCAAACCTGTTGTTACAAATATTGGCTCACCAAAGAGAACTGTATGCTCGGTAGCTTGTGACTGTTCTGGCGGAAGATGTCATAGAAAGGGGAGTTGAATTCGACATTTGCCTAAAAACATTAAAATAGCTATATTTAACACTTTTATTATGCATCTTGCTTTTGTATTTGTTTTTAACGAGGAACTATATGCTCTTTAAGATTAATGATTTTTTATATGATAGTGAAAAGAATGTTTTGTATCGTCCTCAAAGTGATGTTTCTCCTGCTTTGAAATTTGATACAAAAGATTCTTGTGAGGATTACAAGCGCAGACAATCTTTCCTAAAGCATGGAATCAAAAATATAACCAATTTCAAAAACAGAGGAATTTGCGAAGCGGGGATATCCTTAACGTTCAATTGTTGCCTTCGATGTAATTATTGTAGTCAAGCATCAATAGATGGAATCCCTGATACGTTGACCATTGAAGACATAGAGATATTTGCCAGAGATATCGTAAAAAAAAGATTGATATATTCTATTGCTAATAATTCTCCCGAGGTGCTGAAAATTTACATCACGGGCGGTGGAGAACCTACATATAATTGGAATTTGTTCAAGGATGCTGTTTTAACGTTAGAAAAAGTTTGTTTTGAAAATAACGTAGAACTTGAAATTTCTATGACAACAAACGGTATATTAAATCCCGAACAACGGGATTTTGTTGCTGAACATATAAAATTTATACTGGTTTCATTTGATGGTATGGATACTATCCAAAATCAAAACAGACAGTTTAAGAACGGAGAAATGACTTCATCCATTGTAGAGGAATCCATTAGATCCTTTATTAAAGCAGGAAGCAGAGTAACTATCAGAAGTACTGTTTGGCAAACAGATTTTCCTTGTCTAATGGAAATGGCAAAATATATAGAGGCAAACTTCCCGGGACTTTATGCTTGGGAAATTAATCCCGTTGCTTCAGCAGGACGAGCTGTTGAAATATGGAAAGCCAAATCCAAAGAATTATCGCAAAATGATTTTGTCGATCAGTATTTACAGGTAAGAGATTATGTTGAAAATTTAAAGTGTGGGTTAAATGTTTTTACTCCTGTTTTGTCACACTCTATAGCGGGATTTTCTTGCGGCGGAACTGGAGTTACCGCAAACTGCTTGTGGTTGTTTCCTAACAAAAAAATCACAACCTGTGTGGATTCAAGTGACATAATAACTGAAGTAGGAAATATTTGCAATGGTAAAATTGAGTACTTTGAAAAATATAAAGATGTTTTGTTAGAGACATCAATTCGCGGATTTGATTTGTGTGCTAATTGCATAGCCTTTCCAGTGTGTGGAGGCGGATGTCCCATAAATCGAATAAGAGAAGAAACCATGCCAACAGGCATGTTTGAGTGGGAATGTAGCATGCAAAAGCATTATTGGACTTTTGTTTTAAAAGAATTGATTAAAAATCAAAAGTTCGATAATGTATACCTTGAACCTTTTGGTGAGGAGCAAGCAGAAATATATCAAATCAAATGGAGGGAAGAATAATGATTTTGAACGGAGCAACCGTTAGGTGTATTTCCGCGACAATACGTCCTGTTAATGATGAATTTATACTTTCCTCAAATGAAATTGACAGTATTTTGTTGTTAAATGCGACTTCATATGAAATTTATCAAATTCTTTCGAATGAAACTGAAGAGGCGTTAGATAATACAACAATCGCCAAAAAAATGGCCCGCAAGTTTGACATTTCAGTAGATGACATTCATGAAGTAGAATCCGATGTAACGGATATTGTTAACACATTTTTTGAGAATGGAGTTTTAACACTGATACAGGAAAACGAGGATGTGTAATATGACTGTTGTTAAGCAAGCTACGTTTGAAAATTTTGCCGAAGCTTATGAAGTAAGTTGTAGGTATAACGATTGCCCAGACCGAGGTTGTCCTGATTATTGCAGATGCGATAATAATTGCAATTGTGACCGCGAATGTGATTGTGACTATCACTGCAGTTGCGATAGGGAGTGTAGTTGTGATTATAGGGACTAGCATTGAAAACTTCTATATCAAAATTGGTAACCATAATAAAACTGAGAGGAGAGTAATCATGAACGCAGAAGTAGGAAAGATGGTTGTTTTGACAGCCGCTATTAGTTGTGGTTCACAGTGCGATTGTGCTGATCCTGGAACAGGTGCGGATGATTGTAAGTGTGAAGATCACTAACAAATTTTACAGCCCTGGTACGCCAGGGCTGTAATGTTTTAAAGCTAACTGTGTTTTCGGAGGATGAAAATGAATATAGAAAACTTTTCGGATGTATTTATAATAAAGTCACATTTTAATAATAAACACATTATTTATGCACCTTTACGAAGGAGGCTTTTTTGGGCCAATGACGTTGCTGCCGAGCAGATTGCTAACCGTTTAGACGCAAAAGCAGATGTTAATGATGATTTAAATGATACCATTAAAAAATATGTTCAAGAGCTTGTTTCAACACCACCAGTAAGTGTTACGCCAGAAGATATCAGCGATAAAGGAAAAGCGGTAATTTTATTGACACAAAAATGCAATTTAGCATGTCCGTATTGTTATGCCGCAAATGCCCATTGCAAAGATACAATTTCTTTTGAACATATAAAAACCATTGTGGAACACATTCTATATGATAAGAGGAAAAATAAATCATTTACTTTTATAGGCGGAGGAGAACCTACTGTTGAGTGGGAACTGTTTGTTAAATCTGTTGAGTATATTAGAGGTAAGGTTACTGGTGATCAAAAAATTAAAATTGGCTTGACTACCAATGGAACACTGTTGAACTCAAATAGAATTTCTTGGCTAAAAGAAAATAATATAAGAGTAGGATTATCTTTCGATATACTGCCAGATGTTCAAAAAAACAATCGTCCTTTCCCTAATAAACAGAGTAGTTTTGATATTGTTGACACAACAATAAGGAACATGTTATCTCAAGGTGTGATTCCAAATATCAGATCTACAATTACAGAATATAATGTTTCACGTATGCAAGAGATGGTAGAATATGTTGTAGATAATTATCCACAAATTGATACTTTGCATTTTGAACATGTATCATTGGATGGGAACAATTCTCGCCAATACTATAGTGATTTTGTTAGCTGTTTCTTTTCCGCAAAAAAAATAGCACAGAAAAGCGGTATTACGTTAAAAAATTCAATAACAACCGCTATGAAAGCATTAAGATATAATTTTTGCAATGGTGAGTTTTGCATTACTCCTAATGGAGAAATTGTAGCTTGCCACAGAGTTTCATCCAACAAAGATATGTTCTTTGATGATTTTCACTATGGTTCATTACTTGAAAATAGCGTGATTATTGATTATGAAAAACTAAACGAATTTTATAAAAATTCTAGAAAAATAGAAAGCGAATGTGATAAATGTTTCGCAAGATGGAATTGCGCGGGTACATGTACATATAATAAAAAGCTTTATTCCTCAAATAATTTTGATTACTATTGCGATTTTGTAAAAGATATGGTAATTAGCGAATTAGAATGTTTGCTAAACTTGAGATAGTCATATCAAAGTATATTTCTTGTCATCGGGCTAAGTATGTGTTTAATATTCTGCTGCTAAAGTTCCAATGTCCGCATCGTTGTAGGCAAAGAAAACGCCAGACGAGAAAAGCGTCTTCCAAAAGAGGTCTGTCCCAAAATGTAGGACAGACCTCTTTCTCAAAAATTCGTGACAATCTGGGGCGCAAAATAACGATGTTTTAGACCGATTGTGCGAAAAGAAATATTATTTCCAAAAAGCGAAAAAATTATTCATCGTCCCAAATCAAATATTCGAGCTTGACTTAAAGTAAAAAGCGTTCGTGGTCTATGTTTGCTCAGGCACAGCAATAAGAATACCGATAACTGTTTCCCATCGCGCCGACTTATCACAGACGAGTGCAGCATGGACAAGAAAACTGTTGACTCTGCGCTCAAGGAGCTTGAAGCGCGAGAGCTAATTAATATCGTTATGAGAAACTTCCCAATACCGTTCCTTTTGCATCTTTATCAAGCTTTTCGATTTTCCGTATATTATACGAGCTCGGCAATAACCTCAACCTCGCAGAGAACTCCTTTGGGAAGTGCTTTAACCGCTACGCAGGAGCGGGCGGGCTTTTCGGTAAAGTATCTGCCGTAAACCTCGTTGAATGCGGCAAAGTCTGCCATATCGGCAAGGAAACAGGTGGTTTTTACCGCCTTTTCGTAGGAAGAGCCTGCTGCCTGCAAAACCGCACCGAGATTTTTCATAACCTGCTCAGCCTGAGCTTCAATTCCCACAGCCTCTACCGCTGCAGTTTCGGGGTTAATCGGAATCTGACCCGAAGTAAATACGAGATTCCCCGTAGCTATTGCCTGCGAATAGGGTCCGATTGCGGCAGGAGCTTTATCCGTAGATATTTTCTTCATAATCTTTTCTCCTTACAGAAGCTTGAAGCCCTCGGCTACAAGACCTCTCTTAATTTGTTCTATATGCTCGTAATTTTTCGTTTCAAGTATAATTCTCAAATAGCAGCCGTTGACGTCCGATCCCTCGTTTGCTCTCTCGTGGTGAACGCTGGTTACGTTACCGCCAAGGTCTGCAATTATTCTGGCAACATCCTTGAGCTGACCCGGCTTATCGACAAGCTCTATCATAAGCTGACAGCTTCTGCCGGACATAAGAAGACCTCTCTTTATAACGCGGGAAAGAATAGTTACGTCTATATTTCCGCCCGAAAGAAGACATACAACCTTCTTGCCGGCAATATCAACCTTTCCGAACATAGCAGCGGCAACCGCAACTGCGCCTGCGCCCTCGGTGACAAGCTTCTGCTGCTCCATAAGAGCAAGAATTGCCGCAGAAATTTCGTCATCGGTTACGGTTACGATATCGTCAACGTATTTTGAGCATATGTCATACGTGAGGTCTCCGGGCTTCTTTACGGCTATTCCGTCTGCGATGGTAGAAACCTTGTCAAGCTCTGCAATCTCCCCGTCCTTTACAGATTTATACATAGACGGAGCTCCTGCTGCCTGAACACCGTAAACCTTTACGTCAGGATTTATGGATTTCATAGTATAAGCAATTCCCGAAATAAGTCCGCCTCCTCCGATAGGTACGATAACCGCGTCAAGATCGGGAAGCTGGTCGATTATTTCAAGAGCTATAGTTCCCTGACCTGCTATTACGTATTCATCGTTGAATGGGTGTATGAAGGTATATCCCTCGTTGTCACGGAGCGAAAGTGCCTTTTGATAAGCATCGTCGTAAACACCGGGAACGAGACAAACCTGCGCACCGTAGCTCTTAGTTGCTTCGATTTTTGATATCGGAGCACCGTCAGGAAGACAGATTACAGCCTTTATTCCGTTCTCCCTTGCAGCAAGAGCAACTCCCTGCGCATGATTTCCTGCAGAGCAGGCTACGACTCCGCGAGCCTTTTCCTCTTCTGTAAGACGGGACATTTTATAATATGCGCCTCTTACCTTGAAAGAACCCGTAATCTGCAGATTTTCTGTTTTTAAGTATATATCGGCATCAGCTCTGAGCTTCGGTGCGCGGATTATATCGGTCTTGCGCACTACAGGCTTAAGCACCTGACTTGCACGGTATACGTTATCAAGTGTTACCATTTATTTTTCCTCCAAATCAAAGAAGACTGTCTATAAACTGCTCGGCGCATCTTGCGCTTCGGCTTCCCTTTTTGAGCGCGAAGGCTTCTGCTTTTACGTCAAGCTCTGCTGCCGGAATATCTATCTTAAACCTTTCTGCAAGGGTATGAACGATTTCAAGATAAAGCTGCTTATTTGGCTTCGTGAACAAAACGACAAGTCCGAATCTCTCGGAAAGCGAGAGAGTTTCCTGCATAGAATCGTTACGGTGAACGTCATCTCCGTCACGGTCGGAAAAGCTTTCTTTAATTATGTGGCGGCGGTTTGACGTAGCGTATATAACCGCATTATCAGCCTTTGCAGACGCAGAGCCTTCAAGAGCTGCCTTAAGCATACTGAAATTATCGTCACTCTTGTTAAAGGCAAGGTCATCAATGAATATTATGAACTTAAGAGGATTTTCGCTAACCTTACCCATTACCTCGGGAAGCATTTTAAGCTGGTCCTTGCGAAGCTCAATAAGCCTTATTCCTCTGTCAAAAAAGAGGTTTGCTATCGCCTTTACCGTAGAGGATTTTCCTGTTCCCGCATCACCGCAAAGAAGCGTGTTTGCCGCAGGTCTGCCCTCAACGAAAGCCTCGGTATTTCTGAGAACGGCTTCTCTCTCCTCTTTGTAGCCTACGAATTTATCAACCGTGGTTTTATCCGCACTTCTGATAGGCTCGATGATTCCGGAATCTGTAAGGCGGAACATAGGCGTTGCCGAGAATATTCCGTAGCCAAAGCGGCTTACGTTTTTTACCCTATCCTTATACTCGCAAAAAATATCGGTTTTCTCGCTGTCAAACGGCAAAACCGCGTCAAGTCCGAGAGCATTTGAGAAATCCATCGGTGAAAGAGATGCAAACTCAGAAAGCGCCGACAGCTCGGTCTCAAGCGCCGAAATAACAGACGGGCTTACGCTAAGGTCGTGAGCCGCGGATTTTATGTACACGTTTTCGTCCTCGAAGACGTACTTTTTTACAAGCTCGGAAAGCGAAAGTCTGCTCTGATATATCTCACCGACAAAAGCCGCGTAAGCCTTTATCTTTTCTTCCCTTTGCTCGCATCTTACGATTTTCTCGAAGCTTTGGAATATCGGATTTTTCACAACCTTTGAAAAAAGCGCAGTCATACAAAGACGAAGATACAGGTCGTTTAACTTCTTCATATTACCTCATCACAAATTTTCTATGATTTTATCGGTCATTTCCACAGTACCGAGAGCCTCGCCGCCGTGAGCAAGGTCTGCCGTACGGTAGCCTGCGCAAAGAACCTTATCGACAGCGTTAACTATCGCATCGCTTTCCTCGGAAAGTCCAAATGCGTAAAGAAGCATCATAGCTCCGGAAAGTATGGTAGCTATCGGATTTGCCTTGTTCTGACCTGCGATATCGGGAGCTGAGCCGTGGATAGGCTCGTAAAGACCTCTCTTGGTGTTTCCGAGAGAAGCCGAAGGAAGCATTCCTATCGAGCCGGTTATCTGCGAGGCTTCATCGGAGAGTATGTCTCCAAACATATTCGAGGTTACGATAACGTCAAAAGAGCCCGGATTTCTTACAAGCTGCATTGCCGCATTGTCTACAAGCATATCTACGCACTCAACCTCGGGATACTCTGCCGCTATCTCGTGAACAACGCGTCTCCAAAGCCTCGAGGATTCAAGAACGTTCGCTTTATCAATGCTGGTTACCTTCTTACCTCTGAGCATAGCCGTCTCAAACGCTACTCTCGCAATTCTTTCAATCTCCATACGGCTATAGCATTCTGTATCGTACGCCTCTTCACCGTATTTTCCTTCTCTTACGCCTCTCTCGCCAAAGTAAATACCGCCTGTAAGCTCTCTGACAATCATAATGTCAAAGCCGCCGTCAACTATATCCGAGCGCAGAGGGCATTCGTCCTTAAGAGCAGGATAAAGCTTTGCGGGACGAAGGTTTGTGAAAAGCTCCATCTTTGAGCGAATTCCGAGAAGCGCCTTCTCGGGTCTGATATTGCCGGGAAGAGTATCCCACTTAGGTCCGCCTACTGCACCGAGAAGCACGCTGTCAGAAAGAAGACAGCCCGTAACGGTCTCTTCGGGGAGAGGGATTCCGTATTTATCAATAGCCACACCGCCTATATCGTACGGAGTAAAATTAAAGGTATGTCCATATTTTTTTGCAACGGCTTCGAGCACGCGAACTGCACTGTCTACGATTTCAGGTCCGATGCCATCACCCTTAAGAAGAGCTATATTATAGGTCATTTTGTAAACTCTCCTTTACTTTATATCACCTGAGCGGATTGCTTCAACGAGTCCGCCCGCACTGATTATTTTCTGAATGAATTCGGGAAAGGGCTGTGTTTCAAAGCTCTCACCCGTGGTTTTATCCGTTATAACGCCTCTGTCAAGGTCAGCCTCTATTTCGTCTCCCTCAAAAATTCTGTCGGGAGCGGAGGGGCATTCGAGGATAGCAAGTCCGATGTTTATTGAGTTACGGTAGAATATTCTTGCAAAGCTCTTTGCAATTACAAGAGAAATTCCGCTTTCCTTTATCGCAATGGGAGCGTGCTCGCGCGAGGAGCCGCAGCCAAAGTTTGAGCCCGCTATCATTATGTCTCCTGCTCTGACCTTTTTAGTAAAGTCCTTGTCTATATCCTCCATACAGTGAGAGGCGAGTTCTTTTTTGTCTATTGTATTAAGATATCTTGCGGGGATTATCACGTCAGTATCAACGTTATCTCCGTATTTTATTGCTTTACCTGAAAATTTCATATTCCGAAGCCTCCCTTACATTATATCGGCAGGGCCTGCTATTCTGCCGGCTACAGCGCTTGCCGCTGCTACTGCAGGACTTGCGAGGTAAACCTCGCTCTTAACGTCACCCATTCTGCCAACGAAGTTACGGTTAGTGGTAGCAACCGCGCGCTCGCCTGCCGCAAGTATTCCCATATATCCGCCAAGGCAAGGACCGCAGGTGGGAGTTGAAACTACGCAGCCAGCCTCAATAAATATTTTGAGAAGTCCGTTTTCCATTGCCTTAAGATAGATATCCTGAGTTGCGGGAATTATTATCGCGCGAACGTTCTTTGCAACCTTTTTGCCTTTGAGTATTTCAGCTGCTTCGGCAAGGTCCTTATAGTGACCGTTCGTACACGAGCCTATTACTACCTGGTCGATTTTTATATCGCCGACAGCGTCTATCTCTCTGGTGTTTTCGGGAAGGTGCGGAAAAGCAACCGTGGACTTGATTTCAGAGAGGTTGATTTCATATACCTCGTCATACTCTGCGTCCTCGTCTGCCACAAATATAAGAGGCTCTCTGTCGGTTCTGCCCTTCATATAGTCAAGAGCTTCCTTATCTACGGGGAAAATACCGTTCTTTGCGCCTGCTTCAATTGCCATATTTGATATGGTAAGACGGTCATAGATGGTAAGAGCGGAAACACCCTCTCCCGAGAACTCCATAGACTTATAAAGAGCACCGTCAACGCCTATTTTTCCTATTATATGAAGGATCACGTCTTTACCGGAAACGTATTTGTTAAGCTTTCCTTTGAGAACGAATTTAATTGCAGAAGGAACCTTGAACCATGCCTTGCCGGTTGCCATTCCGCATGCCATATCGGTAGAGCCGACACCGGTAGAAAATGCTCCGAGCGCACCGTAGGTACAGGTATGAGAGTCAGCGCCTATAACAACGTCACCCGATATTACAAGTCCCTTTTCGGGAAGAAGCGCGTGTTCAATACCCATTCTTCCAACGTCATAGAAGTTGACTATCTCCTCTCTTTCGCAAAAGTCACGGCACATCTTGCACTGCACAGCAGCCTTTATATCCTTGTTAGGAGCAAAATGGTCCATTACCATAGTTACCTTTTCCTTATCGTAAACACCGTTTACTCCTATACGCTCATACTCGCGAATAGCTACGGGAGAGGTAATATCGTTACCGAGAACACGGTCTACGTTTACAAGAACGAGCTGACCTGCCTCGACCTTATCAAGCCCTGCGTGATGCGCAAGTATCTTCTGAGTCATTGTCATTGACATAGTTCGATTCCTTTCCGTGCCGAGCGAAAGGCTCGGCTGCCAACCTTACTTATCTATTGATTATCGCGCCTTTGTCTGCAGAAGAAACCATCTGAGAATAGCGCTTGAGATAGCCCTTGATATCCGTCTTCTTTTTGATTGGCATTTCTGCCTTACGGCGAGAAAGCTCCTCATCGGATACCTTGAGCTCGATTTTATATTCGGGAATGTTTATAGAGATAATATCTCCGTTCTTTACGTACGCAATAGGACCGCCGCTGACTGCCTCGGGTGAAACGTGACCGATAGAAGCTCCTCTTGTTGCACCCGAAAATCTTCCGTCTGTAATAAGAGCAACGTCCTTGTCAAGTCCCATACCTGCTATTGCTGAGGTGGGAGAAAGCATTTCACGCATGCCGGGACCGCCAGCCGGACCTTCGTAACGGATAACCACCACGTCTCCCTTTACTATTTCACCGGCATAGATTGCGCTTATAGCCTCCTCTTCGCTCTCGTAAACCTTTGCAGGTCCTTCGTGAACGAGCATTTCGTGAGCTACTGCGCTTCTCTTTACAACGCAGCCATCGGGAGCAAGATTACCCTTCAGAACGGCAATTCCGCCTGTTCTGCTGTAAGGATTATCTACGGTTCTGATAACATCGGGATTAAGATTTTCAGCTTCTGCAATATTCTCACCGAGAGTTTTTCCGGTTACCGTCATAACTGACGTATCAATAAGTCCAAGCTTTGCTATTTCCGAAATAACGGCATATACTCCGCCTGCTTCGTTGAGGTCCTCCATATACGTAGGACCTGCAGGGGCAAGATGGCAGAGGTTAGGCGTTTTTTCGCTTATCTCATTTACCGTATCGAGATCAAACTTGACACCGCACTCGTTTGCAATTGCGGGAAGATGAAGCATACTGTTGGTAGAGCAACCGAGAGCCATATCCATAGTTATAGCGTTCCTGATTGCTTTTTCGGTCATAATGTCAAGCGGACGAATATCACGTTTTACAAGCTCCATAACAGCCATACCCGCATTTTTTGCGAGCTGTATTCGAGCCGAATATGCCGCGGGAACGGTTCCGTTGCCGCGAAGTCCCATACCGAGAACCTCAGTAAGACAGTTCATTGAATTAGCGGTATACATACCCGAGCAAGAGCCGCAGGAGGGACAGGTTTTGCATACGTACTCGTCAAGCTTTTCGTCACCGATTTTTCCTGCCTTATATGCTCCAACCGCCTCAAACATAGACGAAAGGCTTGTCTTTTTTCCGTCTACCCTTCCCGCAAGCATAGGTCCGCCGCTTACGAATACAGTGGGAATATTAAGTCTTGCAGCCGCCATAAGAAGTCCGGGGACGTTCTTATCGCAGTTAGGTATCATTACAAGTCCGTCAAAGCCGTGTGCCATTACCATAGCCTCGGTTGAGTCTGCAATAAGGTCACGGGTTACGAGAGAATACTTCATTCCAACGTGCCCCATAGCTATGCCGTCACAAACCGCAATGGCGGGAAATACAATGGGAGTTCCGCCTGCCATCGCAACGCCGAGCTTAACAGCCTCGGTAATCTTATCCAGGTTCATATGTCCGGGTACTATCTCGTTATATGAGCTGACTATACCTATGAGCGGTCTCGAAAGCTCTTCCTCGGTAAGTCCCAGAGCGTTATAAAGCGAACGGTGAGGCGCGTTGTGCGCCCCGTCCACAAGTTTTTCTTTAATCATTTTTCCGTCCTCTGAAAAGAGAATTAGTTATTGATAAATTTTTCTTCGTCTGCCCAGCTGTAGAGCTTTCTTACGTCCTTACCTACTATCTCGGAGGGATGCTCTGCAGCAAGCTTTCTCATTGCGTTGAAATGCACCTGAGCGCCTGCGTCTGACATATCGAGAAGGAAATCCTTTGCAAAGGTTCCGTCCTGAATATCCGAAAGAATCTTCTTCATAGTCTTCTTGGTCTCTTCGGTGATAATCTTGGGACCGGTTACGTAGTCACCGTACTCTGCGGTGTTGGAGATAGAGTATCTCATTCCCTCAAAGCCGGACTGATAAATAAGGTCGACTATGAGCTTCATCTCGTGAATACACTCAAAGTATGCGTTTCTGGGGTCGTATCCCGCCTCAACGAGAGTTTCAAAGCCTGCCTGCATAAGCGCGCAAACACCGCCGCAAAGAACAGCCTGCTCACCAAAGAGGTCTGTTTCCGTCTCGGTGCGGAAGGTGGTTTCAAGAACTCCTGCTCTTGCTCCGCCTATACCGAGAGCGTAAGCAAGTCCGATTTCAAGAGCGTCACCGGTAGCATCCTGGTGAACCGCTACGAGACAGGGAACGCCCTTACCTACCTGGTACTCGCTGCGAACGGTGTGACCGGGGCCCTTGGGTGCTATCATAATTACGTTAACGTCCTTGGGAGGCTTAATGCAGCCGAAGTGAATGTTAAATCCGTGTGCAAATGCGAGCGTCTTACCTTCGGTGAGGTGAGGCTCGATACTCTCCTTATAGAGCTTTGCCTGCTTCTCGTCATTGATAAGTATCATAATGATGTCTGCTACGGCTGCGGCTTCCTTAGCGGTCATAACCTTAAGTCCCTGGCGCTCTGCCTTTTCCCAGCTCTTGCTTCCGTGATAAAGTCCTACTACTACGTTTACACCCGAATCCTTAAGGTTGAGTGCGTGAGCGTGACCCTGAGAGCCGTATCCGATTATTGCTACGGTCTTACCCGTGAGCTTTCCAAGATCGCAGTCCTGCTGATAGTAAATTCTTGCGTTTGACATTTTAGTTTTCTCCTTAGAATATGTAAATTTTTATTTTCCCAAAAGATTTGTGTTGCCTCTGTCAAGTGCAACTATACCCGTGCGGCACATTTCTATTATTCCGAAGGGTATCATAAGCTTAATGAATGCATCGATTTTTGTTGGGTCTCCGGTAACCTCAATGCACATTTCGTCAGGTGTGTAATCTATTACCTTTGCTCTGTATACGTCAACCGCTGCGAGAATATCTGCGCGGTTCTGCGAGGTATACGCAACCTTGAGAAGCATAAGCTCTCTTTTTATCGAATCGTCCTCAAGAACGTCAACCTTTTTTACGTTATATAGCTTTCTGAGCTGATTTATAAGCTGCTCCCTTGCATATCCGTCTCCCGAAAGAGATATGGTTATTCTCGAATACTCCGGAGATTCGGTTTCTCCAACCGTGAGGGCATCTATGTTGAAGCCGCGGCGGGTGAACATGCTGGTTACTCTGGTAAGCACACCGTATTTGTTGTCAACGTAAACGGCTATCACAAACTTGCTTTGCTTCATTACTCCTCCTCCTTTATATCCGTGATTATATCGTCTATAGAGCCGCCGGGAGGAAGCATAGGAAGAACAAATTCGTCCTTATCAATGGCGGTGTCTATAACGGCAACCTCTCCCGATGCCACGGCTTCCTTGAATGCCAGCTCGAATTCTTCCTTCGTACCGGCTCTGTAGCCCTTAGCCCCGAATGCCTCGGCAAGCTTAACAAAATCTGTCTTTCTGTCGGTAAGAACGGTGTTTGAATACCTCTTGCCAAAGAAAAGCGTCTGCCACTGACGAACCATTCCGAGAACACCGTTATTCATTACTACTATAACGAGAGGAATTGCATGAGAAACGGCTGTAGCAAGCTCGTTAAGATTCATTCCGAAGCTTCCGTCTCCGGTTATAAGAACGGTGGTGTCACCGCTTGCTACTCTTGCTCCTATTGCCGCTCCGAGACCGAATCCCATAGTTCCGAGACCGCCTGACGAAACGAATCTTCTCGTTCTGTCAAATTTTGCATACTGAGCAGTCCACATCTGATGCTGACCAACGTCAGTCGCTATTATAGTGCCCTCCGGCTTGTTTTCGTTTATGGTTTCAATTACTGTGCGGGGTGTGAGCCTGCCCTCAGCTCTTGCCTTTATCTCCGCATCTATGCGCCTTTCCTCTGCCTTAAGCGCTTCTACCTCGTCCTGCCAAGCCGCATTTTCCTTTTTTTCAACCGCTTTTGCAATCTTTCTGAACGAATACTCAACGTCACCGACTATTCCGCAATCGACCTTGATATTCTTGTTTATCTCCGAAAAATCGGGGTCAAGCTGAATTATCTTGCTGTTGCGCGCGTACTTAGAGACGTTACCCGTGGCTCTGTCCGAAAATCTTACACCGATACCGATAATAAGGTCTGCCTTGTTCTGAGAAACAGAGGAAGCAAAGTGTCCGTGCATTCCCTGCATTCCGAGAAATCTTTCGCAGGCGTTAGGTATTGCCGAAAGTCCCATAAAGGTACAGCCGATATATGCGCCTATCTTCTCGGCAAATTTAACTATCTCTTCTCCAAGTCCCAGTCCTGCCGCGCCTCCGCCGATGTATATATAAGGGCGCTCGGATTCATTTATAAGCGCGATTGCCTCTTCTATCCTGTCATCGTTTGCCTTAGGTATCGGAATTTTCGGTACTACCTGAGCCGGCTCATATTCGTAAGTTGCTATCTGAACGTCCTTTGGAACGTCAATAAGCACAGGTCCCGGTCTTCCGGACTTAGCAATCGAGAAGGCTTCTCTTATCGAATCCGCAAGGTCTGCCACGTTGTTTATAAAGTAGTTATGCTTTGTTATGGGCAGCGTTATTCCGGTTATATCTATTTCCTGAAAGCTATCCTTACCTATAAGCGAACAGGGAACGTTTCCGGTTATAGCAACCATCGGAACGGAATCGAGCATTGCGGTTGCGATTCCCGTAACAAGATTTGTCGCGCCGGGGCCCGAGGTTGCTATACACACACCGACCTTACCGGTTGCTCTCGAATATCCGTCTGCTGCGTGTGACGCACCCTGCTCGTGAGCGCAAAGCACGTGATTTATTTCGTCTCTGTATTTATAGAGAGCATCGTATACGTTAAGAATCTGACCTCCCGGATATCCAAAAACGTCAGTTACGCCCTGCTCTATCAGAACGCGAACGATGATCTCTGCACCTGTTAATTTCATATTTTCTCCTTGTAATGCCTTTTATTTACCGCTGAGGAGCATACGGTTAACCGCGCTGAGAAGCGCCTTTATCGAAGATGTTCCGATATCTCCGTCAATACCCGTTCCCCAATAGGTTTTACCGCCCGAAGTAATGCTTACGTAAGATGCTGCTTCCGAGCTGGTTTTGCCTGCAAGAGCGTGCTGCGTGTAGGTCTGAAGCGAATAGTCAAGCCCTACCATCGCTTTAATTGCTCCGCTGACTGCATCAAGACGTCCGTTACCGACTGCCGCGCACTTCATAAATTCACCCTTGTAGTAAATCTCCGCTTCTACTCTGACGTTGCCCTCAGATGTGTTTGAAAAAGAGCTTTTTACCACGTTAAGAGGGGCGCTGATATTTGAGAAATCTCGAAGGAATATGTCTCTTACCTCAGCCGGCATAAGCTCTCTGTGCTCGTGGTCGGAAATACTCTTGACGTGATATCCGAATACCTCGCGCATCTTGGGTGGAAGATTAAAGTTAAACTGAGTTTCAAGGATATATCCTATTCCGCCCTTACCCGACTGGGAATTAATTCTTATAACGTCAGCCTCGTATACTCTGCCTACGTCCGTTGGGTCTATCGGAAGATACGGCACGTTCCAATGAATATCCTTATCCTCGCGGAATTTCATACCCTTTGCGATAGCGTCCTGATGCGAACCGCTAAACGCTGCAAAAACGAGCTGACCGCTGTATGGCTGTCTTTCGTACACGTGCATTCTGGTAACCTTCTCGTAAACCTCGGTTATTGCGGGAAGATTAGTGAAATCAAGACCGGGGTCAATTCCCTGAGAATACATATTAAGAGCAAGAGTGACTATATCAACGTTACCCGTCCTCTCTCCGTTTCCAAAAAGAGTTCCCTCAATTCTCTCACCGCCCGCAAGAAGTCCCATTTCGCTGTCTGCAACCGCACAGCCTCTGTCATTATGAGGATGCAGAGAGATTATAACGTTCTCTCTCTTGTAGAGGTTTTTGTGCATATATTCAACCTGATTTGCATATACGTGAGGCATCGAATGCGAAACGGTTACGGGAAGGTTTATTATCACCTTATCCTCAGGAGTGGGCTCCCAGATTTTAAGAACCTCGTTACATATTTCAAGCGCAAATTCCGGCTCTGTTCCGGTAAAGCTCTCGGGAGAATATTCAAACGTGATTTTTCCTTCCGCCTTTGCCTTATACTCATTACAAAGTCTCGCACCGAAGGTTGCGATATCTATTATCTCGGATTTTTCCTTCTTGAAAACCTGCTCTCGCTGAGCTACAGAGGTGGAATTATAGAGATGGACAACAGCACTCTTTGCCCCTCTGATAGCTTCAAAGGTCTTTGCAATTATGTGCTCTCTCGACTGAGTAAGAACCTGAATTGTAACGTCATCGGGAATCAGTCCCTTTTCTATTATTGTTCTGCAGAACTCATACTCTGTTTCGGAGGCTGCGGGAAATCCCACCTCTATCTCTTTGAAACCAACGTCACAAAGCAACTTAAAAAACTCAAGCTTCTCTTCGAGACTCATAGGAATTATGAGCGCCTGATTACCGTCACGGAGGTCAACACTACACCACGCGGGCGGATTTTCTATATAATTTTTTTTCGTCCAGTCCATCGTCACACCGACAGGGGCGAAAAACTGCTTTTGATATTTATCGTAGCCTTTCATTTCGGCTCCTTTCGCAAAAAACTCGTATTATAAATATATAGATAATATTTTAGCTGATTTATATAGCTTTGTCAATACTTAAAAATATTTTTGTATACATTACACATATTGCTGTATTTCCCGAAAAAAATTAGATAAAAAATGACCGACAGAAGCAAAAAAAGCTCTGTCGGTGTTCATAATCTGTATACATATTAAATTTTGTATATCCAGCCGTGCTCGTCAGGAATTTTACCCCATTGAATACCTGTGAGAATGTCGTAAAGCTTTTGAGTTACCTCGCCTATACCCTCGTCTCCAACGATATACTCAACGTCATTATACATAAGTCTTCCTATGGGAGAAACAACAGCCGCAGTACCGCAGCCCCAAGCCTCTTCAAGCTTTCCTGTTTTAAGAGCATCGATAAGCTCGTCTACGGAAAGAAGTCTTTCGGTTACCTTGTATCCAAGTCCTCTGAGAACCTCAATGCAGGACTTTCTTGTTATACCCGGAAGAATAGAGCCTGTAAGCTCGGGCGTAACTATTTCGCCGTTTATCTTGAACATTACGTTCATAGCTCCGACCTCTTCTATATACTTTCTCTCCACTCCGTCAAGCCAGAGAACCTGAGAATATCCCTTTTTGCTTGCTCTTTCGCCCGCTCTTGTAGATGCAGCGTAGTTACCTCCGCATTTTGCATAACCGGTTCCGCCTCTTACGGTACGCACGTCTTCGTTTTCAATCATTATTTTAACAGGGTTAATTCCCTCTTTGTAGTAGCTGCCGCTGGGAGAGGCAATAATTGCATAGGTTGCTCTTTTTACGGTGTGAACGCCGAGAGCCTCGTCATTTCCGAACATAAAAGGACGGAGATAAAGCGAAGTTCCGAAGGAATGAGGAACGAAGTCAGCCTCGTGCCTTACGTAAGCCGTAAGAATTTCAAGAGCCATATCCTCATCTATTTCGGGAAGGCACATACGCTCAGCAGAGCGATTCATTCTCTTTATATTTTCCATCGGTCTGAAAAGCTGAACGTCTCCGCTTTCGGTTCTGTAAGCCTTAAGTCCTTCAAAAATTTCAGCACCGTAATGAAGCACAGTTGATGCAGGATGCAAAGAAAAGTTGGCAAAAGGCACTATCCTGGGGTTCGTCCAACCCTTTCCTTCTTCATATTCCATAAGAAACATATGATCGGTAAAAAACTGACCGAAGCCAAGCTTAGACTCCTCGGGCATTACCGAATGCTTTTCGGATTCAATAATTTTGATTTCCATATTTATCTCCTTATCCTTTGGAAAATTGCCATATAAGAAATGACAGATTTACTGTTTATGATAGACTATTATAGCAAAATGCTTTTTACATTTCAAGGCTATTTTAAAAAATTTACGATTTATGCAAAAAATATGACCCGAATGAATTCTCAGCATTCGGGCCATAAAAATTATTTGTTTATTTTCTTCTCAACGGGTCGAGAGGCATCGGATTTGTTCCGAGGAACTCACATTCGCCGTAAATTCCTCTTACGAGCGTGCGGAGCACCTCTTCGTCCCAGCCGTAAAGATTTACGAATCTGTCAGCTCCGGGAAGCCAGTCAAACCATACCCACGGGGATTCGGTAGCTACCGCAATCGACTTTTCTCTATCTATTTTAGTGATATAGTTGAACATACGAGCCTGGCTCTCGGTAAATCCGGCGGTGCCATACGGAGAGTGAGGAGCGAGATGAATAAAATACATCGTCAGATCGTATTCGTCCTTGATTTTATGAAGTGCTGCGCCATCAAGCGTTTCGGTAAAGAGCGTTGCTTCAGCGCCTCTCTGCTTGAATTCGTCAATAACCGAGTTAAAGAAGCCTTTTACGGTTGTTGAATAACCGATATAAACAAGAGCAACCTTCTTTATGCGCTCGGGATTAAGAGGAAGAAGATCTCCTCTGTTCTGCACCCAGGAAAGTATTTTATTAGATACTCTCTGCGAAAATTCCTTTGTTTTCGCAACAGCTTCACTCTCATCCGGAAGTTCGTTTTCATCACCCGAGAACATACCGAGCTTCTCTTTCATATTAAGAACTCTCTGACAAGCGGTATTTATAATGTCCTCGGATATTTTTCCGCTAAGGACAGCCTCTTCAATTATGTCTATAACGTTGCTTTCGGCAGGACCGAGAATGATATCCACACCTGCGTTATATATCGCGGTGTACATATCGAGATTTGTGTCAAAATAATCGCATATAGCTCCCATTTCAACCGCATCGGTAACGGCTACGCCTTCGTAACCGAATTTATCTCTGAGAATACCGTTTATTATCTTATCCGATGCAGGAGCGGGAACGTAGAGACCGTTTCTGATCGAGGAATCAACCGCAGGGAAAGCAGTATGACCTATCATAACCGAGAGAGCACCTCTCTTGCAGCACTCTTCGAACACTCTTCCCTGTCTTTCATACCACTCATCGTAACTGTCAAGAATTGCAGTGGGAGAGATATGCGCATCACGGTAGTCGAGACTATCGTGACCGGGGAAATGCTTTAAGGTAGCACCGATACCCTCGGACTGAAGTCCTTCCGCGTGAGCGCTTCCGTATTCAATTATCTTATCCGGATCGCATGAAAATGTTCTGCCAAGCTCAACCGGTACGTTTGGCGGTGCATTATCAACTACGGGACCCCATACCCACCTTACTCCGCAGGATCTGACCTCTCTGCCTATGCAAGCTCCCGCTTCATAAACTATATCAGCATCTCCTGTTGCCGCAAGTCCCGTTGCGGTGGTAAGCTCGGTAAGAGGAGCTATTACTCTCTTTGCACCTCTTTCGGCATCCATTCCGGGCATTGCCGGAATTCTCATATTTGAGTTTATTTCTCTTACAAGCTTTCGAAAGGCATTTGAAAACTCCTTATCTACGGTTGTAGGGTCTACTTCGTATGCTACGTTTACAAAAGCAAGCTTTGCATTTCCTCCAACCCAAAAAGATCCATAAGGATTTTTTCTGACGTATTCGCCAATGTCCTCGGCATCAAGAATTTTTCTCATAGAAGGACAGATGGTCTGACCTATTCTCTCACGAAGCGAAAGCTCCGAAAGCTCAGGTTTTCTATTAAATTTTTCCATATAACAATCAGCTCCCATTATTGTTTTTTCTTCATTATATACTATAAAAAAGGATTATGCAAGCAGAATTTTGTTATATTTTTGAATTTTATTGACTTTTAGAATGATTAAAGGGGGCTTGCAGTAAGCACGAATTCACCTTTTGGTATTTCCACCTCATACGCACCGCGCGTAATCTGCTTTGCATTAAGCTCTATTCCGTTCGCGGTGAAGGTGTATTTTCTTTTATCCGAAAGGCAAATCAAGGCAATAGGAGCCTTGCCGCCCGATACGCATTTTAGGATAAGAGAAGTTTTGTCCTCATTCCATCTCTCACTTATAACGTTAGCCGAAAATCCAAGCGTTACGGTGCCGGGCTTATAGTAGCTTTCAAAAAACATAAGAACAGGAGTTGAAAGTCCCGAGAACTGATGGAAGCCGCTTCCCCTGCCGCTCTCGCTCATAAAGTTTTCAAAGCAACAATAGCTCTCGTCAACCTCACGTTTCCAGAGATTAAGGGCGGTGTTTGCGATTTCAAAAGCAAGGCTTCCCTCACCGTAATCAAGAAGCGCGCGCCACAGAATCCATTGATGAGGCATCCATACAGAGCCGTTCCAATATCCGTCCGTTCTGTAATACGGTGCTCTTGTGTCTACTACTCCCACTCCGCTTTTCGTCATAAGACCGTTTTTGATATTTGAAACTATGCGCTCGTCCTGCTTGTCATCGGTTATGCCGGCAATATAAGGGTATATTCCGTCAAATCCGCGGTTAAAATCCGTACCGTCCTTATACTTCAGCAGCTCTTTGAGATTGCCGTCACTATCGTGCACTACGTATGAAAAATACCCTGTTTCTTCGTTCCAGGCATACTTAAGTATGGCTGCCGAGTATTTCTCTATGGCTCTGTCGTAATCTTCGAGCTCGCATATCCCCATTTGAGAAGCCATTCCGCGAAGAATTTTAGCAATCAGAACGGTGATTGCCGAGGTTATTACGGGTGTCGTGTTATGCACGCCAACGTCTCTTCCGTCCGTTTTCTCGCTATGCATATAAAGCTGAGGCGGATAATCATCCCAGCCTCCCGAATTGTAAAAAATGCTCCAGGTTTTTATAAGTCCCGATTTCATCTGACCGTCACGCATATCCATATTGGCATAAAAATCGAAATACTGCTTAATCATAGGATAAAGCGCTTTAAGTCTTTCTCTCTTTTCCGGATATTTACTGAAAAGATATTGATAGAGGAAAATCTGTGTAGGAACTACACTGCCGTGAAAAATATAAGGCGAATGAATATCTCCCGGAGGCACAAGATAAGTGTTAAGACAGTCAATGGCTCGCTCAAAATCAGCGGTGGCAAGTCCCATTCCTATAAATCCCGAATCCCAGGAATAAAGGCTGTCCCACTGTCTTCCGGGGGTATTGTGCCTTATATACTGACGCCTTGTATAAATAGGATAAACCACGTTGAGAAACGTGTTATACGCCATCATATTTTGGGAGAAGGTATAGGGCTCTCCGTCAGAATTTGAGGTCACGCTGTAAAGGCTCGGCACAGAGCATGTATCGGAGGGCAGGCCGGACACCGAAAACGTAAGCGTTTTTTTCGTCATAGGCTCAAGATAAAGCGGCTCTGAAAGAAGATTCTCATATACGCAAAACGAATCCTGTGAGGACAAAATCTCGGATACGTGATCGTGAATACGAAGCGTAAGAGCCCTGCCTATATCATCATAATAGTAACGGCGCACCATCTGCACAGGCTCTCCCCATTCGATAGTGTACACGGTGGGAATGCCTTCATAGGACAGCGTCATTTTGTTTTCCGAAAGCACTCGCTTTGCCTCAACGCTATACTTGATAGGATAAAACTCAGTCTCTGCCGCCAGCTCACCAAAAACCAACGAATCGAGCGTGATGCCTTTACCTGTAGCTCTGATTTCAAGCGTTGAGTTTTCTTCGTGCTCAGGAAGCAAAACAGTAGCCTTTGAAAAATGGTCGCATGCCGGAAGATGCAGCATCTGAAGCTTACCGTTTACAGTTATTTGTGCATCTGTATCTTCTTTTGCAATATAGCGAATGAGCAGCGTTTTTTCGTCTTTTTGCAATGTATAGTTTACAAAATGGCTATCAGAATAAAAATGCTGCGCTGCAATAGCGGTGCTGTTTCCGGTTGCGCCGCTTATATATTCTTCACCGAGATATCTGCCGTCAGAGGCAAGAGCTTCGTCACATACGATAAAGTCATAATCCACAGCATCTACAAAACGGCAGCCTTTCTTAAGCTTTGCTGCGTAAGGAATACGGAAGCCTTTTTTTATTTTTCCATCCTTTAAAAACGGATACTGAAGCGAGGCGCAGAGGTTCATATTGACCGACTGAGGCAAATCTGTATTATTTACGAAGGTGCAGGTTATATCACACCTTCTATCGTTTGATATCACGAAATCGGCATCACAGTATACCCTATCCTTCCATTCAAGCTCGTAACGGTAGGAAAAACGCGTAAGCGCCGCATTTGCGCCCCACATTTTCACGCCCATATCTGACGTGGAGTAGGCCGCAAGAACCCTTCTTCTGAAAAATCCGGGAAAAAGCTCTACGTTAAATGTTGCTCCAAGTCTTGCATCTGCTATATGGCATACGCCTAAAAAATCCTTATTGTACGGTCCCCAGCTATTCATATTGAGGTCAAAGCGTTTGTTTTTCATAGAATTGTCCAAAATTATAAATTATCCTCGCTTTCAAATTTCTTTTTGGCTCGGTAAAAGCTTTTAACACTTCCGAATCCGCATAGCTCTGCCGCCTCAGGAGTGGATATATCGAGCCGTTCTTTTCTGAGACGCATATACTCAAGCATTCTGCATCTGTTTATATAATCCCGATAGCTCATTCCTACAAAGCCGCCGAGCATTGTTGAAAAATAATTCTCGCTATATCCGAATTTTTTAGCAAGGTCCTTTATCGACAGGTTCATACGGCAGTTTTCATTTATATACTTTACTGCTTCAAACATAACCTTATCGTTCTTTCTGTGCTCCTTTTTTTCAAGCATCTTATAATATCGGCTTAAAAGCCCTATAAGAAAATCAGCGAATCCCTGCTTAAAAGTAATCGAGCCGTCATCCCAATTTTTAAATGAAAAATCAAGGAACTCCTTAATTACCTCAAAGCCTTCGCTGTATCTGTTTACCGTGGGAAAAGTCATATTGCCAAGGCCGTTATTCAAATTTACATACCCCGGGCTCAGCACTACAACGTAGCATTCGTTTCCCTTGCTGTAACAGAATTTATGCGTTCTTATTCCGTCAACATAGCATATATCACCGCTATGTAGAACGTAGCTTTCATCGTCAACAAAAACCTTACAGTCACCCTTTACCACAAAGACCATTTCTACACCGCAATGAAAATGGTGAAGATGCTCTCGCTCGCCGTCCTGTGAAAACAGCCGATGCTGAAATATTATGCTGTCGTTTTTGTCCGCATCCTTTTCATACCAGACCAGAGACATAAAACACACCTCTCATTCAATATAATTTCGAAGCATTATGCATCTAAAATCGAAGTTCTAAAGAAGTTCTAAATATATTATAGCATCTTCTTATCTGTTAATAAAGTAATTTTGCAACAAATATAGGGACAAAAACTACGATTTTTAAAAATCTGAACAGTATAAAAGCCCTCGGCGCTGAAATTGACTGCCGAGGGCAATAGTTTTATACTATGATACGATTAAGCCTCTACAAGAGCGCAGAACTCATCTATTTCATCTGCTATGGTTTTAAGTCCCTCGCACCAGAATTCACGCTTAGTAAGGTCAACACCTGCAACCGTTGCGCATTCTTCTATGTCGCAAAGCGCGGTGTAGCGAAGCATTTTTTTATAGGTTTCAACGAAAGCCACACCTTCTTTCTTATATTTTGCGTAAAGACCGCGGGCAAAAAGACCGCCAAACGCATAAGGGAAGTTATAGAAGCTGAGACCGCCGCTGTAATAATGCCCCTTGCAAAGCCACATATACGGATGCATATTATTTTCATCAAGCCCGTCACCGTACGACTTTTTCTGAGCCTCAAGCATAAGCTCGCAGAACCTGTCAGCGCTCATAAATTCTCCGGGGCGATTCTCAAAAACAGAAGCCTCAAACGTGTATCTTGAGTAGATGTCGCATATTATCTGACAAGCATCCATCAGCTGTCCCTCTATAAGAGCAAGCTTTTCGTCAGCATCCTTTGCGTTAGCGATTGCTTCACCCATTACGAGAACCTCATTAAAAGTAGACGCAGTTTCGGCAACCGGCATTGAATAATCCTGATTGAGCAGCGAATTTTTGAACACCTGCCTGTCATGGAAGGAGTGTCCCAGCTCGTGCGCCAGAGTTACCACGTCACTAAACGAACCGTCAAAGTTTGTAAGCACTCGGCTTTCCTTTGCCGAAGGAACTCCGCAGTCAAAAGCTCCGCCAACCTTTCCCTCTCTCGGGAAGAAATCTATCCAGCCGTTTTCAAAAGCATGCTGCACCATATCCGCAAGCTCACTGTCAAAGCCTTTGAATATTCCGAGAAGATAATCTTTAGCGTCTTCAACCGTATAGGTCTTATCGCTTTTACCCATAGGAGCAAAAAGGTCGTACCAAGGAAGTCCGCCTTCATGACCAAGCGCCTTTGCCTTAGCCTTCAAATACTTTCTGAAAACGGGCATATATTCTTCCATAGCGGAAATAAGAGCGTCCAGCGTTTCTTTTTTCATTCTTGAGGTGTAAAGCGTTTTATGCAGCGGTGATTCGTATCCACGCATTTCGCATTCCGAAAGCACCTGAAGCTTTATGCTGTTAAGCGCAAAAGCTACGGAATCCTTTATCGAATCATAGCAAGCAAGCTCTGCTTCATATGCATTTTTACGAACTGCAGGGTCTTTGTCATAAGCAAGGTTTCGCGCGGAGGAAAGCGGAATTTTCTTTCCGTCATAATCTACCATAACGCTGCTGGTAAGCGAGCTTTGAAGATCACTCCACGCATTTGCGCCGGAAATATTCATTTTAGCAAAAACGGCTTCTTCTCCGTCAGCAAGCAAATACTTACTGTCTCTGCGAATATTAAGAAGGAGATACTTATGCTCGGAAAGCTTATCCGAAGCTGAAATCACCTCTTCAAGATCCTCGTATCCGGCAATTATCTTGGATAACTTTGCGGAAGGTGCTGCGACAGCGCTGAACATTCCCATAAGCTTGCCAAGGTTAGAAGCTGCCTCGGAATCCTTCGTATTTGCACTGTATTTAAGATTCGAGAAAATTATGAGCTTGCTTGCGTAGTAGGATATTTCCTCATTTAAGCTGATATATTTTTCGAGAACCTCTGCATGCGCAAGGTTTTCGGCATTCTCCGAAAAAGCAATTATCTCCCCGATAAACTTCGAAAGCTCTTCCGTATCGGCAGCAAATCCGGGATCGTCAAAGCCACTGTATAGAATATCAAGATTCCAGGTTTTATTCATATTAAGCCTCCAATTTTTAATTGTTTCACTAATTTTACCATAAATCCGTTTGCCTGTCAATGTAAAATCCGAGAGAATTTTAAAAAGAGATAGGCACTCACAAGGAGTGCCTATACTTTGTAAAGAGAATCTGCTACGCGGGGCATTCTTTGCAAAACCCGTTCCTCGAAGCAATATGTTTTTCGTAGTGCTCCGCGTTACGCAGGATATGCGCTCTGCGCATATGCGAACTCCGGCGCATTTGAAACGTTATCTAAGCCTACTGTAGTTAAAATACAAACTTGGTAAAAAAGATTGTTTTCAGCTTTATATGCGCGGAGTTCTATTCCGTGCGGAGCACGAAAAAAGAGATAGGCACTCCTTGTGAGTGCCTATCTCTTTTTTGGTGACCCGTGGGAGAATCGAACTCCCGTTTCAGCCTTGAGAGGGCCGTGTCTTAGCCGCTTGACCAACGGGCCATTTGTCACCTATAAATTTTTGCTTGCGATTCAGTCGCCCGATTATTCTATCATAGTTTTTTTGGTTTGTCAAGTGTTTTTTTAAAGTTTTTTCGATTATTGTTGATTTTTGGATTTTAAAATGATAAAATATACGTTGGATATTTACTAATAAGTACATAAACTAAGTAAACAGCTTAATTTTTGGAGGTTTTATGGATTTTACAAGGCTTAATCCCGTTGTTCGCTCTGCTGACGTGTACGAAAGGATAGGAAATTCTGATTTTTGCCGCTCTTATGATTCAAGGCTTATTTACGTCATATCAGGCGACCTTGCCTTTACCTGCGAGGGTGACAAAAAAGCCGCGCATCTTGGACCCGGAAATCTTGTTTTTATTCCTGCAGGCAGTACGTACAAGCTGAAGGCTAAATTTATAAGAGCCGCTGTTTTTTCCTTCGATTTGACCTGCGAAAATCCCCTGCCTACCGATAAGCTCGTTCCAGCGCCCGCTTCAGAATATGACGAGACGTTACTTCATAAAACAGAAGATGCCGAGCCCTTCGATAAGGTGATAATGCTAGAGGACGCCGAAGCAGACAGGGATAAGTTTATAGCGATGACAAATCTTGCAATTTCATGCGAAGGCGAATGGCGAGCGCATATTTCCGCAGAGCTGAAGCTTATGCTTCTTAAAATTGCAGAGAACAAAAGCGAAAGTGCCCTGCCCACAAGAATGGTGGAAAACCTCGATGCTTACATAAGAGAAAACTACAAGGACGAGATTTCAAATACCGAAATTGGCGCAATATTCGGTTATCACCCGTTTTACGTCAGCCGCATGCTGAAGGATAAAAAAGGAATTACCCTGCGTCAATATATAATTTCATATCGGTTCAAAGCAGCAAAAAAGATGCTGGAGCTAACCGATAAATCCATAGCCGATATAGCTGAAGAAACAGGCTTTACTGATGCATCTTATTTTGCAAAATCCTTCAAAGCCACATTCAGAATCACTCCAAAAGAATACAGAAATTCATTTAAGGATAGCTTTATTTAGTAAACTCTTGTTTACAAAAAGGCTCTAGAAAACAAAAATGCTAAAGAAAAACGAAACACTGGTTTTAGAAATCACAGATATTACCAACCTCGGTTTTGGCGTTGCCAGGCACGAGGGACTTGTGGTGTTTGTTTCGGGAGCTGTTCCCGGTGACACGGCAAAAGTAAAAATTATAAAGGTGAATAAGTCCTACGCTATAGCGCGTGCCGAGCAGATACTTACGCCCTCCGAGCATCGCTGCAGCTCAAATTGCAGTTTTTTATCCTGCAAAAGCTGCGCGTACAAAGAGTTGAATTATTCCTATGAGCTTTCGCTTAAGGAAAACACCATAAGAAGCGCCTTTCTCTCAGAGGGAATTGCAGACGTAAAAATTTTTCCACCCGTTCCTTCACCTAAGACCTCGGAATACAGAAATAAGGCTCAATATCCCGTCTCAATGACAAAAGAAGGCGAATACATTATCGGTTTTTACGCACCGAAATCGCATAGAGTGACCGAAGCTGCCGCCTGCCCTCTTGCTCCGAAAATTTTCGGTGAGATAAACGAAGCTCTCAGGGTATTTTTTAAAAAGAACAAATATACTGTTTATGACGAGGAAAGCGGAGAGGGACTTTTGAGGCATATCTATCTTCGCAGAGGCGAGGTAAGCGCAGAAATACTGCTGGTTATAGTTATCAACGGAAATTCTCTCCCTAATAGCGAGGAGCTTGTAAGCTTTATACGCGAGCGCTTCCCTGCCGTTGTCGGAATTCTCACAAATGAAAACAAGGATAAGACCAACGTGATTTTAGGAGAAAGCTATACGTTACTTTACGGTAGAGACTACATTAACGACACGCTCTGCGGAGTGAATCTGAAAATTACCGCACCTTCCTTCTACCAGGTAAATCACGGAGCTACCGAGCTGCTTTATGCCAAGGCAAGAGAGCTTGCAGCGTTAAAAAAAGGTGACGTTCTGCTCGACCTTTTTTGCGGAATAGGCTCTATAGGACTTTCTATGGCAAAGGACGCAGAAGAGCTTATAGGGATTGAAATCGTGCCAAGCGCTGTTGAGTGCGCAAACGAAAATGCTGTGAACGCAGGGCTTACTAATGCAAAATTCTTTGCAGGAGACGCCTCGGAAACCGAAAGATTGCTTTTGAGCGCAGAAAATTCGCTGGGCAAAAGAATAGAGCCTGACGTTATCATTCTCGACCCACCCAGAGCAGGCTGTGATGAGAGGCTTGTTGATTTTACAGCAAAGCTTCTGCCAAAGAGAATAGTTTATATTTCTTGCAATCCCACAACGCTTGCAAGAGACGTAAAAAGATTTAGCGAAAAAGGATATCTCTGCGATACGGTTTACGGATTCGATTTGTTTCCGCATACGGGGCATGTGGAAAGTTTAGTTTGTCTGCAAAGGCAGACAAACTAAAGCGATATAAATCCCTTATGGGATTTGCGATATACGCTACATTTCATTCGCGTGCGATATGCCTGCGGCGCGATATGTGCCTTCGGCACGTGAGCGCACTGCGTGCGCAAGGTCGCGGGGATTTATATTCGCGTACTTTTCACCACGTTCGCCACCGGCGAACATATCGCTGTTTCGCAATGCGAAACAATATCGCGCTTGCGGAGAAAGCATATCGCGCACCGAAGGTGCATATCACGTGAGCGAAGCGAACTAAAAAGAGATTAACATGAACAAAACAATCAAAGAACTCACAGTCGAGCTTACCATAGAGATAACCGCTGTTTGTGATACCATCAAAGGCAGAGCAGTATTTGTTAATCAACTCTTACGTTCCTGCTCATCAATCGGCGCAAACAGTTA
>JAZNZE010000043.1:0-26730 GCA_045594785.1 Eubacteriales bacterium
CATTTGAGCGTGAGCGAAAATATATCGCGTTTGCGATAGCAAACATATCACCAAATAAAATAGCATCTGTGAACACAGATGCAGTGCTTGTCAAGAAAAGAGGACAGAGATTGCAGTTGCTTTCTCTGTCCTTTTCCTGTCAGTAGGTAGCTTATTCTATTTAATCTTAAAAACTGTCCTTAAGAGTACGCCCCTTTTGAAAGGAGTTCTTTTTCGGTTAATTATTAACCGCTTCGACAGTTTCGCTTTTTTCTGTATTTTCGTTTAGAGCCTCGGCTTCCGCCGCCTCAATTGCCAGTCTGTCGCGGTGCGCGCTTCTTACAACGAATTGCATAGTTACCGTAACGAAGAGCATAAGACTGCCGAAAACTATAAACGCAACGTTGTAATTTCCGAAAATATCAAAGCAGAGATTTGCAAACGGCGCGCCAACCGCAAAACCTGCGGTGCTTGCCGCTGAGAAAACGCCCACGCATTTGTTAAAGCTCTTGTTTCCGAAAAGCTCGCTTGCAAAAAGCGGAAGCATTACGGTCTCAAGCGGAAGCGCGATAGCACCGAAGACTACTCTTACCGCCGCAATAACCTGACCTGTCACGGTGTTCGTTACCATAGTAAGTGCAATAAGCGAAACGAAGGAGCAAAAAAGGCATATATTCATTGCAACCTTGATTCCCGCTTTGTCGTATAAAAAGCCTGCAAAAAACTTGCTTCCCATAAGGCATAGGCTGCTTGCCGTCATAAGATTTGCAACGAAAGCCTTATCAAGTCCTACGTCATACATATGAGGAGTGGAAATACCGCCGATTCCCTGAAGCGCCATTCCCGTGAACATCATACAGATAAGAGCAAAATAGAAATATGGCTTCTTAACCGCCAGCGAATAATCCATTCCAACCCAGCCCGTACCTCTGACCTTTTTCGTCTTCTTGCCGATAATAACCTTTTCTGTGCCCTTAGGTCTTTCTCTGAAGAATACAATGATAAGAGCAAGAACAACCGCAAGAACCAGCGCAACTATTCTGTAGGAGTTGCGGTAACCGAACGGGTTTCCTTCTTCGAATATGATGGGGGAGAGAATCTGAACTGCAACCGCTCCGCCAAGTCCGTTTGCGGCAAGTATCGCGCCGGTCACCGCGCCCTTGTTCTTCTTGCACCAAACGTTGACTACCGTGCTCATCATAGTCGTTCCCGTCCAGGAAAGTCCCACACCGAGCAAAATACCGCCAATGTAGAAAACGAAAAGCTGCTCAGCAAAGGAGTTTATAAGAGCAAAGCTGATAAGGCAAACGAATCCCGCGCACATAAGCTTTTTCGTGCCGAATTTATTAATCAGAGTTCCAAAATAAAGGTTTAGTATGGTGGTCGTAACGTAGCGGAAGGTATCGTTAAGCGAAAATGCGCTTCTTTTGATGCCGAGCGCATCGGTAATTGCGGTAAGATACATAGTTCTTCCGCTTGAGCAAAGACCGAGGCTGGTGCAAACCGCAATAAAGCACAGAGCGATTATAACCCACGAGTAATCAATTTTTTTCTTCATCAAGTGCACCTCTCAAAATTCTATGAGAACATTATATAATCATTCGATTGATAAGTACATAGAATTATTATAACAATATGGAAAAATCGGCACAAAATCTTGAAAAAATGAAAAAACGGTGCTATAATTGCCTTGAAAGCAAAAAAAGCTAATTATAGGGGGATTTTATGGCAATTGGTTTTACAGATGACGTCAAAATTATATCAAGCGTGCATAAACCGAGCAAGCCTTATGGAAAAATCGAAAGCAGGCTTACCCACGGCTTTATCTTCAGAATCAAGGGCGCGGCGGAGTATTTGATTGAAGGAAAACGGCTGACCTTAAGGAGCGGGGAATTTATATTTTTACCAAAGGGCAGCTCATACGAATACACAGTTGAGGATAGCGAGAACAGCCTGTATACTTCGATAAATTTTCAGGCAACGGTGAAGAACGCTTCCGTAAGAGTTTATTCCCTGGATAGCTTTCCGAATACCGCCTATATCGCGCAAAGCTTTACGGAGCTTTGGAAGTTTGGCTCGGAATCCGATAAATACAAGTGCCTCTCGCTTCTGTACGATTTGCTCTCTCACGTGCTTGCTTTTGAAAATCTCGATAGTGAGGAAAAGCGAAAGCACCGCCTGATAGAGCCTGCCGAAAAGTACCTTAAGCGTCACGTCTGGGACACGGATTTGAGGATAGAAAAACTGCATTCTTTGTGCGGAATTTCGGACACCTATTTCAGAAGAATTTTTGATTCAAAATTCGGTATGAGCCCCAGTGAGTACCTTCAAAACGAACGCATAAGCTATGCGAAATCGCTCATCGAAAGCGGTGACTATGGTAGCATAAGGGAAATTTCTGAGCTTGTAGGCTATAACGACCCGCTTTATTTCAGCAAAGCATTCAAAAGGTTTTACGGACTGTCGCCAACCGCCTACGCACAAAAATTGACTGTTGAGTAATAAACCGCAAGGTTTTATCCAAGTCAAATGACTTGGTATATCACCACGGCTCTGCCGTGTATATCATCCGCTTTGACGTCAGCTCGTCAAAGCGAGCATATCATCAACACGGAGTGTTGTATCTCATCAAGTCGCAAAATATGTTGTTAGTGACGAAATACACACTAAGGGGCGATTATAAGCTAAGTTTGCGGCTTGTATATCAAACCTGACGGGAATCTGAACCCTGCGCACGCAAAGCGCGAACAGAGGCGTGCGCCTGAAATTTGCCTTACCGCTCGATAGCGGCGAGCGGTATTTGCAGGTATGCAAAACGGCAAAGTTTCTCCCTCGGCAAGAGCGGAGTAAAAATTTTAGGCTGAGGCTTGCCTCGGGAACGGGTTAGCTTCCTCGTCAGCTCCGCCTAAAAAGAAAAATCCAAGTCAAATGACTTGGATTTTTTTGCGAAGAGCGGACAAAAAAGATATTTTCAAGAGTTTTCGTACGGACTTGAACTCACGTACCGAATCGCGCCGCAGGCGTGCATATCATCAAAACGAAGTTTTGTATATCACCAAGGCGAAAGCCTTGTATATCATCATTGCGAAAGAGGATACAGCCTGCGGCTGATGATATACACCTTCGGTGATGAGATACACGCTATCGCGTGATGATATACCATTGCTTTCGCAATGGATAAAAAAATTCGACAAGTCGAAACTTGTCGAATTTTTTGGTGGAACTGACGGGAATCGAACCCGTGTCCAAAAACCGATTCATACAACCTTCTCCGTAGGCAGTCAATCTATTGGATTTCCCGCATCAGAGTGCCGATTGACAGGCTCTCGTCAGGGTAGCTTTTTTATGCGTGACCGATACAAAAGCAACTTTCGGTGCACGTGCACTACTGATTTGACGCACGGCGAGAGTCGTAGTCCTCTCTCGCGGTACGGGCGGCAAATTTATGCCGCGGCACTGCCCTTAGGCAGCCATAGCAACGTTATTGTTGTCGTTTATTATTTAAGTTTGGACATTTTGACGCGATTATCCGGCGCGCTACGCTTATCGTACTTCACAATCCCTGTCGAAGCCTTTACAGTCCCATAGGTATTTGTGCGGGAGCTACTGTATTATATAATATATTTTGCGCTTTGTCAATGTTTTAAGCGTAAAGTTTTTGTAAACCGTTGAATTTTAATTTACCGTGTGATATAATTGTATAAAATTCATAAAGTGAAATAAGAAGGGGGGAGCTTATGAAAATATCAAATATATTTAAGCACACCGCGCTCGTAATGCGCCATAAGCATAAGGTTTTCGTTCACTGCTGCAAATGCGGGCTTATATATCGCGGAATAGTTCACGACCTTTCGAAATTTTCACCCACCGAGTTTTTTGAAAGCGTGAAATATTTTCAGGGCAACCGTTCTCCGATAGGAGTATGCCGCAGGCAAACCGGCATATCTCGCGCCTGGCTTCACCACAAGGGAAGAAACAGGCATCATATAGAATACTGGACGGATTTCGACCTTCCCGAAAATCCGGTTATGCCGTATAAATCTGCCGTTGAATGTATATGCGATAAGCTCGCGGCAACGAAAACCTATAACGGCAAAAACTATACCACCGACAAAGCGATAGAGCACTGGCACCGTTACGGAAATAAAGTACCGGGAAATCCTAAAACCATGCGCTTTATTGAAACCGTGTTCACCGACCTCTCCGAGCACGGTGAGAAGTATATCTTAAATAAAAAATATATGAAGGCAACCTATAAAAGAATTTGCATAGACGAAAACTGAAATTACGGCTCTGCAACCCGGCAGAGCCGGTTTTTTATGCAATTTTGTGCAATTTGCATAAATTCGATATATATATATATATTGCACAATTGACAATTTTTGTACAACAATGCTATAATTATAATGACAAAATATTTTAGAAAGGAAAATTTTGCTATGAAGAAATTTTCTAAAATTCTCGCGATTCTCGTAGCTCTTGTGGTTATCGTAACCGCCTTTACGGTAGTTTCACTTGCAGATACGGAAGCAAATGCTCAGCCTGTAGTAAAATACGATAAAAACTACAATGACTTGGAGCTTGGTGCATCTCAGGAAGCAAACTCCGGAGGATACGGATATTTCGGTGTTTCCGCCCAGGAGGGAAGCTCTGATAATTACGTCCTCTATCATCACTCGGCGCTAACCGGCGAAAACACCAGCTATCTCAGCGGTCTTTATTCATACGGAAGCACCGCAACAAGTATTACCAACTATCCCTATGCGGTGTTTGAGTTTGATATGATGCGTCTTACCGAAAGCGCCCCGTCCTTTACCATTGGAACTTATATAAAATCCGCTGCAGGAAAAGTGGGTGTGTATCCTTCTATTAAGGCTGACAGCATCTATCAGTACGTCTCACAGGATACTTTTGAGTGGTCGAGAATAACTATTGTTTTCACCTATCACACCGCAGAGGTTGACGGAGTGACCACGGGATATTGCGGATACGTCTTCTACGTAAACGGTGAAAAGAAGCTTGAAAGCCTTAAGAACAATAGCTTCACTTATACCGATGGCGTCTATAACGGCTCAGCGGAATCCAACTGGTTCTTTACCGACCTTCGTTTTGATGCTCCCTCGGGTTCTACGAGCGAGACTGATAAGCTTGCTCTCGATAACATGAAGCTCACTATGTATCCTCAAGGCTCCACGCTTGACGAAATGGTTAAGGCAAGCTATCCCGAGAATTACGAGTTTCCTTACACTAAAACCAGAGCGGTTCTTAACGGCGTAGGCTATGATAAGGTTCAGGACGCCCTGGACGCAGCTAAGGACGGAGATACCGTTTACCTCAGAGAAGACGTTACTGACGTTGTAGTAGTTAACAGCGCCGTTACCGTTGAGGCAGGGGAATACGAATTTAATTACACGAGCTATTCGGGATACGTTGCAGAGCTGGCAGATACCGCCTATACCTTCTCACTTTCGGAGCAGCTTGCGACTGTAAAATGGGATAGCTGTGAGGGCGAGTGCGATTGTTACTTCAAGGATAAGGTAGGACACGTTCTTGCAAAAGAAACCAAAGTTCCCATCGGACAGATTCCCGCTCTTTCTACCGAAGAATTAACCTTTGAAATCGTTGACGGCTTGGAGATAATTGTTCTCGGTTGGTCCTATACCAAGGGCGCTGCCGAGCCGGATAATATCGAAGCAATTACTGCCGATGACGTTGCAAACGGACTTAATCTTTATCCGGTATATAAACTGACGCAGTATGCAGTTGAGGTTATTTCGAAAACAGGAGACGTGAAATATTACCTTGAAAACGAGTTCGTAACGGCATTCTCTGAGGCGGCAAGCGGCTCGATTATAAAACTTATTACTGACGTTGAATTTGATTCCGCAATAACGGTTACAACCTCAAATCTCACCCTTGATCTCAACGGCAAGAGCCTTAAGAGAGTTTATTATTACGGAAATCATTATGTAGCAACCTATAGCGAGGAAACGGGTGCGTTCACCTACGGCACGGACGCTACGTACAAAACCGCCACCACTGCATCTGATTATTTGTTCACTGTTAAAAGCAAGATTAACTTTACCGTGAAATCCTCTCGTGACGGAGCAAATATTTACCACGCCAACGTTGTTGCGGATAGCTGGTATTACGGTGACGAGCTTGTAAAGCGCGAAATTCTCGGATATGACGATGCGCGACTGTTCTATACGTACGGAAATACGATGAATATATCGATAAGTGACGTTTCTATATACGCTTCCACTTTCATATATTGTAATAACGGTAACCAGACGAGTAACACCGTTACCGCAAAAAACATAAATTTCTATTTTATGGCGCCCACCAAGAACGGTAACAACTCCTACTTCTTTTATTCCTACGCTAAGTCAAACTATACGGTAACCGTTGAGGATTCGCTCCTGTACTTCACAAAAAATGCAGCGTTTTATTACGCTACAAACGCCAGCACCTCCGTTACCGCTCCCTGTGTAACTACGTTTAAAAATTGCGATATAATAAAAGCGGAAAACGCTACCAGCTACGGTCTCAGCCTTAATTACAAAAAGACTGCAGATGAACTTATATTTGATAACTGTCGCGCGCTGGACGTAAATGCCAGCACGAGCATATCCAAGAATGGCACCCTCTACAGAAAGGCGTCTGACAGTGTTGATCTCCCGGCAGCCTCCGGTTACGAAAAAGCTGAAATTTCCACGGTAACTTATTCGTATTCGGTTCCTAATTATACGGCTTTCCAAACTGAAGACACAACCGCTCTTATACAGAACGTATCGCTCTCATATCCCGCAGAAAAGCAATTAGACATTACGTTTAACACAAAAATTGTTAAACCGGTAACGGTAAACTGGATGAACGGTGAAGAGCTTTATCACACCGAAACCGTAAGAGTTGGTGTAGATAGCTTTGCGGCTCCCACTCTTATAAAAGAGCTTGAAAACGACCTCTACAGAGATATTCTCTGTCAGTGGACTAATGCTAACGGAGTTCTTTATACCGAGGTTGAAGCCGATTGGAAAACCGATGTTTATACCTTCAATGCGGTAGAAAGCTTTGGCGGTGAAACAAAGTACGCACCCGTACTCAAGGATGCTAAGCTTTCGTTCTCGTACGTATCTCAGTTCCACCAGCTCTTCTATCTCCCTGTTGTTGAGGGAATGGAGAGACCTACTCTTACAGGTTATACGCCTGATGGCTTGAGCACTGTTATAATTGACAGACAGGAGTACTACCTCTACACCTTCTGGGAGAAGGCAAATTCTATATTTAATACTCATACTATAACCGTAAATTATACGATAGACGGTGTTGACTATGCCGCAAAGGTTGACGTAAGCGCGCTTGTTTACGCCGATATAATTCTCTCCGACCAGACTACTTACGCAGCAGAGGCTGAATCGGTTGCAAATATGATAAGATATGCTTACGAGTGCTATGAAATCACAGCGCCCAATAACGATACGGTTGCTGCTAACCTTGAAAAGTACAGCGCAAAGATTACCGAGCTTATCGGTACGGTAAACGCTGACGGCTCAACTACGGGCGGTAAGTATAACCTTAATGCATATACCACCGATTTCGGCCAGGTTGCAGAGAGTGATATCGAAAACTACTCCGAGCATATTCACAGTATGACCTTCGGAATTCTCGGTTCTTCGGGACGCACGATAGTAATTCTTACTAAGGAAGCTACCGATGCGGGCGTTAAGATTCTCTTTAACGGCTCTTCCGGAAGAACGAGTACCGCCACTATAAAGAATTCTGAGACCGACGCAGACGAAACCGTAACCGTGTATTACGCAGATAACCAGAAGGTTTATGATGCGATAGGTAAGATAAACGTAACAATCGACCTTCCCGAAGGAGAGGATATCGTTACCTCTTACTCGGTTGCTCAGTACATCACCGCAGTAAGCGAGCAGACGCCTGAGGTAAATATTGACGTTGCAAAGGCAATGTACGAATTCGGAGTAGCTGCAAAGGCATATAGGGATAGCGTTATCGACTATTAATTCAGCTTGACTGAAAATAAAATTTAAGAAAGAAAGCACAGATACAAAAGGACAACAGTCCCCCTTTTCCTCTGTGAAAAGGCTGGCATAACCGATTGATTGACAAAAAAGCACGGAAAAATTTCCGTGCTTTTTTGTTTTAGCCTTCCCTAGAGGGAAGTGGGATGAGATATCTGCTACGCATCTATCTCGGATGAGTGTCTGTATTCTTACTTAATATAAACCCTCTTCATTCTCATAGCTACCTTAGGTCTGTCGTTATAATCGGTAGGAATAGATGCGATTTCGTCAACCGTGTCCATACCGCTTATAACCTTACCGAAGGCTGCATACTGACCGTCAAGGTGAGGAGCGTCTGCGTGCATAATAAAGAACTGGCTGGAAGCAGAGTTGGGGTCAAAGGCTCTCGCCATAGAGATTACGCCGCGGGTGTGCTTTATGGGATTATTGTGTCCGTTTGCTCTGAACTCGCCAACTATATTTTCCTCAGCACCGCCCATGCCGTTTCCGAGAGGATCTCCTCCCTGAATCATAAATCCGGGAATAACTCTGTGAAAAATAAGTCCGTCATAAAAACCGCGCTTTACGAGCCCCTCAAAGTTCTCGCAGGTCTTGGGAGCTGCCTCGGGCATAAGCTCGATTTCGATTTCCTTGCCGTTTTCCATTTCAATAACTATCATTTTTTCTGTTCCTTTCGTTATATTTATATTTGTTTTAGTCTATACTTTAATATCTTAATTAGGAGTAAAGGTATGAATAGGGAGAGAATAGAACATTACGCCCACCTGACCGTCACAATTCTCGGCATCGGTATAGCCGCTTTTCTGTTTTTCAGATATCTTTTCGTTGCCGTGCTGCCTTTTCTTATATCGTGGGCAACGGCATTTTTGCTGAGACCGGCTGTGCGATTTATCTCTAAAAAAACACGCATTTCAGCTAAAATTGTGAGCGTTATGCTAACAATAGTTTGCGTTTTGATAGGACTTGGACTTATAGTGCTGTTCGTATTTTTTGCAGTAAAAGAAGCGGGCGAATTCTTTTCATCGCTTGCGGGTGATCAAAGAGTGATAGATATCCTTGCAAAAATAACGAATCCCATAGGCGCGATTTTTGGAGACGGCGAAGCCTCAGCTGCTCTGAGCGAGCATATAGGAGCTGCCATAGAGGAGGGTATAAGCGGACTTGTCTCAAGGCTTGTCGCGCTGCTTTCGGATATTGCCGCATCTATTCCGGGAGTGCTTTTCTTTATTCTGGTAACTGTAATAGCATCGGTATATTTCGCGCTCGATATCGACAGAATAAACGAATGGTTAAAAGGTATCCTGCCGAAAAAATGGGCAAAATCGCTCAGCGGTTTTAAAAACAGCTGCCTTTCGGTAGGGGTGAAATATCTGCGCTCTTATCTTATAATAATGGGAATTACTTTTGTAATTATGCTTCTGGGGCTTCTGATACTCAGAGCAAACAATGCGGTTTTGCTTGCGGTAATTATAGCAATACTTGACCTTTTGCCGATAATAGGAGTAGGCACGGTGCTTGTCCCCTGGAGCATAGTAGAGCTGCTGCTCGGAAACACGGGTATGGGAATAGGGCTTATCGTTTTGCTTGTCATACACGAGCTTGTCCGTCAGTTTGCCGAGCCTAAGATAATAGGCAAAAACCTGGGCGTTCATCCGCTGGTCAGCCTCTTGCTTCTTTACGTAGGCTATTCGGTGCTCGGATTTGTGGGAATACTGTTCGTTCCTCTTATAGCGGTGGTTCTTAATATCTTTTTCGATAAAAATGATTTTACTGAAGGTATTCGGGATTGATATTTATGTGTTTTAGCTCAAGCGGAGATAGCGTTAGTTTTTCTTTTTTGTTACCGTAGAATAATACCGCAGGATAGGTTGTGTCGTAATCGGTGTTAAGGAGATACACCGAGCCGTCCGCGTAAACCGAATATCTTATTGTATCCGGTCCCGAAACAAATAGCTTCGCTTTCATAACCGAGCTTCTCATAAGTTCTCTTACCAGAAGAGAAAATAACGGATAAAACGAATTTCGTCCGGGATAACAGGAATTAAGAGTGAAAATAACCGAACCTTTACCGAGTTTGTTTTCTATTACAGCAGGCGTTCCCGGAGAGTCAACGTACCTGAAACTGTTTTCTATGCTTGCTATAACCCTGCCTCCGTCAAGCAGAGAGACCGCATAATCTATATAACCTTCGGAAAAATTCGGATCAACGAAATCGGTTAAGGATGTGGGATATTTTAAATTATCAACAAAGCTTTCATTGCGGAATTTCACACCGTAATTATAAGAAACTGTTTCTCCCGACAGTGTGCAGCCGCACAGTCTTGATATTTTGCCATCTTTTATTGGTACAAATTCAGCGTTTCTTTTTGTATTTGTATTCATATGAGCGGCCGAAATAAGCAGAGTTCCACCATTTTCGACAAATTTTTCAAGGTTTTCTAATTGCGACTCGGTCATGGTATTCCAACCGGTATAGACAAGGCAGTCATAATTTGACATAACTTCGCTTGATGCGGTTGCAGGGATTATATCGTAAGTTCCGTACGGAACTTGACCTGTTAAATCATAGCCGGCGCAAGCGTAAGCATAGGGATCGCTCCATTTTGCTTTTCGGAACACTTCGTCGGTTATTCTCCAGGACCATTCCGGTTCACTGTATCCCCAGTCCTTTTTATCATACTGTCCCCAGACAAAGCATCCGCCGTTTCCGCCTCTTTGCGAGTCAAGATTTCCTTGAACAAATGCGAATTTTGTTATCGGTTGAGATAATGGGCGATTGTCGGAATTCAGAAAGCTTCCGAAATCTTTTATAAAATCTCTGCATTCTTTGCATACGTCGCTATCGTAGTCGAATTTTCTGCCGTAAGCATTCACCAGCTCGTCACCGCTTTCATGGCAGAGAACTCCTGCACCGTTCATATAAGCAAGCTTATATTCAAGCTCAAGACGTTTTCTTTTCAGGATATCGTCATGAAATCTTCCGGCGTACCATTCGTGCGCGAAATATGCCCCCCAAATACCTGTGTCGAAGGCTTTCATAGTTCCCCTGAAGGTTGCAATAATGCGCTCCGGGTCTCGCGGCATAAGCTCTGCCAGCGCGAAATCTATTCCTGCTTCAAGGTCATAAGTGACTATCATTGAGGACTCAACTACGCAAACCTTGTCGATTCCCAGTGAGCGTTCTACATTCAAGTACTCACTTACGGCATTTTTAAAATAATTTTTAGCAGTTTGCATATCTTCGGCATCCTGGGGAAGCATATCGGGATGTCCGGGTACGTAATATCCCGGCAGCTTTCCAACCCAAACGCTGCCAAGCTCTCCGAGCATGTCACCCATAAAATACTCACCCGCAACCTCTTTGATTTTTTTAACCGTTTCGGGTGTCAAAAAGCTGTTTCTGTTACCGGGCTCAAAATGAAGTGCGTTCTGAAGAGTATAGAGATAAATGAAATAAATTTGATTTTCAGCGCAGAATTTTGCCCAGTTAATCAGATATTCGTCCGGTAGGGGTTGTTTTGAACGCGGCATTCGAATAGTGACGAAGTTCATATTCCTTTCGATGCATAGTCGTTTAACTTCATCGATAAGGTGGTCTGGATCATATCCGTGCTCACCGATATGAGCACCGTATAAAATCTTATTAGGCTTGTCTGTTTTCATAAATATTACTTTTATTACCTTTCTGACACATTTAAGAAAATAATACCGCCGAGATCGGCTAGCGGCTCGTCTGAAAGAGAAATTGCCGTCTTTCCGTTTTCTTCTATAAAGCTTAATATTTTTTCGCTTTCGGGGTGCTTTGAAATATCACCTAAAAAATAAATTTTGTCTTCAAAAAGGGAAGCTGCCCCACCTATAAAGCCGTATTCATACGGAGGAAGGGAAATGCCTCCACTTTGTATGGATAAAACCGAAAATCCTTCGCCTAAAAGCGCCTTTTCCATTCCCGCGTCCGAGGTTATGGCGGCGTTTTCGGATATTTTCAGCGTAGTGCAGGCGGGATAGCCCTGATTTACGTGAACCGTTTTAAAGCCAAGGGTTTTTGCTTCGTCTAAAATCTCCTTTGAAAAGCTGTCGCTTTTGCAAAAAAGCCTGTCATTCATTATTAAACCGTTAAAAATGGCGTCAAGTGGGTATTTTACCCCTTGTGATACTTCTGTTAACGAGATGTTTTTAACAGAAAGTGGGGATAAAGCCTCAGAAAATGCTTCAAAATAGCTCCTTGAGAAAAAAAGCTTTTTTCCGAGCTTAAAGCAAAGAATATCGGTATGCGATGCGATAGGGGCGGGAAGTGTCGGCATCTTCGGCAGTCTTATCGGGAAAAATCCGCGAGCTTTAAGTGCCGAGAAGCATTTCTCGCTTATTCTTTCGTCAACGAGAGCAAAGGTTTCTTTCATAAATACTCCAAAAATGAAAAACTCCGCCCACGGCGGAGTTTTTCATGTCGCTTATGCGCGCTCAATCTTTCCTGAACGAAGGCAACGGGAGCAAACGTATACAGACTTGTTCGTTCCGTCAACAACTGCCTTAACCTTGCGGATATTGGGCTTCCAGGTTCTGTTGGTCTTACGGTTAGAGTGGGAAACGTTGTGTCCGAAAGCAACGCCCTTACCGCAGATACTGCATTTAGCCATTTTGACACCTCCTAAAATCTCGTCTAAAGACGGAATTTTATAACTAAATTATTAATTAATCTATAATCAGCGAATGGTATTATACCATATATTTTCGCAAATTGCAAGGGGTTTTTGAAACTTTTTATTGTAAATTTCATATTAACTGCGTTTTTAGTCTGTTATAATGCAAAAATCCTTGCTTTTTATTTGAGGAACACAGCCGTACCCTGAAAGCACGGCTGCGCCTCGATAGGTTATTACTGATTTTTGTAATTGAATACCACGGTAAGCCCAGAACTTTCACCTTTGAAAATATTATTCCACATAGACTGCGTTCCCTCGAAATACACGGTTATATTCGTATTCTCGAAGGCAGAGGAGGATACGTAGAGAATATCCCAGGGAATATAGATTTTTTCAAGAGTATTGCAATATCCGAAAGCTCCCTCGTTTATTCTTTCAAGGCTTGTGGGAAGAGTTACGGTTTTAATGCTTTCGCAGTTATAAAATGCGTAAGAGGAAATTTCCTTAACCGTATCGGGTATAACGAGGTCGGAAACTCTTTCACCGTTGACGTACAGATATCTTGCATAGACCAAGGGATTAGCAGTATAGTCGTGTATTATGGGTGAGAAAAATACGTCAAAATCAATACTGCACCAAGCCGCAATATCCGTAATATAAACCGCTTCCAGTGAGCTGCATTCGTCAAAGGCGTATTCGCCCATCGATTTGACCGTATCCGCTACGGTGATTGATTTTATCATAGTGCAATTGTTGAAGAAAATACTTGGAACGTCAGTGCCGAGAATCGTTACGCTCTCAAGAGTTAAAGGAATCATATAGCTGCGCTTGTTTTCGTCACCGTATTTTAAATACTGCTTTGTAGCGTTTTCGTCATCGGAGTATGCGGAGCAGAAATAATCGCCCAGTACGGCTTGACTTACCAAAGGCATTTCGAGGCTTTCAAGAATCGGCATATCTCCGAAAACGTCTATGCCTATATAAGAAACCGAAGCGGGAATTTTTACCCTTCTTATCAGAGCGCAGTTTTGGAAAGCGTAAGCTCCGATTTCTTTTACGCTGCCGGGAATAACTATTCCGTAATCGGAGTTTATACCGGTGAGAGCAGAAGCGCCGGAGAATGCGCCCGAATTAATAGTGGTTACCGTGCCGGGAATAGTTGCGTATTCAAGGCTTTGACAGCTGAATGCATAATAAGCAACCGTGGTTATTCCCGATGGAATATCTACTCTTTTCAGAGGCTCGTTATTGAGATAAAGATTTTTTGCGTGGCGCATAGGAGTAGCGTATTCGTTCTCAACCTCAACCTTGCACCAAGCCTCAAGGTCGGATATATGTACGCTATCAACGGAAGTCCAGTAAAATGCATTACTACACAGCTTTTTGAGATTTTTCGGAATAACTATACTTTCAAGGCTTGTTCTGGAGAACGCTCCACTTCCTATAACCTCTACGTTATCGTGAAGAGTTACGGTATAAAGATATTTCGTGCTTAAAAGGTAGTTGGGAATAACCGTCATATCACTCGGTATAGTCGCGCTCGTAAGCGTTACGCCGTTAACGAACAGCTCTTCGGCATATTCAAGAGGGCAGGAGTTGCTTGCAAAATCGATGCGGTACCAATTATCTATATCGGGTATATATACGTTTTCAAGGTTGCGGTTAAATGCCGAGCCGCCTATCGCTTCAAGGGTGCTTGGCAGGGTTATGTCTGTAATATTTGTGCAGTTGAATGCGTAAGCGGGAATGTAAGTTATTCCCTCGGGAACGGTAACGGAGGTGACAGCCTGCCCGCCTATATAAAGCGTTTGGTCGTTCAGTCGAGAGAGTATACCTCCCGAGCCGTTTCTGTTGTTTGCGTTTATCTGCAACCACTTTTCGAGGCTTTCAACGTACACGGCTTTAAGGGTATCGTTGTAGTAGAAATTATCGATAACGGTTTCGAGACGGCTGGCCGCATTTATTGTAAGCGAGGTGATTCCGGAGTCGGAAAATCCTCCCATTTCAACTACGCTGTTGGGAAGAACCACGTCACCTATAGACGAGCAGCCCGAAAAAGCAGCGCCGTTGATTTTCGTAAGGTTATCGGGGAATTTTATGCGCCAGAGGCTCGAGCATCCGTAGAATATACCTATGCTTAGCTCGGTGATGCCGTTTGGCAGAACCACGCTTTCAAGAGACGTGCAATCTCTGAATGCATAAGGACCGATATAAAATACGCTGTCGGGTATTACGATAGCGGTAAGAGCGTTTGAATTTGTAAACGCGCTGTGCATAATTCCGAGCGTGCCGTATCTCAGCTCAAGTGAGGAGACCGTGTTATCAAAATCAACTACCCATTTTCCAACGTAAGAAACACCGTTTTCCTTTTCGGGAAGCCTAAAGCTGCCGAGGAAGGCTTCAGCCTCTATCATATTAACGCTGTCGGGAATATCAAATTTTGAAAGAATAGAACAGTTTTTGAAAGCTCTCTCGCAGATGAGGGTGAGACTGCTGGTTCTCTTGTTTATTATTACGTCCGAAAGAGATTCGCATTCCTCGAATGCGCCCTCGCAGATATAGACGAGAGAATCGGGAATTGTAACGGTCATAAGCGTTTCCTTGCGTAAAAAGGTTCTTTCCGCAATTCCTACTGTACCGTCTTTTATTATTACGTGATTTCCTATAATGGGATTGTATGCCTCTACTATCCAGTTGCCAACGTAAGCAACTCCGTATTCATCGCGTGAAAGCACCTTAGTGTCATCGAAGACTCTTTCGCCAAGGTAGGAAAGAGAGGAGGGGAGGGTAACGTATTCAAGCGCATCGCATCCGGCAAACGCCCCGCTCGAAATATGTACTATCGTATCGGGAAGTCTTGCTTCCTTTAGGGATTCGCAGTTTTTGAAAGCGTTTACTCCTATTGCCAAAAGTCCGGTTGCCTTGCTGAAATCTACGCTTTCGAGATTTACGCAATTGGTAAACGGCGAGTGTATAGTCTGAAGCTCTGCATTGAGCGTCACCGTCTTAATTGAGGTGCAGCCGAAAAAGGTGTCGTAACCGAGGGTGAGAATACCGTCAGGAATTACAAGGTCTGTGACCGGCTCTCCGTTCAGATAGAGGTCTCCGATGGCGTAAAAGGGCGCTCTGTTATACACCGTGTCGTAGTCCGGTCTGAAATTGAGCTTATCCCACCCATCGTGCTTGTGCCAGTCCATCTCGCACCATTTTTTGAGGTCGCTTATGTATATTGCTTTAATATTTTTGCATTCCGAAAACGCCTGCGAGCCTATCGAAGTCAGGCTTTCGGGGAAGGTAATCGTTTCAATGCTTACGCAGCCTGCAAACGCCTCAGCTCCTATACGTGTCGTGCCCTCGGGGATAACGAGGTCTACGACAGGCTTGCCGTTTAAGTAAAGCACGCCGCCGTTGCAAAGAGGGTTCGAATACATATATTTGCCGGTGGTTGAGGCGCCGGATTGAAATTCGTTTTCGAGCCACGCGCTCATATCGGTTATATAAACGTGCTTAAGGTTTTCGCATCCCGCGAAAACGTCATCGTAAAACCTGAAAGAGCTTTCGGGGAAGGAAACCGAGAGGATTACGGCTTTGTTTTTGAAGGTCTCGCTGAAATATGAAACGATAGGAAGTCCGTTATATTCGTGAGGCAGATATATATCCGTTTCGTTTCCTATATATTTTGTAATTATATATCCCGTGCCGTCATAGTTAAGCTCGTATTCGAAATCCTCCATAGGAGTCGGCGCGGTATATTTTGCGTAAAGAGTCAGGTTTTCGCACTTGTCGATAGCGTATGCGCGCTGAGTAAGCTCCTCATCGTAATACCAGCCTGCAAAGAACAGACCCTCTTTTTTGGGGCTTGAAGGATACAAGGGAAGGTCGGCAACCGTAAAGAGCGAAGGATTTTCCTCATCGCATACTCCGTCTCCAAGCTCGTAGGAAATGCTGTAATTAATCATCTGCCAGCTTGCAGTTAAGCTGAGATTTCCGAAAGAGCCTTTAGTGACAGTAAACTGCTTTTTGGGCTCGCTTTCTCCCTCTGCGGTCCAGCCGACAAAGATATAACCGGTGCGCGATGGCTCTTCAATTACGAGGTCCTCTGTTTCAACGGTGTATTTTACGGGATTTTTCGGTGAATTTTCACCTGCTGTGCCGAGGTTGTATACTATATCGTACTCAATAACGTTCCAAGCGGCGTTGACTGTAAGGTCAGAGCTTATGGGCAGCGAAAGGTCAGCATCCCAGCCGCCAAAGCTGTATCCGTCTTTTTGCGTTTCGGGTACTGCGGCAATAAGCTTGCCTTCCTCTACCTTTACAGGCGCTACCTCAGCTCCGCCGTTTGCATTAAAGGTGAGGGTGTAGAGACGGTTTCTGTAAATCTTTATGGTATAAAGCCTATTTTTGTCCTCATTTACCGCTTTAAGATAAAAGGTGTTTTCGCCTTCGCTTAAAGCCGCAACCGAATCGGTTATCTGATTTTCACAGCTGCTGTCAAGGTAAAAGGCAAAGCTATCCGCGCCGGAAATAGAAAGGTTTTCGGAAAGATTTATCTCGGCAATCGAGTTTGAAACTTTTCCGCTGATATAGTCAGAGGAGAGCGAATCCAAAGCGCCTATGCCGTAAACGGTTATGTCTTCGATAGGATTGTTTTCTTCCCCTTGCGGCTCTTCTACAGTATCTCCGCAGGAGATAAGCGCGAGAATAAGCGTAAAGAGAAAAACGAATACTAAAAGCTTATTTTTCATAGCTGATCCACCTTATATTTATTTTCCGAGCTTTAAAGTTTTTTCATAGGAAGCGCGAACGGCTGAAGCGGCTGTTGCCCTGAAAGCGCCGTCTTCAAGAGCGGCAACTCCCGCGATAGTGCTTCCGCCGGGACTGCAAACCGCGTCCTTAAGCTCTCCGGGGTGCTTTCCGCTTTCAAGCACCATTTTAGCAGCTCCCAGAATAGTCTGCGCGGCAAGCGTCTGAGCCATAGCTCGCGGCAGACCTGCTTCAACGCCGCCGTCAGCGAGCGCCTCGATGAACATATAGGCAAAGGCAGGGCCGCAGCCGGATACAGCCGAAGCCGCATCGATTTTGCTTTCTTCTATTTCCATAAGCACGCCCGCAGCTCTCATTGCCACGAGAAATCCGAAAAGAGTCGCGTCCGAAACCAAACTGTTTCTGCACCAAAGAATAAGCCCCTCGCCTACTGATGCGGGAGTGTTCGGCATTATTCTTATTATGGGATAGTCCTTGCCCGCGCCGGCAATTTTTTCAATCGCAACGCCTGCCGCCATACTCACGATTGTGGCGGTTTTGTTCTTTGAAAGAGCCTCTTCAAGCTCCTTCATAGCAAGGGGGATAATATTAGGCTTAACCGCAAGGAAAATATAGTCGCAGCCTGCCGCAATATCGGTATTCAGCATAAAGGAAGCGCCTATTTCTTCCGAAAGCGCGACTGCCTTTTTTTCGTCTTTATCGTAAATATAAACCTCAGCGTCCGATTTTGCTGCCGCTCTTGCAAGGGCAGAGCCCATATTACCTGCGCCGATAAATCCTATTTTCATTTTTCTTTCCTTTCCGAAGGACTATCTTATCTGTCCTTTTCCGTGAATAATATATTTGTAGGTTGTAAGCTCCTCTATACCGAGAGGACCTCTTGCGTGCATTTTCTGAGTTGAAATTCCCATCTCGCAGCCAAGTCCGAATTCACCGCCGTCAGTAAATCTGGTTGAAGCGTTAACGTAAACCGATGAGCTGTCAACGTTTGCGGTAAAATATTCTGCAGCCTCGGGGTCGGAGGTGATTATAGCCTCGCTGTGCGAGGTTGAGTGCAGGGAAATATGGTCAACCGCTTCCTCTGTCGAGTTAACTATGCCGAGTGCCATTTTGTAGTCGAGAAATTCGGTATCGAAATCATTTTCCCCGAGAGGAGTACATTCTATTATCCTCTGCGCCTCTGCGTCTCCTATTATGGTGACGGGATTTTTCTCCCTTCCGTCAACCAGGCGCGCCTTCAGGAGAGGAAGAAATTCTTTTGCAATATCCTTATGAACGAGGCAGACCTCCATAGCGTTGCAAACCGAGGGGCGTGAGGTCTTTGCGTTTTCGATAATATTCAGAGCCATATCGAAATCCGCCGCCTTATCAACGTAAATATGGCATATTCCCGTTCCTGTTTCGAGGCAGGGAACGGTTGCGTTCTCAACGCAGGCGCGTATAAGTCCCGCACCGCCTCTGGGGATAAGCAGGTCGACCAGCCCCTTAGCGCGCATTATCTCGTTTGCGCTCTCTCTTGTGGTATCCGAAATAAGTCCGACAGCCGAGCGAGGAAGACCCGCTGCTTCAAGTCCGTCTTCAAGGGCGTCAACGATGGCTCTCGCAGAGTTGTAAGCCTCCTTGCCTCCGCGAAGCACGGCAACGTTTCCGCTTTTGAGCGCAAGCGCCGCGGCGTCAGAGGTAACGTTTGGGCGGCTCTCGTAAATTATTGCGATAACACCCATAGGCACGCTTACCTTGTCTATCACAAGTCCGTTAGGTCTCTCGACCCTTGATAGAATTTTGCCAAGAGGAGAGGGAAGCCTCGTAATTTCGCGAATACCGTCTGCCATAGCGGCAATTCTCTCGCGCGTCAGGCGAAGCCTGTCTATCATAACGGGAGAAATTTTATCCTTTGCGTTTTCAATATCAAGAGCGTTTTTATCGAGAATTTTATCCGTATTTTTGATTAGCGAATCAGCCATTTCGAGAAGCGCGGAATTTATCTTCTCGTCAGTAACCGAGCGCATAAGCTTTACGGTTTCCTTTGCTCTTATCAGTATTTCCTTTGTAGTGGACATCTTACTTAGCCTTTCGGTAAAATCTTGTTCCTACCGATTTTCCATCGGTTATATCGTAGAGAATTTCGGGATATGCGCCGTTGGCGATTATCATATCGCAGCCTGCATCGGTTGCGATTTTTGCCGCGCGGATTTTCGTTATCATTCCGCCCGTGCCGTGCTCGCTTCCCGCACCTCCCGAGCGAGCTTCGATTTCGGGGGTTATCTCGTGAACCTCGGGAATTATTTTTGCGCTCGGGTCTTTGCGCGGGTCTGCCGTGTAAAGACCGTCAATATCCGAAAGAAGTATAAGCAGGTCAGCCTTTACGCTTTCCGCAACGAGTGCGGCAAGAGTATCGTTGTCACCGAAGACGATTTCCTCGGTAGCAACCGTGTCGTTTTCGTTGATTATGGGAAGCGCGCCAAGCTCTATAAGGCGAGACATAGTGTTCTCAAACTTTTCGTGTCTGTCGGGCGTTTTGAGGTCGGGCGCAGTCAGAAGAAGCTGAGCTACCGTGTGATTATACGCTCCGAACTCCTTATCGTATATGTACATAAGCTCGCACTGACCTACGGCAGCCGCAGCCTGTTTTCCAGCAATATCCTTCGGGCGCTCCTTAAGGTTGAGCTTTGCCGTGCCCATTCCTATAGCGCCTGAGGAAACCAGAATAATCTCGTTTCCCGCATTTTTGATATCGCTGATTATCTTGCAAAGCGATTCTATTGTTCTTATGTTCACGCTTCCGTTTTTGTGCGTGAGTGTGGAAGTTCCTATTTTGATAACGATTCTCATAACTAAACCTGCCGAAGAAAATATTTTTACGGATACATTCTAGCACAAATAAAAGCGTTTTACAACCCCTAAAATATTTATTATTTCTATAAAAAGGTATTTTATTCAAAAATATACTTGCTTTTTTTAAAAAAAGTGATAGAATGTTATTTGTTAACTTGGAAACGGAGACTTAAAATGGACAAGAAATACTCAAAGGGCGCTATAATAGCGCTTTGCTCTCTCGTATATTTCGTGAGCTATTTTTCACGAAAGGATTTTGCCGCCGTAATGGAAGGAATGATAAGCGAAGAGGTTATAGCGCGTTCTCTTGCAGGACTTGCGCTTACAATGCTTTTCATATTTTACGGAGTAGGTCAGCTTGTCAGCGGATATCTCGGAGATAAATTCAAGCCCTCGTATCTGATAGTTTTCGGACTTAGCGTGACCTGCGCGTGCAACATTCTGATGCCTATAGTAAGCTCTGACGTATTTATGGTCGTGCTTTGGGGAATAAACGGCTTTGCTCAGGCAATGCTCTGGCCGCCGATAGTAAAGATTCTTTCAAGCCATCTCGACCACGAAAGATACGTAACTGCAAATCTTATAGTCACCGCCGCCGCTCACGTAGCGACTATTCTTTTGTACCTCTATACGCCTATATGCTTGAAATTTTTCAGCTGGGAAACGGTATTCTACAGCTCCTCGGCAATAGCTGCTCTGGCGCTGGTTGTTTTTATAGTGTCGCTCGGATTCGTTTTGCCGAAGGAAGAAACCGTAAATGCAGAGAAAAAAGAAAAGAGCGCCGTGTCGGAAGAGCCGGTAATTCGTATGTTTCGCCGTACCGGAGTTTTCCCCGTGCTCGTATGTATAGTTATGTGCGGATTCCTTCGTGACGGAATAGAATCCTGGCTTCCTACTCTTTATTCTGAGGCGTTCAACCGTGATGCATCTGAATCAATACTCGTTTCGGTGATACTTCCTATATTTTCTATAGTAAGCGTAACGCTTATAAAGGTAGTTCATAAAGTAAAGCTCTTTAATAACGAGGTTTCGGGCTCTGCGGTTTTGTTCGCAGCAGCGTCCGTTTTGTGCGTTCCTCTCGCCTTCCTTATCAGCATTGAAGCGGTTTGGGCAAGAATAATATCGCTGTTTCTTACTGCGCTTGTCTGCGCTGCAATGCACGGTGTAAACTTTTTGCTTATTTCCTGCCTGCCGGGAAGATTTTCACGATTTGGCAGAGCATCGACAGTCAGCGGATTTACAAATTCCTGCGTATATGTCGGCGCTGCAATAGCAACCTACGGAATAGCGCTCGTCTCCGAGCACCTCGGCTGGACGGTAACGATAATTTCCTGGATAGCAGTTGCCGCAGTAGGCGCAGCTATGGCAATTCCCGCGTATAAAAAATATACGAAATTTGTAAGTGAGGAAGAGTAAAACGATAGCAAAATAAAGTAAAAAACGAGCCCGATGGGCTCGGGAAGCTGGGTAATGCTATGCGGGGAGAAGTTTGAGGTGAGCGTTCCGCAAAAGTACAGAGTGAGGCGTATAGCACCGCATGACGCATGATACCGCGAAAGCTTTGTTCCTCGGGATTTGCTTTGCGGCTGCGGTATGCGGCACAGCGAGCGCGCGAAGCGCTCGCAGGTGCCGTCCCGGCTTCCCGCGGCATAAACGAAAAAACCAGTCGCAAGGACTGGGGAAGCTGGGTAATGCTATGCGGGGAGAAGTTTGAGGTGAGCGTTCCGCAAAAGTACAGAGTGAGGCGTATAGCGCCGCATAACGCATGATACCGCGGAAACTTTGTTCCTCGGGATTTGCTTTGCGGTATGCGGCACAGCGAGCGCGCGGAGCGCTCGCAGGTGCCGTCCCGGCTTCCCCCCGGCATAAACAAAAAACCAGTCACAAGGACTGGGGAAGCTGGGTAATGCTATGCGGGGAGAAGTTTGAGGTGAGCGTTCCGCAAAAGTACAGAGTGAGGCGTATAGCGCCGCATGACGCATGATACCGCGAAAGCTTTGTTCCTCGGGATTTGCTTTGCGGCTGCGGTATGCGGCACAGCGAGCGCGCGGAGCGCTCGCAGGTGCCGTCCCGGCTTCCCGCGGCATAAACGAAAAAACCAGTCGCAAGGACTGGTTTTTTGTTTATGGTGGGGGAAGCTGGATTCGGACCAGCGAAGTCAGTGACAACAGATTTACAGTCTGCCCCCTTTGGCCGCTCGGGAATTCCCCCATAAAATTTATTTGGAGCTGGTGAACGGAGTCGAACCATCAACCTGCTGATTACAAATCAGCTGCTCTGCCATTGAGCCACACCAGCATGGTAACGGTTGAACGATAGTTATTATATCAAACCTTTTTAGATTTGTCAAGAGCTTTTTTGAAAAAAATCGGAGTTTTTTAGATTATTTTTTCGAGCGCTTGGCAAAGTGCGAAAGGTTAACTTCGCTGGCAAAAGCAGAAACCAGAATAAGCACTGCGCCAATTCCCGCGGTGAGCGTCATTTTCTCCTTTAGGATAAGCGCAGAAAGAATAATTGCGATAATAGGGTCAAGATATGAGAATATGGCAACCTTGCTTGCCTCGAGGCTTTTTACCGAGGTAAAATACAGAACGTAAGCAATTCCCGTGTGCAAAATTCCAACGAGAAGAACCAGCCATATTGCGTTTGCTCCGGCTTCTCCGAAGGATATCTCTTCAAAAATAAGGCTATAGGGCATAACTACTGCCGCAGCGGTAAAAAGCTGAACCAGCGTCATATCGAAAGAAGAAATTTCTTTTGCCTTTTTGCTGACAAGGGTGACGGAGGCATAGAAGACTGCCGCGCCTATACCGAGAAGAATTCCGATAATTTCGGAGCTGCTCTGAAGCGAGCCGTCAGCAACGCCGCTTACGAGTATCATACCGCCAATAGCCAAGGTTATGCATACAGCCTTTTTTACCGTAAGCTTTTCCTTAAAAAACACAGACGAGGCTACCGTAACGAAAAGCGGTGCCATATAATAGCAAAGTGTAGCAACTGCAACGCTCGTATATTTGTAGGCTTCGAAAAGCAAAATCCAGTTAATGCCAATAAAAGCTCCCGTGATTATGAGAATGGCGGCATTTTTCTTGATAGCGGAAAAATCAATACCTTTTTTAGAGAGAATGAGAAAAACAAGGATAAAAGCCGCACCTATAAAACCGCGTGTCAAAGCAAGAAAGGCAGACGGAAAAGGGATATAATTTCTGAAAATACCGATTGTACCGAAAATAGCCATAGAAAAAATCAGGCTTAAAAGCGAGAGTCTCTTCATTTTCCGCCTCCACTCAAATAATACATATATTCTAGCAGAACGGCATAGCAAAATCAATAGAAAAAATAATTTTTTAAGATATTGACACTTTTAATTTGTTATGGTATACTAATAGGGCATTAAAATTCATAGGGGTATCGCCAAGCGGTAAGGCAAAGGACTTTGACTCCTTCACGCGCTGGTTCGAATCCAGCTATTCCTGCCATTTTAAAAACATGCGACCTTCGGGTCGCTTTTATTTTTTGAAAAAGTTGATATTTCTTACAAAAATACTCTTTAAGTTTTTTCTCTTTAATGATATACTAAAAATAGATTAGTAAAGGAGAACGATTTATGGATAAGTGGTTTCATAAGCAAAACAGATTTGTACGCGTAATTTTATTATTAATCCCTGTTTGTGGTTGGATTATGGAAATTGGTGTACGTTGGTCTCATGCAATCAAGAAGGCTAATGCATTAAATGTTATCATGGCATTATTAGTAACTTTCGTTGGTTTAGCTTGGCAATTCATCGACTGCATTTGGACTTTATTATTCGGTAGAATGATTGGTTACAGATAATTGTGAGACGAATTAAAAACCCGGTAAAACGGGTTTTTATTTTTCTATAGATGTGTTATAATAGTTACACAATGAAACGGGGTATTTAATATGGAAATTAAAACACACGATGGTGTGAGTCTTTATTATGAAATAAATAAGGTTGAAAATCCCAAGGGAACTATCGTTATAGTTCATGGACTTGGAGAAAACCTTAGAAGATATGATACGTTTGTTAAGGAGCTAAATGATGAAGGCTATGTAGTATATCGTTTTGATCATAGAGGGCACGGTATGAGTGGTGGAAAGCGTGGCTTTGCAAAATCATTTATGGATGTTGTTAAGGATACAGATTTATTTGTTGAAATGTCAAGAAATGATTATCCAGAGATTAAGCATTTTCTAATGGGGCACAGTATGGGTGGCTTTACAGTTAATGCATACGGCGTTACATATCAAAGCAAGCTAGATGGTATTATTTCAAGTGCGGCACCGGGTATAATTATGAAAATGACTAAGCCGCTTACCTTTGTGCCATGGAAGCTTATTGGTAATATTAATATGAAGAACAATCTTGGCGGCAAGCTATCACACGATCCAAAGGTAGAAGAGGAATATGTTAAGAGCCCACTAAATTTAGCAAAGTATAAAATTAGACTTGCTGGAACTATGTTTGTTGAGGGTGTAAGATATCTTCACAAAAACATAAACAGCTTTTCATATCCAGTGCTATATCTTCATGGTAAAGAGGATCAAATTGTTGAAAAGGAATCAACAGAATGGTTGTATTCAAACAATCCATCAAGCGACAAAGAGGTATGCTATTATGATGGAATGTATCACGAAATACTAAACGAATATGAAAGAGAAAAGGTTGTTAGTGATATTTTAGTTTGGTTAAATAAGTACTAACAAATAAGAGGTAGTATATGAAAAGATTAATTAGATTTTTTAGTGCACTGATGCTAATTTTAGCATTAGCCTCATGTGAAGAAGAAAAACAGGTATATAACGTTAATTATTATATAAATCGTGAGTATATTGGATTTACCAGCGTTAAGGAGGGAGACGCTCTTCCTGTAGAATTTGATGATATTTATTTTGATGAATTATTTTTATCTTTATCAGAATACATTCGAAAAAATAATATAGAGTATGATGAATTTGATGGTTGGTATACTGATATTAACTATACCTTCAAGGTAGAAGAAGATTATGTTGTAAAGAAAAAGGTAAGCCTATATGGAAAATTAATTAGTGATTCAATAGAAAATCCATCAAATCCAAGCGAACCGTCTGAACCGGGTGAAGCTAATGATCCATATTATAGCGCTGCAGCAGGACTAACTGGTGAGCCATTAAAGGCTGCATTAAATGATATTATAACTGAAACACACACAAAGAAATTAACATACAGCGAGGTGTGGGCAGCACTTTTAAAAACAGATAAGGGACAAGCAGATAACACTGTAATATGTATTTATACAGGTGTTGAATTTAATTATGCTCATCGTGATGGTGCATCTTCTGGTGCGTCTAAGGTTTGGAACAGAGAGCATGTTTGGCCAAACAGCAAAGGTTTTAGCACTAAAACACACACAGCCTATAGCGACATCCATCATTTGTTCCCTTCTGAAAAAAACATAAATGCATCTCGTGGTAATTCAGATTTTGGTGAAATTAAGGGAACATCTTATTCATCTGATTCTTATGGAAACAAATGGACAGCAAGCTTATTTGAACCAAGAGATGAGGTTAAGGGAGATCTTGCTAGAGCATTATTCTATATGCTTGTAAGATATGACGGTGAAACAACAAATTGTGGTTATAGCGACTGTACTCTTGATTTAGAGCTAGTTACAGGCTCTTCCTCATCATCTTCTAATTCTGCAGGAAAATCGGGTTATTTAGGAGATTTGAATTATTTAATCAAGTGGCATTATGAGGATCCTGTTTCTGATTATGAGTTAGCAAGAAACGAAGCTATCTATGGTATTCAAGGTAATAGAAATCCGTTTATTGATCATCCAGAATATATTCTTGCACTATATCCAGAAATAGCAGGACAATATGCTTAATGAAAAAAATCCAGAAATTTTTCTGGTTTTTTTAATTTTTCGTCATTTCTTGCCTATATATTATATGAAAGGTAGGATTAAAAAATGAAGAAAAAAATATTATTTTTTATTACAGCAATAACAATTTTGCTTGCTGGAAATAATTTTTGCGCCAAAGCTAATGAAACATTAGAGTATGGTGCTCGACCAATGAGGGTTGGTGATACTTATAATTATTTTGTTTGTGTAGATAACAACGAGGATTTAAAGAGGACAAGCTTTTATAAATATTATGAGCTTTGCTTTGACGATGTTTATTGTGATGAGGAACTTTCATACACGCTTACACTAACTAGTAAAACAGGTGAGCTGTATTATTTAGAATGCTCATACACATTCACGGATATATCCTTATCTTATGTAGAATATAAATTTGATAGTAACGTAATTTATTCTGCAAAGTATGATGGTAAAGCAATTGATGAGGTGATTACTTCAACAAAAATTAATTTTGAGGAATATACAAAAATCAAAGGTGATTATTTTACTATTACTGGATGGAAGGTTACGAAGGGAAGCATTAG
>JAZNZE010000044.1:0-4152 GCA_045594785.1 Eubacteriales bacterium
CATCATTCGGGTAAAACCTAAAATGACGGGTCTAACTATTTTTAAAAGTTTTTGCGGAGCTTTTTTTCAAAAAGCGACCGTTTTTTCTATTACTTGCAAGCCTCTTCGATAGCAACTGCTACTGCAACAGTCATACCAACCATGGGGTTGTTACCTGCGCCGATAAGACCCATCATCTCTACATGAGCAGGAACGGAAGAAGAACCGGCAAACTGAGCGTCACCGTGCATTCTACCCATAGTATCAGTCATACCATAAGAAGCAGGGCCTGCAGCCATATTGTCGGGGTGAAGTGTACGACCTGTACCGCCACCGGAAGCAACCGAGAAGTACTTAACGCCGTTCTCGTTACACCACTTCTTGTAGGTTCCTGCAACGGGGTGCTGGAATCTGGTGGGGTTGGTGGAGTTACCGGTGATGGAAACGCCAACCTTCTCAAGTCTCATTATAGCAACGCCTTCGGGAACGCTGTCTGCACCGTAGCATCTTACCTTTGCTCTGTCACCGTTAGAGTAAGCAATTTCCTTAACGATCTTAACAGATTCGGTATAAGGATCAAACTCAGTCTGAACATAGGTAAATCCGTTGATACGGGAAATAATCATAGCAGCATCCTTGCCAAGTCCGTTAAGAACAACGCGAAGGGGCTTAACTCTTACCTTGTTTGCATTAAGAGCAATCTTAATTGCACCCTCTGCAGCTGCAAAGGACTCGTGTCCTGCAAGGAAGCAGAAGCACTCGGTGCTCTCAGAGAGAAGCATCGAACCGAGGTTACCGTGTCCAAGACCAACCTGACGGTTGTCAGCAACGGAGCCGGGGATACAGAAGGACTGAAGTCCGATTCCGATAGCCGCTGCAGCATCTGCCGCCTTGGTGCAGCCCTTCTTAATTGCGATAGCTGCGCCTACGGTGTATGCCCAAACTGCGTTCTCGAAGCAGATAGGCTGAGTTCCTCTTACAATCTTATCACAGTCAACACCCTTAGCGAGAGTGATTTCCTTACACTCCTCGATAGAGCCTATGCCGTATTCCTTAAGTGTAGCGAGAATTTTCGCTTCACGTCTTTCGTAGTTTTCAAAAAGTGCCATTTATACTGCCCTCCTTATCAATCTTTGCGGGGGTCTATGTACTTAACAGCACCGTCTTCTTCGGTGAATCTGCCGTAATGACCCATGGATTTGTTGTAAGCAGTGGTAGGATCGTCACCCTTCTTAATGAAGTCGGTCATCTTGCCGAGGTTTACGAACTCGTAGCCGATAACCTGATCATTCTCGTCAAGAGCCATTCTGGTTACGTAGCCTTCTGCCATTTCGAGATAACGAACACCCTTAGCAACAGTACCGTACATAGTACCTACCTGAGAACGAGAGCCTTTGCCAAGGTCCTCAAGACCTGCACCGATGGTAAGACCGCCCTCGGAGAATGCAGACTGAGTACGTCCGTAAACTATCTGAAGGAAGAGCTCGCGCATAGCGGTGTTAATAGCATCGCATACAAGGTCGGTATTAAGAGCTTCAAGAAGAGTTTTGCCCTGAAGAATTTCTGCTGCCATTGCTGCAGAGTGTGTCATACCGGAGCAACCGATAGTTTCAACAAGAGCCTCCTGGATAATACCTTCCTTAACATTAAGAGTGAGCTTGCATGCGCCCTGCTGAGGTGCACACCAACCAATACCGTGTGTAAGACCGGAAATATCCTTGATTTCCTTCGCCTTTACCCATGCGCCCTCTTCGGGAATGGGTGCGGGACCGTGGTTAGGACCCTTGGCTACTACACACATATTCTGAACTTCGTGAGAATAGATGAGTTCTGCCATTTTTTTATCTCCTTAAAATTTATTAACTTATTTAACTATAGTACCCATTACAGTACCGAATGCGCAAGCTGCATTTGCTTCATCGGTATCAATGTGCATAGCAGGAGCAAACTTCTCGCTTACTCTTACTACAACGTCACCGTAAACGGTAGTTCTCTCAGAATTGATTTTTACTGATACGATTTCCTTATCAGCTACGCCCATTTCCTCTGCTGCTGCAGGAGTAAGGTGAATGTGACGCTTTGCAATGATAACACCTTCAGCAAGCTCAACTTCTGCTCCGTTCTCGGGATTAACAAGCTTGCAGGCTGCTGAGCCTTTAACGTCACCGCTCTCACGAATGGGAGCTGTAACTCCTATAGTACGAGCATCTGTAAAGGAAAGCTCAACCTGGCTTGCGGGACGGGTAGGACCGAGAATAGATGCCTTAAGCTGACCCTTAGGGCCTACTACGATAAGCTTCTCAGCGCATGCGAACTGACCGGGCTGACTGAGGTCCTTTTTGTTTGTGAGCTGATAACCCTTGCCAAAAAGAGTTTCAAGATCTGCCTGCGATACGTGGATGTGTCTTGCGGATGTTTCTACCAAAACTTCTTTCATTTTTCGAAAGCTCCTTAAATTTATTGTTTTGGGACAGCTTTTGACTATCCCGTACTAAACCAACATATAGTATAACATAATTCAACTCAAAAATCAATGTATAAACACAAATTAAATTGCGAAAAATAATAAAAATTTTGGTTTGTTTGCTTTTTCTCGGCAAAACGGGATAAGACGGAAAGGATGATATGATCAACGAAAAATTTGAAAATGAAAATATGGACTCGATTATTAAAAACGGAAGCGTGGAAATAGAAAGTGATAGAGGAACATTCTACTGTCTTTCGATTATAGGTCAGATAGAGGGACATTACATTCTGGATCAAAATCAGAAAACCACAAAATACGACCATATTCTCCCCTTGCTTGTTGCGCTTGAGGAAAGCGAAAAAATAGACGGAATTATTATTATAATAAACACTCTTGGCGGTGACGTAGAAGCAGGGCTTGCCATAGCAGAGCTTATTGCAAGCCTTGAAAAGCCCACGGCTTCTATCGTTCTCGGCGGTGGGCACTCCATAGGTGTTCCTCTTGCCGTAAGCGCGAGGCGCTCTTTTATAGTTCCAAGCGCCACTATGACAATTCACCCTGTAAGAACAAGCGGAGTGGTTCTCGGTGTACCTCAGGCTTTTGATTATCTTGAAAAGATGCAAGACAGAATTATAAAGTTTGTTGTAAATCACTCAAATATAAAGGAAGATTATATGAGAAATATAATTTCTCGCACGGACGTGCTCGTTAACGATATCGGCTCAATTCTTGACGGATATCAGGCTACAGAGTGTGGCCTTATAGACGAGATTGGCGGAATAAAAGATGCTCTGAACTATCTGAAAAACGAAGTAAAAAAAGCAAACAAATAACATTTTTTCGAAAATTTATTTAGATTTTAGTATAAACATGATATACTCCGTGTAGTTATGTAATTAGGAGCACCTTATGAAATACATTGAGATACTGCATCATAATTTTCACTTACAAGGTTTTACAACAGACGGAACGTATATGTATTGGTCTTCAACAGACTGTATTGTAAAGACGACCCTTGGCGGTACTATGATAGCACAAATTCACGTTGACGTGGGACATAAAAGAAACACTTTATAAATACAGGAAACACCTGTCTTGGTATACAAAATCTTGACTATGACCGGACAACAGGAAAGTATTGGTTTACTACTTATGGAGGAAGATACGATTATCAAAACAAAAATTATCTTTTTCATATCAATGATGATGCAGAAACCATAATAACAGAATACCGATATTGCACGCCCGTAGGATTTCACTGTCTGGGTAATGGAAAATACTATGCCTCATTTCAGGACGGAATAAACGGTCACAAGGGCGGTTATGCATTTGAGGTCGAGGAAAAGGATTTTATGACACTTCTTTATGGAGATGAATACAAAAATATAAAGGGAAAATTTACCGAATTGGGACTTTAAATATAATACATAGTCATATCTATCGTGAAGCAAGTAAAATTCAAAAGAAAAAGGCACGGTATTATCCGTGCCTTTTCATTATTTTCAAATGTTCATTAAAAACCGAATTAGGAAAGAAACGAAAAGCTCTAGCATTCTAGCTGAACCACAAAAAGCAGTTCAAGCCCTCGGTCAATTAGTATCGGTCAACTGAATACATTACTGCACTTACATCTCCGACCTATCAAGCTCGTAGTCTACGAGCGACCTTACTCATTTTAAATGATGGGATATCTCATCTTGAGGTGT
>JAZNZE010000045.1:0-7818 GCA_045594785.1 Eubacteriales bacterium
GAGGCTGCTCTCTCTGATGCGCGCTCTGAAGTGCAGAAAACACACTCAAAAGAAGCCGTTGAGCATCAATCTGTACTCTGGGAACGTTATACAAGATTGAAGCAGCTGCGATTTGCTGTTAAGGAAAATTTGAAAGAAAAAATTACAAAGGTAGGTAAGAAAAAATAATGTTATTTACTTATGTTGTAAGATATGTATATGCGATTTTGGTTTTGGCTATAGCAACACCATTTTATGCTTTATATGCTTTGATTGTGGATTATAAGAAATTCTATAATATTAGAGAGATGTGGAAAGAAATTATTCATTTTTCTAATTGGCGATAAAAATCTCCCGGGGATTAACCGGGAGAGGTGATTAAACTATGTAGTCAAAAGGGTAACCAATTCAAGAAGTTTTGCCATATTCCATCTGCGAATTGATTTATCTCTATTCCTATTGTTCTCAATATAGGGACTGCTATCGCTATAAATCCTACTAATATTAGAAATTTCATTAATTACCTCCTTTCTTTTTAGCTAATTAGCTATTGAACCTAGAATACTTCCAATAATGAATAGATTGAATATAAAGCCTAAAACATTTACAATTATTATTCCTATTGCTACACCTATAGCGATTTTTATGATTTTCTTCATAGTGTCCTCTTAAATATCTAATATTTTATTTATTGTTTCTTGGTGTTTGGGGTTGTTTTTGTATGCTTGAAGCAGTTTAAATTCTGTTTCTGTTAATTCGTAGTGCCTCGGTATTTCTCTATTCGTTCCTAAGAGAAAATCTGTAGTTACTCCGAATAGTTCTGCTAAAGCTACAATAGTTCCGATTTTTATTTCGTTTATACCTTGTTCGTATCGGTTATAGGTTTTTCGGTCTACTCCGATCTTATTGGCAACTTCTTCTTGGGTCATTTTTTTATATTTTCGTTGCTCTTTTATAATATCTATTGTTCTTTGTTTTTGGTACATTTTGAATCTCCTTTGTCGGAATTATATATTATTTTGGTACACCGTATTGACTTTTTGAAAGTTTTGGTATATAATTTATTTGAAATGTACCTGTTCGGGTACATAAATCATTCCTTTCTTTTATTCTTGCCTTGGCCGGCTTCGTGAAAGTGTGGAACAAAATCTCCTAAGCCTGCAGGCTCTGGGCTATGCGGAAGGCTGCTTCCTGCAGGTGAAGGGGATAATAAAATAAAAAAGTTAGGAGAAAAAAATGAAGGGTTTTAAACGATTATTTCAGTTCCTATTCGGTGCTGCCGTTCTGAAGTTCCGCCTGAAGTCGCTGCATAAGTATTCCGCCAACGTGCACCGGCTTGACAAGGCTATCCAAAGCTCAGATCTTAGCTCAGATGTAAAAGCTCATTCCGCAGCTCTTTCCAAAACATATATGAGCTACGTATCTTTGCTCTCGGTCGGAGCTTCCCCGGATTACGATAAGCTTCTGAAGGAGAATGTCAATGGATAGTTTCTTTTTCGGTGCGGCATTTGGTGCTGTCATGGTTGTAGTGGCTGCGGTTGTTGTTGAGCTTATACGCTCTTTCCGAATTAAGCGAGAGGGCGGTGATACTAATGGCTAATTCAACAATGAAGGATATAATATCCTTGCGGCTCGTTGATGTTTCGCGTGAGCTGCTAAATATCAATGATATTATCCGCAAGTATCCCGGCTTCGGCTCCTGTGAGAAGCAAGCTATTATTGAAAAGGTTTCACAGGCTCGTACAATTCTATTACACGTTTCTAATTACGTTGAGGGAGAATATCCCCAGGAAGAAATAAAATTTGATGAGGAGTTAAAAAATGAAGGTTAAAGTTTATAAGTGCGAGGAATTCCACGGTGTTAAGAAGGACGGTACACCCAACGACGGTGTACGTTGTCTTGTACTGTTCCCGGACGGCTGCACTGCGGAGAATATCTTCGTTGGTGCTGACGTTATCGACCCGGCGAAAATCGTACCGGGATCTATTTATGATTTATGGAGAAGCACGGCCGGCTTCGTCCAAATATTCAATCCGATCGAAAGTGAGGATAGAAAGGAGTAAATAATGACGGGTGCATCTTCTGTACTTACCGCTATACTTGCGGTATTTACTGCAATAGGCGAATGGATCTCCACTGCTGTGACGAGCCTTATGCCTATGTTTTACGTCGCTGAAACCGGTCTTACTTTCCTTGGCGTACTTGCCGTAGCCGGTCTTGGATTCTCTGTAATATTCCTTGTTATGGGACTTATACAGAATTTCCTGCATTTCAGGGGTTAAAACAAACATTAAAGGCAATCGGGCTTTCCTGGTTGCCTTTTTTAAGACGATATTACTAAATTTTATATAGAAAAGGATTTTTAATAGATATGACAAATACTAATATCTATCAGGCGTTATATGACCTTCTGAACACTTACATATATGGCGGTGAGATCCTCGCCGGCTCTCATCAGGATCTCGTTGCTACTCTTTTAGCAACGTGCGGCGTGGTTTTCTTGGTGTCACTACCGTTTATGCTTGTTCTAAAGGTCATTAGAATGATTGGCGGTTAAGCTATGATTTGGGTAATTATTGCATTAGCTGCTATCGTCGGTCTTGTATTCCTGGTCGGTTATCTTAACTTCAAAAAGGTTTATAAGATGTTTCTCCAGGGCAATATGTGCGTCACCGGGCTACGCGGAACCGGCAAGGATCTTTTGATGGGTAACGTTATCGTTCGTCGCAACGTTGATTACGTTGGTAACCTGGATTATACCGGGGACGAGCATTTCCACCCGGCAGATTTTTCCTCCCTGGATTGCGGTGGTAACGTTTATACCGATTTTCTCTCCGGCTCCGTGAAGCCTTATTCCTATCCGTATCCGGCAGGCTCCGACGTTTACGTGTCTGATGCCGGCATATACTTCCCGTCGCAGTACTGCTCGCAGCTTAATAACAAATACGGTAGCATAGCTACTTACCAAGCTCTCTCCCGGCAGGTGTCGCATAATAACTTCCATATCAATACCCAGAACCTGAATAGGGTATGGGATAAGATCCGCGAGCAGTCTGATATGTATATCCGATGCCGGAAGTGCGTTTATCTTCCAGGCGATTTAGTTTTTCAGAGCGTTACTGTTTACGACAAGGCGCAGAGCTGCATCGACCGTGTACGTCCTTGCCGGGTTAAAGTACCGATGTTTAATAAGCAAGCCAAGATGAATGCTAACATCTACCGCGACCAGTTTTATAACACTCACGGTACCGTAAAGGATATGCTGCTTATCTACCGTAACAAGTCTAAACACGATACGTATTATTTCGAGAAGCTTATGAAGGAGGTAAAAAATGAAGAAAAGAAAAATACCTAGGTGGCTCTCGCGAGCTGCAGCGCTCGTCGGGATCCTCGCTGTCTTGGTCTCCTTGCTGCTTGTCCCGGTGAGTGCTGCGGTTACAAAGCCTGTAAACGGTGCTTCAATATATGGTGTTCGTAATGCTATTACTAATGTTGCATTTAGGCAGCCTATATTCGAGGATCAAAGAAATAATTATACTTCTGATGGGTATGTTATTCTTTGGGCTCCTACCCAAACTATCAATAGAAGTCCGACGGCTTCATTGCATTCGACGTGGTATGATGGCATTGCCTGGAAAGCCGGTGATGATATTCGTTATTGTACGACGGTTTCTACTATAAGCGAGATTGCTAATAATTATAACCATTCTGAAGTATTTACTACCGAGTTAATTGCTCATCATAGTTTGCTCTGGTCTCAAGACGGTAATAATCCCAAGACTCCCCCGACCGTTACTAGTATTCAAGTTACTCTTGAAAATGTGTTTATGACTCCTGATGATTATGGCGGTTTTATAGATTCAAATAGCGGTTTCTATTATGATGCTCAGTCTTTTTTTGGCTTTGATGAGAAGGGTGATTATACTGTTATTTACGAATATTCAATGCTTGAGTTTGTAGATGACGGTTATACCATTAAGAGGCAGGATAATATAGAAAAGACTATTTCTTCCGATGAATATGTTAAGGTATGGTGTGTGCCTGATGAACTCAATGTTACTAAGACTACTCCCATTGGCGAACGTTATGCGTACTATCCCTATGTACATATTACTATTACCCGTACTGATGGTGGTAGGTTTAGTGCTTCTGGTTTCTCAATGAATCAAACGTATGATTATCAATACAATATTGCCGAGCGTCAGCGCCAGGCAGAGTTTTATGATGCTATCGGCTTGATTTACTACGTTGATAACACCGTAGATGCCGATTTCAGCTCCTGGATTGTTACCGCCGTTGGTGGCTTTATGGATTTTGAGTTGTTCCCCGGGCTTTCTATTGCTTCTCTTTTAGCTGTTATTGGCGGTATAGGTTTAGTTATAATGTTTTTGAAGTATTTCTCCGGGGGTTGATGATTTATGTCTACTGGTAATTTAACTTTTCAAAAAATATTATCTTATTTTCTCCAATTGTTTGGTTATATACCTACTTTTGTTGATTCTATCTTTAGCATTTTTTATCTTACACCGGGTGAACTTCTTAATAATGCGGGGTTTGATTGGCTTCTTTCTTTTATTCCTTCTGATATTGATTTAGGGTTTTTGGATACGCCGCTTGTTGGTCTTTTGTTTGGTATCGGTTTTTTGACTTTTGTTCTTGTGTCTTTTGTTAAGTGGTTTTTGGGTTTAATTAAATGACTATATCAACCGTTATTGAAGAATTTATGCTCGATCAGAGAGTCCGAGGCAATTCACCGGCAACTCTTGAGTATTACGAGCGCACGTTGCGCTTTTTCACTGATTTTATAGGTTTTAAGGCGCAGCTCTCGGATATTACACTCCGGGATTGCAAGGAATATGCTGCCGAGCTGCAGCGCTCCTCTATTACTTCTGTTTCCGTTCAGAGCTACGTTCGAGGACTCCGGGCGTTCCTACGTTGGTGTTATGAGAATGATTATCTTGAATCGGATATTTGCGCCAAGTTCAAGCTTCCGAAAGCTACCAGGAAGATTATCGACGTTCTTACCGATGAGGAGGTAAGCTGCGTGCTTTGCTCCTTTAACTCTCCCGGCTGGCTCTCAGCTCGTAACCGTCTTATTGTCGCTCTGATGCTCGACTCCGGGCTCAGGCTCCACGAGGTTGTTTCTCTTACGGTTAATTCGGTTCACCTGAAGGAGCGTTATATCATCGTCCAACGTGGTAAGGGAGATAAGCAGCGCATCGTTCCTATCGGCTCTTATACTGCTACCGTCCTCGAGGATTATCTGCGCGATATATCCTGGGCGCATCTAAAGCCCCTTATAATCAAGGTGTCCTCCTCCGGCATCCCGGAAGCTATAACAGATACCACTCTTAAGCAGCTCTTCCGAAAGCTCAAGGACCGCACCGGGATAGAACGGCTGCATCCTCATTTGCTTCGTCATACCTTCGCTACACGTTACCTCGAGAACGGTGGTAATATTTATACGTTGCAAGCTATTTTAGGGCATACAAGCCTTGAAATGGTAAAGAGATACTTACATCTTGCTAATAGTCGGATTCGCGCCGACTTCACTAAATACTCCCCATTAGATAACCTGGGTAAACAAAAAGACAACCACCCTTTGTAGAATGGTTGTCCATGGTGCTCCTGCGGAGAATCGAACTCCGGACACCTTGATTAAAAGTACGCCCAGGAATGCACGTTCCCGGGCTTTTTTGTATTCTCCCCGGGGTCAAGGGGCGCACCCCTTGGTTAGTCGCTCGAAGAATGAGAGCAGCGGAGACGTACTTGAATATAAAACCAGCTTAGTGGGTGATGTGAGCTATAGCCGCATCAGAGCGGTTACCGAAACACCGGCAGGAAATGCCCGGACAAGCTCCTTGTTGGCTGCGCCGCAGGCTTAAGAGTTTCGGAGGTTCGTATTTCCCTCGGGTCACAGATGCCGGGGTACCCTTTAGGGCCGGCATCTGTGACCGACACACTTTGATAAAAATTAAAATTTAGGAGATTTATTATGTCAAATTTTTATTCCGTTCCTTCTAATGCATTTGATCCCCCATATCTCTACAGATTCTATCTCGTTCCTAAGTCATCTTCGTTTGATCAATCCTACGTTGTTCAAGTCTCCCACAAGATAAAATCTATTCGTAAAGCCTTTTATATTGCTTGTGAAACTTACCTTGATTTTCTTAATGAAAACAAATTAAAGGTATCTCATTTAGCAATTTTTTTAGAAATAATTACTCCCGATCTTCCTCCTTCTGCTCCTTTTCTATATAAAGTATATCAGCGCTTCAATTCTTCTTCTGATAACTCAGATTATGACTACTTCCATTTAACTGATTAGCTAATTTGCTTACTTACTGTTTCCTGTTTCTTAACGCGCCTTCAGGCGAATCGCCAAACGCAACGCAGCGTTAAGTTCGGAGAGCCCCCCTTCCGAGAACTATACCATCATCTATCTCGCCAAACTAAGCCGAGGAAGGGGGGCTACAGGGGGTTACTACCGCTTACATTCTTCTCCCCTAGAAAGGGGTAGGGGGTGTTTCCTTATCTAGCTAAATATTTCTTCAGATTACCGAGTTTGCGCGGCTCGGTAATAAAAAAATCGATTTTCCGCGTTAAACCCCGTGGGGTAAACACGGGGTTAGAAAATACTTGAACACGCTTTTGAGGTGATTCTTATGCCAAAAAATGTTACAGATTTCCCGCGGGAAAATAGACTCTTGGTTGACTGGTTCTCGTTTACGTCAAAGGTTCATAGCCGTGATGATATTGTCGCTCTGATAGGTATGCAGGACGTGCTCTGGGAGCATAGCTACGGCAATAAAGGCTTTCAATACAAAATTAGCTATAACGGCGTACATATCCATTGGTGTGATGAATGGTTTGATTCTCTTCTTACCGGCTTCGTATGGCTGGAAATGACTGGTCAAGGCTGCAGAACGTTTGAGAGCTTCGGCACCGGTGATTTTAATTCTCTCTTTAAGCTTATAATCGACGAGCTTCCAAAACGTCCCTGCGAGCGCGGTGTCCGGGCAAAGCGTATTGATATTGCATTTGATGATATGACCGGCGTGCTTGATATAGATACCGTATTCGATTCGGTTCTACGTCGCAGCTTCACGGCTCGGAGCCAGGAAGGTAATGCCTATTACACGTTCAAGGGCGATATAGTCGGTAAATCGGTAGACTTCGGCTCGAAAAGCTCCAACGTATTCATCAGAATATACGATAAGGCTGCTGAACGTGGCTTCACTCCGAAGGAAGTGCCGCATTGGGTACGTTGCGAGCTGCAGCTTAAAGATGCCAACGCCGGCGGTTTCCTGGATAAAGCATTTTCAAAGTACGGTCTTCAGGAGATGTATTGCTCATGTCTTCGTAATTATCTCTGCTTCAGAGTCCCGGACGAGAACGACAGCAACAAGAATCGTTGGGAAGCTGCGGACTGGTGGCTGCGTTTCCTGGATTACGCCGTAGCTCGCTCGGTCTGGGAGAAGCCCGGCAGTGATTACAACGCACTCGCTAAAGCTGAAGAGTATGTATTCAGTCAGCCTCTCGGAGCTATTCAATCCCTCGTCGAGATTATGGGACCCGGCAAGTTTCTAAATAGGGTTATGTCCGAGCCGCCTCCGAAGAATCCGAAGTATAAGCGAATGGTGGCTGAATATAAGCGCGAATCTCTTGAAAGTATCGACCGTGAGATGCGTGAGCTCGAGGCTGCTCTCTCTGATGCGCGCTCTGAAGTGCAGAAAACACACTCAAAAGAAGCCGTTGAGCATCAATCTGTACTCTGGGAACGTTATACAAGATTGAAGCAGCTGCGATTTGCTGTTAAGGAAAATTTGAAAGAAAAA
>JAZNZE010000046.1:0-23718 GCA_045594785.1 Eubacteriales bacterium
TGGCACACGAGCTCTTCCGCCCCTTCGTTATGAAGCGCCTTATCGAAACCCAGAAGGCTAATTCGATAAAGGATGCAAAGAAGAAGGTTGAGAAGATTGTTCCTGAGGTTTGGGATGCGCTCGAATATGTAATCAAGGAGCACCCCGTGCTTCTTAACCGTGCACCTACACTTCACAGGCTTTCAATTCAGGCGTTTGAGCCTATACTCGTAGAGGGTAGAGCAATAAAGCTTCATCCGCTCGTATGTCCTGCGTTCAACGCTGACTTTGACGGTGACCAGATGCCCGTTCACGTGCCTCTTTCGAGCGAGGCACAGGCAGAGGCAAGATTCCTTATGCTTTCTGCAAACAACCTTTTGAAGCCGGTTTCCGGTAAGGCTGTAACCGTTCCTTCTCAGGACATGGTTCTTGGTTCTTATTACCTCACTATCGATCACCCGGGTGAAAAGGGAGAGGGAAAGGTATTCCGCGATTTCAACGAGGTTGAAATGGCATATGAAAACAAGGAGCTTGGTATCCACGCAGCAATCAAGGTCAGAGTAACTAAGGTTATCGATGGAGTAGAGAAGAGCGCTATAATAGACGCTACCTACGGAAGACTTATCTTCAACCAGAGAATTCCTCAGGACCTCGGCTACGTTGACAGAGCTAAGGATCCCTTCTCACTTGAGATAAACTTTGCTACTACTTCCAAAAAGCTTAAGGAAATAGTAGACCTCACTATCAAGTATCACGGCTTTGCTGAGGCTGCATCGGTTCTTGATAATATCAAGGCTATGGGATATAAGTATTCCACCAAGTCATCGCTTTCGATATCTGTTTACGATATGACAATTCCTCCTCAGAAGAAGGAACTTCTTGCAGAGGCTTCGGCTAAGGTTGATGAAATCACCGAGCTCTTTGAGTGGGGTGAGCTTTCTGACGATGAAAGATATAAGCAGGTTATTGACGTTTGGGATAAGACCACTAACGCAGTTACCGATGCTCTTATAGCAAACCTTGATAAGTATAACTCACTTAATATGATCTGTACTTCCGGAGCCCGTGGTTCTATGAAGCAGATGCGTCAGCTTGCCGGAATGCGCGGACTTATGTTTGCAACCAACGGTAAGACGATAGAAATTCCCATTAAATCAAACTTCCGTGAAGGTCTTACGATGCTCGAGTACTTTATGGGTGCTAAGGGTTCACGTAAATCACTTTCCGATACCGCTCTCCGTACTGCAGACTCGGGTTACCTTACCAGACGTCTGGTTGACGTTTCGCAGGACGTTATCGTTCGCGAGGAGGACTGCGGAGCTAAGTCCGGTATCATAGTTTCGGATATCGTTTCGGGAACTAACGTGGTCGAAGGACTTCGTGACCGTATCATAGGAAGATATACGGTTGGTGACATAGTTGACCAGCACACAGGTGAGCTTATCGTTCCCGACAACACAATGATTGATGAGGATATGGCTAAGGCTATAATCGATGCAGGTATCACTCACGTTGAGGTTCGTACCATTCTTCGCTGTATGGCTAAGAGAGGCGTTTGCGTTCACTGCTACGGTGCTGACCTTGCTCACGGAACTCCCGTTAGCATCGGTGAGGCTGTAGGTGTTATCGCAGCTCAGTCTATCGGTGAGCCCGGTACTCAGCTTACGATGAGAACCTTCCATACCGGTGGTGTCGCAGGTTCGGATATTACCCAGGGTCTTCCCAGAGTTGAAGAGCTTTTTGAGGCTCGCCGCCCCAAGAAGACCGCAATAGTTACTGAGTTTACGGGTACTGCGCGTATTCAGTCTGATAAGAAGCTCTCGAAGGTTATTATTCAGAACCCCGTAGAGCCTACCGATGAAGATGTAGTATACGAGATTCCCTTCGGAATGCGCCTTATTATAGAGGACGGCCAGGAGGTTAAGCGCGGTCAGCAGATAACCGAAGGCTTCCTTAACCCTGCAGACGTTCTTCATATGAGCGGTATAGATGCGGTTTATGATTATATAATCCGTGAGGTACAGAAGGTTTATCGTGGTGAGGACGTTGAAATTAACGATAAGCACGTCGAGTGTATCACCCGTCAGATGACCAGAAAGGTTAAGATTGATGATCCCGGAGATACCGACCTTCTCGTTGGAACAACCGTTGACATTCTTGAGCTCCGCGAGGAGAATGAGAAGATAGAGGCAAGACAGGCTGCAGGCGAGATATCGCTTCGCAAGGCAGAGGCTGCTCCTATGCTTCTCGGTATTACCAAGGCATCTCTTATGACCGAGTCCTTCCTCTCTGCAGCTTCCTTCCAGGAAACCACCAAGGTTCTTACCGAAGCGGCTATCAAGGGCAAGGCAGATTCGCTTCTCGGACTTAAGGAAAACGTTATTATCGGTAAGCTCATTCCTGCCGGTACAGGACTTGGAAAGTATCGTGCCGTTGAGGTCGAGGACCTCGAGAAGCAGCAGGAAGAGGTTGTCGTTACAGGCGAAACCTTTACTCCCGATGACATTGTAGCTGACGCAGATCGCGTAGTTTACGTATCCGAGGATTGATATTAATAAAAGGCAACAATTTTGGTGAATCTAAAAACAGACACGAAAGTTGTTGCCTTCTCTTTTAAGTGGACTAAATGTAAAGCTTGGTTATAAATTTTATATAAAATACCAAAAAGCCTTACCAATTTTTTGATTGGAGAGAAAATATGCTTTTTACAAGTTTGGAATTTATATTTGCTTTTTTTCCTATAACTTTTGGAATTTATTTTCTTTTGCCCCAAAAAGCAAGAAACTACTGGCTTCTTATTGCCAGTCTGTTCTTCTACGCATGGGGAGAGCCAACCTTTTTGCTCATAATGCTCCTTTCCATAGTAATCAATTATATTATGGCACTGAGAATTTCGGAATCAAAAGGGGAAACAGGAAGAAAAGTATTTCTTGCGTTAGACATTGTATTTAATATTTCAGTGCTGTTCACCTACAAGTATATGAATTTTGTCACAAAGACACTTCATGACTGGATTCCTTCAACACAATCATTGTTTGATGTTTCGGAATACGTGCTTCCTATAGGAATATCTTTCTTTACCTTCCAAGCGATGAGTTACGTAATAGATGTATACAGAGGCACTCCGGTTCAGAAAAATCTATTTCATCTTGCTTTATACATATCTCTTTTTCCGCAGCTTATTGCAGGTCCGATAGTCAGATATACCACTATCGAAGAACAGATAACGGAAAGACATATTACACGAGATATGTTTTGCAAAGGAATGTTCAGATTTATCAGAGGATTCAATAAAAAAGTTATTCTATCTAATATTTTAGCTCAGGTTGCTGACGTTGCCTTTGGAGCAGAGGAATTAAGCTTTGTTATGGCATGGATAGGAGCGCTTTGCTATACTTTGCAGATATTCTTTGACTTCAGCGGATATTCAGAAATGGCTATAGGTCTTGGACTTATGTTTGGCTTTACCTTCTTGGAGAATTTCGACTATCCTTACATATCAAAGACTATTACTGAGTTTTGGAGAAGATGGCATATATCGCTCGGAACATGGTTCAGAGATTACATTTATTTCCCACTAGGCGGTTCGCGTGTAAAAACAAAAGCAAGGCTGATTTTTAATCTCTTTGTCGTTTGGCTTCTTACGGGTATATGGCACGGCGCGAGTTGGAACTTCATTTTATGGGGCGTGCTTTACGGTGTAATTATAACAATTGAAAAGATATTCTCTGTTCCTAAGCTTATGGAACAAAAGCGTACGCCTGCAATTTTTTATCAGATTTTCACAATGCTGATGGTAGTATTCGGTTGGGTGCTCTTCAGAGCTATAGATCTTCCTGCTGCGGGCAAGTATCTTTCTGCAATGTTTGGCTTTGGCGCAAGTAAATTCTGTGACGAAACCACTACTCATTATCTGTTAAACTATCTTATTATATTTATTGCAGGAGTAGTTTGCTCTGTTCCTTTAACCAAAAAATTAACGGAGAAAATTAGTGAAAAATATAAATATGGTGCTGCGGTGTGCGAAACCTCTGCATACGTTGTTCAGTTTATGCTATTCATTGTGAGCCTTTCGTTTTTGGTTATGGATGCTCATAACCCGTTTATTTATTTTAATTTCTAAGAAAGGAGATATGATAAATGAAATATAGAAATATTGCAATTACTGTATTTACTGTTGTAGTTTTGGTTTTTATAGTAGCAGGAGCTTATTTGAACATATCTCTGATTTCCAAGCCTTATGATAAGCTTAAAGCTGAAGAAATTAATTTTGAGGAATTTGTAGACCAAGTCGGAGACGCGTATACTTCTGATGCATTTGCGCATAAAGAAGACTATATAAACATAAACGGTTTGTTTGCGCGCCTTACAGGAAGAAATTTTTACAACGATGTTGTAAGAATGAAAAATGGCATGTTGACACGAACAACAAATGCCGTGATAGATGCTAAGGCTAACGCTAGTTCTATAAACATATTTAATAATTATCTAAGCGAAGAAGATATTAAATTTGTGTATGTTCAAGCTCCACACAAATATGATATGAGTGAAACGAATTATCCGGTATCATTAGGTAGTACAGTAAATTTAAATGCTGATAATATGCTTAAAGAGTTGAATGCTCTTGGTATAGACACAATTGATTTGCGTCAAATGCTTTCAAACACTCCTGAAGCTGTAGAAAAATATTTCTATGATACAGATCATCACTGGAATAACGATGGTGCATTTCTTGCTTATGGGGAGATATTAAAATATATTTCAGAAAAATATCCTAATGCAGGTATTGACTTATCTTATGCCGATATAGATAATTGGGAAACTACTGTGTATGAGGATCGCTTTTTGGGATCCCAAGGCAAGAGGGTTGGTGTTTATTATGGCGGTGTAGACGACTATAAGCTTTATCTTCCTAAGTTTGATACTGATATGCTTATTGAAACGAATCAAAAGACTTTGTTTTACCGCAAAGGTGATTTTAAAGATGTAAATACTCTAGAAGAGTTGTATCTCGAAAACGAACCTGATTATTTTGGTCAAAATACGTATTGCACGTATATAGGCGGGGATTATCCCATATTAAAACACAGAAATTTTAAGGTGGAAAATGGACTAAAAATAATGATTATAAAGGATAGCTTTAGTCTTCCGGTACAAGCATTTTTGTCAACTGCCGTTCAAGAGATTGATGTTGTGGACCCTAGATATTTGAAGGATTATACTATTGCTGAATATGTTGATATATCATCGCCCGATATGGTAATTATGATGATAAATCCTTCTGTAATGAATGATGAATCTTATTATTCTTTCGGAAGTATTAATGCAAAATATCATGATTTGGACAATTCGTTAGAAGAAGTTTTTTCGAAAACGAAATTTACTGTTGTGGCAAGCGATAACAAAACTCATTCTAATACAACTCTTGTCAGAGGTTTGGAATATAATACAAAGTATGTGTTAGAGGCAGAAGATATATCTGTTTTGAGTGGAGATGCAACTTCGGTTACAATAGCTCTATATGATCAAAAGAACGAGCGTCTTCATTTGGCTGAGACTCTTGATATTCAATATTGTAACATTAACGAAGAGTTTAAATGGACCTTTTTGACACCTGAATCAGGAACAGGTAATTTGTCATTGATAGTGTACGCAGGTGACATAGGACACACCACCTCTAAAATTGCTTTTGAAAATATTACATTGAAAAAGGCATTCTATGAGGGAGAAAAAACAGTTATATCAGAAGAAGTTTTGTTTGCCCAATCATTAACTATAGCACCAAGTGATAGCGCATATAAATATGTTGATCTTGTGGGTTATTTGACTTGCGGCGCTAAATACGTTCTTTCGTTTTCTAATGTTACAGTAACTAATGGATCGACTGATAAGTTTACTGCAATAGTTTATGATGAAAAAAGCGGAAATACATTATATACTCACGTTTTTAAGAGCGGAGATAATTACTCATGGGCATTTGAAGTGCCTGAAAGTTCAGAAGGCAAATTCTGTTTGTTTTTATATGCTGGTGAACGCGGAGCAACGAAAAACGTAGGAGTTAGTTATATTGATTTATCTGTAAAAGTTAGTATTGAAAAAAATCCGGTTGTGGATAATTTCAATGTTGTAACAACAAAAGAAAGGGTTAATGTTCCTATAAGCAAGTCACCATATAATTATGTGTCCATTGTGGAGTCGCTTAAAAATGGAACTGCATATCTTTTAACTTTTGATAATGTAAAGGTAATAGAAGGAAAAACAACCAATTTTACTGTTATAGTGTATGACAAAAACACAGATAGAACATTGCATACGCACATTTTTAATCTTGGTGACGAATATTCCTGGAAATTTGAAATTCCATCGACAGAGAATGGTAATTTTTGCATATTTATGTATGCGGGCGTGAGAGGAGAGACTTCCGGAATTGCTGTCGAATACAGTAATGTAAAATTAAGAATAATTGAATAGTTTCAATTTGTTTTTACTATAATTGCAAGAAAAAGTTTATGAAGAATTTATGCGGAGAAGCAAAAAGCTTCTCCGCATTTATTGTTAAAAAACAAGGTTTATAACTAACCATTGACATTTGTATAAAAAAGTGTTAAAATATAATCGGTACTGTGGGGAGTTATGCTCGCAGATAAATAAAACTTGGAATGTGATTTTATGAATAATACCGACATAAAAGTATCGGTCATAATGCCAATATATAATGCGTACGATTATCTTCGTCCCGCAATTGACAGCGTTCTGGATCAGACGCTGAAGGAAATCGAGCTTATATGCATTGATGACGGTTCAACCGATAGCTCGTTTGAACTTATAAAAGAATATCAGCAGCAGGATGAACGTGTAAGGATAGTTACCGAAACTAATGCAGGTCCTGCTCTGGCAAGAAATAACGGAATAAAAAGAGCAAGAGGCGAATATCTTGCCTTTCTTGATGCGGACGATTTCTTTGAGCCTTCGCTTCTTGAAAATCTTTATCTTGTGGCAAAGGAAAAAGATCTCGATATTGCAATAGCTGATTACGACATATATAACAGCCGTAAAGCAACGTTTGAAAACGCACAGCCCTCAGAGCATGAGAGCATTTTTGACGGTGGAGCTGTTACTTCTAAAAGTGTTTGCCCGGATAAGATTTTCCTTTCTACTAACGGAGCCGCTTGGAATAAGCTTTTCCGCCGCAGCTTCGTAATAGATAAGCAGCTTCTGTTCCTTCGTGATGTAAAAATGTATGAGGACGTATATTTTGTCGTATCGGCGCTTTCCCTTGCCGAAAGAATAGGAAAAATTTCTGAAGTACTTATCCATCACAGGATTTACACCGATCAGGCAAGAGCGAAGATGTTCCGTAAGCACTATTCTCAGGTGCTTGTGGCATATCTTGCGATGAAGGAATTTTTAAGGCAAAACGGAATGTTCTCCCCTCTTTCAACCTCATTTTTAAATCTTACCGCAAGCCGCTGTTACCGTATTTACAACGTTCTCGGCTCTGATGCCAAGGAGCATTTTTGGAATATGCTTCACAGCGAGTATGCCGAAGCGCTTGGCTGGCAGGGAAGAGAGGCTGAGGATTTTGAGGAGGCTGATGTTTGTGAATTCGTTGCAAGCGTAATTCTTTATGCGCATAAGCAATATAAGAAGCGTATCGCTAAGGGACATAGGCTTGACCTTGATAGGCTTACCTCAACCTTCAAAAACAATAAAATCAAGAAAAGATTCTGTTCTGTTTTTGCAATATTAAGGTTTAAAAAGAAAAAGACGGAAAAGTCATAACTGCTGATAAAACGGTGGTTTACGCCATTTTAAAAAAACAGATTGTTAGTTTAAGTTTTAGGAAACTTTTTGAGAATTAGTTATTAATCGTAAATTTAGACAGCCGCTCCTTGCGGCTGTCTTTTCCATTATATAGTAAAAAGCAATAGCTATAAAATCAAGAAAAGTTCTCTAATCATAAATTATATTTTATATCAAGTGAATAAAGAAGGAAAAAAATGCATAGCGCAGAATGTCGAGATGTATATTGACATTTGGGGTATTTCGTGATACAATTAACATGCTAGTTATTTTTTATAAAATAAATTCTAAAGTAGAAAAGGAAATCACTAATGAAAATTGCAGTTGCCGGAACAGGTTATGTAGGATTGTCAATAGCCATTTTGTTAGCACAGCATCATAAGGTAACAGCGGTGGATGTTGTTGAGGAAAAGGTGAAAATGATAAATGATAGAAAATCACCTATTCAAGATGACTATATTACCAAGTATCTTGACGAAAAGGAGCTTGATCTCACAGCTACGTTGGATGCTGAGAATGCTTATAAAGATGCAGATTTTGTTGTAATAGCTGCGCCCACTAACTATGATAGTATTAAGAATTTTTTTGACACCTCGATTGTTGAATCGGTTATACAGTTAGTCTTGAAATGTAATCCAAATGCTATTATGGTGATAAAATCAACCATTCCTGTAGGCTTTACTGAGTCTGTAAGAAAAAAATTCAATACTGAAAATATTTTATTCAGTCCGGAATTTCTTAGAGAATCGAAGGCCCTTTACGATAATCTTTATCCATCCAGAATAATAGTTGGAACAGACCTTAAGAACGAATATCTTGTAAAAAAAGCAAATGAATTTGCGTCTCTTTTACAGGAGGGGGCAGAAAAAAAGGATATAGATACCCTTGTTATGGGATTTACAGAGGCTGAGGCGGTTAAGCTTTTTGCTAATACATATCTCGCTCTTAGAGTATCGTATTTCAATGAGCTGGATACTTATGCTGAAATGAAAGGGCTGGACACTCAAAAAATTATTCAGGGCGTTTGTCTTGATCCGAGAATAGGAGATCATTATAACAATCCTTCATTCGGCTACGGAGGATATTGTCTTCCCAAGGACACAAAGCAGCTTCTTGCTAACTATGCCGATGTTCCTCAGAATATGATTTCTGCTATCGTTGAATCGAACCGCACCAGAAAGGATTTTATATCTGATAGAGTTTTAAAAATTGCCGGTTATTACGTTGGAAGCGACATTTATGATGCCGACAGAGAAAAGGATGTTGTTATTGGAGTATACCGTTTGACTATGAAGTCCAATTCCGATAATTTCAGACAGAGCTCAATTCAAGGTGTTATGAAAAGGATTAAGTCAAAGGGCGCTAAGGTTGTTATCTATGAGCCTACCCTTAAGGATGGAGATACCTTCTTTGGAAGCGAAATCGTTAATGACCTCGAAAAATTCAAATCTATGTGCCAAGCTATAATTGCCAATAGGTATGATTCCATTCTCGACGATGTAAAGGATAAAATATACACAAGGGATATTTTTAGAAGAGATTAAAGCAAAAAACAAACGAGAAGCACTGCTTCTCGTTTGTTTTTTTAATTGTTATCGGGTAAAATCTTTGTCTGCAAGAACGATTCATATTGATCACAAATTTCTTTAACGTTATCTCCAAAGGCAATTTGTTTTCCTTTATCGAGCCAGAGAACTTTGTTGCACATAGAGCGAACCTGTCCTATAGAATGAGAAACCAAAATAGTGGTTGCTCCGCCGTTTATTATCGATTTCATTTTTGCTTCGCTTTTTTTTCTGAAAGCACCGTCTCCAACCGCGAGAACCTCGTCAAGAATGAGAATGTCGGGATTTACAAGCGATGCAATTGAGAAGGCAAGCCTTGATTTCATTCCGGAGGATAACTGCTTAAACGGTCTATCTTCGAAGTCTTCAAGTTCTGCAAATTCTATAATATCCCGATAAGTATCATTCATAAATTTTTTGGTATATCCGAGCATAGCTCCGCGTAGGTAAGTATTTTCTTTGACCGTAAGATCACCGTCAAATCCCGAGGCAAGCTCAAGCAGTGCGGCAATTTTGCCTCTGCAATCTACATACCCCTTTGTAGGACGCATAATTCCGGATATAGCCTTAAGTAGAGTGGATTTGCCTGCTCCGTTGCTACCGATGATTCCGAGCATATCACCTCTGTTTATTGTAAAGGTGATATCTTTGTCTGCCCAAAACTCGGTGACCTTATAGTTGCGGGTTAACTTTCGTATAATCCATTCTTTAATTCCGATATCTTTAAAATCACCTGTAATATATTTGATTGATACGTTATTACAGATTATAATCGGTTCAGAGGTATGATTTTTATTGTCCATATTGTATACCTCCGTTTAAGTATAATATAAAAATTTGTGATTTCTTCTTTTGTATATCAGCGCGCCTATTCCAAAAAATACAATTGCGTATCCGAATGCAAGAAGATGAATCCATACAGACGGAATCGTAGCGTCTATTACTATGAGTCTGAAATACTTAATGTACACATATATAGGATTGATATGGAACACCTTCTGTACAAAAGGTGAAAATGTGTCAACGGTGTAGAATATAGCTGACATATACATAAGAAGCTGGGTAAATATACTCCAAAGATACTGTATATCCTTGAAGAAAATAAATAATGCGGAAAGAATAAGACCTATTCCTATATTGAATATCACAAGGCATAGAATCGGATATAGCAAAAAGATGAATTTCCAAGTGAACAATATTCCATCAAAAATGCAGAACACGAAGAAAACTACAAGTGTTATAGCAAAATTGATAAGCGTTTGCACATTTTTGGAAAATAAGAACAAATATTTAGGTACGTTCACCTTTGTATAAATTCCTGCATTTGAAAGCAAGGAAGACATGCCTTGACTTGATGATTCGCTGAAATAGGTAAAAACCAAGTTGCCGCAAAAAAGGTAGGTTGTGTAGTGTTCCATTCCTCTCCCGAAGAAATGGGTGAAAACAAGCCTCATTACAAGCAAGAGGAGCAGGGGCGAGAGAACGCTCCAGCCCATACCGAGAAGAGTTCGCTTGTATTTTTTCTTGAAATCACGCTTTATAAGTTCTTCGAGGAGAAATTGGTGTTGTTTTAGTTTTCGAAACATAATATCTCCCGTTGATTGTTAAAAGAAGCTTGTTATGCAACTAAAAGTATGCATAAGATTATTTGTAAGGATCCTTTTTGATATGCAAGTGAACAAGAATTCTGTTGCAAGTGAATTTAAATCCGTTTTCCTTGAGGCATCTACAGCCGCCTCTGATCTTGCGAGGAATCCACAAAATAATCTTTTTAAAAGTATTTTCCTTTTTAGGTTCAACCTTAACTACTGATGTATTTGTTGGTTTAGAGATTTGAACGGGCTGGGATTTTGTAGAAGCAGGCTTGATTCTCGAAAGAGCAAATAAATAATCCAAGCAGGTGTCATATTCCATAAGCTTAACTAAATAATCATAGTTGTTTTTATCGTAGAAATACTCTCTTGGATGCTGGTCTAATTCAAGCTCTTCGTGCCAAACCTTTTTTATTTCTTCAAAAATCTGCGAAAATCCAGAAGCGCTATTAACCGCATTAAAGTTAAAAGCAACACGGTTGAGCGTATTATTTATATAGCTTTGCTTTATTACATCAAAATGTTCAAGCGCTGAAATCTTTTGCTTGAAAAGCATATTTGCTTCCCAAAAAAGCGTAGGGGTATTGTCTTTTGTTGATTCTAGGCTAGACGCATTGTTTTGTCTATAATAGTAAAGAGGTTCCTTTATGACGGAAATTCTTTCTGCAACAGCAATAGAATAAAGGATAAAATAAAAATCTTCTGAGCGCTTGATCTGTAAGAATTTTATGTCGTTATCGATGATAAATTTCCTATTAAAGAACTTTCCACCGGGCCCGCCGGGAGTAAATGTCAATATATGTTGAGGGATATCCTTATAGTTGAAAGGAAGGTTGGACGGCAAATACTTTTCAACAAGCCAGAAGCTCATTTTTGTAAAGCTTTTTTTACCATACCAGGCTTTAAGTGGCGAAGCTATAACGTCTGCGTTTGTTCTGGTAGCTTCATCATACATCTTTTGACCAAAATCAAGATCTATTTTATCGTCCGAATCAACAAACGAAATATATTCTCCTCTAGCAACGCCTATACCTTTATTTCTTGCGGTTCCGGCATAACTGTTTTGTTGTCTTAAAAGAGTAATTCTCTTATCGTATTTTGCGTATTCTTCAATGATTTCGGGGGTCGCATCGGTAGAACCGTCATCTACGCAAATGATTTCTATTTCTGACAATGTTTGATTGAGAATGCTTTCTATACATTCTGTTATATATGCACTTGCGTTATATGCTGGGACTATAAAAGAAATCTTGGGGCAATCTACGGCAGGTGTATCTTCTTTGTAGTTCTTGCGGTTAAGGAAATAGTTGAAAGTATAGCTGTAATCAAAACGGGAAAGATGATCGTTTGTAACGTCCTTAGAATCATATGTCTTAACAAAATCATCAACCATATCAATTAAAGGCATTGAAAGCTTATTGCTGTTTTGAAATTTTTCGTACCACATAAAAATCAGATATAACTCGTTTTGGAGCACTAGTTTTTTAAGGTCGTACTGAATATTTTCAACTATTTTTTTAACTAAATTATAGGAGGATAACTGACAATTGAAGTTTTTGCTTCTCACGCCAATCAAGGATGAACTTTGGTTTATTCTATAATAAGTTAAGAATATATCACAAATCATTATTCTTGATGCGTGAACAAGACAGTCGATATAGAACGAGTGGTCATTTATGCATCTCAAATTATTAAAACGGATGTTGTGGTTATTTAGAAAATCAAGCTTATAGACAGCATTCCAAGGAACGTCAGCAACCGAAAGAAGCTTTCTGGGAGCAGATGAGAAGGTTAGAATGTTTTTCTTTTGATTTTCGTTAAACGAACCGTTGGAATAATATTTATTCGTTGATATTTCGTCGGTTTGGGTGTCAACAATATAAGAGGCTGCCTTTAGAAAATCAAGGTCGTTGGCTACTGCCATTTCATATAACCTTTCCAAACCGTCAAGAGCATAATAATCATCAGAATCCAAGAATGCAACGTATTTTCCTTTTGCAATTGATAATCCGTTATTTCTTGCAACACCGGCAAACTGATTTTTTTGATATAATACGGTAATTCTATCGTCTTTCTTTTCGTATTCCTGCAAAATTTGAATTGAACTATCTGTAGAGCCGTCATCGACGCAAATTATTTCTATATCTTTTAGTGTCTGATTCATAACACTTTCGAGACATTGTACAAGGTAATTTTCTGCATTATATACAGGAATTATAACTGATATTTTGACTTGTTTTTTCATTTCTTGATTTTCCTTTTCAAATTTCATCAGTGAAGTTTTACATAGATGTTAAAAATTTAAGGTGATTTGCACAAATTAGTATACAGTCTTTTTTACCTCTATACCGCCCTTTTGCATATTGAATATTGAATTCCTTTAATTTTTCTTCCATAGCTGTAACTGTATTTATTTCTGGAATGCGGTCACAGTCATCAAATAGTATTATAAAATTTTCTGAAAGGCAATCGGGAAGAGCAAATAGGAGATCAATTCTTGCGTATTGAGTTTGATCTCCACTCCAAGGTGCGTCAACGGTTATAAAGTCGAATTTCTCTTTTCTCATAAAATCACTAAGTCCCTTAAAAATGCGCACACCAGAGCAGTCATTATAATCACAAAGTTCATAATCAAATTGAATTATTCTAGATTTGGGGCGGGGATTGAAGTTTTTTTTGAAAAATGATATCCAATTTGGATCATACTCAATAACCGTATGTTCCACGTCTTTCTCAAAATTTGCGTATTGAGAGAGCATTTTTGTAGATTGCCCAAGACCGAGTTCAAGGATTTTTTTAGGCTTGATTTCGTTAAGGATACGATAAGTTACGTAAAGATTATCATATCCTACCGCCCATCTACCTGGAGAAAAATTTTTATCCTTGAGCCACGAGCTTTTGTTTATTGTGTTGTTGAATATTTGTGCCCAGACGGCTTCACTTGCATTTCTTGCGGAATCTTGAGTTGTTTTATGTATGCTTTCAAGTTTTTTAAAGGTTATTTGTTGGATTGAATTTTGATTTTGCAATAAATTTTCAGAGGTTTCGTCTAGAGATTGTTTAAGTCCTTTTCTGCAAGCTTCATAAGATGTTATTACAGAATTTTGTGCATCGGTAGTAGAATTGAGAATTTTTAAAGTAATATCATTAATTTCGCGAAAAGATTGTTTTATCTGGGAAAAACTGTCAGTTGCTTGTGAGCTTAAAACATTTGTTTTTTTCTCAAGCATTTCCAGTTTTTCTAACAATTTAATTATCGTAGTTTCGTTCTCCATTTTTAGTTTTTGCGAAACTTCAGAGTATTCAGTTAATCCAGCAAGCAGTTTTTTTTCAGTAATAACGATTTCTTCAAAGAAAGATTTTGTGGCGTAATCAATAGTATATAGTTTTTCTTGAATTTTATTGTGATGCTCGACTATCTTATCGTTAATTAAATCGATATTTTTGGATATAGCAGTTTGAATTTCCCGGTCACTTCTGTGTAACAGGCCGAGTTCTTTTACAATCTCCGAATTGCTTTCGCTTAGCTTTATGTCGAGGGTGTTTGCGTTTTGGTTGAGACTGTCAAGCCGTTCTGTTATTTCGGTAGCGTGTTCGCCAAGCTTGGCAGAGATTGAATCGGTATTTTCGGATAAAGCAGTTTGAATTTCCTGGTCACTTCTGTGTAACAAGCCGAGTTCTTTTACAATCTCCGAGTTGCTTTCGCTTAGCTTTCTGTCAAGCCGTTCTGTTATTTCGGTAGCGTGTTCGCCAAGCTTGGCGGAGATTGAATCGGTATTTTCGGATAAAGCAGTTTGAATTTCTTGGTCACTTCTGTGTAACATATCGAGCTCTTTTACGAGCACTAAGTTGTTTTCTCTCAGCTTGCTGTCAAGCTCACATGTGCTTTTTTGGAAGAGATCAAGCCGTTTTGTTATTGTTTCATTGGTTTCAGCTATTCTATTGCTAAGATTTTCATTGGTCTCGTCTAACTCAGTTTTTATTGTAGTAGAGGTTTCTCCTATAATTTGGAGCTCTTTTTCAATTGTTTTGCCGTTGTCTATCAATTGAGCATTGAATTTTTCGGCATCTTGTATAAGTGAATCGAGTTTTTCATCCAACTTTTTATCATAGTCGCTTTGCATGTTGAAACGCTTTTCCAACGAATCAAGCTGTTGGATTATTTTGTTGGCATACTGCTCGTTAGCTTTTGCTGACGACGGTAAGAATTTTTTAAAAAAGTTTCTTATCCTTGAGCTCACTCCTTGTATTTCCTTTCTCTTTTGAATAGTCGATTAAGTGTGTATCTTAATCCGTGCTCGCGGTAGCAGTTGAAAGCTTTTTGGATTTTTCCCGGTTTAACAGGGGAAGGAGTACCGTAACGTAGATTATGGTAAACATCGCTGTAGGCAAAGGTTTTTGTAAAATCGGAACTGACATCGCTTTCATCAAATTCAGAAATAAAGTTTTGTATTTTTCGAGTAAGTACGGCATGTGCTTCATTACTCGTTGAGAGGGTGGTGTACCAATCGAATACTAGGTAAAGCTCTCTTTCCATTACTGCATTTTTAATTCTTTCATCCTCTCCGGCGACAAGCTTTTTTACTATATCAAAAGAAATAATTTGGTTTTCAAACTTACTTGCCTTTTTTCCTATTAGGGAATCCGATTGTCCGACACGGTAACATACCGATGAGAAGGACTTGAATTTCATTCTTTGCGCTTTCAAAAGACAATGTACGTAAAAAGAATGATCGTTCACGCATTGTAAACTATTAAAGCGAATACCGTTTTCCAGCAAAAAACTACGCCGGTAAATTCCGTTCCAAGGAACGTCTGCAGAATTGAGCAGACGAATTGGTTTGTCTTTAAGGGTCAAAACGCGCATTTTATCAAAAAATCCTATGGCACTATTCCTAGAAAAAAGTGTTTTATAGCGTTTTTTTGTAACTGTGTTAAGGAAAGTAAAACCTGTTTTCAAAAGGTCAAGATTGTGCCTTTTTGCAATTTTGAGCATTCGCAGCAACGCTCCGGGAAGAAAAAAGTCATCCGCATCAAGAAAAGCAACGTATTCTCCTTTTGCATTCTCCAGTCCTCTGTTTCTGGCAACACCGGCATATTGATTTTTTTGTGTTAATAGGGATATTCTACTATCATTGCTTGTGTATTCCTTTATTATCTCGGCACTTTTGTCTTCAGAGCCGTCATCAACGCAAACAATCTCCAGGTCGTCTATACCCTGCGACAGAACGCTGTCTAAGCATTCTTTTATCGTTTTTTCGGCATTGTATACCGGTATTATTACTGAAATCTTCGTAAGTGATTCCATAGTTTACCACCCGAAATTTTAGTTTCAAATGTTAAGTAACAAATCTATTTAGTCTTTGTCCGAGCGTGCTTACAATCTCATAAGAAATTGTATTCGTTTTTTCGGCGATGCTTACGGCGCTGATTTCCTCTTCGCCGTCTTTTCCGATAAGGGTAACTATGTCTCCGCATTGAACGTCTTCTGCATCGGTAACGTCTATAAAACATAGGTCCATACATATCCTGCCGATAATCGACACCTTAGTGCCTTTTACAATAGCACATCCTACACCACAGGAAAGAGCGCGGGGAAGACCGTCTGCATATCCGATTGAAAGCACGGCAACCTTTGTATTTCTTTTTGCGGTAAAGGCAAGACCATAGCCAAGTCCGTCACCTGTAGGAATCTCCCGGATACAAATTATTCTCGTCTTAAGTGAAAGCACGGGCGAAAGAGGAGTTTTGTATTTTAAGTAGTCTTTGCTTGTGCCAAGAATGCCGTACATAGCGATTCCGGGTCTTGCGAGCTTAACCATTGAGCTTTCGTAGTTGAGAATTCCGTAGCTTGATTGAATGTGCGCGTCTTTATAATCAATTCCGTTATTTAAAAGGAAAGAGAGAAGGTCGGTAAACTCCTTTATCTGTTTGTTCGAAAAATCTATGGCTTCATTTGCTTCACTGTCTGCTGTACAGAGGTGGGAGAATATGCCGACAACAGAAATATTCTTCAGTCGGTAAACCGCCAGAATATTTTCACGGTCGGAAGAAGGAAGCCCGATTCTGTGCATACCCGTGTCAATAGCAAGGTGTGTTTTTGGGCTCTTGTAGGGTGATTCGTCAAGCTCTAATGCGTAGTCGTAGCTTACAATCGACTGAATAAGGTCGTTTTCTTTAAGTAAACGAAAATTATGCGGATTTGTGTAACCAAGAACCAAAATATTTCCTTTTATGCCTCCGCTTCTCAGCTCTGCGCCTTCTTCGGCGGTGGCAACGCAGAAATCTGAAACTCCCAGAGCTTCAAGTTCTTCTGCAATAAGAAGAGCACCGTGACCGTATGCGTTCGCCTTAATTGCTGGCATAAGCCTTAAATCTTTTCCCAGTAGATCTCTGAAGGCGGAAATGTTGTTTCTAAGTGCTTTGCGGCTTATTTCTATCCAAGCGCGTCCTTTTTTGTAAGTATCGTCCGCAACTTTTTTTATCATACACTACCTCTTTTTTCATAATGCGCTAAACTCTGTCTCTTTTAACCGACTTTATTACCCTTTTGTACGCGCTCGGTGCGCATGAGATAAGGGCAACTTTAAATTTTTCCTTTTTGGTAAGTAGGGAAGATTTTCTAGCTCCCTCTTTGTTTTTTATTAATATTTCTCTCGCTTTGAAAAATATCTCATCAAATCCAAAGCGTACTGCCTTAGAACATACGTCCATTGCAGTCTTTACTGTTTCAACTGTTATGAAATCAGATATAGCAGGGTATGTTGCAAAATCTTTTCTTGCTTTTTCGAGCATGCTTAAATAGCTTGTAATTTTTTCTTCGGTTGGAATGGCGTTGGTGGCGCTGTTTTGTCTTTGAATATAATGATACTTTGGTTCTGTTTTTAATACAGCGCGTTTAGAGCGAACAAGTGCATCAAGATTAAAACGCATATCTTCGCCTACGGTAATTGCTTCATCGTATTTCAATTCTTTGATTAAAGAGGTTTTGAAAAGCTTCGAGCAAACTCCACCGGAAAGGTATCTGAAAAAAAGCTCTGAAAGTTCTTCATAGCCGTTTATAACTATGTCGCTTTTGGGGTTGCAAACGGGATAAGCTTCTTTTCCTTTTTCAAAAAACATGGCGCACTGTACGAAATCTGCATCAATTTGTGTCGCAGCATCGAAAAGATATTCGTACATATCGGAATCGACTTTGTCATCAGCATCAACAAATCCAATCCACTCACCTTTTGCAATTGAAAGTCCGGCATTTCTTGCAGACGAAACACCTTCGTTTTCTTTGTGTATTACGGTTATTCGTTTGTCCAATGCTAAGTAATTATCGCATATTTTTCCGGAATTGTCTGTTGAGCCGTCATCGACTAAAATTATTTCTATATTTTCGTACGTTTGGTTTAAAAGGCTGTCTATACAGTCCGAAAGATGTTTTTCTGCAGAAAATACAGGAACAATAACGGAAATCTTCGGTTTGGTTTGGTTGTCCATGAATCAGTCCCCTCGATAAAGATTACCGATTTGATGAGCGGAGGTGGAAATATCAAATCCGGCATTTTTGACCGCGTCAGCATAATAATCTCGGTTAATAAGAAACGGAAGAGCAGATATTTCCTCGGCCCAGATGTAAGGATCGTTTATAGGTAGAGATACAAACCTGTCGGTTATTTTTGCCTCAGGAGGTACTGCATCAGAACATATTGTAAACAAGCCGGAAGCTTGTGCTTCAATCGCTGCAATTCCCAATCCCTCAACTATACTTGGAAAAACAAAAAAATCACTTGCGCAGAGAAGGTCTGCAACGTTACTGATATTGCCGAGGAATTTGACTTTACCACTAATATTTAATTCCTTGGCGCAGTCTTCAAGTTCTTCTCGAAGCGGACCGTCTCCGGCTAAAGCAAGCCGTGAATTTGGATTTATATCGGTATAAAACTTAAATGCGCTAAGAAGAAAACGATGATTTTTTTCGTTTGACATTCTTCCGACATGGCTTATAAGGACTTCGTCTTCAAGTCCAAGTTCGCGGCGCATTTTGATTCGTTTCTGGGGTGAGAACCTAAAAGCTTCGGTTTCTATTCCGTTACTGATGATTTTTGCTGGAATATTTCCGTACAAAAATTTTGCAGCGCTTTCAGAACAAGCCAGATAATGGGTAGGGCACTTTTTGAAAAGAAAACGGCAAAACCTGTGCAGAAAGAGCTTAACAAATCTCGTTCTGCTTTTTCGAAGTCCTGCACCGTGTGCATGCACTATCCGGCTGGGAACACTAAGTTTTTTTGCAATTCTGACATAATTAAGCGCAAGACCGTGAAATATATTGAAGTGAATTACGTCATAGTGTTTTGTTTTCACTATTTGTTTGAAGAGTGAAAAATTTTTAGGACTGTGAGGCTTGCCCGATAATTCAATAAAATTAACGCCTATACCTTTTAAAGTGTCGTAACACGCATTTTTAGATATTTTTGTTGCGATAACGTCTATTTCTAAATCGCTAATATCGCAGTGCAAGAGAACCTCGGTTATGAAGACCTCGATTCCTCCAAGCTCAAAGCTTTCGAGAAAACAACAAACTTTCCTTTTCATAGCGTGTCCTTTTAGTTGTTTAAATCAATCCATTTTAACATATCTTTGTGTTTAAGTCAATAGTAAATAATGGTTTTTATATTATTTAATAAGCAGAGCAAGGTTTTTTGCAAAGAAACTTGCACAAAAATCCTATAATTTTTTTGTCAAACCTATTGACAAACAAAAATCAAAGTGTTACAATAATTGAGCAAGTCTGTAAATAGGGATAGTTATGCCCATTTTCAGATTTGAAAAAGTATTAAAAGAAGGAGGAAAATCATGCCAACCTTTAACCAGCTCGTTAAGAAAGGTCGTCAGGACAAGGCTTACAAGTCTAAGTCTCCCGTTCTTCAGAGAGGCTTTAATGCCCTTCGCAATGAGGCGACAAACCTTAGCGCACCGCAGAAAAGAGGAGTTTGCACCAAGGTTACTACCGTAACCCCCAAGAAGCCTAACTCGGCTCTTCGTAAGATCGCCAGAGTAAGACTTACCAACGGAATGGAAGCTACGTCTTACATTCCCGGTATCGGACACAACCTTCAGGAGCACTCTGTTGTTCTTATTCGTGGTGGACGTGTTCGTGACTTGCCCGGTGTACGTTACCATGTAATTCGTGGTACTCTTGATACCCAGGGTGTTGCAAACCGTAAACAAGGTCGCTCCAAGTACGGAGCTAAGCGTCCGAAGAAATAATTTAAGGTACACTTTGGACGAAATGTGCTCACGTGCTGTGATGGTATAGATTTTCTTTTTAAATCATAAATCGCAAATCGAGCACTTACGAATGAAATATTTCGAGTACCTGTGATATCATAATTTAATGAAGGAGGGAAGTACAGTGCCTAGAAGAGGTCAAATTTCCAAGAGAGACGTATTGCCTGATCCGTTGTACAATTCCAAGCTTGTAACCAAGCTTATCAATAACATTATGTACGATGGTAAGAAGGGTGTTGCTCAGAAGATAGTTTACGATGCATTTGCTCAGATCGAAGCTAAGAGCGGAGAGAACGCACTTGACGTATTTGTAGCTGCTCTTGAGAACGTAATGCCCGTACTTGAAGTTAAGGCTCGCCGTGTAGGTGGTTCTAACTATCAGGTTCCTATGGAGGTTCGCGCAGAGCGCAGACAGACACTCGGTCTCCGTTGGATAATCAACTATTCCAGAAGCCGCGGTGAAAAGACCATGGCTGAGAGACTTGCCGGCGAAATAATGGACGCTAAGGCAGGCATGGGTGGCGCTTTCAAGAAGAAGGAAGACACTCACAAGATGGCAGAAGCAAACAAGGCTTTTGCACACTACAGATTCTAATCGTTATAAAGAAGGAGATAGATTCAAATGCCCAGAGAATATTCGCTTGAGCATACCAGAAATATTGGTATCATGGCGCACATTGACGCCGGAAAGACCACCACGACTGAAAGAATCCTTTTTTATACCGGTAAAACTCACCGTATAGGTGAAACCCATGACGGTGCCGCTACTATGGACTGGATGGCACAAGAACAGGAGAGAGGAATCACTATTACCTCTGCTGCTACCACTTGCTATTGGGTACCTACCGTATTCCAGGACGATGTAGAGAAGGCTAAGGAGAATAAGTACCGTATCAACATTATAGATACCCCCGGTCACGTTGACTTCACCGTTGAGGTTCAGCGTTCTCTTAGAGTTCTTGACGGCTCCGTAACCGTTCTTTGTGCAAAGGGCGGCGTTGAGCCTCAGACCGAAACCGTTTGGAACCAGGCTAACGAGTATAAAGTTCCCAGAATGTGCTACATCAACAAGATGGACATTATGGGTGCGGATTTCTTCCGTGTTGTAAAAATGATTAAGGACAGACTTCGTGCAAACGCAGTTCCTGTTCAGCTCCCCATCGGAGCAGAGGGTTCCTTCCGCGGAATTATCGACCTTATGGATATGAAGGCTGACGTATATTACGATGACCTTGGTAAAGACATGAGAGTTGAAGAGATTCCCGAGAATATGAAGGAGCTTGCAGAGGAATATCATAAGAATATGGTAGAGTCCATCTGCGAAACAGACGAAGAGCTTATGGAAAAATACCTCATGGAAGAGGAAATTACCGTAGACGAGCTTAAGGCTGCTCTTCGCCGCGCTACTATAGCAAACGATATCATTCCCGTATGTTGCGGAACCTCTTACAAGAATAAGGGTGTTCAGAAGCTTCTCGATAACATTGTCGAGTACATGCCCGCTCCTACCGATATCGAGGCTATCAAGGGTATTAATCCCGATACAAATGAAGAGGATTGCCGTCATGCAAGTGATGACGAGCCCTTCTCAGCTCTTGCATTCAAGATTATGACCGACCCGTTCGTTGGTAAGCTCTGCTTCTTCCGTGTATATTCGGGAAGCGTTGCTAAGGGAACTGCGGTTTATAACTCTACTAAGGATTCCGATGAAAGATTCGGTAGAATTCTTCAGATGCATGCAAACGAGCGTGCGGATATAGACGTATGCTACGCAGGTGATATTGCTGCGGTTGTTGGTGTTAAGAATACCACCACCGGTGATACCTTCTGTGACGAAAAGCATCCTATAATCCTCGAATCAATGGTATTCCCCGAGCCCGTTATCCGTCAGGCTATCGAGCCTAAGACTAAGGCAGGTCAGGAGAAGATGGGTATTGCTCTTGCAAAGCTTGCAGAGGAAGACCCCACGTTCAGAACCTATACCGATGATGAAACCGGTCAGACCATCATCGCCGGAATGGGTGAGCTTCACCTTGAAATTATTGTTGACAGACTTCTTCGTGAGTTTAAGGTTGAGGCAAATATAGGCGCACCTCAGGTTGCATATAAGGAAACCATTCGTAAGAAGGTTGACCAGGATACCAAGTATGCTCGTCAGTCCGGTGGTAAGGGTCAGTACGGTCACGTTAAGATCACCGTCGAGCCCAACGAAGCAGGCAAGGGTTATGAGTTTGTTAACTCCGTAACCGGTGGAGCTATTCCCAAGGAATATATTCCCGCTGTTGACGCAGGTATCCAGGGCGCAATGCAGGCTGGTGTACTTGCAGGCTATAACGTAGTTGACGTTAAGGTTACTCTTTTTGACGGTTCTTACCACGAGGTCGACTCCTCTGAAATGGCGTTCAAGATTGCCGGTTCTATGGCATTCAAGGAAGCTATGAGACGTGCAGATCCCGTTCTTACCGAGCCTATCATGAAGGTTTCCGTTACCACACCTGACGACTATATGGGTGATATAATCGGTGACATCAACTCCCGCCGTGGACAGATGGATTCCATGGAGCAGATTGCTCCCGGTGTATCCAGAATCTACGCTCACGTTCCGCTTGCTCAGATGTTCGGTTACGCTACCGCTCTTCGTTCTCGTTCTCAGGGACGTGCGGTTTACGTAATGGAGCCTGATGGATTCATGGACGTTCCGAAGAACATTCAGGAAGAAATCATAAAGAACCGCGCAGCGAAGTAATTTCGCATGTCGCATAAAAGCTCTGATTCAGTCCTGCCAAGACTGTTTTAGATAAACAAAAAACTTTAAAAATAAAAATAATATTTTCAGGAGGATATTTAAAATGGCAAAGGCAAAATTCGAAAGAACCAAACCCCATGTTAATATCGGTACCATTGGTCACGTTGACCACGGTAAGACCACCCTTACTGCTGCAATCACTAAGACTCTCTCCCTTACAAACGGATCTGAGTTCCTTGATTACAGCCAGATCGACAACTGCCCCGAGGAAAGAGCTCGTGGTATCACAATCAACTCCAGACACGTTGAGTACGAAACTGACAACCGTCACTACGCTCACGTTGACTGCCCCGGCCACGCTGACTACGTTAAGAACATGATCACCGGTGCTGCTCAGATGGACGGTGCTATCCTTGTTGTTGCTGGTACTGACGGCCCTCTTGCTCAGACCAGAGAGCACGTTCTTCTTGCTCGTCAGGTTGGCGTTCCCGCAATCGTTGTTTTCATGAACAAGTGCGATATCGTTGACGATGAAGAGCTCCTTGACCTTGTTGAAATGGAAATCAGAGACCTTCTTAACGAGTACGAGTTCCCCGGCGATGACATTCCGATCATCCGCGGTTCTGCTCGTGAGGCTCTTACCTCTTCTAACGGAATTGACGCTCCCGAGTACGCTTGCATAAAGGAACTCATGGATGCTGTTGACTCCTACATTCCTACTCCCGACAGAAAGGCAGACCTTCCTTTCCTTATG
>JAZNZE010000047.1:0-55109 GCA_045594785.1 Eubacteriales bacterium
CAAATCGCTGTAGTTATCTACAGCTTCATTTCGCTCCCTGCCTTACGCCTTGTCTTTCGAAATTTCTCTGCGTCAGCGGCTTTGGATAAATTCCGAAATACTGTGTTAAAGCATCGACTCACAAGGCTCGACATAGTTATCATTTTTCTTAATTCCGCATTTCGCATTTCGCATTTCGCATTTTCTTCCCTTGTCTTTCGAAATTTCTCTGTGTCAGCGGCTTTGGTGCGAGGTTGAATTGAAACTTCAATTTTGCATTTTGCACTTTACATTTTGCATTAAAAAAAGGACCTTTTTGGTCCTTTTTTAAATTTTCTGCATATTAGGGGAGTGACCGAAGTAATCCCGATAGGCGCGGTAGAAGCTTGGGTAGTTCGAAAATCCGCATTCAACGTATATTTCTGTCGGCTTTCTGCCGTGTCGGATTTTTCGGTAGGCAAGAAGAACCTTTTTGTTTCTTACGTATTCCATTATTCCCACGTTCATTTCCTTTTTGAAAACCGTTCTCGTATATGATTCCGAAAAGTAGAGAGCTTCTGATATATCCGAAATTTTGTGAATTTTGCAGAGGTTATCTTTTACGTAGTCAAGTATTTTGTCAACGGCAGTGTTCTTTATCATTGCGGGAGATTCCTTTGCTATATCAAGGTCGCAAAGGAGCAGAACCGTAGCTTCGGCAATCGACTTTATAAATTGTGCCGAGTTGCTCTTGCTTATCAAAAGCTTTTTCCTTGCCGCTTCAAATATTTCAAGGATAGGAGAGCCTTCTTCCAGCGAAAAATGCTCGCAGGAGCTGAATATCTTCTCGGCAAGTCCTGAGTTGGATATGGCTTGGGGTAAGAATCCGAGGCAGTATACGCTGGAATAGCTTTTTATTGCTCTGCTCTTATAGTGATAGTTGCCGGGCTTTATGAGAAGCAGGTCTCCTTTCAATACATTGTACCTTCTGTTCTCTATTACGTATTCGTTCTCTCCCTCGGCTATAAGCATTATTTCATAGAAGGAATGCTCGTGCCATTTGTGCCCGGTCACACCCTCGTCCGAAATGTTTTTGAGATGCAGAAAATAAAAATCACGACCTTTGTAATCTATAACGGAAATATTCTTGTTCATAGCTTGAGTATAACATATAACCTATTTATTGTAAAGCGTTTTTGTAATATTTTTGCTCTTTTTGCCTCTTTTGTGTTATTTTATTTCAAAACCGACTGTGCTAAAATAGAGGTGCAAATAAATATAATAAGGAGAAGCAAAAATGAAAAAACCGCTTCATATGTTAACCGGATTGAATCTCGTGGACTACGGATTTGACCCTGATACCTTTCTTCCTCTCGTAAAGAGATTTAAGTACGGCAAGGAAAACGGAGACCTTTTTAAATTTATTTCGGTAAGACTTGACCAGAAAAGACCTACTGACGAGCAGCTTTTTGAGTGGGCGGAGTATTTCCGCGACAACGGAATTTATTTTAAAACTACGGGAAACTACGCCCGTTTCGATAAAGAGGTGAATCTCCAGCTCAGCCGCGAGACCACGGAGAAGCTTCATGAGATAGCGGGTGAGTATTATATAGGTGACGGTCTTGGCGAGTTTGGCGGCTTCTATGCAACCAGAGCCAAGGGCTACGACAATAAAACCAGCGAGGACCCCGTGCAGGGAATAAATACCTGCAAGGAGGCAAAGGAAACCTACATTCGCCAGATTCGTAAGAAGATTGATAAGATGCTTGAAAACGGCTCGAAGGGCATAACCTCAACTCAGGCGGTAACCCTCACCCCTTACGATTACGAGGCGGGCGTTGATATCGAGATTATCGAGGTTGCTCCGAGAAATATGGAGCAGATAGTAGCGTTTGGCAGAGGAGCTGCGAGAGCCTACAAAAAGGACGTGCTCGGAGCTTGGCTTGCGCACGAATTTTACGGCGGATACCATCAGTTCGACCCTCTTAAAGACAAGAGATTTACCGCTGAATATTATAACCTCTACCTTTCGGGCTACGATTTCGTTTGTCTTGAATCGGGCTTCCGTGAGATACATTCTCACGTTGATGCCATAATTCCCGAGGGACAGCCTCTTCCCACCGCTTATTTTAACGAAGCGAAAAAATTTGCGGAGTTCTGCAATTCTGACGTCCGTCCCGGCAAGAACGGACCTATAACCAAAATCGCTTTCGTTCAGGGTAACTATGACGGCTTCGGCTGGGGTAACTCTTCGTCCGTATGGGGACAGTATTATGACGAGAAGTGGGGATTTGGCGCGCCTGAGTATTCCTATAAAATTCTCGATGACGTATATACCTCTTGCGGCTGGCACGATGGAAAGAACTTCGGTGACTACGACTACAGCACCTCTCCCGCTTACGGTCAGTATGACGTTATTCCCGCAACCACGCCTCTTGACGTTATGAAACAGTATGAGTGGGTAATCTTCTGCGGCTGGAATACTATGACGCCCGAAATTTACGAAACGCTTAAAGCATACGTAAAGGGCGGCGGAAACCTTTATATAACCGCTGCTCATATGCGCGACTCTATTGACAGAGCAGAGAAGGGTAAATTTCTTGACGTTAACTGGGAGGAGCTTCTCGGTGTAAGACTTTCCGAGCAGACCTTCAGATGCAATGACGGATACAAATTCACAAGATACAGCACGATAGACGGTGTTATGTACCCAGGCACGAAAACTCTCCGCTGCGACCCTGCTTGGTCGGCAGGCTATACCGACTACGTTAAGTTTGAGCCTACAACCGCAACGCCCGTATGCTTTATCTCGGATACCTTCGCTACTAAAATGTACACAGGCGGCGAGCTAAAGCCTGATAACCCTTACGAGAGATTTGGCTGCAAGTTCGGTGACGAAAGCATAATTCCGCTCGTTACCGAGAATAAATACGGCAAGGGTAACGTAATCTTTATGGCAAACAGCGAGTATCCCGGCGCTCCCGCGGTGTTCCCGCTTTACAAAATGATGGTAAAGAATATTCTTTCGGCTTCTCACAGAACGTCAGACCTTAAGGTGCTTGGCTCGGATAAGCTCAGATTTGCAATGTTCGAGGACGAAAAGAAGTATAAGCTTTACGTATTCAACAGCGATTATAATTTCGAGCAGAGGGCAAGAATTATTTTCCGCGGCGAGACCGTGGATAAGGTTATCGATTCTGTCGGACTTGAAATTCTTGAATTTGACAAATAATAGGTCTAAATGAAAACGCTTTATGCCTGCCATAAAGCGTTTTTGTAATGTATTTAAGCGGATTTGTTATTTTCTTTTTGAAAAGCAATGTTAAAATGAACTTGAAAATACTTTTCGGGAGGAATCCAAAATGAAAAAGCCGCTTCATATGCTGTGCGGAGTTAATATCGGTGATTACGAGTTCAATCACGATACGATAATTGACGTTATCAAAAAATACAAATTTGGACTTGAAAACGGAAATCTTTTCAGATTTCTTCAGCTCAGAGTTGACTGGGGCAGACCTACAAAGGAGCGTCTTTACGAATGGGCGAAGTACCTTGCCGATAACGAGGTGTATTTTCAGATAAGCAATAACTATCCTCGTATCGGGGAGCTTTACACCATTCTGGATAAGGAAGACCTAAAAATACTCAGGGAGATTGGCGGAGAATATTTCCTGGGAGACGATATAGGCGAGTTCGGAGGCTGGTATTCCTCCAGAGCTAAGGGCTACCGTATGGGAGAAAACCCCGTTCAGGGAGCAAAGAACTGCAAGGAGGCAAGGGATATTTACGTTCGTCAGATAGGCAAGATAGTTGACCTTCTTCACGATAACGGAGCGCCTCTCGTTGGCTCTTGTCAGGCGGTTGCCGCATTCCCTTACGACTACGAGGCGGGAGCAGATTATATGCTCGTTGAGATTGCTCCGAGAAATATGGAAATTCTTCTTAACTTCGCAAGGGGCTCGCAAAGAGCTTACAGGAAGGATATAATCGGAGCTTGGCTTGCTCACGAGTTCTACGGCGGATACCATCAGGACGACCCGCTAAAAGCAAAGAGATTTAAGATGGAGTATTACGCTACCTATCTTGCAGGCTTTGATTTCATATGTCTTGAATCGGGATACAGAGGACTTTGTTCCCACGTTGAAAAGAAGCTTCCCGAGGACCATCCGCTTCCTAAGTCCTACCTTAAGGAAACCGAGGATTTTGCAGAGTTCTGCAACCGTGACGTAAGAATAGGCAAGGGCGGTCCTATAACCAAGGTTGCCTTCGTTCAGGGAAATCTTGACGGATATATGGCAGGAAACAGCGGTTTTTTATGGGGACAGTTCTACGATAAGCAATGGGGCTTTGCCGCTCCCGAGTTTTCGTACAGAATTCTTGATGAGGTTTATCACTCTTGTGAGTGGAATGACGGCAAAAATGCAGGAGATTACGACTACAGCTGCTCGCCAGGCCACGGTGTGTATGACGTTATTCCCGCCACTATGCCTCTTGACGTTATGCGTCAGTATGAGTGGATTATCTTCTGCGGCTGGAATACTATGACGCCCGAAATCTATGAAAATCTTAAGGCGTACGTGGCTGGCGGCGGAAATCTTCTTATCACCGCGGCTCATATGAGAGACAGTATTTCCAGGCTGGAGAAGGGAAGTCTTGTAGGCGAAGACCTTGAAGAATTTATCGGAGCTAAAATCGGTGAGGGACTTATCAACACCTGTGACGGCTTCAAGTTCGCGAGAAACAGCATCGTCCCCGGTGTAATCTATCCCGGAACTCTTGACCTTATGACAGACCCTGCCTGGTCGGGAGGATACACCGATTATATTAAGGTAGAGCCTACTACCGCTAAAATAGCCTGCTACGTTTCGGATAGCTTCCGTCCCGAGCCGGAAAGGTATTTTCCTGCTATTATCGAGAATAAATACGGAGAGGGTAACGTTATATTTATGGCAACAAGCGAGTATCCCGGAGCGCCTGAGGTATTTCCGCTTTATAAGATAATGACGAAGGCGGCTCTCGCGGCTTCTCACAGAACGAGCGATATCAAGGTTATAGGCTCGGATAAGCTCAGGTTTGCAGTTTACGGTGACGGAGAAGACTATAAGGTATATATTCTTAACTCCGATTTCAACTTCGAAGAGAGAGCAAGAGTAATCTATAAGGGTAAGACGGTAGCAGATAAGGTTATCGAATCGATTGGCGTTGAAATTGTTGAATTTAAGAAATAGTCCCCAAAAAACAAATAATAGTTTACAATAAAAGAAAAACCGAGCAATTTGCTCGGTTTTTTAATATAATTATTCTTGTTTAACTTCTGACACCCTTTTTTGTCTTAGGGGGATAGCTGAAGTAGGCATTGTAGGCTCGGTAAAAGCTCGGGTAATTTGAAAATCCGCATTCCGAGAATACCTCGGTGGGCTTTCGTCCGTGCCTTATCTTTCTGTTTGCAAGCAGCACCTTTTTGTTTCTTACGTATTCCATAATTCCTATGTTCATTTCCTTTTTAAAAAGCGTTCTTACGTAGGAATCGGAAAAGAAAAGGGCGTTTGATATATCCTCTATTTTGTGAATGCTGCAGAGGTTGGCTTTTATGTAGTCGAGAATTTTTTGCACCGTATCGTTCTTTATTTCCGAGGGCTTTTCCTCTCTTACGTCAACGTCGTTGAGCATAAGAATTATTGCCTCGGCAATTGCTTTTATGAAAAAGACCGCGTTGCTTTTTGCCCCTTTAAGCTTTTTTCTTGCCGCGCTGAGAAGCTCAAAAATCGGTGAGTCCTTACCCAGAGAGAAAAATTCTCCGTTTTCAAATACCTTATCCGCAATTTCGCTGCTTTCGATAGCCTCGGGTAGAAATCCGAGGCAGTAAAGCCTGGTCGGCGCTTTAATAACCTTGTTTTCAAAGTGGTGATATCCCGGCTTTATAAATAACACGTCACCGTCATTAAGGTGATAGCATCTGTTTTCAATTACGTATTCGGATTCCCCCTCCTCGAAAACCAGAATCTCGTAAAACGTATGCTCGTGCCACTTATATCCGGTCTCTCCCTTGTCGCTTGTCTTATCAAGATAGAGGAAGTAAAGGTCGCCCGATGCTACCTCTGTGACCGAATTATTGTTATACATACCATAAGTTTAGCACAAAGACACAGAAATGTAAAGCGGTTTTGTTATAAAAAGGCTCGATTTTGTTATTTTATTTCATTTTTATATGTGCTAGAATGTAATTAACAAAATAATTTTTTATAGGAGAAATTAAAATGAAAAAGCCTTTGCATATGCTTACGGGCGTTAATATCGGTGACTACGAATTTAAGCCTGACACAATTATGGACGTACTCAAAAAGTACAAATTCGCAAAGGAAGAGGACGGCGGTCTCTTTCGCTTTCTTTCTATCAGAGTAGACTGGGAAAAGCCTACCTCGGAGCAGCTTTACGAGTGGGCAGAGTATTTCCGCGATAATGAAATATATTTCTGTATAACCAATAACTATAACAGATACAAGGATACCCCTCTTATCGTAAGCAAAGAGGAAATGGAGAAAATGGCTGAGATTGCAGGCGAATTCTTCCTCGGTGACGAGATAGGCGAGTTCGGAGGCTTCTACGCAACGAGAGCTAAGGGATATCTTACGAAAGAGCCCTGCGAAAATCCCGTTCAGGGAATTAAAACTGCCGATGAGGCTGCCGCTGTTTACAAGCGTCAGATAGGCAAGCTCATTAAGAGAATGAGAGACAATGGCGCAAAGCACGTTGACGCGGTTCAGGCGGTAACCCTCACCCCCTACGACTATGAGGCGGGAATCGATACCGTAATAGTTGAGGTTGCTCCGAGAAATATGGAGCAGATAATAAACTTCGGCAGAGGCGCTGCGAGAGCCTACGGCAGAGACGTTCTCGGTGCTTGGCTTGCGCACGAGTTCTATGGAGGATACCACCAGTTTGACCCGCTTAAAGCCAAGAGATTTACGGCTGAGTATTATTCTCTCTACCTTGCGGGATACGATATGGTTTGCCTTGAATCCGGCTTCCGAGGAATTTATTCTCACGTTGACGCGCCTCTTCCCGCGGACCATCCGCTTCCTAAGTCCTATCTTAAGGAAACCGAGGATTTTGCAAAATTCTGCAATAGTGACGTTCGTCCCGGCAAGAACGGCCCTATAACTAAGGTAGCCTTCGTTCAGGGAAATCTTGACGGCTTTGGCTGGGGTAACTCTTCTTCCGTATGGGGACAGTATTATGACGAGAAATGGGGCTTTAACTCGCCCGAGTACTCATACAGAGTTTTAAACGAGGTCTACAGAAGCGAGGAATGGCACGAGGAGAGAAACTTCGGTGACTACGACTACAGCCACGCACCCGGCTACGGTCAGTATGACGTGATTCCCGCAACCACACCTCTTGACGTTATGAAGCAGTATGAGTGGGTAATCTTCTGCGGCTGGAACACTATGACGCCCGAAATATACGAAACTCTTAAGGCTTACGTAAAGGGCGGCGGAAATCTTCTTATCACAGCGGCTCATATGCGCGACAGCGTTGACAGAGCAGAGAAGGGTAAATTCACAGACGTTAACTGGGAGGAGCTTCTCGGAGTTAAGCTGTCTGAGGAAATCTTCAGAACGAATGACGGATATAAATTTGCAAAGTACAGCACGGTAGACGGAGTTATGTATCCCGGTACGAAGAGCTTCCTTTGCGACCCTGCCTGGTCTGCAGGATATACGAATTACGTTAAGATAGAGCCAACGGCTGCAACAACCGTTTGCTATATTTCGGATAGCTTCTTCCCGAACGTAGAATCTCAGATACCGTTTATTACCGAGAATAAGTACGGAGACGGTAACGTAATATTTATGGCAAGCTCCGAGTACCCCGGCAATTCGGCGGTTTTCCCGATTTACAAGGTTATGGTAAAGGCGGCTCTTGCGGCTTCTCACAGAACCTGTGACCTCAAGGTTATCGGTAGCGACAAAATCCGATTTGCTATGTATGAGGACGAAGAAAAATACAAGCTTTACGTATTCAATTCCGACTTTAATATGAAGCAATTTGTAAAGGTAATCTTTAGGGGAGAAGAAAAAGAGCTTCTTATAGATTCGGTAGGACTTGAGATTGTAGAATACAAAAAATAAGCAAAAATGTAAATAATAATATACAAAAACAGAAGCTTATGCAATTTGCCGTTCCCCGACAGCATAAGCTTCTGCTTTTTAATGCTTTTTTGTTTTTGGCGCAAATCCAAAATATGAAACGAAAGCCCGATAAAAGCTAGAGTAGGTCTGAAAGCCGCATTCGGCATAAATCTCGGTTGGCTTCTCGCCCTTTTTGATTCGCTCGTGAGCGCGTATTACCTTTTTGTTTCTGACGTATTCCATAATGCCTATTCCCATTTCCTTTTTAAAGCTGTCTCGCACGTAGGACTTTGAAAAGAAGAGTGGCTCGGATATGTCGGAAACGGTATGCAGGCTTGCGAGGTTTGAGTTTATATATTCCATTATTCTCTCGGTAATGCCGCTTTTTCCTCTTGCGTCAGAATCGGGATTTTTTTGCGTAGAAGAATCAGCAAGCGAGTAAAGAGCGGCTTCGATTATGCTTTTGAGAAACGGAAAGCCGTTTTCCTTGCTTTCGGAAAGCTTGTTTTTCAGCACGTTCATAAGCTCGGCAAAAACCGAGTCCGTGCCTACCGTAAGATGCTCTCCCTTTTTGAAAAGCTCCTCTGCCATATCTCCGTTTGCCAGCGCATCGGCGTAAAATCCGATGCAGTAAACCGAGGAGCGCGGCGCTATGCGCGTATGCTCAAAGTGATGGCGGTAGGGTCTTATTAAAAGAAGGTCTCCGCCCGTCACTCTGTATCTGTTGTTTTCTATCGCGTGCTCACTGTCTCCGTTTTCAAAAAACATAATTTCGTAAAAGGGGTGGTTATGCCACTTTTTATCTGTTATTCCCTTATCCGAGAGCCTTTCAATATAGAGAAAATAGAGGTCACCGTTTTTTATTTGCAAGGTATGTAAATTAGTATTCATAAATTGAGTATATCAGCTTTTTACTCTTTTGTAAAGTGTTTTTGCAATATTTTGCCGTAAAAACGCAATTTTTATTCAGAAAAGACGGTGTATAATAAGGGTAATAAGATATAGGAGGCGTTTAAAATGAAGAAACCTTTACATATGCTTACGGGTGTAAATATCGGTGACTACGAATTTATTCCCGACACTATTCTTGACGTTGTTAAAAAGTATAAGTTCGGCAAGGAAAACGGAAACGTATTTAATTTTCTTACCATAAGAGTGGACTGGGAAAGACCTACGTCCGAGCAGCTCTACGAGTGGGCGAGGTATTTTCGCGACAATGAGATATATTTCGTTCTTTCGGGAAATTTTCCTCGCTACGGCGAGCAGGTTCCGAGAATTACCGATGAGGAAATGGAAAAGATGCGCGAAATCGCCGGTGAATACTTTATGGGAAATAAGCTAAGCGAGTTCGGCGGATTTTATGCAACGCGCGGAAAGGGCTATAACAGAAAGGGCGGAAAAACACATCACCCCATTCAGGGCGCTAAAAACTGTCTTGAGGCAAAGGAGCTTTACGAAAGAGAGGTAAGCTTTATTGCGGAGAGAATGAGGAAAAACGGCTCTCCCGAGGTAGGAGCTATTCAGGCGGTAACCCTCACCCCCTACGACTACGAGGCGGGAGTTGATTACGTTATAATAGAGGTTGCTCCGAGAAATATGGAGCAGATAATGAACTTCGGCAGAGGCGCTGCAAGAGCATTTAAAAAGGATACTCTGGGAGCTTGGCTTGCTCACGAATTTTACGGCGGATACCACCAGTTTGACCCGCTTAAAGCAAAGAGATTTACGGCTGAGTACTATTCTATGTATCTTGCGGGCATTGACTACTGCTGTCTTGAATCGGGATACAGGGGTATTCATTCTCACGTAGGCGGTAAGGCTCCTGCCGTCAAGCTTCACCCAAATGAAAGCGCAGCGACATTTGACGGAAAGCCCTTGCCTGCGGACCACCCGCTTTCTAAATCCTACCTTAAGGAAGCCGAGGACTTTGCGGCTTTCTGTAAAAGTGACGTGCGCCCCGGAAAAAACGGTCCTATAACCAAGGTTGCGTTCGTTCAGGGTAATCTTGACGGTTTCGGCTGGGGTAACAGCTCTTCCCTCTGGGGACAGTATTATGACGAAAAATGGGGATTTGGAGCTCCCGAGCATTCCTATAGAATTCTTGACGAGGTTTACCATTCTTCCGAGTGGAACAACGGTATAAACTACGGTGACTATGATTACAGCCACGCTCCCGGATACGGTACGTATGACGTCATTCCCGCAACCTGCCCGCTTGACGTTATGAAGCAGTATGAGTGGGTAATCTTCTGCGGTTGGAACACTATGACGCCGGAAATATACGAAACTCTTAAGGCATACGTCAAAGGTGGCGGAAACCTATTTATTACAGCGGCTCATATGCGTGATTCTATTGACAGAGGCGAAAAGGGAAAATTCGCAGACGTTAACTGGGAGGAGCTTCTCGGAGTAAGACTAAGCGAGGAAACCTTCAGAACGAATGACGGATATAAATTTGCAAAGTACAGCACGGTAGACGGAGTTATGTATCCCGGAACGGATAATCTTATGTGTGACCCTGCGTGGTCCTCGGGTTATACGAACTACGTTAAAATTACGCCTACCGCGGCAACCCCGGTTTGTTATATCACAGATAGCTTTATAAAGGAAGAGGACGCCCTTTTCCCGCTTGTGACCGAGCATAAATTCGGTGAGGGTAACGTGATATTTATGGCAAGCTCGGAGTACCCCGGAGCTGCCGAGATATACCCGCTTTATAAGATTATGGTCAAGGCTATTCTTGCCGCTTCTCACAGAACCTGTGACCTTAAGGTTATAGGCTCGGATAAAATCAGATTTGCTATGTACGAGGGCGAGGATATCTATAAGCTTTATATCCTGAATACCGATTTCAACTTCGAGCAGAGAGTAAGAATTATCTTTGGCGGTAAGACGCAGGATAGAGTGATAGATTCTCTCGGAATTGAGATTGTTGAGTTCAAAAAGCAAAAAATGTAAAGTTAATTTGTCATTTACCACAAAAAACCGAGCAAGGCACAGCCAAGCTCGGTTTTTATTTTTCTATTTGTTTTTTAAATTCCTTGGTGAAGAGCCGAAATAGGCGCGGTACGCCCGATAAAAGCTCGGGTAGTTTGAAAAGCCGCATTCGCTATATATGTCGGTAGGCTTTTCTCCGCTGACAATTCTTTCGTGAGCAAGAATAACCTTTTTATTTCTGACGTATTCCATTATTCCCATTCCGGTCTCCTTTTTGAAAAGATGTCCGAGATAGGATTTTGAAAAGAAGAGGTTATCCGAGATATCCTCTATAGTGTTTATTGAGACAAGATTAGAAGAAATATAGCTTATAATGCGGCGAAAAGCCGGATCTGTCGGAGTAGGAGTTTTTTCTTCTCCGAGGCCCTCCTCTTCCAGCGAAATAATCATGGACTCAATCATTCGCTTTGTAAAGCCGGAGAAGTTTTTATCTCTTATTTCAAACTTGGTTTTGAGTAAAGCCGCTATTTTGGCAAATACCGAATTTTCACCGATAGAAAAATGCTCGCCTTTATCAAAAAGGCTCTCCGCAAGATTTCCGTATTCTATTGAATCTGTGTGAAATCCTATGCAGAACCGCGAAGACGGTGTTTCGATTATCCTTCTTGCCACGTGCATAAGTCCCGGCTTTACGAGCAGCACGTCTCCTGCTTTTAATTCGTGCCGTCTGTTTTCTACCAGATATTCTACACTTCCTTCTGATATATACATAATTTCGTGATGTGGGTGGGAGTGAGTGTTATAACAGGTCTCTCCCTTGGGGTTTCGGGTTTCTGTATAGAGATAGTAGAAATCCCTGTCAAAAAGTTCCTTGACTGATAACGTATTTTTAATCATGTAAGCAGTATAGCATAGTTTTTGGGGGTTGTAAAGCTCTTTTTGTAATGTTTTTTGCAAAAAGTGTAATTTCATTTCACAAAACGTGCTGATATAATTAGAGTGAAGAAAATATTTTTGGAGGACGCAAAAATGAAAAAACCACTTCATATGCTTACGGGAATTAATCTCGTTGACTACGGATTTGACCCCGATACCTTCCTTCCTCTCGTTAAGAGATTCAAGGTCGGTGAAAATTATGGCGGAGTGTTTAATTACATATCCGTAAGACTTGACCAGAAGATGCCTACCATAGAGCAGCTTTACGAGTGGGCAGAGTACTTCAGAGATAATAAGGTTTACTTTAAGATTGTAGGAAATCACCCGAGAGTAGGCAAGCTCTTTTCAAGACTTACAAAAGAGCAGTTTGCAAAAATTAAGGAAATCGCAGGCGAGTATTTTGCAGGCGAGGGAATCGGTGAATTCGGAGGCTGGTATTCCTCTAAGGCTAAGGGCTACGAGTCCTGCCGCGGCTCTGAGAACCCCGTTCAGGGACTTAAGACCTGTGACGAGGCAGCAGAAGCCTACAAGCGTCAGATAGGAAAGATAGTTAATTTGCTTCGGGAGCATGAGGTTGGCACAATTCTTTCAACCCAAGCAGTTGCCTTCCTTCCTCTTGACTTTGAGGCAGGTGTTGACGAGGGAATAGTTGAGGTTGCTCCGAGAAATATGGAGCAGATAATGGCGTTCGGCAGAGGCGCTCACAGAGCATATAAAAAAGAAGCTCTCGGAGCTTGGCTTGCTCACGAATTCTACGGCGGATACCATCAGTTTGACCCTCTTAAAGAGAAGAGGTTTACTTCCGAATATTATACCCTTTATCTTGGCGGATATGACTACGTTTGTCTTGAATCGGGATTCCGCGAGATTCATTCCCACGTTGATAAGGTAATTCCCGAGGGTGAGGCTCTTCCCGCTTCTTACCTTAAGGAAGCAACCGATTTTGCTAATTTCTGTAATAAGGATATCCGCCCCGGCAAAAACGGACCTATAACCAAGGTAGCCTTCGTTCAGGGTAACCTTGACGGCTTTGCATACGGTAACGGCTCTTCGCTTTGGGGACAGTATTACGATAAAAAATGGGGCTTTGCAGCTCCCGAGTTCTCATACAGAATTCTTGACGAGGTTTATCATTCGTGCGAGTGGAATGACGGCAAGAACTTCGGTGACTACGATTACAGCTGCGCTCCCGGCTACGGTCAGTATGACGTTATTCCCGCAACCACGCCTCTTGACGTTATGCAGCAGTACGAATGGGTAATCTTCTGCGGCTGGAACACTATGACACCCGAGATAGTCGAAACGCTAAAGGCATACGTAAAGGGCGGCGGTAAGCTCTTTATCACCGCGGCTCATATGCGCGACAGCGTTGACAGAGCAGAGAAGGGTAACTTCGTTGACGGTCTTGAGGAGCTTCTCGGTGTAAGATTAAGTGATAAGACCTTCAATTCTAATGACGGATATAAGTTTGTAAAATACAGCACTATAGACGGTATGATGTATCCCGGAACGAAAACTCTTATGTGCGACCCCGCGTGGAGTGCAGGATATACCGATTACGTTCAGATTAATCCCACAACCGCAACTCCCACCTGCTACCTTTCTGATACCTTCGGCAGACCTAAGACTACGGAGGGGGACCCTGATTCAGATATGGATTCTACCGAGATAACCGATATGAGTCTTGTGCCTATTCTTACCGAGAATAAGTACGGTGACGGTCACGTTATATTTATGGCAAACAGCGAGTATCCCGGTGCTCCCGAGGTATTCCCGCTTTATAAGATGGTCGTAAAGCAGATTCTTTCGGCTTCTCACAGAACTGCGGACATTAAGGTTATCGGCTCGGATAAGCTTAGGTTTGCCGTATACGAGAGTGATGACAGCTACAAGCTTTACCTCTTCAACAGCGATTTCAACGTAAGACAGGAAGCTATAATAATCTACAAGAACGAGAAGATAACCAAGCTTCTTGACTCTTGCGCTCTTGAAATTATAGAATTTAAGAAATAAGGAGAAAAAATGCTGGTTACAGGATTTAAGAAGGGCGGTGCAGATTATATAGATGCCGAGATAGCAAAGGCTATCGAGAACGGCTGCCGCACTGCAAAAATAACGGGATATTGGGAGATTGACAGAGCCGTAAGGCTTCCGTCAAATATCACCCTTATACTTGAAAACTGCCATCTCCGAATGGCTGACGGTGTGTTTTCAAATATGTTCTTAAACGAGCATTACGGAACAGAAATCGGACGCACTCTCGAGGGCACGGACAGAAATATAAATATCAAGGGCAGAGGTATGGCTATCATTGACGGCGGCAGCTTCAACGGTCTTACCGAAAGAACCGCAAACAAAAACGGCTATCCTTCAATGTGGAATAATAATCCTCTTATTTTCTGTAACGTTGACGGCTTTTCGATAAGTGATGTTAAAGTAATAAATCAGCGCTGGTGGGCACTTACCTTTATTTTCGCAAGTAACGGATACGTAGGAAATATTGAGTTCTGCTCAAACGATACCGCGATTGACGAAAACGGAAAGGAATATCATTGCCTTGACTATGATAAATACGAAGAGGTTCTCGTAAAAAACAGTGACGGAGTAGACCTTCGCATAGGCTGCCACGATATAAAAATAGAAAATATCACAGGCTTTATCGAAGACGATACCGTAGCGCTTACCGCGCTCGGAGAGGGATACGAGGGTAAATCACTCAGCGTTGAGGGCGTGCCGTTTGACATCTATAACGTTGAGATAAGAAATATCCGCACGGCATCATTTTGCTCGATGGTAAGACTTCTCAACCAGGGCGGCACAAAGCTTCACGATATCCTTATTGACGGTGTTTACGACCGTTCTGAGACCTGCCCCCACTGTATTCGTACCTTTAACGCTGTCAAAATAGGCGATAATCATATGTACGGCTCCCGCCACGCAACCGAGGACGAAACCTATAACATTACGGCAAGAAACATATATAGCGCAGGAGTGAACGGAGTTAAGCTTGCCGGCGCAATGAAGAACGTTTCTATATACGGAATCGAGTGCAAGGAAGGCACGAATATGATATGTGATGAGAGAGGAATGGAGCTCAGCCCCGAGTTTGATTTCAACAAAAAGAAGAAATAGTTTTTATATGAAAAGGGACTAGCTCATTAAGAATTCAACAAAATCAAGGCAAAAGCAAAGAAAAAAGAGTGAGAAATACAGAATTAGCGAATTCTTAATGAGCTAGCCTTGTGGGGCGAACGGATTTAGAGCAGAAATCCTTGGCTGACGAACGAGAAGCGTACAAAGGTACGCTGAGCGAGGAAACGAGGATAAAATAAAAAACTTGAATAAAATGGAGAAAACCATAGGTTTTCAACCTTGATTCATTTAAATTTGCATAAAAAACGACAGAAACTAATGCTTCTGCCGTTTTTTATTTGGTTCTGCCTAAATGCGCCAGCCCCCTCTTCTTTATTCAAGGTTTTTGGCGCACTTCGGTGAAGTGCCGAAATAGGCGGTATAGGCTCGGTAAAAGCTTGGGTAATTACTGAAGCCGCAGGTTGCGTATACCTCGGTAGGCTTCTCTCCCTTTCTGATTTTCTGATGAGCAAGAAGGATTTTTTTATTTCTTATATACTGCATAACGCCGACGTGCAATTCGGATTTGAAGAGGTGCATTATATAGGATTTTGAAAAAAACATCGTGCTTGCAATATCATCAACCGATTGTATAGTTGTAAGATGCAGATTTATGTAGCTGAGTATTCTTTGAAAGTTGTTTTCTCCTGTGACAATTCCGGATTTTTCCGGCTTGGCATCACATAGAGAAATCAGCATAGCGTCTATTATGCTGCGAAAAAAAACCACGTCGTGCTCGCTTGTCGTCTCTGCCTTTTTTCTTAATACCTTTGCAAGATAGGCAAAGTTGCTCTCCTCGCTTACCGAAAACTTTTCACCCTTGGTAAGCAGGTTTTCGGTGAAGCTTTTATCAAAGGTAAATTCGGGAGAAAAGGCTATGCAGTACCTTGCGTACGGTACGGAAAAAAGACGGCGCGCGTAGTGATACTCGGCGGGCTTTATTATCAGCACGTCTCCCTTCTTAAGAACGTACCTTCTGTTTTCAACCATAAATTCAACCTCACCGCCGTCAATATACATAAGTTCGTAGTATGGGTGAACGTGACGTGGAATATTAGTCGCTCCCGGCTCGGGATTGTTTATTCGGTAGGAGAATATAAAGCCGTCAAGATTTTTGGTGACTATAGTGGTTAGATTTTTTAAAGCTTTTGTGTATTCGTTCATAGAGAGAGTATAACACAGTTTCAGAAAAATGTAAAGCATTTTCTGTAATATTTATGGATTTTTTTGTAATTTTATTTCACAAATAACAATGGTAAAATAGAGGTGAAAATATTTTTAAAAAAGGTTGGTTTATGAAATGCTTGACTCTGCGGCATTTTTTAAGCATATCAAGGACTGGATAGTTTATTCGCAAAGATTTTTATATACGTATCCCGAACGCCCCGAGCTTACTTGCTACGGACTCGGTTCGAATGCGGGCGGTAATTCATGGGGAATGCAGACAAATCAAAAGGCTCTTGCGGCATTTATTACCGCTTCTTATGAGCCGTCTATTGACTGGAGCGATAGCGGACTTACGGCAGAGGCGGTAAGAGCGCAGGGGATTGCGATGCTTCGCTTTACTCTTGAAAGCCACCTCACAGGCTCGTATCATATGACTGACGGAAAAAAGTGGGGACATAACTGGATAAGCACCCTGGGAACTGCCAGAATGATGCACGCAGTAAATTCCGTATGGGGAGAGCTCACCGATTTAGATAAGGCGGCAATCAGGAGAGTTTTTATATCCGAGGCAGACTTTTTGCTTTTTGAATACGAGATAACAGCAGGACTTATTGAAAACAATCACCCCGAATCGAATATCTGGAACGGCGCGCTTCTTTATCAAACTGCGTGTATGTATCCCGATGCCCCTAACGCTGAGGCTTATAAGGAAAAGGCAACGAGGTTTATAATAAACGGACTTTCCTGCGAGTCTGATGAGTTTTCAGAGGTTGTTTACAACGGAATTAAGGTGAAAGAAGCTTTTGTGGGCGCTAACCTCTTTGACACTATGGCTTGCGACCATCATCATTATATGAACGTCGGCTATATGGTTATATGCCTTAGCAATCTTGCCATGCTTTACTTCTGGTGCAGAGACAGAGGGGTTGAGCTGCCCGAGGCGCTTGACCATCACGTTCTCGATGCATGGAAGCTTATCCGAAGCTGCACGTTTGATGACGGCAGACTCTGGAGAATCGGCGGTGATACAAGAGTGAGATACTGTTATTGCCAGGACTATGCTCTTCCTATGTGGGCGTTTATGTCTGAACGATACGGCATAGACTGTGACGGACTTATTGAGGGGTGGCTTTCGCAGATTGAAAAAGAGTTTATCAATAACGGTGACGGCTCCTTTCTTTCTGACAGACTTGATTTTATGCTCAAAGACACTCCGTATTATTTTACACGCTTAGACTCCGACAGAGCCTGCACGCTCACAATGGTAGGCCGATGGAAGAGAAATTATGAGTTGGGCGGCAAGACTAAGAGCGAGGAATATAGTGAGTGGTACGATCCCTATCACGGAAGCCTTCTTGCAAAAAGCGAGAAGAGAAAGGCTTCGTTTACTTGGATTGCGGGAGAGAGACCTACGGCAACCTATATTCCCTCAAAAGAAAGCACTCTTGCCGAGTGGCAGCAGAATATGACAGGTCAGGCGCGCTCCTTTGGCGCGATGAATGCAGACGTTATTTTAGAGCATCACGAGCACACCTTTAAGGGCGGATTTCTCACCTACGGCAAGAGTTCATCGGAAAGTAAGCGCTTTTACTGCGAGGGCTACAGATTTGATACACCTGCCGTAAAGACTATAGCTTACGCAGTCTTACCTGATGATGCAACCGCAATTTCTGTGCAGAGGGCGGTTTCACCGAATAGAATTTACGAACGCTCTTATGCAAGCGTTATGCTTAGAATTCCCAATGACCTTTATAACGGAAACGAAAGAAGCTACTATACAGAATGCTCCGATTTTTCGCTTAAGGGCGGCAGATTTGCTGAGGAAAAGAACGTGTTGGCAGGAAAATACGTCAATATTGAAAACAAAATGGGCATCGCTTCTCTCGACGCTCTTACCCTCAAAGCACCAAAGCGAAGACAGATAGATATAATTATCGGTGAAACTCAGGACTCAAACAGAGAGGGCTATGGAACTCTCTATTGTAACGATATCGTTGCAGGATACGCAGATGAGGCTAAGTGGTTTAATCCGGGTGACGAAGTATACAGATGTGCCTTTGCCGTAAATATCGGAACGAAAGCAGAAACCGAAAAAATGGCAAAGACTATGAAGCCATACGTAACCGATAATAATGATCTTTACGGAGCAAGCGTTGTGGGTGCTGACGGAGCTGAATACCTGCTTATTTTGAATATCGGAGAGGAAAGTATATCTCCCCATCTTCCTGCCGGATTTGAGCTTTTCTCGGGTGAAGCCGAGCTGAAATCGGGCGCAGCACTACTTTGCGTAAATAGGAATTCATAATGAAAAGCACGTTGTTTATAAATGCCAAAATCATTCTGTTTGACAGAATAATTGAAAACGGTGCGCTTAGAGTCCTTGACGGAAAAATCAAGGATATTTACGAGGGCGCATATGAAAAAAATACAGACGATGAGATAGTTGACGTCGGTGGGCTTTATCTCTCGCCCGGGTTCATAGATATTCACGTTCACGGTGGCGGTGGTGCATATTTCTCTGATGGAAACAGCGAGGCAATAGACAGAGCTGTAAAAATGCACTTGAAGCACGGAACTACCGCTATGACCTATTGTATTGCAACCATGCCGAGAGATAGAATAGTCGAGGCTATCGAGGGAATACGCAGATATGTAAAGGAAGATGGAGTGCGTCCCGACTTTCTTGGTGTGGACCTTGAAGGTCCGTATCTCTCGCCTTTATGCTGCGGAGCTATGCCTCCCGGCTACGTTCGCTCCCCCGATCCCGATGAATATAACTATCTTTTTGATACCTATCCCGAAATCGTGCGTATGGCATTCGCTCCCGAGCTTGAAGGTGCAGAAAAACTTGCAGATGAGCTTATAAGGAGAGGAATAATTGGCTCTATAGGTCACAGCGATGCCTATTACGATGACGTAATGAAGGTCTATGGGAAGGGTATAAGATGCGTAACCCATCTCTATTCGCTTACAAGCACTGTAAGGCGAAAAAACGCTTACAGATATGCAGGAACACTTGAAGCGGCATACCTTCACGACGGTATGTGGGTTGAGGTTATTGCTGACGGCTGCCATCTTCCCGAGGCACTGCTTAAGCTTATTTACAAGATTAAAGGACCTGACAAGGTAATACTTATAACAGATGCGACCTCTGCAGGCGGAGTTGAAAGCAACGATAAGCCACATTACACTTGGCTAGGTGATCCTATAGTAGTGGAAAACGGAGTTGCAATGATGCCGTCAAGAGATGCATTTGCCGGCAGTATAGCCACTATGGATAGGGTTGTAAGAACTATGCATAGCCTTAGCGGAGCATCGCTCGTTCACACGGTAAGAATGGCATCGGCAAATCCTGCGCGCCATCTCGGTGTTTTTGACTGTAAGGGTTCGATTGAGGTAGGTAAGGATGCCGACCTTGTTATCTTTGACGGTGACGTTAGGGTAAAGCGAGTTTTCGTCAGAGGAAACGAGTATTATAATGAAAATTAACATAGAATGGAAGAATTATGATAGATAAAATTCGTCTTGGAGATAGTGAGCTTTTAGTAAGTGAATTTTGCCTCGGAAGTATGAATTTCGGCTGGAAAGAGCCGAGGGAAGCCTCGCTTGATACCCTTAACCGATATGCCGAGGCAGGCGGTAATTTTATCGATACCGCAAACGTTTATACAAGGCGCGAAGCCCCCGGGCTCGATCTTTATGGCAAGGATATAGACAAATTCGAGGACGGAATAAGCGAACGTCTTATAGGAGACTGGCTTAAAGAAGGCAAGAGGCGCGAGGATTTTGTTATTGCAAGTAAGGTAGGGTTTGCTTATCCGGGAATAGAGATAGGAACAAGTAAAGCTCAGATAAAGGCAGAGTGCGAAAAGAGTCTTCTTAGACTCAAAACCGATTATATAGACCTTTATTATCTCCACATGGACGATAGAAAGACACCATTCGAGGAATCGCTGGGCGCGCTTACCAACCTTGTCAAAGAGGGAAAAATAAGATATATAGGGCTGAGCAATTTTACTTCTGAGAGACTTAGCGAAGCGTGCGATGCTGCAAAAAAATGCGGATTTGAAAAAATTCTTTGCCTACAGAATAAGTTTTCATATTTAAGACCGAGGCCCGATGCCGATTTTATGAGGCAGGCTGTGGCAGACGATAAAGTTTTTAGGGTGTGCGAAAAAAATCGAATACAGCCAATCGCCTATTCACCTCTTCTCAAGGGATACTACGGAAACCGCACGAAAGTGCTTGATGAAAAATACGTGTGGCAGGACTCGGATAATAGATTGAAGGTGCTTGACGAGGTGGCAGAAGAGATAGGCGCAACCGCTTCGCAGGTGGTTTACGCATGGCTTCTTTCTCACCGTCCAAAAGTATTGCCGATAGTTGCCACAAGTAAAAAAGAGCAGCTTGACGAAACGATAGCTTCGCTTAAATTAAATCTTACACCTGAACGGATTAAAAGACTGAACGAAGCGGGAATTTGATGTTTTTGTAAACTTAAGATTGCAATTATTAATTAAATTATAATTATAAGGAGATATAACAAAATGGCAGAAATCAGAAATTTCAAAAAAGACGAGCTTACCGTCAGAGTGTTCGACAATAGAGCTAATATGGGGCTTGCGGCAGCGAAAGAGGGCGCGGCTTGGATAAACGAGGTTATACGCGAGAAGGGTGAAGTAAATATAATCTTTGCCGCAGCACCCTCGCAGAACGATTTTCTTGCAGCGCTTATAAAGGAAGACGTTGACTGGACGCGTGTAAACGCATTCCATATGGACGAGTACATAGGACTTAGCGAGGACGCTCCTCAGGGATTTGCAAACTTTCTTCGCCGTGCTATATTCGACCTCGTTCCCTTCAAGGCTGTATACTGTATGAACGGTCAGAATGAAAGCCCCGAGGCTGAGTGCAAGAGATACGAGCAGCTTCTTCTCTCCCACCCAACCGATATAATTTTTATGGGAATAGGCGAGAATGGTCATATTGCATTCAACGACCCCGGTGTTGCAAAGTTTGACGACCCCGAGAATATAAAGATTGCAAAGCTTGACGAGGTTTGCCGCAATCAGCAGGTTAATGACGGCTGCTTTGCTTCGATTGACCTTGTACCCACTCACGCTTATACTCTTACGGTTCCGATTATGATGCGCGCTCCTAAAATGATGCTCGTAGTGCCTACAGCTCTTAAGGCAAAGGCTATCCACGATACCGTTCTCGGCCCTGTTGACGAGATGGTTCCCGCTTCTATAGTTCGTACTCATAAGGGTGGTGCAACCCTTTATACAGACGAGGCGGGCGCATCACTTATCTGATAAAGGAGAAAAGTTATGTCTAAGCTTTTTATAAACGCTAAGGTTATTTTGCCCGACAGAATTATTGACGGCGCTGTCAGAATTGACGGTGAAAGGATAACCGATGTATATGAAAACGGTTATACAAAAAATGAATGTGACGAGGTAATTGACGTAGGCGGTCTTTACCTTTCTCCCGGATTTATTGACGTACATATTCACGGCGGAGACGGTGGATATTTTATGTCGGGTGAGTATGAGCAGATTGACGCAACCTGCAAAATGCATATGCGCCACGGAACTACCTCTATGACGCCCTCGATTTCAGCAGCTCCGAAGGAGGTTATCTTCAAGGCTCTTTCCGGCATTAACGGTTATGAGAAAAAATGCTCCGAGCGTCCGAACTTCCTCGGTCTTCACCTGGAAGGGCCCTACCTTTCGCCCAATGCCTGCGGTGCTATGCCTGCGGGATATATAAGAAACCCCGACAGAGAGGAATATCTTGAAATTCTTGAGGCGTTCCCGAATATCAGAAGATGGGCGCTTGCTCCCGAGCTTCCCGGCGCTATAGAAATGGTAAAGGAGCTGACGGGCAGAGGAATTCTTACCGCGGTGGGACACAGCGATGCCTACTTTGAGGATTTTGCGGCGGCAAGAGACGCCGGAACAAATTCCATAACTCACTTTTATTCTCTTACCACGACTGTCAGAAGAAAAAATGCTTACAGATATGCAGGTACTGTTGAGGCAGGATACCTTTTTGACGATGTTTTCGTAGAGGTAATAGCAGACGGCTGCCATCTGCCCGAGCCGCTTCTTAAGCTTATTTACAAGGTTAAGGGCTCTGACAGAATTATGCTCATAACTGACGGTATATCCGCTTCGGGAGTAGAGGAGAATGACGGTAAGCAGTATTATTCACAGATGGGCAAGCCTATCGTTGTGGAGGACGGTGTTGCAAAGGTTCCGTCAAGAGAATGCTTTGCGGGAAGCATAGCAACCACCGACAGACTTATAAGGACTATGGTAAATCTTGCAGAGGTTTCTCTTTCCGAGGCTGTTAAAATGGCAAGCCTTACTCCCGCGCGCTATCTCGGACTTGGTGAAAAGAAGGGTTCTATCGAAGTAGGTAAGGATGCGGATTTTCTGCTTTTTGACGAAAACGTAAAAGTGAAAGCGGTTTACGTGAATGGCAGACAAATGAACGTATAAAACGCAAATGCTTTGCTTTGAATAATTTTTAGGAGCAAAAAATGACTTGTGAAGCTTTTTTTAAAGATGCAAAATGGGTTGGCGCTGCCGAGCGAGGTGCGAATGATTTTTTTATCTTGCGCTCGAAATTTCAGCTTTCTTTTCTAAGAAAAGTAACGATTAACGTTCTCGGTCTTGGCTTTTTTAAGTGCTACGTTAACGGAGTTTGCATAAATGCGGATACCTTTCTTCCTCTTTCGTCTGATTATGAGGCCGGATGCGACCCTGAGGGCGAGGTGCTTTCGGGGCACAGGATATACGTACCGAGCTTTGATATTACCGAGTTCGTAAGAGTGGGCGAGAATACCCTTGCCATTCATTTTGGCGGCGGCTGGTATACTCACAAAGAACGCACCTTCGGCTTGCCTAAGGCTATTTACTGTATATTTTCCGAGGAGGCTGACGGTTCGGTTAAGACCTATGTTTCTGACGAAAGCTCTAAAATCGGAAAAAGCTATATAAATGATTATGGCTTTACCACGCACGAGCAACAGAATCTGTTGCGCTTTGATATCTGCTTTGGCTCTGATTTTGACGATAGCGAGTGGAGCTTTGCCACTATAACGGAGCAGCTAAAAACCGAATATCTTTCCACCGATTGTCCGACTGATAAGCTTATAGACACGCTTCGCGTACGCGAGGTTGGCAGAGGAGCTTCGGGGATTATTTACGACTGCGGTGAGAATACTACGGGATATCCGGTGCTGAAGATTTTTGCAGAGAAGGGCGATAAGGTCACCGTGCTATTTTCCGAGGAGCTTTCGGCTGACGGAGCTCTTGACGCTGCGCATGCACATAATCAGCGCTTTGAGGTCATATCGGACGGAACCGGGAAAACCGTAAAACCGCAGTTCACTTGGTTTGGCTTCCGTTACTTTGAAATTATCGGAAACGCCTCTCCCGTATCCGTCAGCGTAGTTCATTCCGATGTCAAAATTTCTTCCAGCTTTGAATGTGATAATGAAACGCTGAACTGGACTTATAAGACGTTTATGCACACAATGCTTTGCAATATGCACACAGGGCACCCCTCTGATTGCCCTCATATAGAAAGACTTGGCTACACGGGTGACGGTCAGCTTACCTGTAATGCGGCTCTCTTTTGCTTCGATTCGAGAGCCTTCTACGAAAAGTGGCTTCGGGATATTGCCGATTCACAGGACAGTCTAAGCGGTCGTATTCAGTATACTGCGCCTTATATGGCGGCGGGAGGCGGTCCGGGCGGTTGGGGCTCGGCGATAATAGAGGTTCCGTATCAGCTGTACAAGCATTTTGGGGATAAGGAAATTCTCCGTAAATATTATGAGAATATGCGCCTCTTTATAGATTTTCTCGAGAGCCGCTGTGAGTTTGGACTTGTAACGAAAAACAAGGGCAGGTGGTGCCTTGGCGAATGGTGCGCTCCGTACGTGCTGTATCCCGACAGAGACGTTACTACGAAAAATCAGCAGTTTATTATTCCGCCTGCATTCGTTAATACCTACTTTTTGGTAAGGGCTCTTATAAGACTTTCGGAAATTGCGTGTATTATAGGAAAAGGCGAAGATATCTCGGAATACGAGGGGAAGGCAGAACTTCATAAGCGCGCGATTAAGGCAGCTTATTACAATACCTTTGACGGCAGCTTTATGAATAACGCTCAAGGCGCAAATGCGTTTGCGGTTGACCTTGGAATGATATATCGCGGGGTCTATTCTCAGTCCCGAGACACTTATGAGGGGCTCGTGGATTATTATAAGAAGGTCGGAGCTTTTGATACGGGTATTTTTGCAACGGACGTGCTGACCCGAGTTCTCTTTGAGAACGGTGACGGTGAGCTCGCGGTAAAGCTTCTTACAAGTGACGGCAGACAGGGCTATGAGAGGTGGAGAAGGGACGGAGCTACGACCTTTCATGAATACTGGGATTCAAGCCGCAGCCGTTCGCACAGTCACCCTATGTTCGGAGCTCCCGTTGCGTACTTTTTTGAGCATCTTCTCGGTATCAGGCAGCCTAAAGAAAGCGCAGGATACCGCTCGCTAGTGATAGAGCCGCAGGCGGTTTCCGAATTTGGCAGAATGTCCGGAAGTATAGAGATACCGAGCGGTGTGGTTGCGGTGAGCTATGAAAAGAATTGTGACGGTATTCGCTTCAAAATAACGGTTCCGGAAGGAGTAGAGGCAGTCTTCAGATACGGAAAGCTCTCAGAACCGCTTTTTTCCGGTGAAAATGTATTTAATATATAAGAGCAGCAAAATTAGAAAAGCATAGATTTTTCAATCTTATTTTGCTCAATATAATAATAGATGGGTACTGTGTTTTTTCACAATACCCATCATTTTTATTCGGTTGTGCCTGAATACAATAGCCTCAAATCAATCGTTTGTACCTAACGTGTTTTGCTTTTGTTCTATTTCTGCCTCGGGAGCTTCTTTATATATGAGCAGAGCCAGAACAATTGCCGCTATTCCCGAAGCGAGCTTCGCTATTATCATAGGAAGCGCGTAGGCTTCGTCATATGACATAGTAAATCCGAGGTGGCTGCCGAAGGTCCAAGAAACCGTTACGGCGAGAGCTGAGTTGAGAACGGCGCCCTTTTTGTCCATATCCTTCATCATACCGAAGGTAGTCGCGTTGGTTACAAGGTTAGGAAGAAGGCAGACTGCGCTTGCCACGTTGATTCCTAGCTTTTTGCCAAGCATGGACATAGGCTTTGCGAGGAGCTTTGAAACGATAAACATAAAAGGAAATGCGCCCGCGAGGAATATACTTGCGTTGAAGCAGATTTTTGCGCCATCGTGAATGCTTGCAAAGTGCTCGCTTACTACGATACCCGAAACCTCGGTGAAAATCCCCAGCGCAAGCCCTACCGTGATAAGAGCCGTCATAAAGAAGCCGAATCCTCGGAAAATCTTAATGGTAATCTTCGAGGCAAATACGAGCCCGATAGCTATAATTATCGAAAGCAAAATAAGCGGAAGCAGGGTCAGGAGCAGTTTAAAAAATCCTATACCGAGCGTAAGTCCTGAAATGAAGCAACCTATAGGGATTGCTACGATTCCGCACAAAAAACCGAAAAACAGCTCTTTATGTTGCGTTTTGTTTACAATTGCTGCGCCAAAAGGTATTGTGAAGGATATTACCGCGCCCATAAGCGATGACACTACAAGCGCATTGTACATACCAATCTCAGAATCCTTCATAACTGCCATTGCAAGAGGAGTGCCGCCCATATCGTTTGCAAAAAGGGAAGCGGGGATAATAGAGGGGTCTATGCCAAACAGGTTGTAAAAGCCCTCGAAAAACGGCTCCAGCCAAACACCGAGCGCAGGGGCGATAACCGTCATTCCTATCATTGAAAGCGCCATAGGACCGAGAAGCGAAAAGCCTCTTTCAAATTCCTTGCCGAGTCCGAGCCTGTTGCCGCAAATTCGGTCCAGCGCTCCGATAAGAGCAAAGGCAAGCATTACTATGCTTATCGCGTTCATAAGCCAACCTCCGCAAAGCCATTTTCGGTAAGCACGAATTTTGATTTGAAGCCCGCCTCGAGAAGAAGCTCACGTGCCTCATCAAAGGCAAAATCGAGGAAGACCTTATTGTGACAGTCGGTGCTTATTGTCGCTCCGAATCCAAGCTCCCGAAGTCTCTTGAGCAGCTCCATTTTGGGATAGTGAGAGCTTCTGTAGCCTCTTGCCACAGCACCGGTATTAACCTCAAAGAAGGGGACTTTACCCTTGAGGGCGTCTATCGCATCAAGCGCATAGCCAAGGTATTCTTTGGAGTCCTCGTCAAAAAAATTGCCCTTTTCGTTGTTCTTGGTGACGAGGTCTATATGGGCGATAATATCAAATTTATCTTTATCGGCAGAGATGGCGAGGGTTTCGTAATAGCATTTTGCAAAGGCCATTCCGTCTCCGTCAAAGTTTTCGTCTATGTACTTTACGGTGCTTTCAAGACCGCCGTCAAAGCCGAGAATTCCGTTTTTCGTTTTTAAGTAGTGAACGGCTATAAGGTTATAATCAAATCCGTACGGAGAGGATTCGGAATAAAAGTCGTGCTCTATTCCGAGAAAAAGGGGTAGTTTGTCTTTATACACGTCTTTCAATCGGGTTATCTCTTTTTTGTACTCCTCTATTCTCTCAAGAGAGATGCTCATATATGAATAGGGGACGCGAGAGTGCATAGAAAAGCCGAGTGAATCGAAGCCGCGCGAGATTGCTTCCTCTATCATTTCGGTGGGAGTGTCTCTGCCATCGCAAAAGGTAGAGTGAACGTGAAGATTTTGCTTGTGTGACATTGTCCTGTCCTCTTTTTTGTTTTCGTAAATAGAATTTTAGCACAGTAAAGTAGGTTTGTCAATATAAATAGGGAAAAAGAATACCCCAAAAAAGCATACTCCAAAAAGCTTGAGTGCAGCATAGAGCGAACAAGATTGCGCCCAAGGCGCAAACCCAGATACCGCCTTCGCGCTGTGCGCGAAGCGAGGGTTGCGAACCGGATTTTGCCTGGCGGCAAAACCCAGCCCGAGAAGGAAGTAACGACAAAAGCAAAAGACCGACCACAAGGATCGGTCTTTTGTTTTTGGAGCTGCTACCCAGATTCGAACTGGGGACCTCATCCTTACCAAGGATGTGCTCTACCAACTGAGCCATAGCAGCACGCTTTCGCAGGTATTCCCGCTCAGCGAATGTTATTATAACAAAAAGAATTGGCTTTGTCAATACTTTTTTCAAAAAATACAGTATTTTTTATAAAAGCTCAGTAGCAGTAGAAGTATATCATTACGTAATGCATAACGCTTGCAAGCGTTACGAAAATATGCCAGACAGCGTGCATATAAGGCGTTTTCTTTTTCTTGTAGAAGAAAATTCCGCCGGTGTAAAGAAGTCCGCCGAGAACCAGGAAAAGAATTCCCATCGCGCCCACTGCTTTATAGTAAGGATAGAGAGCTGCCGCTATCGTCCAGCCGGCAACTATGTAGAGAATAAGACATATTTTGGAGAATCTTTTTACGTCTATGCAGTTGAGCACGATTCCGACAATTCCGCAGCCTGCAACAAGTGCAAATACTACCCAGCCGACAACTCCGCCCATAGAAACCCAGCAACCCGGTATATAAGTTCCGGTTATGAGTAAAAATATAGATGCGTGGTCGAATTTTTGCAAAAACACCTTTGCTCTCGTTCCGTTTCTGACTAAGTGATAAGTCGATGACGCGGAATAAAGCGTTATCATAGAAGCTCCGTAGAGAGCTGCACTTACTATTGCAAGAGCACCCATATCAGAGCATTTTACTATAAGAAGAGCCGTTCCGAGTACGGCAAGAAGTGCGCTTATGATGTGAGTGGCGGCGTTGATTTTTTCTTCTTTCTTTGATTGAAAATTTGTGCGTTCGATTTCTTTTGGCATTGCGGTTTCCGTCTTTCAAAATAAATTACAAGGAACATTTTAGCACTATTTTTGAGATTGTTCAATCAAAAAATGTAAATAAATTCATTTTTAAGAATTTTTAACATAGCACTTGACAAAGCTTAAAACCTTTGCTATAATAGATTGCACGATGGAAGGTTAGCTCAGTTGGGAGAGCATCTGCCTTACAAGCAGAGGGTCACAGGTTCGAGCCCTGTACTTTCCACCATTTTTATAAAAGCAGGTCGGCACAGCAGTGTTCGTAGAGAGAAATCGCTCGAACCTGTGGGTTCAGCAAAATGCGGAGCATTTTAGACGTGTTTTCCGAGCTAAGCGAGGAATACACAAGAGCCACTGTACTTTCCAGCCCGGAAGGTCGGGCAGCCAAATAAGAAGTTAATGGCTTGGTAGCTCAGTTGGTTAGAGCGCTAGCCTGTCACGCTAGAGGTCGTGGGTTCGAGCCCCATCCGAGTCGCCATACTTCTTAAAATCAACTACGCGGATTTAGCTCATTTGGTAGAGCGCCACCTTGCCAAGGTGGAGGTGGCGGGTTCGAGCCCCGTAATCCGCTCCAAAACAAAAGAGGACACCTTGTGTGTCCTCTTTTGCTTTGGAGCGGTACTCTCGGACTTCGTGTAAGAATGCTTCCGTGAAGCATTCTTAACGAGATAATCCGTTCACGGATTTTCTCAAGCCCCACAAGTCCGCTTTTGCAGCACGAATTTTCGTAAGAAAATTGTGCTAGGAAATCACGCTCTAAAATCTTATTTTAGGACACCTTGCGTGTCCTCTTTTGCTTTGATATTTCATTTTCCTATTGCTCTTATTAAAAATAACTGCTATAATTATTAAAAACAGAACAAGGACGGTAATTTATAGTGAGATGTGATGGGCTTTTTCAAAAGATTGACGAGATAAAAAACAGGTTTACAGATATGCTTGAAGACGTCTGCAGCATTGAAAGTCCTACAGACTGTAAAGAAGGCGTGGACAGGGTAGGACGTTATTTTACAGAGTATGCAAAGAAGAGGGGTTGGAAGGTTGATATTTGCGCACAGAGGGTGTCGGGAGATGCAATTTGTATCACGGTAAATCCCGATGCAACCAAAGCGCCCATTGCAGTTTCCGGGCATATGGATACCGTACACCCCGTAGGCTCTTTCGGAGAACAGCCCATTGTAAGACGCGAAAACGGGCGTATGTACGGTCCGGGTGTGACAGACTGTAAGGGAGGAATAGTGGCGGCTTTTCTTGCGGCTGAGGCTCTTTGTCTTTGCGGATTTAAGGATCGGCCGATTTTGCTTTTACTTCAGTCAGATGAAGAAAAAAGCAGTATGCCAAGCGGCAAGGAAACGATTAAATACATATGCGAAAAGGCTAAAGGAGCAGCGGCTTTTCTGAATGCTGAGGCGATTGGCAAAAATACTGCCGTGCTTGTCAGAAAGGGAATTATGCGTCTTAGGCTGACTGTTTTTGGAACGGCGGCTCATTCGGCATTCTGTTATAACGGCGCTAACGCTATAGCGGAAGCGGCTCATAAGATTATTGAGCTCGAAAAAATGAAGGATTCAAGCGGCATTACCTGCAATTGCGGAATGATAAACGGCGGTAGCGCGCCTAACGTTGTTCCCGAAAGATGTGAGTTCATCGCCGATATACGCTTTGCCACTCTTGAGGAGAGAGAGAAAGCCTACAAGGCTGTAGAGCGTGTGGCAAATACAGCGTTTGTTGAGGGCTGCCGTTGTGAGATTGAAGAGGTGAGCTCGCGTCCTCCGATGGAGCGCTCGGAAAAAAATCTGGCTCTTCTTGAAAAAATGAACGAAATATACAGAGAAAACGGTATGCCCGAGCTTACGGGCATATTCGGTAACGGCGGCTCTGATGCAGCTTACGTTACAATCAGCGGAATTCCTTGCGTGGATTCTATCGCGGTGAGCGGTGGCCTCACTCATAACAGAGGAGAGTATGTTATTATTGATTCTATTGCAGAAGCAGCGAAAAGAATTGCTTCGGTAGTGTATTGTATGTGAAAAAGCAATAATAAATGGGTTGTCGCATTCAGATATAACCGAATAAAAACAATGGGTATTGTGAAAAACACAGCACCCATTCTTTCTTAAACATTATTAAAAAAATGAAAATGTAGTAATTTGTTTAAAATTGTATGTTAAACTCGTATAGTAAGATTAAAAGGAAATGGTTTTTGAAAAAAATGTTCAATTTACAACATATACTGTATATGCTGATTTCGGGAGCTTTGACGGTGTTCCTGATTTTAGTTTTTGTCAAACGTATTAAAAGCGAGAAGGGCAAAAATCTGATTTTAAAAACAGTTGCTGTACTGACCGTGCTTATTCATTACAGCGCTCTTCTTGTCGAATATTTAAGTGAAGGCGGCAACGCAGAAACGGGAAACACGTATATTCTGCCGATGTATCCGTGCAACGTGATAATGTGGCTGTTTCTCATACTGGCTTTTTTGGAAAACAAGCGAGGTGTTGTTTTCAGAGTTCTTTCAGAATTTTGCTTCCTTGTGGGAAGCGTATGTATGGTGGTCGGAATAGTCTTCAATTATAATTTTGATTCAAACCCGACACTTCTCGATTACGAGGTTTTAAAAGGGCTTTTAAGCCATTCGGTGCTTCTTGTCGGTTGTCTGTATCTCTATTTTGGCAGATACGTAAAGCTGGGAATCTTCAATTCGGTAAGTATGCTTTTCGGATTTTTGATTTTTGTTGCGTGCGGTGTTACGGTAAACCTTCTTTTCTCTGCTTTTGATATCTCGGTAATTGACGGCTTCTATCTTATTGAAGTGCCCGGCATCGGTATTTCCTCCGTGCCTCTTGGACTTGCTCTGGTTTTGGTCGTTTTTGGTATTTACGCTTTGATTGAGCTTCGCTTGCCCGAAAGCGAGCGCTGGTATTCTAAAATAAAAGCTATTATCGGTAAAAATAAAAAGGAGTGATTTTATGAGAGAATTTTTCTTCAAGCTTTTTAAGGATTCGCATTTCGACACGGGAATTTCAATAACTCCGTTTTCTGTGTCACATATCGTATACCTTTTGCTTATTTTCGGCTCTGTAGTGGGAATATACTTTGCTATGAGAGGAAGGTCTTACGAGAAAAGGCTGCGCGCGGTTTCCATACTTGCCGCTCTCGTTATGATATCCTACATATCCGACTTCTTTATACACGAATTTTCCAACGCAAGCGTAGTTGACGGTGCTTTTGTCGGAGACGGAATTAATCTCGATAAGCTCCCGTTCCATATTTGTACTGCTTTGTGTCCTCTGTCCTTTCTCGTTCAGTTTAACAAGAAGCTTTCTAAATTTGCCGAGCCGGTTGCAATATTTGCAATTCTTGCGCCGATGATGTATATTTGCTATCCCGCAAGCATAGGTGACGGTGAGCCCTGGTGCTATACTGCCGTGCAAACTATGTTCTATCACGGCGCTCTTATGGCTTGGGGAATACTGAATCTTGCTTTGGGAATAGTAAAGCCCGAAATCAAAAACTGCTGGCACGGCGCCGTTCTTCTTGCGGCAATTACCTTATGGGCAAAGCTCGGCTGTATTCTTTATGAGCATAACTGGTTCTTCCTCAAAGAAGACGCTTTCTATATCGGTCTCGTTGAGGACGGTGTTATTCCCAAGTGGTCGCTTATGCTTATAAATCCCCTGGTGTTCTTTGCGGCCGTTATGGCTGTGTACGGAGTGGTGTATGCTATAAGACATTACACCGCAAAAAAGGAAAATCCCAGCTCCGTTTTTGAAAAAGAGACTGCTGAGGTTTGACGGTAAAGCAGAACACCCGCAAAATAAATACGCTGCTTTTGATATTAAAGCAAACAAAAAACAAAACAAAATGGCGAAGACGCTTAGGTTTGAACGTCTTCGCCATTTTTGTTATATATTTTTTGGGAAAGAAAATTTGAAGTTTTCTTCTTTTTTCGTTGCCGCTGTGCTGCTTTGTTCAAAGGCTTGATATGGCAAAAAATGTGTTTATTTTGTGGCTTAATGTAAATATTAATTTACAAAACCTATCTTTTTTCTAACTTTTCTCATTGTTTTGTGAGCAAAGTAAGCCGCATCTTCTGCGCCTGATTTCATAACGGCTTCGAGGTGAGCCTTGTCTGCAATAAGGCGGGCAAACTCTTCTCTTACCGGGCGGAGCCCGTCTGCCGTTGCTTCACCGACTGCGAGCTTGAAGTCTCCGTATCCTTTGCCCGAAAATTCCTTTTCGATTTCCTCATAGCTCTTACCCGTAAACGCTTTATATATGGTCATAAGGTTAGAGATACCGGGCTTATCCTCGGAATATCTTATCTCGGTGTCCGAATCGGTGACTGCTCTTTTGAACTTTCTGATTATATCGTCCTTAGAATCAAGGATATAAACGACAGCGTTCTGGTTTTCATCGGATTTGGACATCTTTGAGGTCGGGTCTGCAAGAGACATGATTTTCATTGTGTCGGTGCTTATATAGCCGTCAGGAACGGTAAAGGTGTCCGAATATATCTGGTTAAATCGCATAGCAACGTCACGCGCAAGCTCAAGATGTTGCTTCTGGTCAATGCCTACGGGAACGATATCTGTCTGATAGAGGAGTATATCTGCCGCCATAAGAGCGGGGTAGGTGAAGAGACCTGCGTTTATGTTCTGAGCGTTTTTGAGGCTCTTGTCCTTGAACTGCGTCATTCTCGAAAGCTCACCGAACATAGTGTAGCAGTCGAGAATCCAACCGAGCTCTGCGTGCGCGGGAACGTGAGACTGAACGAAAAGAGTATTCTTGGTCTCGTCAAGACCGCAAGCCATATAAAGCGCAAGCGTCTCGTAGGTTCTGCGGCGCAGGTCGGCAGGCACCTGCCTTACCGTAATTGCGTGAAGGTCGACAACACAGTAAAATTTCTTGTAATCCTCGGGAAAGCTTGAAAAATTCTTGATAGCTCCGAGGTAATTTCCTATCGTCAGGTTTCCCGAAGGCTGAACGCCTGAGAAAACCGTTTTCATTTCGCCGTTCATATGAACTCCTGAAAAAATTATTCGTAGAGGGGATATTTCTCGCAAAGAGCCTTTACTCTTTCGCGTACCTCATCGGCATTCTTTTCAAAATCGGTGAGGGTGAGGGTGATAAGAGCCGCAACCTCTCTTATGTCGTCTTCGCCAAATCCGCGTGAGGTAACTGCCGCAGTACCGAGACGCAGACCGCTGGTTACGAAGGGCTTCTGAGTATCGAAGGGAACTGCGTTTTTGTTAGTGGTAATGCCTATCTCATCGAGAAGGTGCTCGGCTTCCTTACCCGTGTCAACCTTCATACCGGTGAGGTCAACGAGAACGAGATGGTTGTCCGTTCCGCCGGAAACGAGACCGAAGCCTGCCTTGGAGAGACATTCTGCAAGAACTGCGCAGTTTCTGACTACCTTCTTTGCGTATTCGGTGAATTCGGGTTTAAGAGCTTCGCCAAAGCAAACCGCCTTAGCGGCAATCGTGTGCATAAGAGGGCCGCCCTGGATTCCGGGGAATATAGCCTTGTTTATTCTCTTTGCAAGCTCCTCGTCATTGGTGAGGATAAGACCGCCTCTCGGACCTCTGAGGGTCTTATGAGTTGTGGTGGTCGTAACGTGAGCGTAGGGAACGGGCGAGGGGTGAACGCCTGCCGCAACGAGACCCGCGATGTGCGCCATATCTACCATAAGATATGCTCCGACCTCGTCAGCAATCTCTCTGAATTTTTTGAAATCAATGATTCTGGGATATGCGGAAGCACCTGCAAGAATAAGCTTGGGCTTATTTTCAAGAGCAAGCTGTCTTACCTCTTCGTAGTTGATTCTTCCGTCTTCCTTGCTTACACCGTAGGGAACGATGTTCCAGTACTTACCCGACATATTTACGGGCGAGCCGTGAGAGAGGTGTCCTCCGTGCGCAAGGTTCATAGAAAGCACGGTATCTCCGGGCTCAAGAAGCGCAAAGAATACCGCCATATTTGCCTGCGCACCGGAGTGAGGCTGAACGTTTGCATAGCCTGCTCCGAAAAGCTCCTTTGCTCTTTCGATTGCGAGGTTTTCAACGATGTCTACGTTTTCGCAGCCGCCGTAGTATCTCTTTGAGGGATAGCCCTCGGCATATTTATTGGTAAGGGTCGTTCCGTTTGCTTCCATTACGGTTTCCGAAACGAAGTTCTCGGAAGCAATAAGCTCTATTTTATTCCTCTGTCTTGCCGTTTCCTTTTCAATTGCGGCGTAGACCTCGGGATCGTTAGTTTTCAAAAGAATGTTTTCTCTCATTTTGACGTCCTCCGTGTTATTTATGAATTACCATTTATTATACTGCACTTTCCACGATTTGTCAATAAGCAATTCAGCGCTGACGCTCTTTATTTTAATGTTAAATTTATAATTATGTTGCAAATAAACCTGTTTTGTTCATACTTTGTTTATAATTATATAGTATAATATATAACTGCGATGCTATCGACTATTAACCTTTTGAAAGGAAATCGGACTTGCTCCGATATAGAAAAATGATCAGAGTTGAAAATCTTGTAAAGAGATACGGCACAAATTACGCGCTTGATGACGTAAGCTTTCATATAGAAGAGGGAGAAATTGTCGGACTTCTCGGCCCTAACGGCGCGGGTAAGAGTACGACTATGAATATCCTCACGGGATATCTTTCCACAACATCGGGAGCAGCGTACGTAAACGGAATAAATATACTTGAAAATCCCATTGAGGCAAAAAAGTATATCGGCTTTCTTCCGGAGCAGCCGCCCGTATATCCCGATATGACGGTAAGCGAGTATCTTAATTTCGTCTACGAGCTTAAGGGCTGCGAGCTTGACAGGGAAGCGCACCTTTCGGAAATTCTCTCGGTGGTAAGACTTACGGACGTTAAAAACCGTCTTATAAAGAATCTTTCCAAGGGATATAAGCAGAGAGTGGGAATTGCTCAGGCGCTTATAAACGACCCGAAGGTTATAATTTTTGACGAGCCTACCGTTGGTCTTGACCCCAAGCAGATTCTTGAGGTAAGAAACCTTCTCAGAACGCTTTCGAAAAGACACACGATAATTCTTTCCACTCATATACTTGCCGAGGTTCAGGCGGTTTGCGAGAGAATTATTATCATAAACAAAGGGAAAATAATTGCAGACGAGAAAACCTCTGATATAACCCGTACGATTGAGGACGGATATCAGTATCAGTTCAGAATTGTCGGACCCGAAAAGGAGGTTCGCTCTGCTCTCGAAAGAATCAACGGCGTCAGAAGCGTTCTTGCTACCGGAGAAAAGGACGCTGATTCCTATGCGTTTATAGTTGAAAGCGAGAGAGGCATTGACGTCCGCAAGCCTGTATTCAATCTTTGCGCAAGAATGAACTGGGCTATTCTCGGACTTTCGCCTGTAGGAACAGATCTTGAATCTATATTTATCAGGCTTGTTGAGAAATCCGAGGGACAGGCTCTCTTAAAAAAGGAAAAGCGCTCAAGAGCGCACTGAGGAGGATAAAAAATGCTTGCAGTATATAAAAAAGAAATGCGCTCTTACTTCACGAGCGTTATCGGATACGTATTTTTAGTGCTTTACCTTGTAATTGCCGGTGCGGTTTTCTGTTATAGCACTCTGTTTTCAATGTCGTCAGACGTTACGACCTTTTACACGTTTATGCTTATAGTTTCATCGGTTATGCTTCCGCTTCTCACGATGAAATCCTTTTCCGAGGAGAGAAAGGCTAAGACCGAGCAGCTTCTTCTGACCTCTCCCGTTTCCATTATAGGAATAGTTGCGGGTAAATTTCTTGCCGCGTATACCGTTTTTGCGGCTTGTATGGTTCTTAATTCGCTTTACTTTTTCTTCCTTGCGGCATATTCCTATCTTAAGGTTGCCGTGCTTATAGGAAATCTCGTTGCGATGCTTCTTGTCGGAATGGTTTATATAGCTATCGGACTTTTCGTTTCCTCGCTTACTGAAAACCAGCTTTCCGCCGCTATCGGCACGATAGCTATAATCCTCGGATTTTTGCTTATCGGTCTTATCGGCTCGCTCATTCCTTCAAATTACGGGGTTCGCTACGTATTTGATTTCATTTCCATATTCACCAGATTCCAAGCGTTTACCGCAGGATATCTTGACGTTGCCGCTCTTGTTTACTATATTTCGGTTGCGTTTGTGTTCCTGTATCTTACCGTTCGAATCTACGACCGCCGCCGTTATAGCTGAGAGGTGGCGTAAATATGAGAAGCTTCAAATCAACGGCGAAAGGAATATTGGAGAACGAGAAGGCCTCCTCGGGCATTCTTACCGCGGTTATTATAGCTACGGTGCTCGCCTTCAATATCGTAATATTCGCTATTGCTAATATGACTACCCTATCCTTTACTGTGCAGGAGAAGGATAAGGTCGTTCTTACGGGTAATACCGATTCGCTTTTCGAAGAGGCTATTTCCCAAAACAAGAAAGTGACTATCTACTTCTGCTTTCCTTCCGAGAACGACCTTATCTATCACGAGACGGGAGCGTTCGTTCATAAGACGGCTAAGGAATACAAGGCAAGATACGGCGATTTTATAGAAATAAATTATCTGAATCTCATTACAAGGAAAAACGAAAGTAACGGTGAGGATATCAGTGAAAAAATTCAGAAATGGCAGACTGACGAGAGAGGAAATAAAAACTATCTCGCCAGGGGAAGCGTTATATTTGAATGCGGAAACAACTACAAGGTTGTAACCGATACCTATTCCTCGGCTGCGTTTGCCGATTTTTATACGCTTGACGGCTCGGGAAACGCAACCTCGTATAACGGTGAGGCTTTTATGGCTTCAATGATATACTGGGTAACCGTAAACGAGCATCCTACGGCATATTTCACCGTAGGTCACAGCGAGCAGCTTGACCGCGCGTTTGCAACTCTTCTGACATCGGCGGGATACCTCATTGATACGGTAGACCTCAAAAAAGAAGAAGTTCCTTCCGATGCAGGTCTTCTGATAATATCCAACCCTATCAGCGATTTTGAAGAGGCTCTGGAGGGCCGTACCGAAAAGGAACGCCTTGAAACCTATATCAGCGGCGGCGGAAATATTTACGTTGCGCTTGACCCGTACGTAAAGACTCTGCCCGTGCTTGAAGGCTTGCTTTCTGAAAACGGAATCGAATTTTCAGAAACCGAAGATAACGGAACGGTTATCCGCAACATCGTAAAGGATTCGAGCAACGCTATAACCACGGACGGATTTACTCTCGTTACCGACTTTGCGGATAACGATATTGCCGCTTCGATAGGAGGCACGGTATCAAAGTATTCCGATGGAAGCGTTATAGTAAGAGAGACTGCGGCTCTTAAGCTTTCAAAGAACGCAAAGCCCCTGCTTGTTACAACCCCCTCTTCAACTCTTGAGGCATCAGGCGAGAGAGTTGACAGCGAGGGAAGCTATCCCGTTGCCGCTTGTGTAAAAATCAAGGGCGAAAGGGAAAAGGTGGCGTCTCTTTGCGTTGTTTCGAGCGTGTATATTTCGGTGTCGGACGCTCTTGTTACAAACGGATATTCGAATACCGACTTTCTGTACTCTCTTTTTGATAATTTCTACGGACAGGACGGAATGCCTTATGGCTGTGACGTAATGAAAACCGATACCCAAGTACTTGAAAATATGACTATGGGAACGGCAAGACTTTACACGGCTCTTATTATTGCTGTGCCGGTTGCCGTAGCAATAGTAGGAACGGTTGTCGTAATTAAGAGAAAGAACAGGTAATTTTAATGAAGATATTTAAAGCAAAAAGCAAGCGTACCAAGATATTCGCGCTGATTACGTTTGCAATGATAGCGGTTCTTTTCGGGCTCAATCTTCTGCTTTCGCTCGTTGGTCTGAATAAATCGGTGTACATTGATATGACACCCGAGGGACTTTATTCGGTAACGGACGAAATGAAAAAGGAATGCGCCTTCATAGACGATTTGAGCGGAGAAGACAAGCTTAGAATAATATTTTGTAACGACCCCGACAACCTCAAGGACAACACTCTTAGCCGAGTAACCTATTTTATGGCGCTCAAGCTCGAAAAGATGTTCGATAATATTGAGGTTGAAGAGATTAACGTAAACTTTAATCCTACAGCCGTGTCGAAATACAAGGCGACCTCGCTTTCCAAAATAAAAACCTCTGACATTATCGTAGCCTACGGCACGAGATACCGTATTGCCTCGGCTGAAAGCTTCTGGGCTCTCGGTGAAGAAGGTCAGTACGCTGCGTATAACGGCGAATATAAGCTTGCTACGCTTATAAAATCCGTAACGCTTGCAAACGATGGAAATCCTACCGCCTATTTCGTAACCGGACACGGCGAAACCGTATATAATCCCGAAGCTCCCGAGGACGAGAAAAACGAGAAGAGCGAGCAACTTAAGAACCTGCTTCTCGACAGAGGCTTTAAGATAAAGACTATCAATCTTTCCGACCCCGAGGCAGATGAAATACCCACGGATTGCGCGCTTCTCATAATCAATAATCCCACCTCTGATTTTTTGGCGGACGAGAGCAGATTTGACGAATTTTCTTACGTATCCGAAACCGAAAAGCTGGATAGATATCTGACTAAAAACCAGGGCGCGCTTATGGTTGCGAAGGACCCCGGCGTTTCTCTGCCGATTCTTGAGGATTTTCTCAGCGAATGGGGATTTTCTCTTTCCGATTCGACAGTCAAGGTTTCTAAGGACGAGAGCAATTCAGCACTTGACCCCGATAATATGACTGACGTGATAAGAGCTGAATATATTGCCGATACCGAAAGCTATGCTTATGCGATATACGGAGACTTTTCGAGCGTCTCCTCCTCGCCTAAGACGGTCTTTTCGGGTGCGGGATATATCGAGTGCTCCTACGGTGAGAACGAATCGGTCACAGAGCCGGGCTCGTTTGATATTTCAAAGGTTTATTCAAGCTTCCTTAAAAGCCCCTCCGGCGCGGTGCCCTATTCGGCTTCCGGAGCGGTTGCAGGCACTCAGAAAAGCTATGACGTTGCAGCCGTTACGACCAGAGTTGTTTTCGACAGCATAACTACCGAAAGAACATTTTCTTACGTATTCTGCGCAAATGACGGAGACTTTTTCTCAAACGAGCTGCTTGGAAATGCAGCTTATGCTAATTTCGAGATTATGTCTGCTCTCATAAACAGTATGACAGGCGTGGATATTTACGCCTCCTCTGACCTGGGCGGTGATTCGCTTAACCTCGAAAGATACGGAGGAAAGCAGCTTTTCAGCACCTCTCTGTCCGCACAGAGCGTTCAGGAGATTATACAGGCGGAAAGCTATTTCCACCGCGGCGTTACAACCTCGACCGTGGTTCTGATTACAGTCTTCGTTGCCTTGGTGCCTATCGCCGTTTTCGTAACGGGATTTGTAATTTTCATAAAACGCAAATATCTGTAAAGGAGGTAAGCTATGAAATCCAGACAGGAAATCGAACGCCTTTCAAGGCAAAAAAAGAAAAACAGGCTCTTGCTTATTCTCCTTTGCGCTATGGTCGTTTTCGTTACTGCGGCAATTGTCCTTATTAACGTACTGCCCGATGAAAGCACTAACGCACCAAGACCTGAGCCTCCCGAAATCTTTGAGGAGCTGGGAGAATCTCTTTACAACAATTATCCTATCGCCTATCCTACTATTCAGGAAAGTCAGATACAGACTATCAGAGTAACGAATAAGGCGAGCTACAAAAACGATTATAACAGCGAAGAAGAAGCTCCCGCTACCTTTTACGTTCTCGATAGAAACGAGGATATCGCTAACGGAAGATTCGTTCTTTCTTATCAGGACAAGGACGGAAAAATCCGCGTTCACTATCCCGACATAGCCGAAGAGGACGCTTCGTTCGATTACGAATCTCTCTACTCGATAGAGCAGGGTGACGGATACGGACGCATATATAAGCTCACTTATCTTTGCGTGGCAATAGAGCTTCCTTACTTTACGGAGCGTATAGCTCTTGTCGAGGAGGGCGCTGCCCGCGATTCTCAGCTGCGCGGATTCGGACTTGACGACCCTCAGTCCATACTTGAATTTTCCTACAAGGAAAAGCAAACGGGTCCTGACGGCAAGGAAACAGAGGTAATCAAGAGCAGAAAGGTAGTTATAGGCGATAAAAACGTAACCGGCGTTGGCTATTATTTTATGGTTGACGACAGACCTTATATTTACAGCTCGATGGCTGACTACTATAACTACGCTATGCTGGGCTTCTATTCTTACGTGAATTCCATTCTCGTCTCCGAGGGACTTGCTGAGGATTCATCGTACGAGCCTTATCTCACCACCGATTATAAGCAGTGGTTAAACGAGACCTTTAAAGAGCCCGGAACCGTAATACCCGAGAACAGCTCGGTAATAGTTTACACCGATTTATTCACTCCTCTTGAGCCGAAGGCTGACGTGCCGGATTCAGAAAAGGACCCTGACGTTCTCTATGACAGCAAAGCTCCGGCTGACGGCTATATGAAGGAAGAAAATGAGAAGCTGGAAATCAACCTTTCAAAGAAAGAGGATTACGAGCGGCTGGTAAACGCGCTGGTCGGACAAAAGCTCGGTGATTTTGAAAAGCCGATAACCGTAACTCTTACCTCGGATTCAAAAACGCTTAATCTCGGAGAGCTTACGAGCCTTAGCTATCAGTATGAAATTACGGATATTGAAGCAATTCTTACGAGCGGTATGGATATTACCGAGGACGGAACGCCTGTCGGACAAAACAACCTTGTGAGAGTAGCTTATTATCTTACGGTGGGCGGAAAGCGCGTATCAAGCATTCCGTATCACGGAGTTATAGACCTTTCTAACACCGCGTTTGATTCAAGCACCGTTTCCGAAATCAGAGCGGCTTCTGTCGGAAAGCTTGCAAGCGCTATTACGCTTACGGTTAATTACAGCGCAGAGAACTCTGCGAAAATGGAAATTAAGTGCGTAATAGACGAGGTAATCTCCATTCAGAACCCCAAGGGCGCGGAAATCAGTAAGGTAGCAACCGATTCAACCGTATATTATCGCTATTACTTGTCGATAAACGGTGAAAAGCAGGGCTACAGCACCGGATATACCGATTTTCTGAAGGACGAAAGTGAGAATGCGAAAAATCTTAAGAAGCAGCTTCTCGGAAAGGGCACTGAAAAGAATCTTTCGATAACCTTCTATCAGTACACGGCTCTTTGCGAATTCGTTAAGGATTATATGACTTACGAAATCAAAAAGGCAGAATATTTTGTGACCTCTGAGCTCATAAGCTCCTTCAAATTCCAGAACAGGTCGAAAAGAGACCCGTTCTACGGTGAATCGATTTACGAAAATACACTTGAAAATAAATACGGACTTTACGCTATAAACTCCTCTACCTGCGAGGCGGTGGCAAAAATGCTCGGCGGTATAGGCGATACTACCGGCACTTCCGAGGGACTTGTAGGCACGGAAACCGTAGCCGTTGGTATTACTCCTCAGATAAAGGAGTATTACGGACTTTACGCGCATACCGTCTACTTTGAGCTTCCCAGAGGAATTATAGTAAGAGACAGCGGTGAAGATGACGTGGTTGACGATTACAGCCACTATTCAACGCTTGGATTTACGCTTTATATAAGCGAAGAGGTCTTTGACACGGAAACGAAGTCCTACATCAGATACGTGGGCTCTGACCTTTATGACGTAGTTGCTAAGGTGAATGCGGAAAAACTGGTATTCCTTAAGCATAGCTTCGTTGATTTCTGGGCTAGACGCAGCCTTATGATGTTTGACGTAAACTATCTTCAGCAAATGAAGGTTGAGTTTATGATGGAAGACCTTAAGGGAAGCTATAACTTTAACATTCCCGACCAGAGCAAGCAGAACTCTTCCTTTGTAGTCCGCGTAACGCAGCAGCATAATCATCAGAGCGGTGAGCCCTGCGACTGCACGGCTACGAATATGACCGCCTTCCTTGATAAGCTTTTGAAGGAAGACAATACCAAGGTAGCCAGCCTTACGGCATTCTACAATTACTGCCTCAAGGACGAGGAAGGAGTTTTCAAAAACAGTAAGGGAGACGTTCTTTTCGACAATATTTCAACAGAAACCGCAGGCATAGGATATTTCAGAGAGCTGATGGGTCTTATGTATGCCGTTACGTACGAGGGAGTGCTCACCGAAGAGGAGCAGAACGTAGATTTTGAAAGCGTTGCGCCTCTTATGCGTATTTCAATACAGCTTGACGCGGATATGAGCGAGACCACCTCTCCGTACTGGCACGTATACGAGTTTTACAGATGTGCAGACAGACGCATTATGGTTCGTCTCTACGAGGCGGATTTCAAGAAAAACAGTGACGGTACTGAAGAAATAGTTATGAAATCCTCAGGAGCGGTTACGGATTTTTACGTTTCGCTGCCCGCTTTTAAGAAGATTGTGGGAGCTTATTTCGCTCTTCTTAACGGTGAAAAATTCAGTCCCGAAAACCCTTATCCCGAAGTGTCGAAATAATATTATAAATTAATTATAATATTTTTTAAAAAAATGTTTGCATTTTTCGGAATACTGTGTTATAATAGTCTGTGCTAATTGTAAAAACGGCATTTTTGACCGTTTTTGCGTTAAACTGTTTAAAAATAAATTACAATAAAGGAAAAACAAAATGAAAAAGAGAATTATCAGTTTAATTCTTGCTGTCGTTATGCTCGCGCTTTCGCTTGTAGGATGTGCTTATAGCTACGAGGATGACGAGCTTAGTAAGTACGTTGAAACGTTTGATGCGGAGGCTTTTGAGCGCGCTATCAAAAATCTTGTGTTTGATGACGGTGATTTCACCGAGGATCCCGAAATAAGAGCTCAGAAGGTTGACGATGCAATATACGCTCTTCTCGCAACCAATGCTTCTGACAAGACAAATAAGACCTCCGGTAAGCCCGGAGCTCACGATATGCTTTACTACTCCTACTACATTCTTATAGAGAAGGAAGGCGAAGAGCCCATTCTGCTTGAGCCTACCGCTATGAATACCGAGGGTAAGGCATACCTTCAGCTTGGTATGAATAGCTATTCTACCACTCTTAACGAAGAGATAAACAAGCTTGTAGCTGAAGAAAACTACGAGTTCTCCACCACTACGGCTTATTCCAAGGATTCAAGCACTGCAAATAAGGCTAAAAATGGTGACCTTGCAGTTCTCACTTATTCCTACTCTTACAAGGAAGAGGGCAAGGATAAGCCCACCACCGGTACCGTTTCTTATCAGATTGTAACTCTTGATGAAAACAATCCCCTTCACAAGAAGCTTATAGGATACAGCCTCAATACCGAGTATAAAGAGACTGTAACCAAGGAAGATAATACCACCGAGACTAAGGCTGAATTCGTAATTCCCAAGGATTCCGGATTTATAATCAACGGCAAGCCCGTTAATTATGAAATAACCATAAGCAAGGCTAAGGTTAACTACGTTATCGGCGGCGAGCAGTTCGCTGAGATAAAGGAGGTTACCTACGAGAAGGAGCCTGCTACCGCATTTAAGGACGTTTACGGTAACGAGCATAAGGTAGAGGGTGTTACTCTTACTTATCGCATATACCTTGACAGATATTACAAGGTTGACGAGCTCAACGCTCTCAACATCATTAAGCTTCTCTACGGCTCGAAGCTCACCAAGGATATTCTCAAGAAAATCGTTATAGCAGGCGCAGACCTTGCAAGCGGTGCTCTTGCGGATGAGAAAGCTGTAGAAGAACAGGAGAAGAAGCAGCAGGAGTATCTTGATGCGTTCACCATTGAAGGATTTACTGCTGACGAGGACTCTACCGTATTCGATACTATTGCAGATAAGATTGTAAACGCATTCAAGGAATGCGATACCAAGAAAACCAGTAAGAACACCGCAAGCACTGCTTTGGAAACCGCAAAGGATGCTCTTTTAGATGCTGAGAAAGAGCTTGAGGATAATCCCACCGCTAAGCCCTTGCAGGAGGCGGTTGCTGACGCTAAGGCAGAGGTTGATGCAAAGCAGAAGGCTTATGACGAGGCAGAAGCAGCCCTCAATTCTGCTGAAACGGCAAGAGACGAATTCGTTTCTATGTTCCTTCTCAGAAGCAAGACTGCAGTTGACAACGCTAAGACGGCTCACGATGATGCCGTAAAAGCAGAGGAAGAAGCAAAGTCAGTTTACGAAGAGGCTAAAAAGAACGTAGATTACGCTAACAAGGAATCGGCTTACGAAAGCGCAAAGAAGAGCGAATCTGTTAAGAAGACCGCTCTTGAAAACGCAGAAAAGGACGAAGCCGCTAAGAAGACCGAAGCAGAGAAGGAAGGCGCAACCGAAGAGGCTAAGAAGGCGTACGAGGACGCTAAGACCGCAACCAAGACTGCTAAGGATGCATACGATAAGGCAGTAGCTGCAACCAAGGCTGCTAAGGATCTCTTTGATGCTGCAGAGACTGCAACCAAGACCGAGAAAACCGCTTGGGAGGATGCAAAGAAGGTAACTGCTGACGCGCTTGATAAGTATAAGAACCCCGAGAAGTACCTTACTCCCGATTCTGATGCCGCTAAGGTATATGAGGAGCAGAACCAGATTATTGTTGACGGTTACAAGGACGTTCAGTACGAGGCTCTTCAGAACGAATACAGAGCTGATATCAAGACAAAGATAGTAAACGCTGTTTTTGAGGTTATCAAGGAGCACGTAGTTCTTAAGAAGACAGGCGGATATCCCAAGAAGGCTGTAGAAGAGGCTTACGATATCCTTATGAACAATTATAAGTATAACTTCTACAACGGCAGCACTACCGAGAAGGACGATAAGGGTAATACGATAACCAACTATACCTACTACAACGGTGATTTTAACGACTTCCTCGTTGCATCGGTTACTAACGATTACGCTAAGGTAACTAATCCCGATGAGGCTAAGACCGCACTTATGGCGTGGTCTCAGGAAAAGGTTGCTCCCGTTCTTCAGTTCAGCTTTATTGCTGAGTATTACGATGAGGCTTGGGGCGGAGTAGTTTACACCGATAAAGAGTTCAAGGCTTACAAGAAGGATAAGAATAACGGATACGAGTCAGCGGAATTCTATTACGGAGAAAGCACTGTTCGTAACGGACTTCAGTTCGAAAAGCTTATGGATTATTTCACTAAGTCTACCGAAAAGGGTGATGAAGACGATATCAGATTCGTAAAAGACGAGTACACCAACGTTGGAATCGCTAAGTGACTTTTAAAGACAAAGCAAAGAGGCTGACCCTGATATGAGTCAGCCTCTTTTTAGAGTAATGCTAAAGGCGGTTTATATGAAAGAAGTAGAGCTTTATACCGATGGCGCTTGCCGAGGCAATCCCGGTAAGGGAGGATACGGCGCAATCCTCGTTTACGGAAGGTATGAAAAGGAAATTTCGGGCGGGGAAAGAGAAACAACGAATAACAGAATGGAGCTTATGGCTGCTATAGCAGGGCTTACCGCCCTCAAAGAGCCTTGCAGGGTAAAGCTGTATTCGGATTCAAAATACCTGGTTGACGCCTATAATCAGGGCTGGGTATATTCCTGGCGCGAGAGCGGCTGGCGCAGAGGTAAGGAGGAGCTTAAAAACCCTGACCTTTGGGACACTCTTTTTAAACTCACGGAAAAGCACGAGGTCACGTTCATATGGGTTAAGGGGCATAACGGTCACGATTATAACGAGAGATGCGATGCTCTGGCGACCGGATATGCAGATTCATTATAAAAACACGGAGAAAAGTATGGCAAAAAAGAATTCAAGCAGTAAAGCTAAAAAGCAGAGCGTCAGCTCTAACGTTGTGATAGGCGTAAGCTCTAAGGGTAAAAAAGCTCCTACGCCAACGCCTCCTAAGGAGAAGGAAAAGCTTACCAAAAAGCAGATAATAATTCTGGTTTCGGTTGTGCTTATTGCGGTTATGATAGGCGGAGCGATTATCGGAATAGTTGCCGCGGTTAAGAGGATAAACAATCCCGATTTTCTGAAATCAAATCTTTCGCGGTACATATATATATCCGAGGACGACTACAGCGGATATGAAATAAATATACCTCTTGAGGAGTTTTCCGAGGAGGACGTTCTGAGAAAGATAAATTCGCTTCTTACCGAGCATAAAACCTCCGCAGAGGAAAGATACAATCCGAATACAATGCTTTCTCTTGGCGATACCGTTAAGATTTACTACAGAGGATATACGGTAGGCGAGGACGGAAGAGAGACGGATTTTAGCGGTTCGTCTAATTTTTCGGAAAAAAGCCCTACGATTCTTGAGGTTGGAACGGGCAAGGTCATAAATGCTTCAAACGAAGTCTCAGGCTCGTTTATTCCCGGATTTGCAGAGGGGCTTGAAGGAATAATCCCCAAGGACTATCTCGACCTTGAAAAGATTACCGAGGAAGAGCGCGTAATGGCGGGTGACGTAATCTATCTATCCTACACCGTTATCGGCGGAAAGGACGGAGTAAATAAAACGGTTACCGCTGAGAGAATAGACCTTGCGCTTCCTTACATTGACGAATTGTACGGCAAAGGCTTTACCGAATTTTTCGTAGGCAAGCTTCAGGACGGCGAGCAGAAGGATTTCAAGCTTGTAGGCGAGGAAATAGAAAAGCTTATATGCAGAATAGGCGATAGCGAGACGGATACCGTTTATACTGATATGAAGGTTGAATTCCTGACCAGAGGCTGCGAGGATAATCCTATCAATTTGAAGGTTAAGTTCCCGGCAAGCTACGTTGAAGAGAGCCTCAGAGATAAGGATGCTTACTTTGACGTTTATATAGTCAGCGCAAGCACCTACGATACTCCGGTCTTTGATGAAAAGTTTATTACCGAAAAGCTTAAGGTTACCGCAGCTGACCTTTCTTCCTATAAGGGTGAAACTCTTGTGGAAAAATACAAGGATAAGCTTACAGAGGAATGCAAGGCTGAAATAGAAGAAGCAAATCAGGATATTCTTCTTGAAGAGGTATGGAAGCAGCTTTTGAGTAAGGTTGAAGTAAAGAAGCTTCCGAAGGGAACTGTTGAGGGATACTACAACTATTACTACAGCACTATCGGTAAGTATTATTATAACGTTTACTCACAGTCATATAGCAGTATAGATGCTTTTGCAATAGACTATCTTAACGCTTATTACGGTGCCGGGCTTGATGCGGACGCGGACTGGAATGAGCATATAAGAAAGCTTGCAGAGGAGGACACGGTTAAAAATCTTCTCTTCTATTATATTATAAGGGAAGAAAATTTCTTCCCGTCTGACGAAAGGTATGCTGAAATACGCGCAATTCTTTACGAGGATATACTTGAGGATTATATAGAGCTTCACAAGAGTGAATTTAAAGACCTTGAGGGCGAAGCATACGAAAATAAAATCAAGGAAGCCAAAGAAATAATCGACAGCCAATATGACGAGGAGTATTTTAAACCGCAGATATACCGTTACTACGGAACGAGAAAAATCGTAGAATTGGCTAAAATAGTTAAATAGTGTAAATAAAACCTGACAAAAGGCAGTTGATAAAGCCTTCTGTCAGGTTTTTTTGTTTTTATTAATAGATGGGAACGTTTCCGTTTGTCAGCGGTACTTCGGGAAGCTCAATTCCATTATTTGAAATTGGAACTTCGGGAAGATAAATTCCGCTTGAGGTGATAACGTCAACACCGTCAAGACTAACAAGCTCTGCTTTTGGAGGAGTATATTTTTTCATATCAGACCTCCGTTAACCGAGATATGCTTTAGCGGAAGCTCCGTAGCAGCAAAGGGCTTTGACGAGAGAGGCGAGTGCCGTATTACTGCTCGTATATACTGCTGCAATATAGGAGTTTACCGAATAGGTAAGAGTGTTTCCTATATCACTGCCGTCCTTTATAAAGGTGAGAGTTACGGTATCGTCAAGCTCGTGAGCCATAACCTTGTTGAAATAAATTCTGTAGTTTCCGTTTGCCTCGGGAGTGAGCGCAGAAACGTCATAGAGAACTTCTCTGCCGTTTATAGTAATTTTTGCGTAAAGTCCTTCGGTATCGGTTGCGCTGAAGGTAAAGTACATATTGACGTCACCCGTGAGCTTAAGTCCTGCAGAAACAACCGCGGTCAAGGGGCTGTTTTCGTTAACAGAAAGCTTTGAGGCAGGGGCTGTAAATTCAGAGGGCGTGAGGTCGAGTCCGCTTGATGCAAGATTTCCCGTGTTGTAGGAGGTGTAATTCTGAGCTGCGTCTCCGTAGATAAGAAGGTCGCTTATCAGAGTTACAAGCTTTGCGTTTGTCGGATAGAGCTTAAGAAGCTTTTCCGCATATTCCTTAACGCTTATTCCGCCGCAGTCAAGGGTTACGTCCATTCCGTCAATTCTTGCGTATACGGTTGCGGAAAGCCTGTCATTCATATACTGAGGAAGAATATTTTCGAATCTGAATGCATATCTTCCGTCCGCCTCTACCGTGTAGTCGGAGGTTGCGTATACCTTACCCTTGAAGGTGAAATCAACTCTTATGCTTTCAACGCTTCCGTTAACCGTAAAGAGATATATCATATTGATATTTTCGTTAAGATTAAGCTTTGCCGCATTGAGAACTATAGGCTGCTTGGTCTCGCTTCTTCCGCATTCGCAGGTGAAGGTGAGCTGACCGTTAACTGTGGTATAAGAGAGCGGTGAATGAGCTTTGAGCAGTGCCAGCGCCGCATCGATTTCTGCCTCGGTAGGTGTGTCAAGCGCGAGGACTCTCTCTGCCTCTGCGATAGCCGCGAGATGCTCTGCCGCGCAGTCTGCGTGCAAAAGATTTGAGTCGATACCTACAAGTGAGTCGTAGTGATACTGAAGCTTTTCTGCCTTGTACGTAGCTATGTCAACTCCGTAAACCTCAAATTCGTTTATGTTACCTGAATAGCGGTATCCGTTTTCTACGTTGCCAACGTGCTGCATTATCTGCTGATATTTTACGTATTGTGCTTCTATTGCATCAAAATAAATATGGTCAGTAGTTGCAGAGTTCATTTTTTCGTTATGAAGAGTAGTATAAACGGTAGTCCATTCAAGTCCGTCCGCTGAAACGAGAATCGAATACTTTGCAGGCTGTCTGTACCAGTAAAGGCTTACTCTGTCTATAACGTAAATGCCGCCAAGGTCAAGCTGAATGAAGGCATCGTCCGCGTTGTTAAGGCAAAATCTATTACCCATAGAGAGACCTGTCACACCGTCAACCAGATTTGCTTCGTTTGCGCTTGCCGCGCCCTCTGCCTCATATCCCGAGACCTTGATATTCTCTACGTCCAGGTTATAAGCAACGTTAACATCGGAGGAGCGAGGTTTAAGCTCATTGTATTTTTCGTTAAGAGCCGAGAGAGCCTTGTTTATCTCTTCTTCGGTGAATGCTCCTGAGTAGAGAAGCTCGGTTGCCGCTGCCTTTGCCTCAGCGTATGCGTTGTAGCTGAAGTAGGTGTATTTTTTTGCGTCAACGGAAACTCTGAGAGCCGCTTCGAGAGCTGACGTGTCAATCGCGTCATTCTTTAGAAGAAGCATGCCTTCTGCTTTGCGGAGCTTTTCAATTTCTGCCTCTCCGTCATAGATGTCGGTATTCGTTGTGACAGATGAAATAAATGCTCTTGCCGCTTCGATTGCCGCAGTAAGTCGCGCGTAGGATTCGGTCGTATAGCCGTCAGCAATTATTGCTTCAAGTCTTGCGATTTCAGCCTCTATTGCATCAACGTCAGCACGCTTCACAAGGTATTTTACGTAAACGGGGAAGCGATGGCACATATAGATTTCACCGACTGCCATACCGCGTGTAAACGGAAGAAGATTTTTAACGGATGCCGCGGTGTAATCCTCCTCCTTAAGTCCCTCAAGTTCCGGAGCGATTGTGTTAAAGTTTGTAACGTGGTTGATGTGTATTTCGTTGATATATGCAACGTTTGCCGTATCAGCGTTAACCACAAGCTTTATAGCCTTGACGCCGCGAAGCGCCTTGGGGAAGAAAATTTCGTCATTGTCGCCTGTTTTAGAAGTAGCGCTTATGGTTATATTTGACTCGGCAAGGCTCTGATTAAGCGTTGTAACGGGAACGAAGTCTGTTCCGTTATATGAAACGTAAACGGTAGATACTCCAAGGTATTTGCCGCTTCCGTACATAACGAGCTTTAAGGATTTAAGCTCGATTCCGCTTTCAAATTTTACGGTTATATAGTTACCTGCCACCTGATTTGACGTAGTAACCGCGTGGGAGTCTGTTCCGTCAAGAAGATTTGCGGGATTGTCAAAATCCATATCGGTTTCTATAGTTGCGGTGCAGGTAAGCTCTAGCGCGGCTGTCTCAAGCTCTGCTGCGTAATGCTCTGCAAGAGCCGCTGATGCGTTGGGGTTGAGCGCCTCGCCAAGAACGAATTTGTATGCTTCGTTATATGCGTTATAGCTGTCTGCGGAGTAAATCTCGGGCGCTTTCTTGTTCGTTGCAAGCGATATGAGCTCTGAACGGTCTGTTGTCGTTGCGTTTATACCGCTTTCAAGCATATCACAGACGTTAACAAGGCTCTTAAGCGCAACGCCCGCATCGTTATAATCGTTGTTTGCTATTACGTACTCGGTAAGCTCAATAGAGTCCTCAAGGAATGCCTTATTATTACCCGAAAGGCTTTCGAGAAGCGTTTTAGCTCTTTCAAGCACGGTTTTGTCGTAAGCGCTTGAATAAACCATAATCTCGTGGAAGCTTCCGCTGTAATTATAACGGCTGAAGAAGCATTTAAGAGTGACGTATTTTACGTATCTTACCTCTTTGTTATAAAGCATAACGGTATCGGTGCCGCTGCTTTGTCCTGCATATTCTTCGGTTTCGGTGTAAACGGTCTCCCAGTCAACACCGTTAGTTGAGGTCAGGAACTGATAAGATTCGGGTCTCTCGTAGAACTCAATAACTATTTTCTCAACCTCATACACTTTGCCAAGGTCGATTTGAAGCCAAGAATTGTCTGCGTTGTTAAGAGAGGTCTTGTTGTTATTGTCGTCTGCCTTGAGAATGCCGTCAACCGCGCATTCAGGGCCCCACTTTTCAGTGGTTTCAACACCGGAGCAGGTAACGTCCTTACCGAGAGCTACGTTGCTGTAGTTAACGATATTAAGTCCCGTAAGGTCGTTGTAGTCCTCTGCAACGTTCGAGATAGTGAGATTATCAAGTATTCCGGTAACTCCCTTGCCTATTTCAGCGGTGGGGAGAGAGAGGGTTGTGAAAGCTATGTAGTTTGTGTTCTTATGAACGGTGTCCATCGAGTAAATCTCGCCCTTGCATGCGAAGATGCCGTTTACGTAAAGATAAACGTCAAAGTCATCGCAAACGAGCTTGACATTATAGGTAATACCCTCAAGGAACACGTAGGGAAGGGTAAAGGTTTGCAGGTCGCGCTTATAAGCAATCTTGCCCGTTCCGTTGTGGTTAACCATAAGCCAGCTTCCCTCGTTTCCGAAGAGAATGCCGTTTTCGCTGCCCTCATACATAAGGTCAAAGCTTACGGTGTAGGGGTTTCCGAGTGTATCGAACGGAAGTGAGAGATATCCGTTACCGTCAAGTGCGAGCATAGTGTTTCCGTTAACGTTAACCGTGGAAAGTCCGTTAATGGCAGCATCATACTGTCCGAGATTATCTTTTACTATGCCGTCCTCTAGGTTTTCAAAGTCGTACTTTGCAACGTTTCCGTTTTCATCGCCTTCAACGAATCGAGAGGGATTTACGAGAGGAACGCTGTTTTCGAATTTATGTACTCTTGCCATAAATTCCTCTGCGGTTGCACCCTCTGCGTTAGGGCCGTACCAGGACTTTTCGGAAACGAGAAGCATCTGGTCGTGAAATCTGTCAAAGATATCCTGTAGGGATACCGCAACGTTCGTATCGTTCCAGAGCGATGCCTCAACACCGAGAAGCAGAGGCGAGGAGGGGGAGAGCGTTATATTGTAGTATATCTGATGAACCGAATATGTTTCATAAAGAGCTTCAATATTTAAGCGGTCACCGAAGGAATTGGAAAATCCGCCGGGAACAACGTAAAGAAGCATTGCGTTGTTTGAAACGCAGGGATAGCCGTAATCGATGAGGTCCTTAAAGCTTGCAGCTCCCCAGTAGTTAACGGTTATGTCTTTTCCTATAGGCGGCTCGGTTTCAAAGTCCGAAGCCTTAAGCGCGCTCCATACCTGCGGCTTCTTGCCGAGGGACTTGACGTAATCCGCCATTTCCTTCATATATACCTTGAACTGCTCGTGGTCAAGGGTATATTCGTCCATTCCGATATGGAACGTGTCTATTTCATTTATAACAACGGGATTGTCACCGCCGATAAACTCGTCATAGAGCGATTTCATAAACTCTACGGATTTATCGTAATAGGTGTAGTCAACTCCGTCTACGGTGCTGTGTACATCGGTTGAAAGATTTAATAGGCTTGACGTATTGCCATCGACAACGGCGAGCAGCGAGGAGTCGTAAGCGCCTACAAAGCCCGCGTGGCCGGGAGAGTCGATTTCGGTGATTACCTTGATACCGTAGGAGAGCATTTCGCGCTGGTAGGCTCTGTATTCGTCCTGGGTATAGTAGTTTTCACCGAGATTTGCGTTTATTTCGGGGAATTTCTTGCTTTCAACTCTGAACGCGTAGGGCTGCTGTCCGCCCGTGTCGTTAATGTGCACTCTCATTGTGTTGATTTTGAAATAAGCCATATATTTGGTTATTTCGGTGAGGTATTCCATAGGAACGTAATGACGCGCAACGTCAAGCATCATAGCTCTTACGGGATACTGGGGATAATCCCTTACGTGACCGCAGGGAAGGTTGTATCCATCGTACACGTCGAGCATCTGAGCAATAGTGGTAGCTCCGTAGAGCGCGCCTATCTCTCCGTATGCAGCGATAGTTACTCTGTCGTCAAGGTCGATTGTGTATCCCTCGCTGCCAAGCTCTGCGGCAGAGGTATAGGAGAGGATAATATCACCTGCGGCAGCCGATGAGGTTACTATCTCCATATCAAAGCCGGTTATAGCATCAAGGTATTCCTTGGCTCTTGCTGCAATATCGGCAAAATCCGGATTTGTAACGACAATTCTGCTGTTTTCGGTAATCTGAACGAAGCCTGTAGCTCCTTTCCATTCACGGAGCTTAGGCAAAACGGCAGGCTCTGCATTATCCGATGCAGATGTCTGATACTGTCCTTCTATCATAATTTTTGCCTCCTTATACTGATCGATGGCAAAATCAGTTTCGTCTGTGGTTGAGCTTACCTTATACATAAGGCTCACCTCGGTATCGACAAGCGGTGTATAGACGTTTCCGTCAATATCAATAACCGAGCTGTTTGACGTTCCGTATATCGAAACGGTATATCCGTCATTTGAGATGCTCGGCAAAACAACGCTTTTTCCGTCAGCGGAAAGCGTTGGAGGTGTTTCTGCAATCTCGGAAAGCAGGTTTTGCGCCTCCGTTGTGGCATCAGCAGCAAAAACCGCAATTGCGAAACTTAAAGTAAGCAATAGCGCCATAATACAAAGAAGTGCTATTTTCGTCCGGTTTTTCATATCAATCTCCCTTTTAATATAAAGCATTAGATATAATACTAAATTAATTTTACCTCTATATTAAAATATTTTCAATAAGCAAATCAAAAGAAAAACACACACTTTTTTCGGATTTTCGGAAAATTATTGCATTTTTTTATTTTCTGTGTTAAAGTTATACTGTAAAAAGAGAAGGGAGACTCAAAAATGAACAGAGAGATTCCGAACAGACTGATGCTCAGAGGATACAGCAAAAAGCGCCCGATAAGAGCAACCTTTTCTTCTGCTTCAGAGGGAACACCGCTGCATTCGCACGATTATTACGAAGTGGAGATTGTTATCGAGGGGGAGGCTGAGCATTATCTGAACGCCGAAAAATACAGTATAGGCAAGGGCACAGCGTATATACTCGGCCCGGCATCCTTCCATTCTTATAATATCAAGAAGCCTCTTAAGCTTTTTTGCATTAATTTTGACGGCTCGGTAATTCCGGAGAAGCTCTTTTTCAAGATGGCAACTCTCGGCTCGGGAAAGCATATAGACATAAATCCCGATAGGCTTCCCGATATTATAAAGCTGTCTGAGCTGCTTGTTAAAGAGGTAAAGAGAAAAAGCGGCTGCTCGGTTGAAATATGCGAATGCATTCTTGCAATGCTTCTCGAGGAGGCTGACGATTCTGCAGTCGCTCCGGAAAAATTTGACGTTGGAATGCAGAGAGCGCTTATTTATCTCAATTCTCATTTTTATGAAAGTCCCTCGCTCAGTGAGGTTGCAAGAGAGGCAAATTATCACCCGAATTATTTCAGCGAAATGTTTACGTCATACTTCGGGCAAACCTTTTCCTCAAAGCTCAACGACTTAAGAACAAATTACGCAAAGGTGCTTTTACGCTCCGGATTTTCGGTAACCGAAACCTGCTTTCGCTCGGGATTTCGGTCTATGTCGTCCTTTCTTACCGTCTTCAAGGAAAAGACCAAAATGTCTCCTAAGAAATATAAGGAAGAAAACGAAGCGAAAGAGTTTGATGGTGAAAATGACAATTAATATTTACAAAAAGGAGAGTTTTGACACTCTCCTTTCGCTTTTTTGTACGGTTTTATATTTTGATTTACAGAAGCCTTATTCCTGCTTTTTTGCAGCCCTCCAGCGTATCCTTATCCCATATGGAAGACTGCACCTCGCCTATATGAGCGCAGCCCATCATAAGCATACAAAGCCTGGATTGTCCGATACCTCCACCGATGGTAAGTGGAAGCTCATCATGCAGAAGCATTTGGTGGAACGGAAGCGCTCTTCTTTCGTCGCATCCGGATTCTGTAAGCTGACGGTCAAGAGAGTCGCTGTCAACTCTGATACCCATTGAGAAGTCGGTCGTAGCCATGTCGTTC
>JAZNZE010000048.1:0-28581 GCA_045594785.1 Eubacteriales bacterium
TCATCGCAGGTTCCGTCTTCATCGCCATCGTAGCATTCGCAGTCGATTTTTATTTCCGCACCGCAAACGTCACATTTTCTGTTCATGTCCTCGTCCTCGTGGTCTACACGCATACCTGTTTTCGTGCAAAGAGGCTCGTCACAGTTTCCGTCATGGTCCTCATCGTAATGCGATACCGTGAGAACGACGTTACAGCCGTTCGTGTCGCACATGCCGTCATGGTCGAGGTCCTGATGGTTAGTGCAGTTCACAGGCACGGCAGCGCCGCAAACGTCACACCTAAGGTCCTTGTTGATATCTCTGTGCACCGTGCAGGTCTGAGTCGTAAAGCCCGGAATCTGAATTCCGAAAGCGCTCAGGTCCACGCAGGAACAGGCGAAAAGCATCACCGCCATAAGCAAGAGAATACTCAACACCAGCTTAAGCTTTTTCATAAATTCCTCCTAAAAAAATCGAATTCATTACAATCTAAGATAAAATAAAAAAGAAATATACGTTATTTTAACACGCGGTTATATATCAAGTCAAGAGAGAAAAAGACCAAGAAGCCTGAATTTTAGGCTAATAATAAAAAAAGGCACAAATCCGCCTTGCGCCTCTTGTGCATTTTCACCATTAAAGAGAAAACGGCTTACGGCTGCCCTGCGCTCCCGTAGGATTGCGGCACACCTAAGCCATTCTCATTTTTAATTACTTGCAGGTAAACTTCTCTATCTTCTCAAAAAATGCGCAGGCGCTCTCGGTGTGAGCTACCACCTTTATAGGAGAGAGAAGGTCAAGCGAAAAGATTCCCATTATGGATTTTGCATCTATTACGTATCTTCCCTGAACCAAATCCACCTCGTATTCAAGAAGCAATACCTGATTTACGAACTCGCGGATATCCTGAATGTTCGTGAGCTTAATGCTGGTTTCTTTCATTTATTTTCTCCTTATCTGAATTTTCTGCCACAATTATACCAAAATATAAATATTTTGTCAAGGCAACAGACGAATTTTTTCTCTTAGCTATTGACTTTAATTTTATTTTATGTTAACATAACCATAATGGAACAAGTCAGAGGGATACGCTATGCACAGAGAGCCGCCGGAAGCTGAAAAGGCGGAGATATCGCCCCCCGTGATACCGCCCATACGCATTTTTTGCGGAAAATTTCATAGCTAATGAGTTAATCGCTCGGGTGGAACCGTGCGGGACTTTGCGTCCTCACCCCGAAGGCAAGTTTGTCTTAGGGTTGGGGCTTTTTTATTTTGATTAAACATCTGAAAGGAATATAGATTATGAGTAAAATTACTTTTTCTACGGGTGAGGTTTACGAGTTTTCGGGAGAGGTTTCGGTATACGATGCCGCCTCGGCTCTCGGTATTATCTCACGCGAGGTTCTTACCGCTAAGGTAAACGGAGAGCTGCGCGAGCTTTCCACGAAGGTTTCGGGAGACTGTGACGTTACGCTTTACACCTTCCGCGACAAAGAGGGCAAGGAGGTTTTCCGCCACACCGCCGCTCACATTATGGCTCAGGCTGTTAAAAGACTTTTCCCTGCTACCAAGCAGACGATAGGCCCTGCTACCGAAACCGGATTTTTCCAGGACTTCGATTCGGAAGTTCCCTTTACCCCCGAGGTTCTTAAGCAGATAGAGGCTGAAATGAAGAAAATCGTTAAGGAAAATCTTCTTATCGAAAGATTCACGCTCTCAAAGGACGAGGCTATCAAGCTTATGACCGAGCTTGACGAGCCTTACAAGGTAGAGAGAATAAACGAGCTTGGCGATGACGCTACCCTCTCCTTCTACCGCCAGGGTGAGTACGTTGACCTTTGCGCAGGCCCTCACCTTCACACAACGGGCGCTGTAAAGGCGTTCAAGCTTACTCAGTGCACCGGCGCATACTACAAGGGCGACCAGAACAATAAGATGCTCCAGAGAGTTTACGGTATTGCCTTCCCCACAAAAGACGAGCTTAACGCTTACGTAACTCAGCAGGAGGAGGCTCTCAAGCGCGACCACAACAAGATAGGCCGCGAGCTTGAATACTTCACCACCGTTGACGCTATCGGCCAGGGACTTCCTATCCTTCTTCCGAAGGGCGCAAGAACCGTGCAGAGACTTCAGAGATGGGTTGAGGACACCGAGGAGGCAAGAGGATATCTTCTTACCAAAACGCCTCTTATGGCAAAGAGAGAGCTTTACAAGATTTCGGGACACTGGGACCATTATCTTGACGGTATGTTCATTATCGGCGACCCCCACGATGAGACTAAGGAATGCTTTGCGCTCCGCCCTATGACCTGCCCCTTCCAGTATCAGACCTTCCTTAATAAAAAGCGCTCCTACAGAGAGCTTCCTATGAGACTTGGCGAAACCTCTACCCTTTTCAGAAACGAGGATTCGGGAGAGATGCACGGTCTTATAAGAGTTCGTCAGTTTACTATTTCCGAGGGACACCTCATTCTCCGCCCCGACCAGCTTGCAGAGGAATTCAAGGGCTGCCTTGACCTTGCAAAATACTGCCTTGAAACGCTCGGTCTTTGGGAGGACTGCTCCTTCAGATTCTCTCAGTGGGACCCTGCCCGCACCGATAAGTACGAGGGCACGCCTGAACAGTGGAACGAGGCTCAGGCTATTATGGGCGAGCTTCTTGACAAGTACCTTGGCAGAGAAAACTACGTTATCGGTATAGACGAGGCTGCATTCTACGGCCCTAAGCTTGACATTCAGTGCAAGAACGTTTTCGGCAAGGAGGATACTATCGTTACGATTCAGATAGATATGCTTCTCGCAAAGAAGTTCGGTATGGAATACGTTGACCGCGACAACACGATGAAGACGCCTTATATAATTCACAGAACCTCTATGGGCTGCTACGAAAGAACCCTTGCTCTTCTTATCGAGAAGTACGCAGGCGCGCTTCCTCTCTGGCTCGCTCCCACTCAGGTTACGGTTATTCCCGTTGTGGCAGACTTTGCCGATTACGGCGCTGAGGTCGTTAACGCTCTCAAGGCGCGCGGAATCCGAGCTGAGCTTGACGACAGAAACGAAAAGCTCGGCTACAGAATCCGTGAGGCTCAGGTAACTAAGGTTCCTTATATGGTAGTCGTTGGCGAGGACGAGCAGAACTCAAGGTCGGTTACCGTAAGAGCAAGAAAAGAGGGCGAGGGCGGAAAGTTCTCACTTGACGAATTTGTAAACAAGGTCGTAGAGGAAATCGAAACCAAAAAGAGATAATAACCGAGGCTTACCAAAGCAAAATTACGGTAATTCAGGATAAGGAAAAGGCTATGAATTATACTCTTAAAAACAGCTTTTACGAAATCACCGTCTCCTCGCTTGGCGCGGAGCTTATATCAATAAAAAGCGCATCGGGAATAGAGCTTCTCTGGCAGAACAATCTCGGAGAGGGCTGGGCAAATCACGCACCTCTCCTCTTTCCCTTCTGCGGAAGACAGAAGGACGAAGAATATTTCTACAAGGGCAAATCCTTCCCTATGAAGATTCACGGCTTTGCTATGAGACGGGAATTCGAGCTATATGAAAAAGACGGTGAAAAACTGGTTTTGCTTCTGAGGTCTGACGAAAAAACGCGGGAAATATATCCTTTCGACTTTAGTTTTTTTGCCGAATACGCGCTTTCGGGCGACAAAATAACTCTCAGCGTCAGAATCGAAAACACCGGTAATGAGGTTATGCCCTATATGTTCGGCTGGCACCCCGGATTTGCTCTGCCCACCGAGGCGGGACAGGATATCGGGGACTATGCGGTTAAGTTTGACGGCAAGGAAGAGGTCACCCGCGTTCATTTTACGAGAGACCTCTCAGTTCCCGCGAGACTTTTGCCGTTTGCGACTCCAAACAGCGAATATAAGCTTGACGAAGAGGATATCTACTCTCACGACACGGTGGTTTTGCGTGACGCGGGAAGCTCGGTAAGGCTTAAGGCTGACGGATATCCTTACGAGCTTTCGATGTCCTGGAGCGAAACGCTTCCCGTGCTATGCATATGGAAGATGCCGAGAAACGATGCTAAATTCGTTTGTATTGAACCCTGGACGCACACCACCGCAAGAGGAGAGGGCTGCAACGATATCGAGGTTCGCCCCATGAAGTGCCTTGAATGCGGTAAGGCAGATACCTACGAATACACCTTAAAATTCACACTCTGAGGAGAGCATCTATGAATTACGTTCTTAAAAACGAATATTACACGCTGACCTTTGCTGCTCGCGGAGCGGAAATGATTTCGCTTAAAAATGCCGCGGGCAGAGAGCTTCTCTGGCAGAATAACACAGGCAAGGGTTGGTCCGACCACGCGCCCATTCTCTTCCCCCTTTGCGGCGGTATCAAGAATTCGGAGGCTATATACAAGGGAGTTTCCTATCCTATGAAGCAGCACGGCTTTGCGCCCAGGAGCGAATTCAGACCTGTTGAGGTGACCGAGAGTAAAATAGTTTTCGAGCTTACCGAAAACGAGGAAACGCTGGCGCAGTATCCCTTCAATTTTAAACTCACGGTTGCCTACGAGCTTCTCGGTGATAAAATCAGCCTTGCAGCCACCGTGGAAAACACCGGAGCAGAGGTTCTTCCCTATTCTTTCGGCTGGCATCCCGGATTTATGCTCCCCTGCGAAGACGGTCAGGATATAGAAGACTACGCGGTAAAATTCGATAACAAAAAAGAGGTTACCTGGGTTCATTTTTATAGTGACTTTGATAGACCTAACGACTATATTCCATATCCTACCCCAAAAAGTGAATACAAGCTTTGCGAGGAAGAGATATACAAAAACGATACTATGATTTTCCTCGGAGCAGGAAACAAGGTTACCCTTAAGGCTGACGGACACCCCTACGAGCTAAGTCTCTCTTGGACAGAGAATATTCCGGTTCTCTGCCTCTGGAAATCCGCAAGCCACGATTACAAGTTTATCTGCATAGAGCCCTGGACGCACGATACGATTAGAGGCGAACGCTCAAATCACCTCGAAGAGCGAGAGGCGCACAGATTAAATCCGGGTGAAAAAGAGGATTTTGAATACACCCTTAGCTTTAAGTTCTGATACTTCACCTTGTGCGTTACACTCATCCACGGAACGTGGACTTCATCCGACCTTAGTCGGACTTCATCCGTCAAAGACGGATTTAATCTGCGTCAGCAGATTTCATTTCTCTTGGCACAGATTTGCGACAGGTTAATGAAATCCAAGCGATGCTTGGATGAAGTCCATTAAAATGGATTAGGTCTGCTTCGCAGATGAAGTCCAACGCAAAAAGCGTTGGGTTTTATCATTCAACCGACACGCAGTGTCGACTTCATCCACCGCAGGTGGATTTCATCCGTCAAAGACGGATTTAATCTGCGCTAGCAGATTTCATTTCTTCAAACAACCGCGGGGACTGGCGTCCTCGACTGTCCGTTCGAGCGCCCCTACAATTGTACGCTGAGGAATTATTTTTCTTCTACGGTAAATTTCGTTCCTTCTTTAGTGTCGATAAGGGTAATTCCTTTTTCGGTAAGCTCCGCTCTGATAGCATCGGCAAGAGCGTAATTCTTCTCTGCCTTTGCGTTTTTGCGGGCTTCTATTTTTTCATTAATGTATTTAAGAAGCTCTGCGTCTATTTCGGGCGCAGCCTCTTCCTTCTCCTCTTCCTTTGAAAGCCTTGCGGCAGCCTCGATAAGTCCGAGGTCGAGCACTCTCTCAAAGTCTTTTATAAGAGCAAGCTTTGTCGCATCACTTGTCTTCATTTTGAATACGTCATAAAGCGCGGTTACCGCAAGAGAGGTATTGAGGTCGTTATCAAGAGCATCGGTAAAGCGCTTTTTGCCTTCGGCAAAGGCAGCGGCGTCAACCTCTCCGCCTTCCTTAAGCGCGGCAACTCTTGCTACGAGCTTATTATAGGCAATTTTTGCATTGTCAAGGTTTTCCCAGGAGAAAACGAGATTCTTTCTGTAATGCGACTGCATACAGAAGAAGCGGTAAACGAGCGGGTCATAGCCCTTTTCGATAAGAAGCGAAACCGTAAGAAATTCGCCCTTGGACTTAGACATTTTTCCGCTGTTCGTATTGAGGTGGTGAACGTGGAACCAATATTTGCACCACTCGTGACCGAAGGTGGATTCGCTCTGCGCTATCTCGTTAGTATGATGCGGAAAGGCGTTATCTATGCCGCCGCAATGAATATCGAGATATTCACCGAGATGCTTTCTTGCTATGCAGGAGCACTCGATATGCCAGCCGGGATATCCAACACCCCAGGGGGAGTCCCATTTAAGCTCCTGGTCCTCAAACTTCGATTTGGTAAACCAAAGAACGAAGTCAGCCTTATTCCTCTTGTTTCCGTCCTCCTCAACGCTCTCACGGACGCCTACCTCGAGGTCCTCCTCCTTAAAGTCGTTAAAGAGATAGTATTTTTCAAGCTTAGAGGTATCGAAATAGATATTTCCGCCCGCCTCGTAGGCATAGCCCTTTTCGATAAGCGTTTTTATCATATCGATAAATTCGGGCACGCAGTTAGTCGCAGGCTCAACGTACTTAGGGATAGTTATATGAAGCTTTTCGCAGTCCGCAAAAAAAGCATCGGTATAAAACTTTGCGATTTCCATAACCGTCTTTTTCTCGCGGCGCGCGCCCTTAAGCATCTTGTCCTCTCCCGTGTCGCCGTCACTCGAAAGATGGCCTACGTCAGTTATATTCATAACGCGCTTGACGTCATATCCCAGGTAGGAAAGATATTTTTCGAGCACGTCCTCCATAGTATAGGTGCGCAGGTTTCCTATATGAGCAAAATGGTACACCGTAGGTCCGCAGGTGTACATCGTTACCTTTCCGCTTTCGCGGGGAACGAATTCATCTCTGTTTCTGGTAAGTGAATTGTAAAGAAGCATAGCCTTTTCCTCTTAAAATAATATAATTATACATTATAATATTTTATCAGATTTCCAACGCTTTGTCAAGGCTTAAGAGAAAAGATTTTAAATTTCAAAATATTTTTCAAAAGTTAGCTTCTTGCTACTTGTAATTTGTAAAAATATTTGGTATCATATATATTAACAGACAATTTTCGGAGGTAGACGTAATGTCCGACAACATCAAAAAAAAGGAAAGCGCGTATTCTCAGCTCAAGGGGTTTCACCGTGCCGTACCGATAATACTCTTCGCACTTGCGGTATTCGTGGCGATATGCTTCGTTACGCAGAATACGGGAGCTGTCGGACGGGCTATTTCGGGATTTTTCCTCGGAACGTTTTCGATAGGAGGCTATTTTATTCCTCCGCTTATAGCGCTTCACGCGCTTTTCTACTCCTCTGACGTCAAAAAGAAGAGGATTCTTATTTCGAGAATAATATTTTCACTCGTTCTGGTTATCACCGTTTCGGTTCTCACTCACGCGATTGCCAACTACGGCGAGGAGCTGACCTATTCGGCTTCCGAGCTTTACAGAAACGGCAAGGAGACTGTGGGCGGCGGATTTATCGGCGGTACTTTTGCCTTTGCGATTATCAGAATGATAGACTATATCGGTCTTATAATTCTCACGCTCACCGTATTCGCTCTTTATATTGCTTACTTCCTTGCGGGAGAAAACAATTCGGTAAGAGCCGCTCTCGGAAGAATGCTATACAGAATAGTTGAGGGCTGCGCAAAAATCGAAGCTAAGCTCAAGGGCAAAAAGGCAGACAGAAAGGAAGCCAGGGCAAGAAAAGAGGACAAGGACAGACGCATTAAGGAATCAAAGCGCAGAGACGCGCTTATGGCAAAGGAAGAAAAGCTTTACGATGACGAATTTTTCGCAGTTGATAACGGACTTAAGGAATTTCGCATAGATGAGCTGGGAATCAACGAGACGAGAAGCGATGCGGATATAGAAAACAACCCTACCCTGCAGGAAAAGGTTCGTCCGCGCTCAGCAGCGCCCGAAACAGAGCCGCCTGCCGCTGAGGAAAAGGAGCAGACCTATCAGAGCACCAAGACTCAGCCGAAGGAAAAGAAAAAATTCTCAGCCGATTACGGCTTTGATAACGGCGATATAATATTTGAAAACACCGAAACGGCAGAGAGAAGCGCGCAAAGCGCCCCTCAATACGCAAGCTATTCGGATAAGGCGGACAGCGTGTTCACCGAGGATTTCAATCCCTATAGCCTTGAGGAAAACGAAAGACTCGCAAACAAGCCCTCCTCACGCGCAGCGTACGAGCGTAAGGAAAGCGAGGGCGTAACCGAGCTCAGAGGCGCGGAGAATACGAAGAAGATATTCAGCGAAAAAGAGCTTGAGGAAGCGAGAAGAAGAGCTCGCTTTGAGCTTAGACGAGAGGAGCTTATCCGAGAGCAGGCTAAGCGCGAGGAAGCCGAAAGACAAGCCGAAGCTGCAAGACAGGCTGAAGCGGCAAGACAAGCCGAGGCGGCAAGACAGGCTGAGGCGGCAAGACAGGCTGAAGCTGCAAGACAAGCCGAGGCGGCAAGACAAGCCGAAGCGGCAAGACAGGCTGAAGCTGCAAGACAAGCAGAGGCAGCAAGACAAGCTGAGGCTGCAAGGCAAATAAGCTTCACTGCTCCCACCGAGACCGTGTACGCAAGCGAGACGGCAAACAATGCTTCAAGCAGCTATACCTTTAATTTTGGCTCTTCCGAGGACGAGACGCAGACCTCGCCTCAGAGCGAAGAGACGGCAGCTCCGCAGTATTCCGACAATTCGGGATATTATCAGAGCTCCGAGCCTGCAAAGCCCGAGTTCCGCGCCTTCTCTGCTCCCGAGCCTCAGGTTTACCGCCCCGAAGAGACCTCTGACGAGGAGACCATCAAGATTACCCGCTCGGTTATGACCGATTTGACTGAGGAGGCAGAGGAGAACGCTGAAGATGATACGCTTTGCGTATTCACCGAGGGCTCGCCTGCCGACCTTGACGGCGCTGACGGAAAGGTCGAGGAAGAATCTATAAGCGCGGTATTTGAATTTGGAGACAGCGAGGACGAGGAGGACTTAGCCGAAGAAGAGGAGGAAGACTTCGAGGAGGCTGAAATTCCGCCCGAGAAGCAGAATCCTGACGTTCTGAAATACAGAGAGCTTTACTCTATGTTTAACGAGCCGAGAGAAGCGGAAAAAGCTCCCGAAGCCGAAGAAAAAGAAGAAAGCACTCCTCCTTGGGAAGAGCCTGCGCCCTACAAAAGCGAGCTTCCCTACGAGGATAAAACCGAGGATACCGACCTCTATGACGAAGAAGAGGAAAAGCTTGAGGAGAACGAGGAAGAGGACGATTTGCTTGACGACTATATGCCCGTTCGCTCCCCCCTAATTTCCGAGCCTAAAAAGTCCGCACCCGAGAAGGCTCCTGCCGAAAAGCCCGACTATTCCTCCTTCAAATTCCCGCCTATCGACCTTCTTGCAAAGGGCAAGGACAGCGAAGACCCCTCGATAGCCGTGGAAATTCAGGAAAACGGTGAAAAGCTTATCGATGCGCTAGCTCAGTTTAACGTAAGAGCCTCGGTAAGAAGCGTTGACAGAGGCCCGCGTATCACGAGATACGAGATAGTTCCCGCAAGAGGCGTGCGAGTTAACAGCGTCATAAGCCTCTTTGACGATATTGCCCTCAACCTTGCGGCAGAGGGTATAAGAATGGAAGCTCCTATCCCCGGCAAATCGGCAATAGGCGTTGAAATTCCCAATAAGCACCCCACTACAGTTATGCTCCGCGACCTTCTGGAGACCGAGGAATTCAAAAACGAAGGCTCGAAGACCTTCTCCTGCGTTGGTAAGGACGTAACCGGAAATCCCGTTTTCGGAGATATGTCCAAGATGCCTCACATACTGATAGCCGGAGCTACCGGTATGGGTAAATCGGTTTGTATCAACTCAATACTGATAAGCATACTCTACAAGGCTCGTCCCGATGAGGTCAAGTTCATAATGATAGACCCTAAGACCGTTGAATTTACTATGTATAACGGTATTCCTCATCTGCTCGTTCCCGTAGTTACTGACGTAAAGCAGGCGGCAGGCGCGCTTATGTGGGCAATTGACGAAATGAACAGGCGCTACGAGCTTATGGCTAAGCACGAGGTAAGAAAGCTTGATTCCTATAACGACCTCGTCAGAGCAGACCCCTCGCTCGGTGAGCCGCTCCCCAAAATCATTATAGTTATTGACGAGCTTAACGACCTTATGCAGCAGGTAAGAAAGCCTGTAGAGGGACTTATAATCAACATCACTCAGAAGGCGAGAGCCGCAGGTATTCATATGATTATCGGTACTCAGCGTCCTTCGGTTGACGTTATTACGGGTGTAATCAAGGCTAATATACCCTCCCGTATATCCTGCAAGGTTACCTCATTTAACGATTCAAAAACCATTCTCGACCAGGCAGGCGCCGAAAAGCTGCTTGACAAGGGTGATATGCTCTACGCTCCCGTAGGAAAGCCGAAGCCGGTCAGAGTTCAGGGCGCGTTCGTTTCTGACGGTGAGGTAGAGAGTATAATGAAATTCTTAAAATCAAACGTCAAGGGCGCAGTCTATGACGAGCAGGCTATGGAAGGAATAAACCGCGCGGCTCAGAAATGCGTTAAGGGCGGTAAGGACAGCTTTGACGGTGACTTTGATACTGACGGTGACGATGAGGCAGGCGCAGGATATCTGAACGACAAGCAGTTCCTTGAGGCTGTTGACCTTGCAACCAAGCAGGGCAAGATATCCACCTCTCTTCTGCAGAGAAAGATAGGCATAGGCTACGGCAAGGCGGCAAAATTCATCGATATGATGGAGGAATTAAACCTCGTAAGCGCCTCTAACGGACAGAAGCCGCGTGACGTTCTCGTAAGCCGCGATGAGTGGAGAGAAATGCTCGCGAGAAGAAGCATTGACGATTAAGGAGAAAATATGATAGCAGTATTACTTGCAGACGGATTTGAGGAAATAGAGGCTCTCACGCCGGTAGATATGCTCAGGCGCGCAGGTCTTGACGTAAAGACGGTAGCCGTAGGCTCAAAGATTGCCGTTGGTGCGCACGGAATTCCGATTATCTGCGATATTGAAGCAAAAGAGGTTAACGAAGACGAAATCAGTATGCTGATTTTTCCGGGCGGTATGCCCGGCTCGCTTAACCTTGACGCTTCGCCCTACACCGATAAATTCATAGCGGCGGTGCAAAAAAACGGCGCAAGGCTTGCCGCAATATGCGCAGCTCCCCTCGTTCTCGGAAGAAGAGGACTTCTTTCGGGAAAGGAAGCTATCTGCTACCCGGGCTTTGAAGGTGAGCTCCTGGGCGCAAGGATTTCCGAGCGCTCGGTTGTGACTGACGGAAATATCACCACAGCCAAGGGAATGGGCGTGGCTCTTGAATTTGCAAACGAGCTTGTACGCATTATTGCGGGTAAGCAAAAGGCAGACGAGCTTTCGGCGGCTGTTATGGAAGAAAAAGCACGCCTCTGACATTCAAAACTAAAAAAGGCAACAGTTAATTATGGTACTAAACAATATTCAGACACATATAGCCTACCGCTGCCCCTCCTGCGGAACTGCGGTTGTCGGCTTCGTTGGAAAATTTGCTCTCAGCGCAGGAATGGTAAGGCTTAAGTGCAGCTGCGGAGAATCGCATCTTGACGTAAACGTAGCCTCGGACAAAAGGCTCAGACTCACCGTTCCCTGCCTTTTCTGCAAGAAGGGACACAGCTTTACCCTCTCGCAAACTATATTCTTTGAGCGAGACAGCTTCCTTCTGAACTGCCCTTACTCAAATATGGATATCGCCTTTATCGGCGAAAAGGAAAAGGTTGACGAAAATCTTACCCGCACGGGTGAGGAGCTTACGCGCCTGCTTGCCGACCTTGAAGCCGAGAGCTTAAAGGATATTCAGCCTCAGGACCTTGACGAAAATGACGTGCTCCCCGACCCCACGGTTTACGATGCTCTCAGATTTTTAGTCAAGGAGCTTGAAGCCGAGGGCAGAATCGACTGCCCCTGCCACAAGGGTGAATACGATCTGCGCTTCTCACCCGGCGGAATTCAGGTTTTCTGCGCCGATTGCGGAGCCGTCTACAACTTTGAACTTCACTCGGAGCACGCGCACGAGGACTACCTTGAGCTTGATGAAATAAAGCTGACTTAAAGAGGACGGTTTTTAAGCCTACGCTTTAAGTCCTAGAGGTCGTAGTATTCGAGAATTCCTCTGTATATTCCCTCTGCGAAAAGTCCGGGTGAGTAAGCCATCAGCTCGGCATCGTATCGGTTGCTTATAAAGCCCATTTCAACAAGCACGGCAGGCATTCTCGTGAACCTTAATACGTAAAGACCGGGGCGCTCTATCACCCCTCGGTTGCGAAGACCGGTAACCTCGTTCAGATTTTCGAGTATATCCTCGCCAAGCTCGTATGCAACCCTTGAGCGTTCGCTGTATACAAGCGCCTCAGAGCCTGACGCGTTGGGATTTACGGCGGCGTTCGTGTGCAGAGAAATAAAGACGTCAGCGCCCCATTCGTTTGCCTGCCTCACCCTCTCGGAAAGACTGCTTGAATTGTTCGTTCCGAGAAGCGTATCGGGTGTCGGGCGGGAGAGCCTTACGTCAAAATTTCCGTTTGCCGTCAGCAAATCGTAAAGAAGTATTCCTATCCTATAGGTAATATCCTGCTCAAAAAAGCCGTTTCCCTCCGCACCCGTGTTGTAATCTCGGGGATTGTGCCCCTGGTCAAGATAAATTTTAATCATAATATCACCTTTCAGATTTTATTCTGATACCATTCTATTCGAAAGCGAAATTTTTGCCAATGAACGAAATGAAAAGACTTCTCAGCTTCGTGCGCCGCGCGGTTGACGATTACGCTATGATTGAGGAGGGTGACCGCATTGCCGTAGGTATTTCGGGCGGTAAGGATTCTCTCTGCCTGCTCTCTACCCTTTCGGCTATGAGGCGGTTTTATCCGAAAAAATACGATATCGTGGCAATAACCGTAAATATGGGCTTTGAGGGGGCAGATTTCTCGCCCATAAAGAGCTTTTGCGACACGCTGGGAGTTGAGTATAAGGTTGTTGACACCGATATTGCAAAAATCATATTCGATATCCGCAAGGAATCAAATCCCTGCTCTCTCTGCGCAAAAATGCGCCGCGGCTCACTTCACCTTGCCGCAACTGAGGCAGGCTGCAACAAGGTTGCCCTCGGGCATCACTATGACGATGCGGTAGAGACCTTTATGATGAATCTTTTCTTTGAAGGAAGGCTCGGTTGCTTTTCTCCCGTTACATATCTTTCAAACAGAAATATCAAGCTTATCAGACCGCTGATATACGCTCAGGAAAAGGACGTTCAATACTTCGCAAGGCGGCAGAGCCTGCCCGTAGTCAAGAGCCTTTGCCCTGAGGACCACGCAACAGAGAGAGAAAATATGAAGCAGTTTCTCTCAGGGCTCGAAAAAGAAAACAAGGGTATAAAGCATCGAATATTCGGCGCTATGTGCAAGGCGGGTATTAACGGCTTTAAAAGTATAAGATACCCCGATGCAGGAAAAATCGAGGATTGATTTCTGCTTCTATATTAACATAATAAAATACTTTTGTAAGTATAGTCCCCTGCCAAATTTTTCTCCGAGCAGGGGGCTTTTGTTGTGCAAATTGCACAGTTTTTTCTAAAAAAGAAAATTCAAATTCTTTTTTTGCTCCTCGCGCGCGTTACGCGCTATAGTCGTTGTAGTAGTAATCCTTTTATAATCTCTTTTATAATGTATTTTATAATTGGGCGGACATTTTGTCCGCTTTTTTCCGGACATTTTGTCCACTTTCACCGGACATTTTGTCCGCTTTTTTTGGCATTGAAATCAGAAAAAAAAGAGCAAGGGTACTCGGGTTTGAGTATCCTCACTCTGAATTTTATTTGATTTTTGATTTAACGCTTTTTCTTAAAGATTTTACGGTATATCCTTGCGGCAAGCGCGCGGCTGTTTGCAAAAAGATATCTAAGCGGGTAGATATAATGCCAGAGGCAAGAATAGACTTTAAAGGAAAAGGAATCGGGAGTGCCGCTTTTTCCCTTTCGGTTATACGCGGTGAGTATTCCTATTATTCTGTCGCGCGGGACGTATTCCTTAAAGTAGGTGTTATCTCCTCTTATGACAAGCAGCTCGCCCTTCACCTTTATTATGCGGTGGAGAATATATTCTCCGCCATTTCCCCGATAAAGAACGATATCGTATTTTTTAAGCTGCCTTTCCACAGGAGAAACGACTATCATATCGCGGCGCGTTCTGAAAAGAGGACGCATACTGACACCTTTTGTGACAGATGCAAAGCTTCCCTTCTCGGCAAGCTCCCTTTCTACAGCTCCGCTCTCGTAAAACTCGGTCACGCCTCCAGTATTTCTCCCTCTGAAAGCGCTTTTATGAGATTATCAAGGTCTCCCGAAATCTGCTCGCGCGAGACGCCCTCGAAATCCTTCAGAGCCGCGCTGACAAGCTCCTCCTTGGTTACCTCACGCTCAGCCATAAGATTCCAGAAATATGCGCCGCTCGAATTGAGCCTCACAAAGCCCGAAAATTCCTTTGCTCTCTCTCCGACAGCAACGGCAAGATATTCTCCGCCTACCTTTTCAAGCACGAATCCGCTCTTTATTTTCATAGCTACCCCCACGTTATATCTTTTCTTTCATTCTATCACAAGAAGCTTGCTTTTTCAAGAGGGTTATTCAACTTATTTACACCGAATGCCCCGCTCCTTTCCATTTCGGCTTCGATTTCCATTAATCTGTTATATTTCGCGGTGCGCTCGGCTCTTGCGGGCGCGCCCATTTTTACGTAGGGCGTAGCGTAGGCTATGGCAAGGTCTGCTATTACAGTATCCTCGGTTTCTCCGCTTCGGTGCGACATTACCGTGCTGTAGCCCAGAGAGCGCGCCGCTCTGATTGCTGAGGCGGTTTCGCTTACTGTTCCTATCTGATTAGGCTTTATAAGGACTGCGTTTGCGATTTTTTCCTCGCCCGCCCTCTCTATTCTGGCTTTGTCGGTTACGAACAGGTCGTCTCCCACGAGCATTATTTTTTCCCTGAGCCTTTTGGAAAGCCGTTTCCAGCCGTAAGCGTCTTCCTCTCCCATTCCGTCCTCTACCGATATTATGGGATATTTTTCTGTGAGCGAGGATATATATTCGCACAGCTCGTCAGATGTCATTTTTACCTGCCTTTTGGGTAAAAAGTAGCAGCCGTCACTCCACCATTCAGACGCGGCAACGTCAAGAGCCAGAAAGACCTCTCTCCCTGCCTTGTACCCTGCTTCGCCGATAGCCTCCAGGATAAGCTCTATCGCAGCTTCGTCTGAGGGAAGGCTGGGCGCAAAGCCGCCCTCGTCACCAACTCCCACGCTAAGCGAGCGCGAGAGAAGTATTTTTCTTAGGGTATGGTATATTTCCGCGCTTATTCTGACCGCCTCCGCAAAGCTCTCCGCTCCCGCGGGCATTATCATAAACTCCTGGATATCGAGATTATTTGCCGCGTGCGCTCCGCCATTGAGAATATTCAGCATAGGCACGGGCATTTTCGGCTTTTCCGTGCCCGAAAGATATCGGTAAAGAGGAAGCCCCACCGATGCCGCGGCGGCTCTTCTCAGAGCAAGAGATACCGAAAGAATTGCATTTGCTCCGAGAATCGACTTATTATGCATACCGTCAAGTGCTATCATAACAGAGTCGATTTCGTCTCCCGAATGAGCCTCTCTTCCCGTGATTTTAGGCGCTATAATCTCGTTTACGTTTCTTACCGCCGTAAGCACGCCCTTACGGTGATATCTCGCACTGTCCTTGTCTCTTAGCTCCTGCGCCTCAAATCTTCCCGTTGACGCTCCCGAGGGTACTGCCGCCGCTCCTACGCTTCCATCGTCCAAAATCACCTCTGCAAAAACTGTCGGATTAGCTCTTGAATCAATTATCTCCCTTGCTCTTACCTTTTCTATTTTAGCCATAAAACTCTCCCTTGTTTTTTCTTTATTTTTCCAAGAAAAAGTCACCTTTATTCGTTCTATGCATAAAATAAAACAAAACGGGAAAGGAAAACCATTATGCAGATTCACAGAGTTAAAAAGGGTGAGACGCTTTATTCGATAGGCAGAGAGTACGGCGTTTCCCCATCGAAGATAGCCGAGATTAACCGAATTAAAAATCCAGACTTGCTCGCAACCGGCAGAGAGCTTCTGATTTTAGTTCCCACCCGCACCTATACTGCCAGAAGAGGCGACACGCTTGAGGGGATTTCAAAAAGATTTTCGGTTTCAAAATCCGAGATTTTCAAAAACAATCCCTCGCTTTCGGGCGCGGATAAAATCTATCCGGAGGAAGTGTTTGCGCTGAAATACCCCGAAAAAAATCACGGAATAGCTCTGCTAAACGGATACTTATACAGAGACTGCCCGCGCGATAAGTTCAAGCTTACCCTTCCCTATCTTTCGCATCTTACCGTCTCTTCCTGCGTATACGAAAACGGACGGCTTCGTTATCTTTTTGATTCGAAAGAAGCACGCATGGCGGCAAAGGAGCTTGGAAAAAGAGTTCTGCTCCGCATATACCTGAAGGAGCTTTACGGAAAAGGAGACTCCTGTGAAAAATTTATCGGCGCTGCAAAGGACGCGGCTCTTGCGGGCGGATTTGACGGAATAACCCTTTCGGGCATAGAAAGGCTTACCGAGGGCAGCCCTGCCGATTTCCTTTTCAGCTTCAAAAGGGCTATGCTCGAAGCGGGACTTACGCTATCGCTCGAATCAAGCGGAAAAATAAGCGAGAGGTGCGCGGATATGGCAGATTCGGTTATTCTTTGCTCTGACGAATGCTTTTCGAAGGACCTTTCGGAGTGGGAGAGGATATACGGAGACTACGCCGAGGGGGGCGAGCCTATAAAAGCTTTCATTGACCTATCCCCCTTCGCTTACAGAGAAAAAGAGCCGATACCCATAGAAAACGCCCTTGCCTATGCTGACAGCGAGGGACTTGAAATAATACATAGCGAAAACGGTATGACGGCGTCCTTTAGGAGAGGCGGCGAAGAAATTATTTTTCCAACCCTAAAAAGCACGAAAGCCAAGCTCGACCTTACGGCTGAACTCGGCTATCTCGGATATTCTATTGATATTATGCGGTGTCCCGTGAGCCATCTTATGATGCTCTCCTCACTCTTTCACCTCTCGCCGACCTACTTCTCGGGCGGTATATAGGTGCGCACCTTGAGGGTGACACCGCAGGTGTCTGCTATACGCTTACACTCAGCAAGCTCAGCTTCGCTGAGTGTTTCTTTTACTACCGAAAACATAGTGTTTTGCACATATTTCTTTACATTTTTCGCAAAAATCCGCAATTTTTCGAAGGCTTCCTCTTTAAATATCGGGTGGCATATTTCCACGTATCTCTCGGCGCTTGGGGTGTTCAGACTTATGGAAACGGTATCAAACGCTCCCTCGTATAGAGGCGCGGTATCTATGCCGTGGATAAGGTCGGAGTGCCCGTTCGTATTAATCCTTATCGGAAGGGCGGGCGCTTTTGACTTTATATAGAGTGCGACCTCTCTTGCCTCAGCGAGCCTATAGGACGGCTCTCCGTAGCCGCAGAAAACGACCTCGCTGTATTTTTCAAGACTGCGGCTGTCTATATCCGCTTTTATTTCTTCAAGTGTGGGCTCGCGGACAAGCCAGAGGCTGTCAGAGCCGTACGCTCCGTCTCCGTTTTTTCTTATACAGAACTCGCAGGAATTCGAGCATCTGTTCGTGATATTGATATAAAGTCCGTTTTCAACCTCGTAGGTTATTGTCATACTCTTTTTCATTTTATACCGAAAAATCTCCTTGCATTCTCCTCGGTCAGCTCTGCGCACTCCTCTTCGCTGATTCCCCATATTTCAGAGAGGCGGGCGTTCGTATATTCAAGATAACCCGAATGGTTTATTTTTCCTCTGTGGGGGTGGGGAGCGAGATAGGGCGCATCGGTCTCTATCAAAACCCTCTCGCGCGGTACTGCCAGGGCAACCTCGGGAGCTTTGCGCGCGTTTTTAAAGGTGAGAGTTCCCGAAAAGGATATATAATATCCGAGCCTTATAAGCTCCTCTGCCATCTCGGCGCTTCCCGAATAGCTGTGCATAACTCCTCTGACCTTCGGGAATTTTCTTAAAATCTCCATAACGTCAGCGTGAGCGTCTCTGTCGTGAATAATGACGGGTACGGAAAGCCTTTCTGCAAGAGACATCTGAGCCTCGAAATACCTCTTCTGCAAATCGGCATCGTATCCCTCGTAGTGATAGTCAAGCCCTATTTCGCCAAGCGCAACGCACTTGCTCTCAGCGCTTTTTACAAGGCTTTCGGTTTCTTCTATGGCAGACTTCATATCCGAAAGCAGAAAATTTGCATCGTAGGGGTGTATTCCTACCGCGGTATACATATTTACGTGCCTTTTCGCCTGCTCTATAGCCTCTCTTGAGGTGCTCGGAGACGTGCCTACGTTTACTATATAAGAAACGCTCGACGAAAGCAGAGCGCCGATAAGCTTATCGGCGCCCTCCTCGGTTTCGCTGGCAAATCTCCCGTCATAATAGTGAGCGTGAGAATCAAAATACTTCATCAGCGTACGCGGTCTCCGTTCTTTACGGATTTATCTATAAATACTACCTTTACGTCTTCCTCTCCGGAGGCAAGAATCATTCCGTAGCTGTCAACTCCGCAGAGCTTTGCGGGCTTAAGGTTTACTATAACGCATACCTTCTTGCCTATAAGCTCCCCGGGCTTATAGAATTTCGCTATTCCCGAAACGACCTGGCGCTTTTCATAGCCGAGGTCTATCTGAAGCTTAAGAAGCTTCTTTGCCTTGGGAACAGGCTCGCATTCAAGGATTTCGCCTACTCTTATTTCAAGAGCGCCGAAGGCTTCTATTCCTACCTCTGCCTCGTGCTCGGGCTCGGGTACGGGCATAGCCGCAGCCTCTGCGGCTGCTCTCTTTGCCTCCATATCAAGAAGGAATTTTGCCTCGTCAATTCTCGCAAAGAGCGTGCTTGCCTCACCGAGAGGCTTACCTGCTTCAAGCGCGCCGAAGCTGTACGCGCTCTCAAGGTCGGTCTTATCCGTTCCGAGCTGAGCGAAGATACGCTCTGCCGTTGCGGGAATATAAGGAACGAGAAGAGCTGACGCTATACGGATAACCTCAAGCAGATTATATATAACGGTTCTGAGCCTCGGCTTCTGCTCCTCGGACTTTGCAAGCGCCCAGGGCATAGTTTCGTCTATATATTTATTTGCCCTTCTGAGCATTGAGAATATCTCGGTAAGAGAATCGGCAACTCTGTATTCGCTCATAAGCTTTACGGAATTTTTTGCCGAGAGAAGCGCGAAGGACTTAAGCTCGCGGTCAAGCTCCTCCTCTTCTGCAGGCTCGGGAACTATGCCGTCAAAATATTTTTTCGTCATAGCGTGAGTACGGCTGACGAGATTACCCAGGTTATTCGCGAGGTCGGTATTGTAGGAATTTATAACGTTTTCGTAGGTTATAGAGCCGTCAGAGTTATAGGGCATTTCGGAAAGAGCGTAATAACGCACGCCGTCTACACCGAAAATCTCTGCAAGCTCGTCAGCAAACACTACGTTGCCCTTCGATTTGCTCATTTTATCGTTTCCGAAGTTGAACCAGGGGTGGCCGAATACCTTCTTCGGAAGCGGAAGGTCAAGAGCCATAAGGAATATGGGCCAATAAATAGTATGGAATCTCAGGATATCCTTACCGATTATATGAACGTCACAGGGCCAGTATTTTTTGAACTTTTCGCACTGCTCCTCATAGGTTTTATCGGGGTCGTATCCGAGGGCGGTGATGTAGTTCGTAAGAGCGTCAAGCCATACGTAAGTTACGTGGCTCTCGTCAAAGTCAACCGGGATACCCCACTTAAAAGAGGTTCTGGAAACGCAGAGGTCCTGAAGTCCTGCCTTAAGGAAGTTATTTACCATTTCTTTCTTACGGCTTTCGGGCTCTATAAATCCGGGGTTATCCTCGATATGCTTCATAAGACGGTCTACGTAATTTGACATCTTGAAGAAATAGGCTTCCTCTCTCGCCTGATTTACAGGTCTTCCGCAGTCGGGACACTTGCCGTCAACGACCTGAGTTTCGGTGAAGAAGGATTCGCAGGGGGTGCAGTACCAGCCCTCGTAAAAGCCCTTGTATATATCGCCCTGCTTATAGAAGCGGTTGAATATTTTCTTTACCGCGGCTACGTGATAATCGTCCGTGGTTCTGATAAAATGGTCGTATTCAACGCCCATAAGGTCCCAAATGCCCTTTATTTCAGCGGCAACACCGTCAACGTATTTCTGAGGAGATACGCCCGCTTCGGCAGCAAGGCTCTCTATCTTCTGACCGTGCTCATCGGTACCCGTGCAGAGAAAAACGTCCTTTCCCAGCCTTTTCTGAAAGCGAGCAAACGCATCGGACATTATTATTTCATAGGTATTGCCGAAGTGCGGCTTTCTTGATGCGTAGGCTATTGCCGTAGTGATGTAAAACTTTTCCTTTTGCATAAAAAATCCTTTCCGGGAGCAAATGTGACCCCCATTAAGCCTTATAATAGATTATTTTAGCACAGAATTAAAAATAATACAATCTTTTTCGGGAAGATTTTTCCTTAAATTTTAATTTTTTTAAGTTTTTGGCTCTCGGAAGAGAAAAATGATTGACTTTTACCTATAAAATTGTTATACTATAATGGTAAAAGTATTTTTAAACGGAGGTGGCGGCGTGCGGCAGTTTTTCACTCGTCTTTACGGCAACGAAACGGTAAAATCGCGGCTTGGCGCTGCTATACTCTCGGCAAGGCTTAATCACGCTCTGCTTATCACGGGACCTCTCGGATCGGGAAAAAACACTCTTGCAAAAGAAATTTCGGCTTCGCTTAACTGCGAGAGGAAAAACAGCTCCGCCTATCCCCTGCCCTGCGGAAGCTGCAATACCTGCAGGAGAATTTACGAGGACAATTATCCGGATATAAAAAGGCTCAGAAGAGACGGGGCAAAGGCTACCATAGGAGTTGAGGAGCTGAGGCTTTTCAGAGAGGATATGTTCCTATCCGCTACCGAATCCGAGCATAAGATATATATAATCGAAGAGGCGGACAAGATGACGCCCAACGCGCAGAACGCGCTTCTCAAGGTGCTTGAAGAGCCGCCGAACGCGGTTACGATATTGCTGCTCTGCGAGGAGAGCGACAAGATACTGACTACGATAAAGAGCCGCGCTCAGCTTATCACGATGCAGCGCTTTACCCCTTCGGAGATAGCCGATTACGTTATAGGTAAGGGCATTGCTGCTTCGCTTGACAGAGATAGGCTTACCGAGGATATTATGAGCGCTGACGGAAGAATCGGCAGGGCTATCGAAATTCTAAGCTCTCCCGAGGCTGTTGAGGCTGACAGAAGGCTTGCGGAAAACATTATCGCGGCTCTGCGAACGGGCGCGCCCTATTCGGAGCTATACTCCGCCGTTATGGAGCTGCCGCAGAAGAGAGCCGAGCTTACCGAGATGCTTGGAGAGATTTCGATGGCGATATCCGACCTTATTAAGATAAAGCTTTCGCCAAGTGCTCCGCTTACCTTCTTTGCAAGCCGCGAGGCTGCAGAAAAGGCTGCCTTGTCTGTAAGCCACAAAAAGCTGCTCTCGGTATACGATGCCGTAAGAGACGCCACGGAGGATAACCTAAGGAATGCAAATATCTCGGCTTTGATTTCCTGCCTTGGCGCAAAAATAAAATTGATTTGATATTCGGAGAAGACAAATGAACGAAGAAAAGAACCTAACGGCTCCCGAAAAAGCAGAGCCCAGCGTTGAAATAGTAGGCATAAGCTTCAGGGAAGCAGGAAAAATATACTACTTTGCACCCGGAAAGTTAAAGCTTTCGCACGGAGACAGGGTTATAGTCGAAACAGCCAGAGGCGTTGAGATGGGTACTGTCAAGGTAGGAAACAAAATGGTGCCCGAAAGCGAGATAGTTCCGCCGCTTAAGCAGGTTACCAGAGCCGCTACGGCAGACGATATTCTGCGCGATGCGAAAAACCGCGAGGCTGAAATGGACGCGGCTGTAATCTGCAAAAGGAAGATAGCCTCTCACGGTCTTGAAATGAATCTGGTTGCGGTTGAATATACCTTTGATAACTCAAAGCTGATATTCTACTTCACCTGCGAATCAAGAGTTGACTTCCGCGAGCTTGTCAAGGACCTCGCTTCAACCTTCCATACCAGAATAGAGCTTAGGCAGATAGGCATACGCGATGAGGCTAAAATGATGGGCGGACTCGGCGTTTGCGGCAGGAAATACTGCTGCGCGGGATTCCTCACCGATTTCGTTCAGGTATCTATAAAAATGGCAAAGGAGCAGAACTTCTCGCTCAATTCGGCAAAGGTTTCGGGAGCTTGCGGCAGGCTTATGTGCTGCCTTCGATACGAGCACGAGACCTACGAGGAGGCACTGAAGGTAACTCCGCCCGTAAACTCGGTTGTTAAAACTCCCGATGGAGTAGGTACGGTTACCGAAACAAGACCTCTTGCGGCTGAGATAAAGGTCAGACTTGACGATAAGGAAAAGGACGCCGTAAAGCTCTACAAATGCTCCGAGGTCAAAATTATCCGCACCCCCGGAAAGAAGGACAAGGACGCAGAGGACGGTATTTCCGAAAGTGAAGAATAATACTTTTTACTGCCTTTTATAAACTTTTTCGCTCTACCCCCTTGATTTTTTCTGCAGATATGATAAAATAAAGTATACACAATTTTATTTGGAGGTACTAAGACATGGCATACAAGATTTCTGACGAGTGCATCAACTGCGGCGCTTGCGCTGACGCTTGCCCCGTTTCTTGCATTTCCGAGGGTGACGGCAAGTACGTTATCAACGCAGACGAGTGCATCAGCTGCGGCTCTTGTGCAGACACCTGTCCTGTAGGCGCTCCCGTTGAGGAGTAATCCTTTAGGAGTGTAATTTTTGAATTCAGTAAAGTCAGGCGTACTGCTTCGATTTTACTGAATTCTTGTTTTTAGGATGTTTTTATGGTTTTATACGATAATGAAAGAATAGATTACGTCAACGATTCCCTCTCACTCATACAGAAGCCTGACGGACTCACCTTCGGTACTGACGCTCTGCTGCTTGCGGGTTATATATCCGGAAGATACGAAACGGCTGTAGAGCTTGGCGGAGGAAGCGGAATAATCTCTATGCTTCTTCTCACGAGAGAGAAGGTTGGGAGCTGCTCCGCTATCGAGGTTCAGCCCGACTATGCGGAGCTTATAAGGAGAAATGCCGAGCTTAATAATCTTACGGAGAGGCTTACCGCGGTACGCTCTGATATAAGGGACTACCGCCCGGACCACGAGGCTGAGCTGGTTTTCACCAATCCCCCGTATATGAAAGCAAGCTCGGGAAGAGCTAACGCGCTTTCGGCAAAAAATATTGCAAGGCACGAGATATGCGGTGATATTTCAGACTTTATGCGCGAGGGAGCGAGAATGCTGAAATTCGGAGGTATTCTTTCCGCGGTTTACCGCCCTGACAGGCTGACCGATATTATATGCGCTATGAGAGACGCCTCTCTTGAGCCTAAAAGACTTACCTTCGTTTACGCTGATACCGATTCCGAGCCTTCTATGCTGCTTATCGAAGCAAAAAAGGGGGCAAAAAGCGGCATGCTGCTAACCCCGCCCCTCATTATTTACGGGGATAAGGCTCATAAGAAATACTCTCCCGATATGGACTATATAATGGAAAACGGCTCTTTTCCGAGCCGCTTCAAAAGGTAATAATATGGAAGAAAAGAATAAGGTAAATAAATCCACGCTGTATCTTGTGGGAACACCGATAGGAAATCTTTCGGATATTTCCGAGAGGGCGAAGAAGGTGCTTTCCGAGGTGGACTTCATAGCCGCTGAGGATACGCGGAATTCAATGCGCCTGCTCTCCTCTTACGGAATACGCTCCGAGCTTGTGAGCTATTACGAGCATAACAAGAGGGCAAGCGGCGAGAGAATTCTCGAAAGACTGCTCGCGGGCGAATCCTGCGCTCTTATAACCGATGCGGGAATGCCTGCCATAAGCGACCCCGGTGAAGATATCGTGCGTCTGTGCGCAGATGCGGGAATTTGCGTTTCGGTTATTCCCGGCCCTTCAGCCGCCGTAAGCGCGCTTGCGCTCTCTGCTCTCTCCACCGCGCGCTTTGCCTTCGAGGGCTTTTTGCCCGCCAAGGCTGCCGAGAGAAAAAAACGGCTTCTCGCTCTTGTAAACGAGGAGAGGACTACGATTTTTTACGAAGCTCCGCACAAGCTATGCAGAACTCTTGCCGATATGAAAGAAATTTTCGGAGAGAAGAGGAAAATTTCTCTCTGCCGCGAGCTTACGAAGCTCAACGAGGAGGCAATCCGCACAACCCTTGGAGAAGCCGTGAGCCTTTACGAAGAAAAAGAGCCGAGGGGCGAATACGTTCTCGTGCTTGAGGGCGCGCTAGAGGCAGGAGTTTCTCCAAAAGAGGATTTTGACACCTCCCTTTCTCCAAAGGAGCAGGTAGAGGCGCTTATAGCCGAGGGCACTCCGAAAAAGGACGCCATAAAAGAGGTGGCAAAAAGGCTCGGCGTTCCAAAATCCGATATATATAATCTAATGATAGAAGACTAAAAAATGCGAAATTATTAACCGATGCGGGAGCGCGCCTGCATCGACTTCACCCGTTACAGACGGATTTAATTAAAAAAACACAGTATCCATTTTATTTTGCAGAAAAAAGCGCTTGCGAGTTGCCATTCGGCTTCGCAAGCGCTCATTTTTTATAATTTTATGCTTCGGGCATTTCCTCACCGCAGAGGTCGCATACGCTATCCTCGGGGTCTTCGTCTATATGCTCGCAAGCGGGTGCTTCGGGCATTTCCCCACCGCAGAGGTCACATACGCTGTCCTCGGGGTCTTCGTCTATGTGCTCGCAAGCGGGTGCTTCGGGCATTTCCTCACCGCAGAGGTCGCATACGCTGTCCTCGGGGTCTTCGTCTATGTGCTCGCAAGCGGGCGCTTCGGGCATTTCCTCACCGCAGAGGTCACATACGCTGTCCTCTGGGTCTTCGTCTATATGCTCGCAAGCGGGTGCTTCAGAAAGATTAAGACCGCAGAAGTCGCACTTACCGTCAACGGTATAGATATCAACGTGCTCGCAGGTCAAAGGCAATACCTCAGCTCCGCAAAGGTCGCATACCTCGTTTCCGTCAGCGTCCTTGCAAAGATAGCAACGGGGCATAGCGGTAGTCATATTTCTGTGACAAGCATCGCACCAGCCGTCAGAATCTGCATCAGCGCAGGTCTTGCACTTGGCAATTTCCTTTCCGCACTTATCGCATTTCGAATCGAAAGGCCATACGTCAACGCAGGTCTTGCACTTCGAAATAGTAAGAGTACAAACGTCACACTTCTTGTTACCGTCTGCATCTACGCAGGCAATTTTAACCATACAGATATCGCATACGCAGTCTCCATCATAATCTCTGTGCTCTTCGTAACACATCGTTGCACGGCAGACGTCACAGAAGTGGTCTCCGTTACCGTCTCTGTGTCCGGGACAGTGATAAGGTCTATAGCAGAGGTCGCATTTACCGTTGCTGTTCTTATCTATATGTCTGTCACAGTCGCGCTCTGCGTATCCCCAGCAAAGCGAGCATCTGGTATCACCGTTAAGGTCGATATGCTCGGTGCAGGGCGTGAATTCTTCACCGCAGTCGTCACACGCTCCGTCATGGTCGTAATCGAAATGCTCAACGCAGTCGGTGTTAACGTTATTTTCTACTATTGTATCAGCAAGCCACGGAACAACACTCAAATCAGGAAGAAGCGCGTTACAGTTTCTGATTATAATCTTTTCAATATGCGGTATCGGGTTCTTGTTATAGGTCATTACCGGCGTTCCATCGGAATAAGTATCGGGAACGGTGTTTCCGTTAGCATCGGTTATATTCTTCGGGAAGTATTCCTCGGTGGACTTATAATCCGGATTAGCCACCGCGCCTCCGATTGCGGTGATTACCGCCGTATCGTGAGGCTGAGTTTTCTCTCTGTCCTTATATACCTTAATTCCGTCAATTATAATCCTTGTCGGATACGCAGTTCTGTAACCGAAGTTATGGTCTACCCAGTAGCTATTCGTTATAAGAGTAACCGAGCCGCCTATGATATCGTTATTTTTAAGAATCATAGTTCCGTGCCAGAATCCGCCGTAGTCCTCTCTGAGCTGGAGTCCGCCGCCGTGATAGGTGCAGCCCTCCATCTTGAAGGTACCCGAGCCAACAACTCGGACGGCTTTGATTTCGGTATTGATTATATAAGCGTTATGAATACCCGCGTGAGCGTCAAAACGCGAAAGCTTGGAGTTAATGAAGGTTACGTTCTTACAGCCTGACGAGCCCATAACACCCCAGCGGTTCGTGGGTATGCCGTTGGCATCGGCGCGCGAGAAGAAGTTATCATCATCCTGATAGCAGCCGTCACAGGTTACCTTTACCGTGTCACCGGGGGAGTAGTCGTAGGTTCCCATACCCGCACCCTTGGTCTGCCAATAGGTTTTACGGCTCGACATCTGACAGTCCTTAAAGAGCACGTTATACGCCTTATTCGTTCCGTAGAAGCCGCCGTAAGGGAATCCGTAGTCAACAGAGCTTCCCTGGTATCTGTGGTCTGACTGGTTATAGTCACCCTCGTTTTCAAGAATGTGCTTTACGTTCTTTACCGTAACGTTAGAACGGGCAACGTTAAGTCCTCTTCCGTAAGAAAGATAAGAGGTTTCGGTTTGCTGAAGGTAAGGTCTTGTAATAAAGGTTCCGCCCTCAATAGTGATAGGCTCATCCTGCACGGAATAGATCGAAACCGAGGAGATATACTCGAAATCGAACATAAACGGAGTTGAGGGGTCAAGATTACCGTGCTCGTCAACGAGAATCATTTCGTTCTGGTTGCTGCCTCCGTTTGCGTTAACGCCGTTACGGATATAGTCCTTATGAGTGTTATTATATACGTAAAGAAGGAGAGGTCTGCCAAGCTCAACCTCAAAGCTTGTAAAGGTTGCGGCGTGAATACCGCCGTTTGCGTTAAGCTCCTTGATTTTTGCCGTCCAGGCATCAGGAGCCTTGTAATCGGAAGTCCCTCTTCCGATACTAAATATTTCTATTCCTCTATAGGAAACGGTTTCTCCCTTCTCGTTTACCTCGGTGGGAGGAATAACGCTGTCGTCAAGAATGAATTTTGAATTACGCCAGTCAACGTCCGTTCTGACAGGAATCGCGGATGTCATTTTTCCTATGTAATAGGTCTTGCTGTCGTGAGCAAAAACCTTATGACCGCCTCTGTTTGCGTACTCGTGAGCTGCTCTTATAGCTTCGCTGTCATCGGTTTCACCGTCACCTATAACGCCGAAATCCTTATAGTATACGTAGCGTACGTCTTCGGAGAAGCTGTCCTTTGCCTCTATAGCCATAGTGCCGGAGGTCTTCGCCTTGGAGAGAGCCGTGGTAAAGTAGCCTATAACCTTATTGTTTACAACCGTAGGATACTCGGAAATAAATTCCATTCTGCCGTCTGTAAAGTTTGCATAGAAGCCCAAGTTTTCCACATTCTTAGGCTGCATCTTTATAACTATGGACTTATCAGCCTCTTCTACGGGAACGATATCAAACCAGTAGCCCGTTCTTGAGTAAAGCATATCCTGAAGAGAAAGAGCTACTGAATAGCAGTCGGTATCCTTCTTGTCCGCAGCTATGGTAAAGCCCTTCATATCCTCGCCCAAAAGGGTAATCGTGCTTACGTCATAGTCGTCCTGAATTTCGCTGATGCTTGAAGATTCGGAAATGAATCTCGTGGTAAGCTTTTTAGTTGAGGAGGTAATTCCGAGGAAGGTTTCCTTGAATGCCTCAACCGCGGTACTGAAGGTTTTGTCAGAGCCGCTTACGATTATTATCTTAGTTCCCACAATCTGTACGCCGTATCCCTTGACACCGTACTGATGAGGGTCAACCTGATATATCTCGTCTCTTGCGGTGGGCATTCCGAAATATATTTCATAGTCGGTTGCCGCTTCGGGAGTATCGCGTCCCTCGCTGACAATAAGTCCGTAGCCCTTGAGCTCGCCTATAAGACGGTCTACCGTCATAGCGTAGTCCATAGGTGCGCCCGCTGCAAGAACGATAGTGTAATTGAGCTTTCCGTTTTCGTAAATCGGAATAACGCCCTCCATTGCAGCCTTGCAAATATCGCACTTGCCGTCAAAGTTTGCGTCAGCATGCTCGCAGGTTGCGGGAGGAGCTGCCTCTACCTTGCCGCCGCATACGTCACACTTGCCGTCTCCGTTTTCGTCTACGCACTCGTCACACTCTTCCTCGAGCTCCTCGTCACATTCGTCACAGTAGCCGTCTTTGTTTCTGTCAACGTGCTCGCAGGGGAGAATTTCGTATCCGCAGTCATCGCAGGTTCCGTCTTCATCGCCATCGTAGCATTCGCAGTCGATTTTTATTTCCGCACCGCAAACGTCACATTTTCTGTTCATGTCCTCGTCCTCGTGGTCTACACGCATACCTGTTTTCGTGCAAAGAG
>JAZNZE010000049.1:0-39360 GCA_045594785.1 Eubacteriales bacterium
ATACAACTGAAAATGGTAATAAGCAAATGAGCCCGTCACAAAAGTGCAGAGCCTGCTACCCATGCTGAAAATGGATATGCAGGCTCTGCACTTTTATTAGTTAATGAGTTTTGCGTTTTGATCTCGCAAGGCTGCAAGCACGGACTCAAATACGGGAATGATTGCCGCCGCTTCTTCTTCGGTGCATTCTTCGATCAGAATGCGAAGCTGATTGAGAGAGGGAGAATTCCTATGTACTTCAGGATAGAAGATTTCCGTCGGATCAATCTTCAGCGTTCTGATCAACGGATACAATACTTCGAGCTTGGGATTTCCTTTATTATTCTCAATGTTCAATACGGTGCGGTTGTCAATATCCGCTTTTTCAGCCACTTGTGCTTGAGTTAAGGTTGTTTTTGAGCGTGCAGTTCTCACAGCATCGCCCAAGTATTTAGAGTATTCAGGCATCGCAATTCACCCCCTATATATTTTACAATACACTTAACAAAATATAAATGAACCTCGATTTATCTCTTTTGCGTATCGCAATACATACATCTGTGAAAGGAAATACATTTAATGAGAAAAAGACCACAAAATGATCTTAAAATAATAACGAAAATGAATTTCATCCGTTTGTATGGGGGAAGTATGCCCTACTAAGTGTACTACAATTCACTTCGCCTTTTAATAAAATATCGTTCTGCGCCTATTTGCGGCTTTTCGCAAGTAGGCGCTTTTTATATTGTATCACAAAAATTTTAACTTTCTGTGTTACTGCCCGTGCTCGTGCTCCTCCTTGATGGATTTTGAACTTAACCTACCAAATTTCAAAATTCAAACAAGGAGAAATAAAAATGAGTTGGAATAACGGATATGAAAGAAGAAAGTTTGAAGCCGAGCAGAAAAAGTTGGCTGAAGAATACAGAGCACTTGGAATGAGCGAGGAGAAGATCCAAGCTATGTATGAGTTTGATTTAGCGCAGTTCAATAGCAAAAGGCGCTATTATATGCACACCCAAGAGTTTTCGACGAGTGATTTTGAGGAGGGCGAGAGTGATGATTCCGAAAGCACGTTGTTACATAAGTTCTTTGATGAATTGACGGTGACTATCGAATACGGTTCTTATTCGTCAAGGTATTGGTGGATCGAAGAAATCGAAGATGAAGAACTTGCAGGGCGGGTAAGGAAATTGACCGCAGAAGAAATTGAAATCCTCACGTTGGTTGCGTTTGAGGGATATTCCCAAGTCGATGCGGCAGAGAAAATGGGCATACCGTACCGTACTTTCAAGCACAAAATGCAGAAAATAAAAATTTTTTTGAGAAATTTTTGAATTTGTTGCCCTTTTAGTGCCTTTTCGCTGGCTACCAATTGAGGGGGCAAGTTAAAAACGCTCCTACTCAATGATCTTTGACAAAACTGAATACCCATTCATCAAGCACGTTACCTGCGTTAATTCGTGATGAGCGAGCAAGCCAAGTTCAAAAGGTGCGCGAAGATCTCCCTTTTTGGAGGGAGCGATTAAACGATACTTTGAATGAAGTCGGATTACTACCGACGGAGGGCGACGACAGACGCAAGGGATAATGATACTTCAGTAGCCATACGGCGCTGCCTGCGGAGTACCCGGGGGAGGTGAGATTCCTATGGAGTCGGTTAGTAGCCGAACACTTGATGACTTCCCGTAACACTTGGGGTGTCGAGGACAAATAAGGTGTGTAAAAAGCTTGCGGTAAAACGGTATCCACTATGACATAGGATTGCCTGCGCGAGCTTTGATACATACCACACTCGTGGGAAGAACCGAATATCGGTATGGGTATTCAAGAAGGAGGAAGTCGAATGAATTTTGAACAGTATATGCGAACCCAACACAAGGGCAAAGCAAACGCCGTAAAGAGCAGAGAAATCGAAGCTGCTTTTCATTGCAAGGGCGCAGAGGTAAGACGAATGGTGAATGACCTCAGATGTAAGGGTGTTCCGATATGCAGTTGCAATGATGGATACTATTACGCTGATAGCGACCAAGACATTTGCTTTACGATAGCTCACTTAAACGGACGAATTAAGAAGATGCAAGCCGCCAAGCAGGGGATGCACGATATTCTAAATAAATATAAGGAAGGAAACTGACAATGCTCACACTCAAAGAATTTAACAAACATATCATCGCAATTTATCGCGCAGAAAAGGCAATGAATGACGACACGGAGCACGGTGCACAGAAGGCACAGATTCGCCAAGGTCGTTTAGCTTATAAGCACTGTGTAAAGACCTTTAACGATAAACACAAGAACCTGCGCCGTTGGCTCGATAAAAAGCCGTGCATTTTCAGAAGTCCTATCACGGGCAAGCTCGTAGATATTAAGATCGGCAACGAAACCGAAGCAATCTACTATTTCCTTGAATTTTGTCGCAGGCTGAACTGCGGTGAATATATAGACGATGAGTTTTCAACTTATCTTGCTTACGTCGTAACGAGAAGCAACAACATAAAAGCTTGGAGCGAGTCTTGATTGTAATTCCTCCGAGATAGGAAACCCAAGCGGTTTCCTTTACATAGCCGGGCATAAGCCTTGGCAACACATAGGAGGAAAAAACAATGGAAAGAAAAATCAGACGCGGAGATATTTATTACGCAAATCTTGATCCCGTTATCGGCTCGGAGCAGGGCGGAGAAAGGCCTGTACTTATCATTCAAAACGACAAGGGCAATCAGCATAGTCCTACGGTAATCGTAGCAGCGGTTACAAGCAGGGTGAACAAGAAAAAGAGCCTTCCGACACATATCCCGATTGAGTGTACGGCTCTTGCCAAGGATTCGATTGCTTTGTTGGAACAAATCAGAACCATAGACAAGCAGCGTCTTACCGAGTACGTCGGCAGAGCTTCAAGTGAATCGATGGAACAGATCGACAAGTCGTTCTTGTTAAGTGTGGGGGTAAAGGTTTGAGAGAAGATGTAAGAAAGCAGATGATCTACCTTGCTTCCGTAGATGTTCTGAAGCGACTTTTGGGGCAAGGGGTGGAAAAGAAAATAATCGACCGCCTTAATCACAAAAACGCAGAAACGATGGGTTGTAAGGTAGTTCCCATCACATAACAAATCGCATCCTTGCGGTTTTCTCAAAAAAAGATATACTATGAGTCGAAAGGAGAGGTGAATTAAATGAATGTAGCAAGCACCCCAACAAAAAACGTGCAAGTAATCAGACCGCTTGCTGAATATTCCGTTAATGCCGGAATACAGAGAGTAGCGGCATATTGCCGAGTAAGCACCGACTCAAGCGACCAAGTAAATTCTTTTTTGAACCAAGTACGGTATTATACCGATTTCATTCAATCCTCGGACAAGATGGAGCTTGTCGATATTTATGCCGATGAAGGCATAACGGGAACGAGTATCCATAAGCGCGATGAGTTCAATCGAATGATGAATGATGCGCGCCTTGGTAAGATCGACCGCATTTATGTAAAGAGCATACCGCGTTTTGCAAGAAACTCTTTGGAATGTTTGGAGTCCATTCGTAAGCTCGCAGAATACGGAACAACCGTGATATTCGAGAATGACCGCATTGACACGCGCAATATGAGTTCTGAAATGATAGTGTATATCAAGAGTGCATTTGCACAGAACGAGTCAATGTCATATTCCAAGAGAATGGCAACGGCTTATCGAATGAAGATGGAAGAAGGAAACTTCATTACCTATCACGCTCCGTATGGCTACCGCCTTGACAACGGTTCTCTTGCAATAGTTCCCGATGAAGCCGAGATTGTAAAACGAATTTTTGGTTTGTACCTTTCGGGGAGGGGATGCGGTCAAATTGCCGCAACCCTAAACCGTGAGAATATCTCATCAAGCGAGGGAGCGTGGACAAGCTGCCATATCCGTTATATCATTTCAAATGAGAAATATATCGGTGACAGTATGCTCCAAAAGACCTTCACTCCCGATATTCTCCCTTTAAGGAATAGACCTAACAGAGGAGAACGTGATAAGTTCTATGTAGAGAATACACACCCTGCTATTCTTGATAAGACGACATTCCAAGCGGCGCAAGAACGCAGGGAAGCGAGAAGCCAAAAGGGAACGAAGAAAAAGGAACAGTACCTTTTCACGAAAATGATTGTGTGCGATGAGTGCGGATGGTCATACAAGAGGAGAGTTCAAAACGATACTGTGTATTGGATATGCTCCCATAAAGGAAATTCGGGTTTTGAGTGCGGAGGTAAAAATCTCTCTGAAAATGCCATCTTTTCTTCCTTTATATATATGTATAACCGTTTAAGGCAAAATGAGAAGCTTTTGGTTGATGATACTCTCTCGCTTCTGATCGCAATACGAACAAAGTTGGTATCACAAAGCACCGAAATCGTACAGATTGATGCCGAGATTGCAAGGCTCTGTAAACAGAACGATATGTACGTTCAGCTACGAAACAAAAACATTATGGATGAGGTTTCGTTTTCGGAGCAGACCGCAGAGCTTCAATCAAGATTAACGACTTTGAGAACGCGCAGAATTAAGCTGATGAGTGAGGATAAGGACATTCATTACATTGACGATCTTCGTATGCTCAAGGAAGTGTTGCAAGAAGCACCCCGCGCAATTTTGAGCTTTGATGCTGATTTGTTCAGTGCGATAGTTGAGAAGATCCGCGCAGGGAATGACGGAACCATCACCTTCGTTTTGAAAGGTGGATTGAAATTTAAGGAAAGGATAGACCTATGAAATTAAGAACGATACTGTACGGATATGAAATGAAAAACGGACAAATGGTGGTTGTCGAGAGCGAAGCTGCCGTAGTCCGTAACATATTCGCTTCATATATAGAGGGGAAATCCCTCAAAGAAATTGCCCAACTCTTAACCGAGCAGGGCCTTACATACTATCTTGAAAAGAATGAGTGGAACAAAAATATGGTTTCGCGTATTCTTGATAATTCCAATTATGTGGGAGAAGGAGAGTATCCGAGCATCATTTCAAAGGCTGATTTTGAACTCGCCACCAAAAGAAAGTCTAAAATGGGCGGAACACAAACCGAACTTCCCGCCATAACAACGCTTATCAAGAGCAAGACGGTGTGTGCTCAATGTGGGAGAAAAATGGGGCGTATCAACAAATGGCGAAGCCGTGAAAAATGGGTGTGCCCGAACTCCTGCAAGGTGGATATGTATTACGGAGATAAAGAACTCTTGGGTGGAACACTCGCCGTTCTCAACCAAGCGGTTCAATCCCCGGGTATGTTAGCGACGGTTTCTTCTTTGGGAGAGTATGAGCCAACCTTGGAAATTACTCGGCAGGAGAAGGAAATCGAGCGAATGATGGAGCAAACGGGCGTAGAGTTCGGTGTCATATCCAAAATGGCATTGCAATGTGTCGCTCAAAAGTATGAGTGCTGCCCTTATGACAAAAGCATTGCTCTGACCGAAGCATTGATGGAGAAGTTTAGTGGTGTGCCAATGTTGAACGAATTGGATAACGATTTGGTACGGACTACTATAAAGCAAATCTCAATCAACCGTGACGGTACTTTGACGGTTGAGTTTATCAATGGCGCAGCAATCACAAGCCAATATAGAAAGGAGAATACGAATGAATAACTACACGCCCGTAAGAACGATAACGAAGATCGAAGCGAATCCGATTTTGACAAGCAAAAAGGACGAATACCGCAGGTTGCGTGTCGCTGCCTATTGCCGTGTTTCCACGGATGAAGAAGATCAGCTTAACAGTTTGGAAACGCAGATGCAGTATTACACCTCCAAAATCGCAGAAAACCCGAATTGGACTATGGTTGGTATTTATGCCGATGAGGGCATTTCGGGAACGAGAGCAGATAAACGCGATAAGTTTATGAAGCTTATGCGCGATTGTCAAAAGGGAAAGGTTGATTATATTCTTACAAAATCGACAACCCGTTTTGCGAGAAATACCGTTGATAGTTTGACTTGGATACGCAAACTCAGAGCCATCGGTATCGGTGTGTACTTTGAAGAACAAAACCTTGATTCCTCCAAAGTTGAAAATGAAACCTTGATAGGCTTCTTCAGCGTTATGGCACAATCGGAAAGTGAAAGTATCAGCGGTAACGTCAAGTGGGGTATCCACAAGAGAATGAAGAACGGTACTTATGCCGTGCAATTCAATATGTTAGGATACAAACGCGGTGAGGACGGAGAACCTTATATTATTCCCGAAGAAGCTGAAATCGTAAGGGAACTGTTCAACCGATTTCTTGACGGTGCAAGCCTTGGTCAGTTAAAGACTTTTCTCGAAAACAAAAAAGTTCTTACCCGACGAGGTAAGAATGAGTGGTCTATATCGGTTATTCGTGGAATGTTGTCTAACGAAAAGTACGTGGGCGATATTCTTTATCAAAAGACCTACCGCGCCGATTGTATCAGCAAGAAGGTAAAGGTAAATCGCGGTGAAATGACAAGGTATCTTGTATCTAACAATCACCCTCCGATTATCGACCGCGACACGTTTAACTTGGTTCAAGCGGAGCTTTCACGCAGAACAAGCAAAAACAAAAAAATGGATTCTGCGATTACTGAGCAGGGGAAGTACAGTGGTAAATTCGCTTTGTCAGAGTTGTTAATTTGCGGATCTTGTGGGAGCGCATACAGAAGGAACTCTAAAGTTGCAAAAGGAAAGACTACTTACTATTGGCGTTGCGTGAACAGAGTGGAACACGGAACGAAATACTGTAAGGACTCGGCGGGGGTGGAAGAAAAAATGCTCCAAGAGTCGATATGCCGTTGCTTATCAAAAATGCTTGAAGATAGTCAAGAGGTTTATTCGATTATTCAAAGCAACCTTGCTTATGCGGTTTCCGGCAATAGCGCTGCTCTTGATATGCACTTGATTGAAACACAGATGAAGCAGGTCAAGCAAGATGCCGACAATATGATGGAGAAGATGAGCAAAACTGAGGGAAGTACCGAGCTTTACGAAAAGGCGTTGTCGGAACTCTTTGAGCAGCTTGTTGCACTCCGCACACAGTACGAGCAGGCAAAGGCACAATCCGAACAGAGCGAGTCGGTCAATGCAGAAGTCCAAAGAATTTTGAACATACTCCAAAATACCGAGATCAGTTTTACCGAATACGATGACCTTACTGTTCGTCGCTTGGTAGAGTGCATCCAAGTATGCGGAAAAGAAAAAATCATCGTTACTTTGAAGGGCGGTTATCAAGCCGAAGAAGAACTAAGAAGAAACGACACATAAAAATAAAAAGGTTCAAGAGATAGTGATGTTTCTTGAACTTTTTTGCAATTATTTTCTTAAAACCTATTGACAGAGTCGGCAAAAAGTGCTATAATCAGTATGTTAATAGAGCAGGGCATCAATTTCGGCGATTTTGACCGAGTTGTAATTTTGTCCTGTAACCACAAAAAATCCAAGTCGAAAGACTTGGATTTTTCTTTTTTGCTCCCGAACTTCAGCTCAAATCAGCGCATCAGCTTAACAGGCATTGTTCGCTTTGCGAACTGACTGTTAAACGGCTAGCGTGCGGAAAATCTGTGAATATTCGTAGGTTTTAATGCTATGGGAAGGTATTCCCACGCAATACGCCGGATACCGCACGCGGTATGCACGATGTCAGGGAGCAAAAATGCTCTACGAACGGCTTGAGCCGGTGACATCATGTTTGGCAGTCTTGCGCTTTACCACTCACTGAGATGTCGGAGTTATTGCGTCAGCAATTACTCAGAGTTATTGCGTCAGCAATTACTCATTTGATAGCGAAGTCGTAGCAAGGCGAAAACCTTCTAAATGACGGTTTTTGCCGCAGCGAAACCGCCCTAAGCAAGAAGCCGACAGAACCGAGTGTACCGAGGCGATAGACGGCGACTATGTGGCGGTGGAGAGACGTGCGCATGACTGTTAAATTAGTACCAAGCCATTCGGCTTGGATTTTTTCATTTGTGCCACAGGCACAACATCATTTGACCGAAGGTCAACATCATTTTAAGAGTAGCGAAAACATCGGTGTTCGTTTGTGCGGACACAAACGAATTTATTAACACAAACAAGTGTTGAATAAGGTCGTCTTTTCATTACCTATAATTTTTCCTGAGTCTTTCTGTCAACTCTGAGGGGATCTCTCCGTCTGATATCAAGCAGTCAATTTCCGAAGCTTCGCAAAGTGTATGTAAATACTTGGAATTAAATTTGTTTTGTGTCATCAACATAACTCTAAAGCTGCAATTTTTCATGAATGCTTTTCTTATTACCGTTTCTTCCTCGGAGGTATCTGTAAATTTTCCTTCACTATCTACCCCCTTGCATGAGATAAAGCAAATATCTGTATTTATATGGTTTGCGAATTCAACAGTTTTGTTTCCTACGCATACCAAGGAATTTTCAAGCATAAGACCACCAGCACAATAAGTTTTTATGTGATTTTGGCACATAAGTTCGGCAGTTTTTATGCTGTAAGTTACAACTATGATATCCTTTATGGTCGCCATATATTTCACCAAATATTGAACGGTGGAAGAGCCGTCTAAAAAAACGGTGTTTCCTTCTTTGATAAGTGCGGCGGCCTGTTTACAAATGTTGTCTTTTGCGCGGGAATCTAAAGATTCTCTGATAAAAAGCGGAATTTGAGTATTTGTATTCAAAACAGGCTGTGCGCCACCGAAAACTCTTTTCAGTGCTCCTGCCTTCTCCAACTCGACAAGATCTCTGCGAACCGTTGCTTCAGAAACGAAAAGCAGATTCTTGAGCTCCTTTATACTGACAGATCCGTTTTGATTAAGAATATTCAAGATTTCTCTGTGTCTTAAATTTGATGACATTTTTTCTCCTTTTTGTTCAAAATGAGCGGATTATGATTGAATTATATCATAAAAATGATTGTTTGTCAACTTAAATAACTCATATTGATTTTATTGCGATAATACGCTACAATGAGAACCGTCAAGAAAGGAGAAAACTATGAGGTGTGTAATTCAAGATAACGGCCAAATTATTGTAGAAAAAAACGAGCATGTTTTAGCAGAAGAGGGTGTCTGCCGTTTTTCGGTAAAGGCTTGCGGTATATGCGGCAGTGATATTCCTCGAGCGTTATATCACGGTGCATATCATTATCCGATAGTTGTAGGTCACGAATTTTCAGGGATCGTCGAGGATAGCAAAAATCCTGAATTGATAGGAAAAAGAGCATGTGTTTTCCCAATTCTTCCTTGTGGCGAGTGCGAGTTTTGCCAAAAACAACAGTGGGCAAATTGTTTAAATTATGATTATTATGGCTCGCGTCGGGACGGAGGTATGCAGTCAGAACTTCTGATAAAGGAATCGAATTTGATATTTTTACCCGATAACGTAAATTATGAGGCGGGGGCAATGGTAGAGCCTATGGCGGTATGCCTACATGCCATAAAAAAGGCGGATATCGGCAAGGACTCCTCTGTTCTGATTTACGGTGCGGGAACGATAGGATTGCTGTGCGCAATGTGGGCAAAGGCTTTCGGAGCAAAAGCCGTTTTTGTAGAGGATATTGACGAGAAACGAATAGAGATGGCGCAGGGACTTGGCTTTGAGGCGTATGACGGAAGCTCGGTAAATACGGTTATTGAAGCAAGCGGATCGGAAATTGCATTAAACAACGCGATTATGTCATGTGAGGCAACAGGTAAGATAGTTTTGGTTGGTCACGGAAAAAATGATGTTTGCATTAAACATAATAACTTTGTCAAAATTTTGAGAAAGCAACTTACGGTTTTGGGAAGCTGGAATTCAGACCGATCGGATCTGCAGGACGATTGGAAAGAATCTATCAAAGCGATCGAAGAGGGAAAAGTTCATCCCGAAGGGTTGATAACCCACAGAATCCCACTTCATAAAGCTGACGAAGCGTTTAATTTATGCGCGGACAAAAACATTTTTTCAAACAAAGTGATGGTGGTGATGTAAAATGAGTTATAAATTAGCACCTTCTATGATGTGCTGCAACCTGCTTAATGTAAAAGATCAGATAAATATGTTTGAACAACAAGAAATCGATATTCTACATATTGATATAATGGACGGAAGCTTCGTTCCTAATATTGCGCTTGGTGCTTGCTTTGTTGAGCAATTAAAAAAAGGAACGCGGCTTCCTCTTGATCTTCACTTTATGATAGGTTCGCCTGAGCGTTATATCAATACTTATCCTATCAGCGAAGGGGATTATGTCAGCATACATTTCGAATCGACCAATCATGTACAAAGGGCATTGCAAGCAGTCAAGAATAAAGGTGCGAAGGCATTGATTGCAATAAATCCGGCAACGCCGATTTACTCCGTAGTCGAAATTCTTGACGATATTGACGGGGTTCTCATAATGAGTGTTAATCCCGGATATGCCGGACAAAAAATGATTCCGAGGTCGATAGAAAAAATCAAGGCAATGAGAAAATTCCTTGATGAGAACGGCAGACCCGATGCTGAAATTGAGGTAGACGGTAACATTAGTATCGAGAACGCTATCAAAATGCGCACAGCCGGAGCAAATATTTTAGTTTTGGGAACAGCGATGCAATCAAAGAAAGAAGGATTTAGTGCCGAGGATATTAAGCGATTCAAGGAAACGGTGAAATAAAACAGAATTTTTGCAGAGTTGCATTTTTGTACTACGAGCACAAAAAATCCTGAATGCGAAAGCGTTCAGGATTTTTACTTTTTACCTCTTCACTCTTCACTTTTCACTAATTTGGCGTGCACGGAATTTTAAGCAAGAGGCAACAGTGAATAGTGAAAAGTAATGAAAAAAGTAACGTTTGATTTGCTTTTTTGCCGCATTTATGAGCATACTATAAGGAGAGCGCGCTATTGACAAAGTTTATTTGCAATGTTATAATTTTATCGGCATTCTTGAACGGTTGAAAAAGGAGATTTTTATGAGAAGCAGCATGATAATCCATCCCGATGAGATATCAAAAACCTGGATAGACAGGCTGGCAAATGCAGGAATAGATACCCTTGGTATTCATTCGCGAGGCGGACGCTCTGCAATCAATGCGTTGAAAGATTTGATAGAACGCACAAAAACTAAAGAATATCGCGAGCTTATCGACTATGCTCAAAGTCGCGGTCTTGAGATAGAATATGAGCTTCATGCAGCAGGATACTTGATGCCTCGAGAATTATTTGACGAGCATCCCGAGTATTTCAGAATGAACGAGGAATGCGAAAGAACAAACGACTGGAATTTCTGCGTTTCAAATTCAAATGCGCTTGACTTGTTTGCTAAACGTGCCGCTGAGCTGGCGCTCACGCTTTACGGCAGCCGCCCGTACTTTTACTTTTGGATGGATGACGGTCACGACCTTTACTGCAAATGTCCGAAATGCAAGGATTTAACCCCGTCTGAACAACAGCTTATTGCCGTAAATCAGATGTTGCGCGAAATAAGAAAATATATTCCCGATGCCCGTATGGCATATCTTGCTTATCAGGACAGTCTCATTCCTCCCGTGAAAATTTCACCCGAAAACGGCGTGTTTCTTGAATATGCCCCCTTTGAAAAATACACGGCAAGAGGCGAGGACGCTGCCAAGCGAATCAAACGCGAAAAGAAAATGATAGGACCGCTGATTTGCTTTTTCGACAGCGAACCTAAAAAGATATTGGAATATTGGTATGACAATTCCTTGTACTCTTTTTGGAAAAAGCCCCCTGCAAAATTCGTTTTGAACGAAAAAGCTATGCGAAAGGACATTGAAGAAGCGCGTAAAATGGGATTTAACTACCTCTCGACCTTTGCTTGCTTTTTGGGTGCGGACTATGAAGAGCTTTACGGTGACGTAGATATCACACCGTTTTCAAAATACAAGAATGAAATTTAAAAACAAGCTTTCGCTCCCGTCAAGCCCTATTGATTAATAATATCCGTGGCTACGCCTTTGTTATGTTAGTTTCATTTTTATCATACGAGTTCAAAAAATTCCGTACATGCAAGTGTGCGGAATTTTTACTTTTTACCTTTTCACTCTTCACTTTTCACTAATTTGGCGTGCACGGAATTTTAAGTAATAGGTAAGAGGTAATAGTGAAAAAGTAAAGATTGATTTGCTTCGCAAATGTGACGAGGCGAATTTCATTTCACATTGAACGAAGTGAGATATTTCACAATTTTCGTAAGAAAATTATTTCATATTCGGCATCACCGAATATTTCACCAAATACAACAGTTGTAATTTTATAATTCCGTACATGCAAGTGTGCGGAATTTTTACTTCTTTGCGAAAATAACGGTACATTAATTACTTATTATTAAAAATATTGACATAGGGGCGGATTTCTGCTAAAATAAGCATATAAGAAAAGGGGGAGAGAGATGAATTTTTCCTTTGACGTAGCTCTATGCGAAAAGGACTACCTTTATTTCAACGTTTACACCTTAAAGGTATACGGAATTTTTAAAAAGCAGGTGCTGTTTTTAAGAATACTTTTTGCCATAGCTCTGATAGGTATGTCGGTCTATGAAATATTCAGATTTGAAGACTTGATTTCAAGCATTGTCTTCTCGGCTATAATGCTTATAATTCTTATACCGGCGGAAATTTTCGTACCTAAATACCTTGCGTTTTTTACAAGGCTTCAAGTAAAAAGCATTATAAAAAAGGGTAAGGCTCTCTATTCAAAATCCTCAAAAATGGAGTTTTCCGAGCAGTTTTTCACCGAGACAACCGACACGGCAAGGGTTGAGCAAAAATATTCCTCTGTTGAAAAAATCAGCTACTCGGAAGAAATGAAAACCGTTTATCTCCACATAAACAAAATGATGGCGTATATTATACCGACAGCCTCGTTTGATTCTCCCGAGGAGACGGTAAGGTTTTTGAAATTTATAAAAGAAAAATGCACCGATGCAGAGTGCTTATTCTGATTGACTCTCGAGATTGACCTACGGCACAAGCTTCAAACTGCTGTGCCGTTTTTTGTTACATAATCCCAGAAAACATATGAATTTGTAAACTACAGTTTGCTTTTATCCTGTTTTTTACAGAAAGGAAAGAATTATGGCATTACTTACACTGAAAGACGTTGGCAAAATTTACGTTTCTGCCGAAAACGTCACCGTGGGTATAAGAGGGGTCAACCTCTCCTTTGATACGGGAGAGTTCGTTGCCGTGACGGGAAAATCCGGCTCGGGAAAATCAACCCTTCTGAACGTTATAAGCGGTATGGATTCATACGAGGAGGGCGAGCTTTATATCGAGGGGCAGCCGACCTCGCATTATTTAGAGCCCGACTGGGAAGGCTATCGCGAAAAATATATTTCCTTTATCTTCCAGGACTACAACATTATCGAGAGCTTCACCGTGCTTCAGAACGTAGAGCTTGCGCTGATGAACATCGAGGATAAAAGAGAGCGCCGCGAGCGCGCCCTCACACTTATAGAAAAGGTAGGTCTTTCTTCGCACGTAAATCACAAGGGCAGCAGGCTTTCGGGCGGTCAGAAGCAGCGCACGGTTATTGCGAGGGCGCTGGCTAAAAACAGTCCGATAATTCTTGCTGACGAGCCTACGGGAAACCTTGATTCCGAGACCTCAAAGGAGATAATCAAGCTTTTACGTGAAGTCTCCGAGGATAAGCTCCTTATAGTCGTAACTCATAATTTTGACGAGGTAGCCGAGCATGCTACGAGGCATATCCGCATTTTTGACGGCTCGGTGGAATCCGACCACGCAGTAAGAGAGGGCAAAAAAGCCACGGACGGAAAAGCAGAAAGCAAAGCTCCCGCCGAGGCACTCTCCCGGGACAAAAAAAGAACTGTAAAGCGTAACGTGAAAAACGGCTTTACCCTTGGCAGAACGATATTCACCTCAAAGCCCAAGCTTTCGATTTTTCTCTGCCTGCTTATGATAATAGGCACGCTTGGAATATTTGCGGTAACGACTCTTTGCAGCGGCATTTCGGATATTTTCAAGCCTCATTATATGTTCCGCCATATAGACGGCAGAGTGGTGCTTACGACCTCAAGCGGAGAGGTTCTGACCGAAGACGAGGTTAAAAAAATTGCCGAGGACTACGGTGCGGAAAGCTACCTGCGCTTTGACACCCTTATCGACAGAGGGGCGTCAACTCAGGCGATTATTCCGATAGACGATGCCGAAGAAAGCTGCATATATCTGAATCTCGAATGCACCTACGGAGAAGACTTCGGGGATAATATCGTAGGCCGCTATCCCGAAAGGGCAAACGAGGTATTTCTCTACCTTCCGATTTACTACAGAACCGAAATAGGTAAGGATTCTCTTTGCACGGAAGATATGTACTACGAGGGAATGAATCTGAAAATCGTGGGCGTAAAATACTATTACGACAACAATCTTCCCCCTAAATGCCTCTTTACCGAGGAGGGCTTCCGCACGGCTACGGCATTTTATTATCTTTCGGATTCCTCAAGCCTGAAAATCTCCGTCTCCGCAACGGCTGCAAACGGAGAAAGCTTCAGCTACACCCTTAACGAAATTTATCCCTCGTTCGATATGCCTGAGGATAAAATATACGTTGACCTGCCGAGCTATAACAGCTATGCGGCAAGGCTTAAAAATTTGGGAATCGACTTTGAGAGTGCGGTAAAGCTCACCGCCATTCGCTATAACGATGACTTTTACTCGGGTGAGGTATATTACAACGCGGGAGCTGACTTTATCGCACAAAATGCCGACTTTGAAAAAATCTTTACCGACAGCGACATCACCCCGAAAAAGCCTGAAATAAAGAAGTTTTACTCGGACTCCGATTACGGAATAATTATGAGTGACGAGCTTGTTCGCGAAATAGCCGAGACCGTTCTGAATTCCTCGTATAAGCAGGCGTCTCTCTTCTTTGAAAACGACAAAGCGGCGTACGAGGCAGCGGAAAAGCTGCACGATGCGGGATACGTTGCCGTTCCGTCCGACACCACCTACGAGCCGAATGCGTTGGATACTATATTTACAGCCATATCCTCGCTTATGATGGCTATAGTATGGTTTGTGGCAATACTGTTTCTTGCTTTCTTTATAAATCTCTGCTCATCGCGCGTTATTTCCGCCTTCAAGGACGAAATGGCAATTATGCGCTCGATGGGTATACCCGTAACCGTTATCAGAATCGGAATGTACGTAAGAATGCTGGTATCGCTTATCCCCGCGTTTATTTTGCTGATTCTGAGCGCAGTGCTTATTTTCACCTCACCGAAATTCAACGAATATTTCGTATATCTTTACGCTTGGCAATACGCTCTGATTATTATCGGCGTTCTTCTCTTGACGGTCAGAATAACCTATAAGCAAATATCGAAGCTGTTTGGGGAAAGCGTTAAAAAATCTCTGAAGGGGGGAACGGTTCAATGATTGAAATCAAGGGTCTTCATAAATTTTTCAATAAGGGCCGCCCCAACGAGATTCACGTCATAAATGACGTCAGCCTCACCCTTCCCGAAAAGGGAATGGTCGCAATCTTCGGAAAAAGCGGCTGCGGCAAAACCACTCTTCTTAACGTCATAGGCGGACTTGACGGATTTAGCGAAGGAAGTCTTACCGTTGAAGGAATGAATATCCGCAAAAGCACCGATGATATACGTAACAGATATATCGGATACATCTTCCAGAACTACAACCTCACTAAATCCGAAACCTGCTTTGATAACGTAGCGGCAGCGCTCCGCCTTTGCGGTATGACTGACGAGGAAGAAATCAAAAGACGCGTTTCGGCTTCTCTCAGAAACGTAGGTATGGAAAACTATGCGGCGCGCCTTCCCGACAGTCTCTCGGGCGGTCAGCAACAAAGAATAGCTATAGCCCGCGCCATAGTGAAAAATCCGCGCATCATTCTTGCTGACGAGCCTACGGGCAACCTTGACGAATTAAACACGGTCAAGATTATGGATTTGCTCAAGGAAATTTCAAGAGAGCATCTCGTCATTCTCGTAACGCACGAGGCAAATCTCGTTGACTATTACTGTGACACCGTAATAGAGCTTTCGGACGGAAAGGTAGCCGGAACGAAAAATAACGAGCTTGCATACGGCTTCGTGGCAAGAGACAAGAATGACATATACCTCGGAGAGCTTGAAAAAAGCGAGCTTTCGGACGAAAACGCGCACGTAGAATACTACGGAGACAGGCCTGACGAGAAAGTAAATCTGAAAATAATAAACGCAAACGGAAAAATCTACGTTCAGATAGGAACGGAGAAGGTTCATATCCTTGACGAGACGAGCGAAATCAGAATTCGCGAGGGCATATACGAGGAAAAAGGCGGTAAAAAAGAAAAATCCGAAAACAGCCTCGATATGTCGGCTCTTCCTCGCGTACAAGCAACGAAGACGGGCAGTCTTTTCACTCTGAAATCCTCGCTCAAAAGCGGATACAGGGCAAACTTCGGAAAGGATAACAAAAAGGGAAAAAGGCTTCTCAAGCGCTTTATGGCTCTTTTTGCGTCCGTAATAGTTTTCATAAGCGCGATGTTCGGCACGGCGTTCAGAGATATGGCAGAGGCTGACGGTGCTTACAATCATAACGTATTTTACCTCTATATGCCCGATGAAACGGTCTCCCGCGCCGTAACCGAGGCTGTGGGAAGCGAAGATGCCGCAATAGATTACGCTCGGCTTGTAAACGGATATCCGAGGGGAGATTCCTCGGTCAGCTTCAAGGCGGGAAGCTTTGAAACCTTCGTGCAGTACGATTTCAGCACGGTTTTCGGCACTAACGCCGTTTATCTTGACGCCTCTCTGGCAAAGGAGCTTCCGCTCGTTGAAGGCAAAAAAGAGGCTCTCGGAGCGAACGAAATAATTATCACCTCAAGAGTGGCAGAGGCACTTGTTGAAAAATCAACGCTCGGATATATAAACGAGCCGAGAGACCTTCTCGGTCTCGTTTCGGTTACCTACGTTGCGGGCGTAAATCAGCTCCGAATTGCAGGAATAGTGGAATCTGACGAAACGGCAATATATCTAAACGAGCTTACAATGGCAGATTACGTTCACTACACCGTTCGCCCCTCGTTTACGGCGCTCGCATCGAGATACGGCATCACTCTCGGAGAGGGAGAAGCCGTGCTTGCCGTCAGATACGGCAGAGCTGACGTTGAATATCCCTCCGAAAACGAAAAAATTAAGATTCAAGGCAAGGAATTTACCGTAACCCAGGTAAAAATCGCAAGCTTTGAATACTCAAAATGGCTCACGCTGAACGGAATAAATAAGGATAGCGAATACACCTATTTTTCCTCGATTGTAAAGACCGAGCAGCCCGGTATTGCCGAAGGCTCTCGGGAGTTTACCGAAGCTGTTGAGAGTGTAAAATCCGAAAGACTTTTCGAATACTACGATTACTACTACTCGCAAACCGAGGACTTTTACCGAGACCTATTCTTCTTTGAGCCTTATAACCTAGAGGTCTGGCTCTATCTTGAAAAGGGAATAGAGAAGGCAAAATTCGTAAATCTGCCCGAGGAATACTACAAGGCTCACGTCTACAAGGAGCTCAACGGAAGATATCCCACCAAGGCAGAGCTTGAGGCGGCATATAACACGCTGCCGACAGTCTACGAGGAAATTAAGAGCCTATACGCTCTATACGAAAAAGAGTTTTACTCAAATATAAGCGGCTCGGGATTTAATTCTGACGTTTATCTCATAAGCGATAAGGACTTTATCACCCTGTCAAAGCAAACCGGCGAAACCCACCCCTCTGCAAAGACCAGCGAAAACGATGAATACGTCTATGACGATGAAGGCAACGTAAGTCTTATCAGGTCGGGCGCTCTATACACGCTCATACACTCAACGAACCCGCAAAAAACAGAGCGCTGGCTAAAGGAAAGCTTCCCTGAGCTTACCGTTTCAAAAAGCAACCGCCTGCCTATTATAACCCCCGGCGATATTCGTAACGGCATAATAGAAAGCAGCGCCGACAGGATAACCTCAAATCTTATCGCTATGGCGGTAATAATCGCTATGAGCTCGGCTTGTATGTACTTCATTATGCACGCTTCGGTTATGAACAGAATAAAGGAAGTGGGAATATACCGCGCCATAGGCGTTTCAAGGAAAAACCTGATTTTTAAATTCTTTACGGAAGCAGCGCTTCTCACAGCCCTTACGGTTCTTATAGGATATCTCATAAGCAGCGCGATTATAGGAGTTTTACTTGGCGGCTCGTCTCTTATGGCGGAAATTTTCTACTATCCCGTATGGCTTGCGCTCGCGGTTCTCGGCATAATCGCCTCTGTAACCCTATTCTTCGGAACTCTGCCGATTATTCTTCTCTTGCGCAAAACGCCAAGCAGTATACTCGCAAAATACGATATCTAAGACAGAAAAAAGCAGAATAATACCAAATAAAAGCCGACAAATACATTGAAAGAAACGGCATTATTTGATAAAATTAAGGAAAAAGCTATACCGAAAGGACGGATTTTATGCACTGCATACTCTTTAAAAACTGCGAGAACTCCTGGAAAAACGCTCTGCCGCTGGGCAACGGCGTTTTCGGTGCTATGGCATTCTACAGTAACAATATTCTTTCGCTTCCGATGAATCACTATGAAATCTATTACACCATAAGCGACAGCGTTCTTCCCGAGGACATTCTGAGGGACACGCCGCCCGTGAGCGAGCCGGGAAAAATCCACCGCGATTTTTATGAAAAGGCTGAGCATAATATCCCAAAGGGCGATGAGCCGTTCTTTTATTACAGAAACGACAAAACGACCTGGAAGCCCGGTGACGTATCCTTTTTCACAAGCAGCTATCCCGCTACGGGAGAGCTTGAATTTGTTCTTGACGAGAGCCTCAGAGGAAAAAATTCAAGACTGCGCCTTGACGTTGAAGAGGCAACCGTCTCGCTTAGCGTAGAAGAGACGAAAATCAAAACGATTGTCGCAAGAGAGGACCTTCTCATAAACGAGATAAAGGGCGGCGTCAGAGAAATACGCATCAAGTATCCCGATTCGCGTGACAGAGATTTCCCCGACATTGTCTATAAGGAAATAAATTCAAAAACCTTCGCTTATACGGTAAATATACCGCTAAATGAAAACAAAAGCTTACGTTTTGCGGGAATTATACGTCTTGTAGGAGCAAGCGGAAGACTTTGCGAAAATTCAATCATAATCGAAAATGCCGAGGAAAGCTTCACCGTTATGACGGGAATTTTCACAAGCTGGAAATACGAAGACCCGCTTTGTGACGGCATTTCTCTTATGGATAAATACGAGCAAACTCTCTCTGATGTATATAAGAGACACGCTCGCTACTGGAACGAATTTTTTGCTCGTTCGGGCATTACCCTTCCCGATAAATTTCTTGAGAGAGTATACTACATAAATCAGTATGCGCTCGACTGCTCCTCGGGCAAGGACGGAGTTATGAAGCATCACGCCTGCGGTCTGAACGGACTGTGGGATATCCGCCACCCGAACCTTTGGGGCAGTATGTGGTATTGGGACGTAAATATTCAGGCTGCCTTTGCGGGAGTATTTTCCAGCAACCGCCTCGACCTCGGCAAAGTCTTCTCTGACGGTCTTCTCACCTACGTAAAGCTTGCCGAAAGATTTGCCGGAGACGTTCACGATATGAAGGGCGCAGCTCTCGACTATCCTTATCATATCTACTACAGCACTTGGCCCTGGTGCGCTCAGTACCTATGGTCTCAGTACGAGTATTCGCAGGACGAGGAGTATCTGAGAAACGAAGCCTATCCCCTCTTCTTAAAGCTTTGCGAGTTTGCCTGCGAGCTGTTTTTCTTTGACGAGGGGCGCGGTGAGTTCGTGGTATACCCCGATATTTCACCCGAGCAGGGACCGCTTTCACATAACACGGTTATCACCGTAGCAAGCGTAAAATATATGCTCCGCTTCACTCTTGAGGCGGCAGAAATTCTCGGTGACACTGGCGAGCACCTTGAAAGATTCAAGAGACTTCTTGACGGACTTCCCGCATATCCTACCGTAACGGACGACTGGGGCACGAGATTCAAGGATTCCGAGGACGCGCCCGCAAACCTCTGGATTCGCCACCCGAGTATGCTTATGCCGATTTTCCCTACGGGAGAGATAGACATAGACAGCCCGAAGGAACTGCGCGACATCGCTATTAACTCAGTCCGTTACCTTGAAGAGCGCTGCGAAATAGGCGTATTCCAGGTAAGCTGGCTTGCCGCGGTAAGCGCGCGTATGGGTGACGGTCAGAGAGCGCTCAGACTGCTCTACGAGATGGGAATAGACCATCTTCTCCGCTCGAACGGACTTGCCGCTGAGGAAAACGAGCGCTTTATGAACTACTGCCTTATCGCTCGCCAGCCTCTTTACTACCCCTGTATGATGGAATTTACGGGTGAAATGCTTGCCGCCGTCAACGAAATGCTTATGCAGTCGAACGGCAGAATTATAAGACTCTTCCCCGCTATGCCAAACGGCAATCCCGAATACGACAGAGCCGTGCGCCACGGCTACGCGCTCGGCGAATACACCGCAAGATATAACGAATATCCCGCCTGGAAAAACGTTTCCTTTAAAAAGCTTCTGGCAAGAGGAGCGTTCGAGGTAAGCGCAGAGCTTTATAATTCTGAGCTCGTCTATCTCAAAATCACCTCTAACGCAGGCGGCAGAGTAAAAATAACCTCTCCTTATCCGCTTGATAAACTTCTTCTCGGAACGGGATACACCCTTAAGGATAACCTGCTTGAATTTGATACGGTTAAGGGAGAGACTTACGAATTCGGCTCTACGGGCTTTATCAAAAACGATAACGGAGAAGAAATTCTCACGCACACCGCCTACACCAAGCGCAAGGTATTTATCGGCGAGGACGAGAACAGCGCTTACCAAAGAGAGCTGGACAGCTTCACGCGCGATTGGTATCTCGGAAATATCAGAATGGAAAATCATTCGGTCTATAAATTCGACTTCACCGAGGCAAAAGAAAATAAGGACTATCAGTCCGTGCTCTTCAGAACCGGCTACGGCGCGGATGAAATGTATATGAGCACGATGGGCTTTAACTGCCTTGACGACCTTCGCTTTACGGTCAAGCGCGGATACGGCTTTGCCGATGACACGGGGCTTTCGATTTGCGACAGAGGAGCGCCCGACTGCCTGCGCCGCGACTTCGTAGAGGGCGAAGCTGATGCAGAGTTCCTTATAGAAGCGCCCCGAGGACAGTACGAGCTTTTCGTTGTTTCGGGTGACGAGGCTGAGGACAGCCTGACTATCCTCGAAGCAGAGGGCGGCAGACGCACCAGAGCCAAAATCACGAGGGCGGGAAGATATCAAACCTCGCTTATCCCCGTTATCCACGAGGAAGACGGACTTATCAGACTAAAGATTTCTACAGAAAAGGGCAAGAAATGGAAGATAAACTACATTCTTGTAAACCTTTATAAGCAATTCTAGGCTTTGGGAGAATAAATGAAAATAATCGTTTTTGCTGACGTGCACTATTTTGCGGGCGATATTGAAACGGCAATATTCAACACCGATAAAAAGCTCGTAAGATACGCTTTGCCGATGTTAGATAAGCTAACCGAAAAAATAAATAACGAGCATATGGCAGACCTTGCCGTGAACCTCGGAGATATAATTCAGGATACGACAAAAAAGGAAGAGGATATCCCGGCTCTCAGCTTTATGTTCGGCAGGCTCAAAAAAATGAATTGCCCCTGCTACTGCATTCTCGGAAACCACGACCTCAAAATGATGGATTCGGTGCAGGAGGTAGAGGAGCTTTTGGGATATAAAACCACCCGCTCCGTAGATAAGGACGGCTGGCATCTCGTTTTTCTGACGACAGAGGTGAGATGCGAGCTTGGAACCGAACGGGGAGGCTGCTACAAGGCTCAGTATTTATCGAGCGAGAGTATCAGCTGGCTGAGAGAGGACCTCGAAAAAAACACGCTTCCCTGCCTTATTTTTACCCACTACGCGCTTGCCGAGGACGAATCGGTAAATGACGAGTGTATGTTTATGAAAAACAGAGCAGAGGTCAAAGAGATACTGAGGGGCGACAAAAACGTCAAAGCAGTATTCTCGGGACATCAACACGTAAATAAGGTTATAGCAGAGGACGGTATAACCTACTTTATCTTAGGCTCAATGATTTCAAATCAAGGAGCAGAGCACAAAATTCCTGACGGAGTTTATTTCGAGATTGACCTTAAGGGCGAGAACGTCACGGTGAATTTGAGAAAAATCTACCGCGAGGAACTCACAATTTAGAAACGGAGAATTTTATGAACCTGACAGGCGCAATATTTGATATGGACGGCACTCTCGTTGGCTCGCTCGGATTTTGGGATTATATCTGGAGAAGGCTTGGCGAGGTATTCCTCGGAAACCCGAATTTCCGCCCCGACCCGATAACCGAAAAGGCGGTCAGAACCGCACCGCTGTACGAAGCTATGCATCTCGTGCACGATAGCTGCTGTGTCGGCAAAAGCGGAGACGAGGTTTTCGAGCTTGTTGACAGAGAGCTTTGTAACTACTATAAAAACATCGTGGAGCTAAAGCCGGGCGTACGCGAATTTCTTGAACACCTCTACGCTCAGGGAGTAAAAATGTGCGTGGCATCGGCAACGGCATCTCACCTTATCGCAGTTCTTATGGAAAAATTCGGTCTCTCCAAGTATTTTACGCGTATATTCTCCTGCAGCGAGGTAGGATGCGGAAAGGAGCACCCTGACGTATTTATTGCGGCTCACAACTACCTCGGCACGCCAAAGGAAAGCACCTGGATATTTGAGGATTCGATAGTGGCTCTTGAAACCGCAGCGAAAGCGGGATACAAAACGGTAGGCATATATGATAAATACAACTTCGGGCTCGACAGAGTAAAAACAGTTTCCACGATTTATATAGGCGAGGGAGAAACACTTGAAAGAATTATATCCGAAATCTAAGATTTTCTCGGAAACAAACGGCAGAGCTCTGCATAGTATATAAGTAGGGCGAGCTCACTCGGCGGACTTCGTAATATCACCAAAAAGAAATCTTCACCCGCCTGCCGAGTCTGCCCACAAAATTATTCGGAGCAGATATGAAAATTGTAATTGTTCGTTCGCCAAAATTTCTTACTCCTATACTCAGAAAAATATTCAAAATAGAAAAGAAATGATATTTTGAAAACTTTAGTTTACATTTTATAGTCAAATAAACATAAAAAGCGCAGATTTGAAAACCAACGTCAAATCTGCGCTTTTTGCATTTATACACCATTTATGCATCTACTATAAAGGTTTTATTTTCTATGTAATCGTCAAAGGAAAACTCAAGGGGAATGAGCTTTTCTCCGTCAAAGCCAACGAACGAAGCAGAAGCGTTACTCGGGAACGGAACGAACGCCGCCCACTCTGACGGCTCTACCCCATTCGCATAGCACCAAAAGGCTCTGATTACCCCTCCGTGAGCAGTAACGAGAACCGTGCCTTCCTGCTCCTTGGCAATAGAAAGAAGCTTATCATACATTCTTTTTCCTGCAAGAAATACCGATTCTCCGCCGGGAAGAGTCATACTGCCGTACCTTCCTCTCCATTCAACGTCAAATTCATGCGGCCATCTGCGGCGTACATCAGCAACGGGCAGGCCTTCCCACTCACCTAAGTACACCTCGCGCAGTTCCTTGGATTTTATTACCTTTAGACCGTGAAGCTCTGCGTGAGGAAGCGCGGTGTTATATGCTCTTAGAAGGTCGCTTGAATATATCGCGGATATTTCTCTGTCCTTAAAATAATTTGCCGCCTGAAGAGCCTGCTCCTTTCCCCGCTCGCAGAGGTCGAGATCGGTGTGCCCAAGATATAGATTATTAGCATTTCCAAGGCTCTCTCCGTGCCTTATCAAAATAAATTTAGTATCCAATTCGTACCCTCCAAAAAACGTGCAGCTTGCGTAAATTTCAAAATTGCAAAAACCGTCACAGTATCTTTTAATCAAAGCTGTGCCGTTAAATTAGGCTCAAATAAGCAGAAATCCACCCGTTGAAGCGAGCGGCACGCATAAATTCCTTTAAGCAAGCCAAGCATTAAATATCACGTTACAATTATACCGCTTTTTACGCGCAAAAGCAATACAAAATTCAATAAAAAACGCAAAAAACAAAAAAGAAACGGTGCACATACGCGCGTTGGTACACACCCTCGGTTAAGGTAGACCTGCCGTTTCTTTGTCTATTTTATCACAAATTTCAGAAAAGCCAACCAAAAACAAGGCAAAAAAAGCAGAAAAGGAAGCTGACGGGGAGAAAATAAGAAGATAACAGAAAAAACAAAAAAGCTTGAAGAAAAGCTCAAAGAAAATGCCCAAAGAAAATGCTTAAAGAAAATGCTTAAGGAAAAGAAAAAATCAAACGCCGTAATTCTTAAAAACAAAAAGCCTTCTATCAAAAATTATGAATCTGCAAGACTAAAAAATAGTAAAATAGGAGTTTTAAAAGATAAAAATTCAAAAAATAAGGGTAAAATCAACATTTTTAAGGCACAAAAGGCATATTTTCGGAGATTTTAGGAGTATATCAATATTTACAATGTTATATAATCAAAAATCGCTGTTTAAAAAACGAAAATCAGTCATTATGCATTCAAACTCGACCACATCTTTGAGAATAATTTAATGAGCTGATACCCACTAATTAGAATAATTACGGATATTTATATTATGATAAAAGGTATTTTTCATTATTTAAAGGACTGTTTTTGATAATAATTCTCCACTTTTTTGTTTTTTAGGAAGATTTTAAAATAATCTATCAAAACCGAAAAATTCAAATTTATATAATTGCAATTATTGATATAATATCCTATAATTCCAGGAGCAAAAATATCCGTATTTTTGCGTATTTTTTACGAATTTATCATATTTTGAAGTCATATTTTGAGGGTTAAAGAGCCGTTTTTGAAATATAAAGGCGCTTTGCAAATCGGCATTTCGTAATTTTTACAATCAGATTTTCAAAAAACGCAAAAAATCGGTCAAAAAAACACGGAGCAACATATAATATTTACAATTTTTACCAATTTTCGCAATTTTCAAAATTTCAAATTTAAAAACAGAAAAAATATCGGCAAAAAATCGAAAAATTCCGGAGAAAAATCAGAGAAAATTCGCTTAAAAAACTCTTTTTTCACCCCCTTTATACCAAAAAATCATACAATACAACTCACCTTCAAATTCTGCCTAGTTTTTTATCCTGTTTTTTGAGTTTTAGTCCGATTAAACCCTTGATTTTAAAGCTGCAGCCAAGCCAAAAAGCTTTTATAACGAGCAAAAAAGGAAGTCCGGTCCGAAAAAAGCAAAAACCAAGCGCATAAGCAGGCGCATACCAGGAATTCACAGCTCGCCATATAGCAATTCACTCAACGTTCGGCTCCTTCCATCTCAAGAGCGTGTTTATTTATACCCTTTTATGAAATTTAAACATCAGAACCCGATTTTAGAAATATTTTCACCTCTGACATCACTTTTTTGACCGTTTTATACGCTATTAGTAATGATTTTAGCATAATTCTACTACTTTTAAAGACATTTTTGGCTACCGTATTACTATTTTTTCGCGAACGTATCCCTTATTTTCAGAAAATCAGCCGTATTTACCCTCGAGGATTGCTTGTTATTTTACCAAATTAGCGTATTTTCCTACCAAACTACCTTTTTCTCCCGCTGTACTACGTCTTTTAGTGGAAAACTGCCGTTTTTCCACTGCTGCACTATAATTTTCACCCACTAACAAGCAGTTTTCTCCTACCAAACCATTTCTTCAGCGTCAAACTACCGTTTTTAGCCTACTCAGTATTGTTTTTTACCCGCCAAATTACCGTTTTCTTATACCCACACTATTGTTTTAAGCGGATAATAGCACTTTTCTGCTGACAAATCACCGTTTTTCTCATACTCGCTATTGTTTTTCGCCCGATAACTGCAGTTTTTTGCCACCAAACCATCGTGTTAGCTCTCTAAACTGCCGTTTTCCTCTGATGCACTGCCGTCTTTTTCCGTCAAACCAGTTCTTTTACACGCCAAATTAGCTCCTTTTATGCTGAGCCACCCGGTTTTTTCCTCGAAATGCCATTTTTCCGCCCCTGAAGGCAGTTGTTTTTCTTCAAACTCAGCGCGGTGTGTCTTTCAAAATATGCTCTTTTACATATTTTTTCTTGCTTTATACCCCATTTATCGCACCCATTTTCCCTTTCGAGACCTTTTCTCCCCGGTGATGCCACGTATTTTATTTACCTTTAGTGCCTTTAACACTCATTATCTCAGAATATATTACTATGCTTTTATCTCCTTTTGGCATATTCAAAAGAAATATTCCCCTTTTTTCTCACCGTTTGTCAGCGATAGTGCCGTAATTTTACCCTTTTATTGCACTTTCTTTCGCCAAAAACCGCATTTTCTTCTAAAGCAAGTGTACTTTATGGGTTTTCACCGGGTTTATACCCAATTTATACCCCCTTTATAATTATTAGTGTGAATTTGATTGACTAAGACACAAAAACACCGGCAAACCCGTCAAAAATAAGATAGTTATCAACACATATCAACACAAGAGCAGAGAAATATGCCCTTCCGAGCAGAAGATTTTCCACGTCTATCAACACAAGTCGGAGAGAAACGGGCACAAATTCGCCTTTTTGTACACAAAAACCAAGAATTACTGAGCAGCAACGAGGCTTTTAAGACTTATAGACAAAGTAATCAACCTATATGCAACAGATATTCAACAGGTTTTCAACATAATCGGTCAAAAACGAGGCATTTAGAAGCAAAAAACAAAAAGTTTTCCACAAAAACAAAAAATCGCGTCAACAATGTTTCACGTGAAACAAACCAAAAAAGAAAGCCAAAGTCAATTTCAACTGTGCAAAGCGTCTATAAGAGCCTTGCCGCTTTAAGAGATTCCATTTCTATCGTTTAAATTATTTTTTCCAAAGCTCAGCTCTTTGATGCATTTGAATCAGGATTAAAAAGATTAGCCCTCGCCTTTCACTCCCATTTGTTTCTACATCTAACAATTCCGCATTTTTCAATCAGCGCCCCCCAAAAAACACTCGCAACCCCTAATTAACCGCTCTTACAACCTTTTAACCCGCGCCAATATGCCCCGGAATCTCCCAAAACATCGCAAAACCTTGCGGCAGCGATTTTAGTTCACAGCAAAAAGACTCCAAAAGCACCTCAATCCGCACAAAAACACCAAATCATTTTAACCTGCATAAAAAGACTTCAAAACACCTCAATCCGCACAAAAAGACGCCAAATCATTTTAATGTGCACAAAAAGACTTCAAAACGTCCCAATCTGCACCAATAAGGCTTCAGAAATATCTCAACTTGCGTCAAAAAGCTTCAGAAATTTTTAATCCGCAGAAAAATACCCAAATAACACTCCATTTACCCCCAAAAAAACTTCAGCGGTATAGCAATTTACGCCTCAACTTTATTTCAATTCACATCTAGCCCCCAAAATTTTCAGCAACGCATCAATTCATCTGAAAGCTCCGGCAAAAATCATCATACGTTAAAAGCTTTGCAGTAGCTCATTCCGCCCCAAAGACCCCTCAGCCATTTAATTTACATTAAAAGTTTAAAAAGCAAAAACACAACGCAAGCCTATCGAGATAAGGATAAACCTCACTCTATTTTCTTATAAGCAAGTCTACTCACACCAGCGGACAAACACCGCTAGTCAAAATAACAATTTAACTCTATGCTACGCACAATCCGCGCCTCATTTTAGCTTAATACAAGAGTTGAAGCAATGTTTCACGTGAAACATTAGATTTTCAGACAAAATTTCAAAACAAAAGGTGCAGCCAACGCAAATTCTGCAAAAAACAAGGCAAAACGCCTGCCAATAAGCTAACAAAATAATCACTTAAAGACGAAAAAGGGGAGTTATGGGCAACAAATCAGCGTTGCTATAATACATCGCTTCAGTTTCGGAAGGGAAGAATACATCACTCTAAAAGGTTTATAGCCATTAATCAAACAAAGCTTATCAAAAACGTCAAAAGCGTCCGTTTAAAGCAAATAACGTTTACGAGCTCACCGAAAATATTAACGTGAATTGCCGGCAGCTTGAAACATAAAATTGCCCCTACCGCCCGCATTTTGTTGATATCAATCAAAAAGCAAGAAGCTGCAAAAGCCGCAATTACAACTTAATTCAGAAATTTATATCAAAAACGAGTTTAATGTTTCACGTGAAACAATGTTGTTCGGCTATTTTCGACTGTTTTTCGTATGAATCGGGATAAAAAGTGATAAAATTGGCTGTTAAACCGAATTTTCTCCTTATTTTACTTCAATTTTATCTTGCCGTTTATGTAATTAGCCTTTGCACAGCGCATTCTAATTTTTCCAAGCTTGTCTAATTTATTCGGATAAAAATTAAGATGAACACAAAATGCTCTATAGAATCTTTATGTTTTTAAAAATACTTATATCTAATGAGTTTTTCGCGCTTTTCCGATATTTAGGAGATTTTTGATATCAACTTAACCTCAATTCCAGCATTACGAGAAATATTTGCCGCCTTTTTGAAGCGAATTTCCATAAGAAACAAAGATATTGTTCTTTTATGCGATGTGTTCAAGAAGAGCTTACCATTACATTTCATAATCTTATATTTATATTTTCTCGCATTTTTATAACTAAAACCACTATATTTTTTCATTTTTTATACATTTTTCCGCGTTTTATACTTTATTTCCATTTTTTACCATAAGCATTCACGCTTTCTGTTGATTATCTTTTAATCGTTTTCTGCAGCCTTTATTCTTTAATGCCGTCAGCAGCCTTTATCGTCCGCGTTTGCTTTTTTTGCTGAATTTGAGCTTTTGTATCTCTTTTCAAAAATATTTTAAATATATAAAAAACATATTGACAAACCGTTTTTTTAAATGTTATAATGGAATAAATATAACAAATCAAAGAAAAAATCAAGAAAAATCAAGGGAAGCGGACGTTTTATGGCAAAAGTAGTATCGTTCTCCAACCAGAAGGGCGGAGTAGGAAAAACGACCTCCTGCGTTAACATATCGGCGCAGGTAGCAAACAAAGGCAAAAAGGTTCTTATGATAGATATGGACCCTCAGGGAAATGCAACCAGCGGTCTTGGAATTTCAAAATCCAAGATTAAGAACACGATTTATGACGTAATAATAGGCAGATGCGATGCAAAGGACGCCATTATTAAGACGAAATTCAAGAATCTCTCGGTAATTCCCGCAACTATTGACCTTGCAGGCGCGGAGCTTGAGCTTTACGAGCTTGACGACCTTGACGAAAACTCAAATTTCACCAAGATTGCGCTTGATTCGGTTAAGGATTCGTTTGACTACATATTTATTGACTGTCCTCCCTCGCTCGGTATGCTTACCGTAAAGGCGCTTTCGGTCTCTGACGGTATCGTAATTCCCATGCAATGCGAGTTTTATTCACTTGAGGGAATGTCTCAGCTTCTTAACACCGTAAAAAAGATTCGTCAGATATACAACCCGTCTCTTCAGATTGTCGGAATGCTTCTGACGATGTACAACGGAAGGCTCACGCTGACAAACCAGGTTGTTGCCGAATTGAAGAAGTATTATTCCGAGCTCCTTTTCAAGGTTCCGATTTCGAGAACGGTACGTCTTTCGGAAGCGCCCGGATACGGAGAGCCCATATGCTATCACGACCCATACGGCAAGGGCGCTCTGGAATATGCCGCAGTATCTAAAGAGCTTATGCTCAGAATATAAGTAACGGGAGGAACTTACAATGCCTAAGAAGAAAAATAGCGGCCTCGGAAGAGGTCTTGATGCGATATTTCTTGAAAATACTATTGACGAGGGCGGTAAAATAGGAGAAAACTCGGTCTCTATGCTCAGCCTATCTCAGATAGACCCAAAGAGCGACCAGCCCAGAAAGAATTTTGATAAGGAAGCTCTTGAGGAGCTCGCAACTTCAATAGCCGAAAACGGACTTCTTCAGCCTATAATCGTAAGAGAATACCTTGGCGGAAGATATCAGATAATCGCAGGCGAGCGCCGTTTCCGTGCCTCAAAAATCGCAGGTCTTGCTGAAATTCCCGTTATCATAATGGATAAGGACGACAGAAAAGCGGCAGAAATCGCGCTTATAGAAAATATCCAGCGTGAAGATCTCAATCCCGTTGAAGAGGCAATGGCATTCCGTTCGCTGATGCAGGAATACGGACTTACCCAAGAGGAGCTTTCCGAAAGAATAGGTAAGAGCCGAAGCGCAATTGCCAACACGGTAAGGCTTCTCGACCTTCCCGAGCCCGTTCTGAATATGGTTGCCTCGGGCGAGATATCGGCAGGCCACGGAAGAACTCTTCTCGGTGTCACTATCAGAGATAATATGATACTCCTTGCAAAGCGCGTTGTGGAATTTGACCTTTCCGTCCGTCAGCTTGAGGAGGCTGTAAAGCTTATCAACAAGCCCGTGAAAATCGAAGAGGAAGCAGAAGAGGAAGAGCCGGTTTACGTTGATTACTTCAGAGAAATGGAGCTTCGTATACAGAGCCATCTCGGCAGACGCGTAATGATAAAGGGCAAGGGAAGAAAGAAATCTCTCACTCTTTTCTATGAGGATAATGAAGACCTTGACGAGCTTCTTAAAACAATCTGCGGAGAAAACTTTCTCGAAGAATTTAACTGATTCGTAAACTCTCGCGGTCTCAGTAAACCAACCGAACCAAGATAGAACAGTGAAAAGCGGAGATGCCGATTTCAAAGCATCTCCGCTCTTTTTTGCTGTTTTTGTAAATATTTATTTGCTTTTTTGCCCTTTTTCTTTTCGGAAATCTGTTTTTTGAGGATTTGTTACTATACTTTTTAATCTTTATACCTGCTTTTATTTCACTTATCAAAAAAGCAAAAAACTGAACGATTAATTACATAATTTTAAATATATTTTAAACTTTAACTCTCCTTACTTGTTTTAAAGAGAAATATAAAGTATAATAGGAGTAGGTATAGAGGATAAGCTCCCGACAAAAATATACGAGGTAATTTATGTCACTGAAAGACTTAATAATGCTTAACGCCAAAGACTTTTTGGAAATAGGCTCAGACGTTTATATAAACCTTATTATGCTTATAATTGCTGCCGCTCTCTGCGTTGCTTCCTTCTTTATAAACTTTCACAAAACCTACACGGTGAATATAATAAAGCAGCTTCTTCGCCGAGAGGCAACGAGCGAGGAAACGGCAAAAACTCTTTCTGAGCTTCATCTCGAAAATCAAAGGGGGCTGAAATCAGCGCTTAGCAGAAAAGGGCAGCTCACCTCTCTTATAAAAAGAGCAGGCTACGTTGAGCCAACCTACGAGGAATATATGGCTCAGGCTAAGGAAAAGAAGCTTAAACGAGAGAAAATAGACTTTCTTACGGCTCGCTTTTATATTCCGCAAGAATCACAAGATAAGGCAAAAAGAATAAAGGAAAGAGAAAACCCCACGATAGCCAGAACCGTTCTGGTCTGCGTTCTTATACTTTCTCTGTGCGTGTGCCTGATGCTCCTTATGCCCGGAATTCTCAGGCTTATTTCAAACGCAGTAGAATAACCCGAAACAAAAAGGAAGAGCCTTAGTCTTCCCGAAAATCAAACTAAATATTAAAAGCGGAGATACCTTGCTTCAGTATCTCCGCTTTTTGTTTTGCCGCATAGGAATGCGAGCGCATTTTTCAAAATTTTACGTTTTTGGGAAGTTGTTGCACCTAGAATCAAGAGCCTGGCGTTTGGCGCGAGCGATTTATTGAGCGCGCCTAAAATCAAGAGCCATTCGTTTGGCAACTATAGGCTTTGACGCTTGATATTAATTCGGGTTGTCCTCGCCTTTTCTTTTACATACCGAAACAGCGTAGCTTTTTCCTTCCTTGTCGCTTACAAGGGCGTGTCTGAGTGTAAAATTCTCCTTTGCTTCATCTATGCGGGAAAAGAGAGCAAGTCCTCTTCCGTCAGCCTTGGAAAGCGCCTCGATAGCCGTCCAGCAATAAAAGAAGTCGGTATTATCAGGAGCGGCGAAATCCTTGGCTTCGGTCTTAAAAATACCGCAGGTCTCGGAGTAGCCGACAAGCTGCAGCTCGGCATTCCGAAGAGAGCTGTCACACGGTATTTTGATAAGCTCCCCAGCACAAAAGAGGGCGTCTGTCTTAGCCTTGAGAGCAGGGCTTACTTTATCCGATACGCGCTGAATATCTATTCCAACCCGTCCCGCATCGGAAATAACGAGAGCCGCCATATTGCCGTCATGCGAAATATTGAAATCAAAGGCTCGGCATTCAAAATACGGTCTGCCATAGCCGTCACGCTCTATTTTCGGCAGAAACGAGCCGTCCCCTGCGGTTTCCAAATCCTCCGGTTTATCAGAAGTGTAACGCTTTGCTCGGATAGCACACGAGCCGTCAGCTTTATCACGAAGGCAGTATTCCCGATAGGCGAACGAGAGTAGCATATATGAAAAAATCCGTTCTCTTCTGAGATTCGGATTTTTCGTACTCGTTACAAAATCAGGCAGCAGAGAACGGTGCTTCTGCGCCGCCTCTGCCCCGGTAAAATCAAGTAAATATATCTTTATCATACTTCCATAAGAACGGCAAGAATCATAGGCTTGCGCTTTGTTTCCTTATAGATAAATTTAGCGGTTTCCTCGCGCAGAGCGTTCTTAATCTCCGCCCAATCGCGCGTTTTTTTGTTAAGCTTTGAAGCAATAACACGCTCGGCAACCGCCTTTGCGCCCTCGACAAGCACCTCGGATTCCTTGACGTAAACGAATCCGCGGGAAATTATATCAGGGCCTGAGGCAAGATATCCGTCACGCATATCTATAGCCGCAACGATAACGACAAGGCCGTCCTCAGCGAGATGCTTTCTGTCACGGAGAACGACACTTCCGATGTCACCGACACCCGAGCCGTCAATAAGTATGTTACCTGCCGTAACCGAGCCTGCAAATCTCGCGCCCTTAGCGTCAATTTCAAGAATTTTGCCCACCTCGGAAACGAAGATATTCTGCGGCTTAATACCCATAAATTCTCCGATTTCCTTATTTGCGTAGAGATGGCGGTACTCACCGTGAACGGGCATAAGATATTCGGGCTTAAGCAGAGCCATCATAAGCTTTATTTCCTCGCGGCAGGCGTGGCCCGAAACGTGAACGTCCTCTACCGAATCGTTCACAACCTTAACGCCCGACTTAACGAGCGCGTTGATAATTTTTCCGACAAATCTCTCGTTTCCGGGAATTGCGCTGGAGCTGAGCACTACCACGTCATCTGTGGAAAGCTTAACTCTGTCATGCTCGGAGAAGGCAATTCTATAAAGAGCAGACATAGGCTCGCCCTGGCTTCCCGTAGTTATAAGGGTAAGGTCTTCGGGGCGGTATTTTTTAATTTCTCCAAGGTTTATAAGCACTCCCTCGGGTACGTCCATATATCCAAGCTCTTTGGCAGCGCCAACGATATTTTCCATACTTCTGCCGAGAACGGCAACCTTCCTTCCGTGAGAAGCCGAAGCGTTTATTATCTGCTGAACGCGGTGAACGTTTGATGAGAAGGTGGCAATTATAAGCCTTTTGTTTTCGTACTGCGAAAAAATTCTTTCAAGCGAGCTGCCAACCGTTCTTTCAGAAGGAGTATATCCGCTTCTTTCAGCGTTGGTGGATTCGCAAAGAAGAAGCTTTACGCCCTCTCTGCCTATCTCGCCTATTCTCGTTATATCCATCATAAAGCCATCGATGGGAGATACGTCAAGCTTAAAGTCTCCGGTGTGGAAAACCGTTCCAACCGGTGTTTTGATAGAAATCGCGCAGGCATCTGCAATCGAATGGTTTACGTGAACGAACTCCGCCTTGAAAACACCGAGATTTATAACGTCTCCCGCCTCTACCGTGTAAAGCTCGGGGTAGTAACCGGGGGAATTTTCCTTTATTTTTCCCTCTATAATGCCGAGAGAAAGGCGCGTTCCGTAAATAGGAACGTTTATCTGTGCGAGAACGTAGGGAATAGCTCCTATATGGTCCTCGTGGCCGTGTGTGATGAGAATAGCTCTCACCTTGTCGGCATTTTTAACGAGATAGGAAACGTCAGGTATAACCAGGTCAACGCCTAGCATATCCTCATCGGGAAAGCCCATACCGCAGTCGATAACGACAATATCGTTTCCGTACTCTATCGCGGTCATATTCTTTCCTATCTCCGCAAGACCGCCGAGGGGAATAACCTTGAGCTTTCCCGCCCTTTCCCCCGAGGCCCTCGTATTCTTTTTTACCATAATATATCCTCTTCGCCGCAAAAGCGGCTCGTTAAAACTAAATGATTATTAAAGCAACAGTCAAGGTCAGTATTGCTCCGCTGATAAAAGAAATAATTAAAGCCAGAGGCCTTGGCATTCTCCTGTGTTTTCTCCGTTTTCCGAAGTTTTCTTCGATAATTCTTCCTGCCTCAGACACCATATCTGCCTCTGATTTGCCCTCTGTCATCTCCTCTGAGCGCATAACAAAGTATGCCTCTTCAAACAGAGCGCTTCCCGTATTTTTCAAAAATATAACTCTTTTCTGATATCCTCTCACACCGCTTACTCCCAGGCTTTTTAGTCAGATTATAAACGGAATAAAGGAAAAATATTCATACGGGTGCGGACTAATTTCAAAAGACCTTTTGCTTATTTTTCTGTGTTTTTGTAATCTATTGTTTGCTTTTATCGGGAAAAATTACTTTTTGCCGAAAAGTCTGCCAAAGAAGCCCTTCTTCTTTTCAGCCTCTGCTGCCTCGATAACGGGCTCTGCCTTAGGAGCAGGCTCTGCCTTGGGTGCAGGTTCTGCCTTAGGTGCAGGCTCTGCCTTGGGTGCGGGCTCTGCCTTGGGTGCGGGTGCTGCCTTAGGTGCAGGTGCTGCCTTGGGTGCAGGTGCTGCCTTGGGTGCGGGTGCTGCCTTGGGTGCAGGTGCTGCCTTGGGTGCGGGTGCTGCCTTGGGTGCGGGTGCTGCTTTAGCTGCTACTGCTGCAGGCTCTGCCTTAGGTGCGGGAGCTGCTTCGTTCTGAAGAGATTCTCTTACTTCATTTTCAATGCTCTGCTTTTCAGCCTTGGAAATTCTCTTTCTTCTCTTCTTTTCGGGAAGAGCGATTTCAAAGCTCTCGTCAAGAAGGTCGTCAATAGAAATATTAAAGAGAAGCTTAAGCTCGATAAGCTTTGCAACCTCAGGATAGGACTGACCGCATTCCCACTTATAAACTGCCTGTCTTGAAACTCCTACCGCGCAAGCAAGCTCATCCTGAGTAATTTTTTTAATCTTTCTGAGTACAACGATTTTTTCATTAAATTTCATTTCTAGAATCCTCGCTTTTTATTTATTTTAATTTGATTTAACGTAATTAAGATAGGTTGGACTGTCAAGTCTCCAGCCGTTTTCCTCCTCGACAAGAGCAACTCTAATCTCTCTTGTCTGAGGCTCAAGGCTGTCAAGCGTAACCGTTGCGTTTAAGGTTACGTAAACCGTTTCTCCCTCAGAGCCTATGACGGTAAGACTGCCGTAATCGTATTCGACCTTGCCTGAAAGAAGACTTTTCCAGTTTGTATTAACCATAATACATTCCGGCAGAGTAAGGTCGTCTGCGTTATATTTCTGATAGTATCTTGCAAGAAAAGCGGTGTCTGCTCCGTCACTGACGTCAGCAAGAACGGCAGAATAAATCTGACTTTTGCAGAATTCTTTTGAAAAGATTTTTTCGGTCAGAACCTTAAGCTCCTTTATTGTCGTAAAGCCGTTCAGATAGCAATAGCTGTCAAGAGCCATATAGAACGAGCCGTCAGATGAATTTTTATCATCGGTATACTGAATTCCATCGCCCCAGTATATTTCGTTGAGAATAACCGAGCCTTCTATCAGAGATTTTGCGGCAGCCTTAACCTCGGCTTCATCGTATTTTCTGTCTCCGCACGAGGTCAAAGCTCCGATAGAAAGTATAAGTATGAGTAAAAGGGAAATTAATTTTTTCATCAGAAGGATTCCTCGTCAGATGACAGAGCCTCTCGGGTCTGTTCGGTCTTAACTTCGGGGTTTGCGGCTTCCTCGGTCTTAATTTCCTCGTCTACCTTGCGGCTCTCTTCCTCTATAGTCTCGCTCTTTTCAAGTCTGGCTACGTTGTTGATATAAGAGCCCTCTGCAAGACGCATTATAATGACGCCGGTTGCGGTTCTCGAATAAACGTTTATTCCGGAAACCGAAGTTCTTATGATAGTACCCTCGTTGGTTATTATCATAATATCGTCATCGTCTGCAACCGTGATAATTGCTGCAAGCTTTCCTGTCTTTTCATTTATATTCTGGCAGGTAACGCCGCGTCCGCCTCTGTTCTTCATCTGTCTGAAGTCTGAGAAATTGGTTCTCTTGCCGACACCGTTATCGGTTATCGTAAGAAGCGTCTTTTCATCGTCAACCACCGCAACGCCTACAACGTAGTCATCGCCCATAAGGGTTATACCCTTAACACCGTGAGCGGTTCTTCCCATTGAACGAACGTTGTTTTCGTCAAATCTTACGGCATTTCCTTCTCTCGTTGCTATAACCAGGCTTTCCTCACCGGTAGTATGTCTTACGAAGATAAGCTCGTCATTTTCATCAAGATTTATGGCTATCTTTCCGCCCTTGCGCTGATACTCGAACTGTGAAAGAGCCGTTCTCTTGATAACACCGTGCTTGGTAACCATAGTAAGATAACCGCCGCCGGTGAAATCCGAAATGGAAATTATTGAAGTAACGTACTCGCCCTCGGTAAGCTCGATAATATTAACGAGGTTAGTACCCTTTGCGGTTCTGCTCGCCTCGGGAATTCTGTACGCCTTCTTTGCGTAAACCTTACCCTTGTTCGTAAAGAAGAGAAGAGTTGAGTGGCTGTTTACTACTATAACGTCCTCAACGAAGTCGTCTTCCTTGGTGGTCATACCTATAATTCCCTTACCGCCTCTGTTCTGAGCCGAGTAAACGTCAGCTCTCTGACGCTTTATGTAGCCGGTGTGGCTTACCGTAATTACGCAGGTATGTCTGGGAATGAGGTCCTCGAGGTCGATTTCCTCTGTAGCCTCCGTGATTTCGCTCTTTCTCTCATCGCCGAACTTATTTTTAATTTCGTTAAGCTCGTTTTTAAGAATATCCTTTACCTTTTCCTCGTCTGCAAGGATTCCGCGAAGCTCTGCTACTATAACCTCAAGCTTTGCAATTCTGTCCTCAACCTTCTGTCTTTCAAGACCTGAAAGCTTACCGAGCGTCATTTCCACAATAGCCTGAGCCTGAGCCTCGGAGAGAGCAAATCTTTCAATAAGTCTTTCCTTGGCGGCGGGAATTGATTCGCTTCCCTTAATTATTGCAATAACCTCGTCTATATTATCTATAGCAGTTTTGTAGCCCTCGAGAATATGCATTTCTCTTTCGGCTTTGTCGAGGTCGAATTTGGTTCTGTTTACTATTACGCTCTTCTGGAACTCAATATACCTGTCAAGTATCTCGGAGAGCGAAAGAATTTTAGGCTCGCCGCCGTCTATAACAAGCATATTTATAGAGCAGGTATCCTGAAGCTGAGTGTATTTATAAAGCTGATTGAGAATAACCTCGCCGTTTGCATCACGCCTGTACTCAACGACAATTCTCATACCGCCTCTGCCGGATTCATCGCGAAGACCGGTAATACCTTCAATCTTTTTGTCCTTAACGAGAGCCGCCATGCTTTCAATAAGCATAGATTTGTTTACCATATAAGGAATTTCGGTAAATATAATTCTCTTATGCTCGTCTTCGATTTTAGCTCTTGCTCTTATGTAGACCTTACCTTTACCGGTTTCGTAAGCATCGCGTATACCGCGAGTACCGTAGATTACGGCTGCGGTAGGGAAGTCAGGGCCCTTGATAAATTCCATAAGCTCGTCAACCGAGCATTCGGGATTATCTATTCTGTAAACCGTACCGTCAATTACCTCGGTAAGATTGTGAGGCGGAATATTAGTTGCCATGCCGACTGCAATACCTACCGAGCCGTTTACGAGAAGGTTTGGAAATCTTGAAGGAAGAACGGTAGGCTCATCGCGCGTGTTATCGAAGTTTCTGGTCATCGGAACGACCTTTTTCTCGATATCGCTCATCATATAATCGGCAATTCTGTTCATTCTTGCCTCGGTGTAACGGTAAGCTGCGGGCGGGTCTCCGTCAACGCTGCCGAAGTTTCCGTGTCCCTCAACGAGAGTATACCTCAGAGAGAAATCCTGAGCCATTCTTACCATAGTGCCGTAAACGGCGCTGTCACCGTGAGGATGGTATCTACCGAGCACGTTACCGACTGTGGTTGCAGATTTACGGAATGGCTTATCGTGGGTGAGATTATCCTCATACATAGCGTAGAGGATTCTTCTCTGACCCGGCTTCATTCCGTCTCTTACGTCAGGAAGCGCTCTCGAGGTTATAACGCTCATAGAATATTCTATAAACGAGGTCTCAACCTCACGTCTCATATCCCTGTTTTCTATTTTCTGAAAGGGAAATTCAATATCAGAGCTTTTATAATTATGTTCCATTTTTTTCTCCTACTAAATGTCGAGATTCTGAACGAACTTAGCGTTCTTGGATATAAACTCTCGTCTCGGCTCAACCATATCGCCCATAAGCACAGAGAACATTTCATCGCAGGCTATCGCATCGTTTATATCAACCTTAAGAAGCGTTCTTGTTTCGGGGTCCATAGTTGTTTCCCAGAGCTGCTCGGGGTCCATTTCTCCAAGACCCTTATATCTCTCGGATTCAACGCCCTTGCCGCCGAGCTCTTCAATGTATTTATCTCTTTCGGCATCAGAGAATGCGTATCTGAGCTGCTTACCCTTATGCACCTTATAAAGCGGAGGCTGAGCGAGATAAACGTGTCCCTGTTCGATAAGAGGACGCATATGGCGGAAAAAGAAGGTAAGAAGAAGTATTCTTATATGCGAGCCGTCAACGTCAGCATCCGCCATAATTATTATCTTACCGTAACGGAGTCTGGTAATATCAAACTCATCTCCGATACCGCAGCCGAGAGCCTGGATAATAGGAATAAGCGAGGTATTTCCGTATACCTTATCAAGCCTTGCCTTTTCAACGTTGAGCACCTTACCTCTCAGAGGAAGTATTGCTTGGAAGCGGCTGTCTCGGCAGCCCTTTGCAGAACCGCCCGCGCTGTCTCCCTCAACGAAGTATATCTCGGTAAGCCTTGCGTCTCTCTCGTTACAGTCGGCAAGCTTGCCGGGAAGTCCGCCGCCCTCGAGCGGGTTTTTACGTCTTGAAGCCTCGCGTGCCTTTCTTGCCGCCTCGCGCGCTCTTGCCGCTGACATGGATTTCTCTATTATCAGCTTGGCAAGTCGGAGGCCAAGCG
>JAZNZE010000050.1:0-4013 GCA_045594785.1 Eubacteriales bacterium
TTTAGAGCAGAAATCCTTGGCTGACGAGCGAGAAGCGTACAAAGGTACGCTGAGCGAGGAAACGAGGATAAAATAAAAAACTTGAATAAAACGGAGAAAACCATAGGTTTTCAACCTTGATTCATTTAAATTTGCATAAAAAACGACAGAAACTAATGCTTCTGCCGTTTTTTATTTGGTTCTGCCTAAATGCGCCAGCCCCTTATTTTTATTTGCTTTAGTAAAATGCGAAAGAGCTTTGCATACGCTTTCAGCTTTTCCTGTATTCGCTTGGTGAAATGCCGTTCTTTTTGTAAAAGGCGCGGTTGAAGTAGGATATGCTGTTAAAGCCTGAGGAAAGGGCAATTTCGATAATTTTGCTGTCGGTTTTTCTGAGCATTTCCTCGGCGTTAAGAAGTCTTACAGAGATAAGATATTCGCTATAGCTGATACCCATTTCGCTTTTAAAAAGCCTGCCGAGGTATTTCGGGTTTTTGTGATAGGTTGCGGCAATTTCGGATAGGGTTATAGGCTCTTGGAAGGACTTATCGGCATATCTTTTCATAGCCGAGACCAGCCAATGATATCTGCCGCTTATCTTGGGGGATTTTTCGTAAAGCATTTTGAGATAGTCGGAGACTATTTCGGCAATTGCCGAAAGCTCCTCAGAGCTTTCAAGCCGTTCGCATTCATTAAACTTTTCAAGCAGTCTTTCGGTGTCTGCTTTTGCGAGGGCTGCAGTTTTCATCAGCCGCGCGCTTTGAGCTTTTTCGTTTATGACTGCATTTCCTACGTAGACTACCGCGGCGGCGCTGCCGCCTATTATGACCGGAAGAGCGTATTCATAAATGCCAAAGCTGCAAACTCCCTCAAAGCCGCATTTTCCCACGGTTGCCTTGTCATTTGCAAGAGCCTTGCAGCGAAAGCAGACGCGTCTGCCTTTTTCGCTCTCCTTTGCTATATAGCAAAATTCCTTTGAATGAATCGTGCTTTTAAAGGGAATTTTCGTTTCGGGAAGGTCAAGTATTCCCGATAGGTCAAGCACGCTTATATGTAATTTTCTGCCCTTTTCGAGCATTTTTATGAGCGAATATAGATTTTGCATATTTCCCTTTCCGAAACATTTTTTCTTTATTTTATCATAAAAGTATCCTTTGTGCAAGTATTTCGTTTCATTTGTATAAGAAAAAATTCTATAACGGTGCTACAATGAAATAAAAAACCAAAAGGAGCTTTTTATGAAGAGATATGACGTAGCCGTTATCGGCGGCGGATTTGCGGGCTTTGCAGCAGCGCTCAGCGCGGCAAGAGGCGGAGCGAGCGTTATAATAATTGAGAAGGGAAATTCTCTCGGCGGCGCTGCCGTTAATAATCTCGTTACCCCTTTTATGCCTTATCACACTACCGTAGACGGAGAGAAGCTTATTCTTTCCAGAGGAATTTTTACCGAGATAAGAGAAAAGCTTAAGGCAAAGAGAGACGAGGCGATTACCTTTACAAGTCTTGGCGAGATGTCATTTCTTGAAGAAGACCTCAAGCTTATTCTGAATGAAACCGCGCTTGAGGCGGGCATTGACCTGCTTTTCCATTCCTACATATTCGGTGTAAACAAGACGGGCGAGAAAATAGATTCGGTAAGACTTGCAACGATAAGCGGTGAGATTACGGTTGAGGCAGACTATTTTATTGACGCTACGGGAGACGCTCAGCTTTCCTTCCTTGCCGGCTGTCCTACCAGACTTGGCAGAGAGCCTGACAGCCTTTGCCAGCCTATGACGCTATGCTTCCGCGTAGGAAACGCTGACGTTGAAAGCTTCTTCAAGAGCCACAAGAGACTTAACGAGGAGTACGCCGCGGCTCAGGCAAGAGGTGAGATTACAAATCCGAGACACAACGTGCTCGTTTTCAAAACTCCCGTAAAGAACGTTCTTCATTTCAATACCACCAGAGTAGTGCTTAAAAATCCTACGAATCCCGTTGAGGTTACCGAGGCGGAGATAATCGCGCGCAGACAGGTTTTTGAAATCTACGACTTTATGAAAAAGCACGCTGACGGACTTGAAAACAGCTTCCTTATGATGACCGCGCCCGAAATAGGCGTGCGTGAAAGCCGAATGATAGTCGGAGATTACGTGCTTACCGAGGCAGAGTGCAAGGCTTGCACTAAGTTTGAGGACGGAATTGCCGCTTGTAACTATGATATAGATATTCATAATCCTGAGGGAAGCGGCACGAGCCATTATTATTTCGGCCCGGGTGAGTATTATACCATTCCTTATCGCTGCCTTATTCCCAAGGGCGCAGAGAATATGCTCGTTGCAGGCAGATGCATTTCTTCCGATCACGGCGCGCAGGCGTCCTACCGCATTATGCCTACGGTGGTTACTCTCGGTGAGGCGGCAGGCACGGCAATTGCAATTGCTAAGAAAAACGGCATTACACCCAGAATGGTAAACGTGGCAGAGCTTCAGAAGACGCTTCGCGAGAACGGCGCTTTTCTCGGTGAGTAATATCGTTAATAATCAAAGAGGAGCAGGTCAAAAGCTTGCTCCTTTTTGCACCTATAGTTTTTGAGTTTTAACAAAGTGCAAATGCGAATCATTTAAGTATAAACAAGTCTTTCGGAAGTATTTTGAATTCGGAATAAATTTTAATAATAATGCTCGCGCTAAGCCTTTCGGGAAGTATGTTTTTCTCTATAAGATTAAGAGAATATAAGCTTATATTAAGCTTTTTAGCCATTTCTGTCTTTGTAAGATTTGATTTCCTTCTAAGCCTGCGTACGTTTTCGCAAAAGGCGTAAATTGCGTCTTTGGTTTTCATAACCCCCCCTCCTTTACCGACATTATACATTATAAAAAACAAAAATCTTCAAAATCGCACAAACTTGTGCGATTTTATTGACTCTTGCCTTTAAATGAGTATAATAAGAGTAGGGTTATGTATTGAAAAGGTGCGTATTTCACCTAAGTTAAATTCAAAGGTTGGGTGGATATGACATAGGATATGACATAGAGCCTCCCTCCCGGAATGAGCTCCAAAAACGGAAATTTATAAAATTAAGGAGACTTACTTATGAATACAAGAAAATTTGATAAGAAAAACACGCTTGTAGTAGCGCACAGAGGTCTTTCGGGGCTTGAAACCGAAAATACCAACGCTGCGTTCGTTGCAGCGGGTAACCGCTCTTACTACGGAATAGAGACCGATATTCACAGAACGCTTGACGGCAGATTCGTTGTTTGCCACGATGAAAGTCTGAAGAGAGTTGGCGGTGAGAATATTCCCGTTGAGGAAGTGACTATGGACACTCTTCTTAATACCGTGCTTTTTGACAAAGACGGAACTAAGGGCAGAGCTGACCTTCGTCCCACTACTCTTGAAAACTATATTTCCATATGCAAGAAATACTCTAAGCACTCCGTGCTTGAGCTTAAAAGCGATTTTACAGACGAGGAAATTGAAAGAATAGTTGAAATAATCAATTCATACGAATACCTTGAAAACGTTACCTTTATTTCCTTTGGCTACGATAATCTTGTAAAGATAAGAAAAATTCTTCCCAAGCAGTCGGCTCAGTTTCTTTTCTCCGCTGTTACCGATGAGAATATAGAAAAAGCGAAAGCTGCAAGCCTTGACGTTGACGTGTATTTTGGCTCATTAACCGAGGAAAACGTGAGCACCTTCCACAAGCTTGGTATGCTGGTAAACTGCTGGACCGTAAACTCTGTAGAGGAAGGCGAAAGACTAGCGGCGTGGGGGGTTGATTATATTACCACGAATATACTCGAATAAACTCTCTGACTTGGATAAATTCCGAAATACTGCGTTGTCGCCAGAATCGCTCAAATCGCTGTAGTTATCTACAGCTTCATTTCGCTCCCTGCCTTACGCCTTGTCTTTCGAAATTTCTCTGCGTCAGCTGACTTTGATAAATTCCGAAATACTGCGTTGTCGCCAGAATCGCTCAAATCGCTGTAGTTATCTACAGCTTCATTTCGCTCCCTGCCTTACGCCTTGTCTTTCGAAATTTC
>JAZNZE010000051.1:0-20011 GCA_045594785.1 Eubacteriales bacterium
GCCGGTGGAGTTGGGAACGATGTTCTGTGCGCCTGCACGTGCACGGCGGAGGTCACCCTTTCTCTGGGGACCGTCGAGGATCATCTGGTCGCCGGTGTAAGCGTGAACGGTGGTCATGATACCGCTCTGGATAGCTGCGTAGTTGTTAAGAGCCTGAGCCATAGGAGCGAGGCAGTTGGTGGTGCAGGAAGCTGCGGAGATGATGGTATCCTCAGCGGTGAGGCCCTTGTGGTTTACGTTGTAAACGATAGTGGGAAGATCGTTGCCTGCGGGAGCAGAGATAACAACCTTCTTTGCGCCTGCCTGAATGTGAGCCATGGACTTCTCCTTAGAGGTGTAGAAGCCGGTGCACTCGAGAACAACGTCAACACCAAGCTGACCCCAAGGGCAGTTAGCTGCGTCCTTCTCTGCGTAAATCTTGATGGTCTTGCCGCATACGGTAATGCTGTTCTCTTCCTCGTTTGCAAAAACGGTGTCAGCAAACTCGTACTTACCCTGAGCGGTGTCGTACTTAAGAAGGTGAGCGAGCATCTTTGCGCTGGTGAGGTCGTTAATTGCTACGATTTCGTAGCCCTCTGCGCCGAACATCTGTCTGAATGCAAGACGTCCGATACGGCCAAAGCCGTTGATAGCAACCTTAACATTTGCCATTTTGAAAATCCTCCAAAATATAAATTATTTTTTATTATAAGCTAAATCTATCCGAAGTTCCCTTCAAGTCCAACATAAAGTATACCATATTTTTTTTGAATATACAATAGGATTGTAGAAAATTTATCAAATTTGTTGATTTTTTTCAATTTTATCCCGCCTGACATATTTTTTTTAGTTATATTTTCGTATTCAAAATTTGTATTTTTGCCCAAAGTGATTGACAAGCCTATGAAATAGTGATATTATCAGCATATAAACCAAAAAAGAGAGGTATTTTAATATGCTTTACCGTTCACACAGAGGCTGCCTTTACTATGCGCCCGAAAACACTATGCCTGCCTTCAATATGGCTCTTGAGCTCGGATTTGATCAGATAGAAACCGATCCCCAGTTAACGAAGGACGGCGTTGTCGTTCTTCTGCACGATCGCTTGATAAACAGAACCTGCCGCAACCTTGACGGCTCAAAAATCGAAAAAGAAATCGCGCCTCCTGACGTTAACTATGAGGAGCTTCTCAAATACGATGCCGGAATTGCAATGAGCGAAGATTTCAAGGGAACTAAGATTCCCACCCTTGACGAGCTTCTCACTGCCTGCGAGGGCAAGGATGTAGAAATCGCTCTCGACAAGAAGATTCCTACCGACAAGATGGACCCTCTCTTTGACGTAGTTGCAAAACACAACGTCAGAGTTTCATTCTCCTGCGCAGACATCAAGAGAATCGAAACCGTTCTGAAAAGATTCCCCGATGCTTACATATGCTACGATGGAGAGGCAACCGATGAAATGCTCACAAAGGTTTGCGCTATCGTAAGACCCGAAAGACTTATGGTCTGGATGTACCTCGATAAGCCTAATTTCAAGTGGCTTGAATCCACAAGAAAGTGTTCTGTCGAAAAATGCGAGAGAACAAAGAGATACGCAAAGCTCGGAATCGCAAACGTAAATAACCCATACGACCTTATGGAAGCTATCGCGTTTGAGCCCGACTGTGTAGAAATGTAATATAATATCTCAAAAATACTTGAGAAGCGTTGTTTTAATACGGCGCTTCTCTTTCATTTTCTCTATTTTATGATTATGTTGTAAACTTTTTGTGTTTTCTTGACAAGGATAAAATATTTTGCTATAATAAAGGTTGACTGAATGGGGCAATCGCGCGGTATGTTGCCGAAAGGTATTACCGTGAGGAAAGTCCGGGCTTCATAGGGCAGGATAACGGATAACGTCCGCCGAGGGTGACCTCCGGGAAAGTGCAACAGAAATAAACCGCCGCACCTCGTGCGGTAAGGATGGAAAGGCGAGGTAAGAGCTCACCCGAACCTATGGTAACATAGGCTCGCTGTAAACCCTATCCGAAGCAACACCTTGAAATCCGGCAAGAATTATTTTTTTGTCGGCAGGCTGCCCGTCTGATTTTTCATGGTGGCAGAGCCGCAAGGCTTGAACATGGCAGCAATGCCATGTGAAGATAGATGATTGCTGCGCCCAGGGGCGTACAGAACCCGGCTTACAAGTTCAGTCATTTTTTAAAGATGCTCGGGATTTTAAAAATCCCGTTCGTTATATTTTTTTCCGCCGCATCATATTCTTTAAAGAATATTTCCCGATTGGAGTGCGGTATATGAAAAAAAGTCTTATTTTCAGAGGAAAGCAGATACGCAGCGTTGGCTTTTTCGGTCTCGGAAAATCAAATATCGCTTTATTTAACTATCTTTCCGAAAACTACGGCGCTCTTTCCTTCACGCTTCGCTCGGATAACGAAATTCCACGACCTAACGGCTTTGGAAGAGTCTTTTTCGGCAGCGCGGCAAGAGAAAATATTACCGAGGAGCTTCTTTTTCTTTCTCCTTCGGTAAGAAGAGACGCGCCCGAATTTACCGCGCCCTGCGAGCGTGGAGTTATTTTCTCCTCTGACGTTGAATTTTTCTTTGAAAACAAAAAAATCCCCGTGTTTGCCGTTACAGGCTCTGACGGAAAAAGCACAACCGCAGCTCTTGCAGCCTTAATGCTCAGCTCGGATTCAGGTGACTTTCCCGCATCGGCAAATATAGGACTTCCGATGACCTCGCTTCTTTCGAGAGAGGGTCTTGCCGGCACGGTTGCGGAGCTTTCAAGCTTTCAGCTTATGGACTTCAGGCAAAAAACCGAAAGAGCTCTCATAACGAATCTCTCGGAAAATCACCTTGACTGGCACACCTCGCTTTCGGAGTACGAAAACGCAAAGGAAAACCTTATACGCTTTGCGCAAAAGCGCATTTTCAACCTTGACTGCCCGTATAACCTGAGGCTTTCGGAAAAATACCCCGCATACGCCGTTTTCAGCAGAAAAATGAGCTACGGGGAAATGCGGCGGCGCATTACTGCAAACCACTATTTTTACCTTGAGGACGGATATATTTCGGAATCGGGAAGCCGCCTTTTCGAGCGTGAAAAAATCAAAATTTCGGGAGAGCATAATCTCTCGAATTTTCTTGGAGCAATGGCGCTTGCCTCAGAGCTTGTCACAACCGAAAAAATGCTTTGGGCTGCCGAAAAATTCGAAGGTCTTGCACACAGAACGAGGCTTGTAGGGATTTACGGAGGAATAGCCTTTTACGATTCCTCCATCGATTCAACCCCGACACGCACGGCAACAACGCTGAAAAGCCTTAGCCGTCCAACCGTGCTTATTCTGGGAGGCCGCGGAAAAAAGCTATCCTACGAGCCGCTCTTTCCGTTGCCAGAAAGCGTGAAAACGGTTGTTCTGACGGGTGAAAACAGAGGTGAGCTTCTGGACGCCTTCGTAAGATACGGCGAAAGGGCGAAAGAGTGTCCTAATATTTTTTCCGAGGAGCGCTTTTCCGATGCCGTGCTTCTTGCGCTGAAGCAGGCAAGCGAGGGTGACGCAGTGCTTCTCTCCCCTGCATCGACCAGCTTTGATTCATTCTCGGACTACAAGGAAAGGGGCGATACCTTTTCCGGCATTATAAAAAATTTTTATGCCGAAAGCTAACTCGGCAAAAGGAAGTAAAAAATGAAAAAAACGTTTCTGATTTTAATTATGCTTCTCTCGATTTTCTCACTTGCAGCCTGCGGTGACGAGAATAACACACCCGAAGGAATGCAGCTTGTAAGCGGCGGTGAGGACGAGGGATACTACTTCTTCGCTCCTGAGGAATGGACCGTAGGCGAGGAGATGAACGGAATAAACTACGTTTACGCTTCGCGTGTTGACACGACCAGCGTTTCCTTTATGGAAATAAACCCCGCCGGCTTCACCAAGCCCGACCCCTCAAAAAGTGACGAGGCTTTTTTCCTGGAGGATTACTTCAACCTTACGAAATCCGAATTTCCCGACAGCACAAAATTCGGTGAAGAAAACGGCAAGAGCTGTCTTCTCGGCTCAGGCGACACCAAGGCAAGCAAAGCCGTTAAATATACCTACAGCTATATCGTTAAGAGCGGATACTCCGAGGTGGAACAAAGAGTTGCGTTTATGCAGATATTCGCAAGCCACGAGGGCAGATTTTATATTTTGACTTACGCGGCTACTCTCGCGGAAAAGACGGACGGTGTCACTACCTACGACCACTACCTTGAAAAGCTTCAGTCGATAATAGATAATTTCAGATTTGTGAAAAAGACAGCCGGAGAGCAGGCAAAAAAGGAATATGAGAAGGACGGAGACGGAGACATACTTGCATCAGACGAGGAGCTTGCAGGCTTTACCCTTTACGTTCCATCGGATTTTGAGGTTGACTACTCCAGCGCGATAGTAAGCGCAACCCACGCTGACGGCAGCAATATCACAATGACTAAGGCTACCGCTACGGGCACGCAAATCAGAGAGTATTGGGAGTTCAGAAAAAAGGAGCTTGCAATCTACGTTACCGATATTACGGAACTCGGCCAGGGGCTTCACGGCATTGAATTTTCCAGCGCAAAAAACGCGGCAGCCTGCGAATACACCTACGTTTATAACGGAAAAACCTTCCGCGTATATCAGATATTCTGCATAACGAGCGGACTTTTCCCGAACGGCTATACTCTCACATATACCGCATTAGAAGAAAACTATAGTTTACATTTTGACGATATTGAGCGCATTTTAGAGAAGGTTGAGTTTTGATAATGAATAAAAAAACGGTATACCTTGACAACAGCGCCACAACTAAAATTTCAGAAGAAGCTCTCAGAATCTACAACGAAGCGTCAAGCCTTAGCTTTGGAAATCCTTCATCGCTTCACACGCTTGGAAGCGATGCTGAAAGGCTTATTAAAAACGCCAGAGCCGCTCTGCTCTCTTCTCTTGGCGGCGGTGCTTTTCGCGTAGTATTCACAGCCTCGGGAAGCGAGGCAAACAACCTTGCGATAATCGGAAGAGCTTTTTCCAAGGAGCGTTACAGACGCGGCGCAAAGATAATAACCACAGAGGGCGAGCACGCATCGGTAAACGCGCCTCTTGATATGCTCAGGGCGCAGGGCTTTAAGATAGCGAAAATTTCAACTCGGGGCGGAAAAATCGACCTTGAGGAGTTAAAGCGCGAAATGACTGCCGACACGGTTCTCGTTACGGTTATGATGGTAAATAACGAAACAGGCGCGCTCTATGACGTGAAGGCTGTTTCTGATATTATGAAAAGGCAAGCGCCTGAGGCAGTACTGCACGTTGACGCTACGCAAAGCTTTATGAAGATACCCTTTACGATGAAGAGCATCGGCGCGGATATGCTCACCGTATCCTCTCATAAGATACACGGCCCTAAGGGTGTCGGAGCGCTTATAGTGAGCGAGAATATCTTTACGAAAAAGGGGCTTTCTCCTATTATATTCGGCGGCGGTCAGGAATACGGAATGCGCTCGGGAACGGAAAACGCGCCCGCGATAGCCGCTTTCGGACGCGCTGTTGAGATAGAATCCGCGTCCCTTTCGGAGAACGTAAAAAAGCTTCGCCTTCTGCGCGAAGGTCTTATAGAAAAGCTTGGCAGCACCCCTGCCCTTTCCGAAATAAGCATCACAAATCCCGAAAGCTCAGCTCCGCATATTCTTAATATCACTCTTCCTAAAATCAAGAGCGAAACTATGCTTCACTTTCTTTCGGGCGAGGGTATTTTCGTTTCCAGCGGCTCAGCCTGCTCCTCAAATTCACAGCACAAAACCTCCGCTCTGGTGGCTTACGGAAGAAGCGAGGGCGAGGCAGATACCTCTATAAGAATAAGCTTTTCGCACAATAACGAAGAAGAAGATACGGACAGGCTCTGCGAGGCTCTCGCGAGAGGACTTTCACGCCTTGTGAGGATTAGATAATGGTTATTCTCACGCTGATTACGGTAGGCACGCTTAAGGAAAATTACCTTAAAGACGCCGTTTCGGAATATAAAAAAAGACTCCTGCAATACGCAAGAGTAGAGGAAATTAATATAAAAGAAGAGACGATTCACAACGAAGACGACCGAGCTGAAATCGAACGCGCATTAAGCGTTGAGGGCGAGAAAATCATTTCGGCAATACCGAAGGATTCGGCAGCTATCGCGCTATGCGTTGAAGGCAAGGAGCTTGATTCTCCCATGCTTGCAGAAAAAATCAGCGAGATGCAAAACGAAAAGGGGAAAATCACGCTCATTATCGGCTCGTCATACGGTCTTTCTCCCGCGGTTAAGGCAAGAGCAGACTTCAGGCTCTCACTTTCAAGGCTGACCTTTCCGCATCAGCTGATGCGCCCCATTCTTCTCGAAGCGGTTTACCGCTCCTTTACGATAATAGCGGGAAAGCGCTATCACAAATAACCTAAAAATGAGACCTCTTCAGAGGACAGCCCTTATATAAGCTCTTCGGGAAAAGCGTGCGCCATAGAAGCGTTTGAATATTTACGCTCGCCCGTAACCTCGCTTATAATCTCTATAAAGTCGGGCATTTGCGCAGAGACTTCCCTGCTTTCAAGCTCGGTTTCCATAATTGCGCTTCTCTTCCAATTGGGATAGACGTCTATTTCAAAGGTTATGCCACAAAACAGGAAGGTATAACGCGTTTTTAAAATCGGATTTGTTCCGTCCTTGATTTTTTCCGAGAGCGCCGCAAACTCGGCTTCGCTTATTTCGTTTTCTTCCTCGTACGAGCTCATAGCGTCAATTCGGGTTTTCTTATTTTCCGTATACCTGTCGAAGTCCGCAAAGCTGCGCTTTCTTATTCTGTGAGTTACTCCTGCGTCAGCAGTAAGATATATCTGCAGAATTTTGCTCTCGCTGTAGCCGTCCTTCTCCTTCAGAAGACTAATGTCCGGCATCTTTATTACGTATTTTCTTTCGATTTCAACTTGTTTTGACATTTTTCGTTCACACAGCCTTGTTTTTTTATTATTTTAACACGAATTTTAATTTTTTTCAATAGAAAGCCGTTTTTTGACTTGACTTAACGCTTTTTTTGTGTTAGAATATATCCGTATATTAATAATGTACCGTTATTTTTGGATTTAACCACGGAGGATAAAGATATGAATTCCGAGATTAAGGAAGTTAACGCTGCCGAAAACGCAGCTGTTGATACGCGTGACTTTGAGCTTAGAGTCAGTGACGAGGAGCGCGCAAGAAAGAAAAAATTAGCTGAGATTTGGGATAAGTTTACCACCGGTCTTCTTATTTTCCTTATGTCTTCTCCTATTCTTATTCTTGCTTACATATTTATCTGGTTCCTTACTAAATAATTTAAACGTATTACGGCATCTCTATGGGCATAAGTCCTTGCGGTGCCGTTTTTTATTTTCAATTTCAAGTCTTTAAAGGAGAAAACTATGTTACTTATAAAAAACGGATACGTAAAAACTATGGCGGGAGAGGATATAGATAACTGCTCCGTGCTTATAGGAGATGACGGCAAAATAATTTCTGTCGGCAAGGATATAAATGAGGGCGCTGCCGAGGTCATAGATGCAGATGGCAGACTTATTACTCCCGGACTGGTTGAGGCGCACTGCCATATCGGTATGAGAACCTCGTCTATGAGGTGGGAGGGCTCTGAGATAAACGAATCGTCCGACCCCGTAACCCCTCAGATGAGAGCTATAGACGGCATAAATCCTATGGACGAAACGCTCCGCGAGGCAATAAAGGGCGGTGTTACCACTGCCTGCACCGGTCCCGGAAGTGCAAACGTTGTGGGCGGAAGCTTCGTTGCAATAAAGCTTTACGGTAAGAGGGTTGACGATATGATAGTCAAATATCCCCTCGCTATGAAATGCGCCTTCGGAGAAAATCCAAAAAATTGCTACGGTCAGAGCGGAAAGAAAACACCTATTACAAGAATGGCAACCGCTTCAATTCTGAGAGAGCTTCTCTTTAAGGCTAAGAATTATCTCGAAGCAAAGGAAGCAGGAAAAGAGCCAAGCTTTGATATGAAGCTTGAGGCTATGATTCCGGTTATGAAAAAGGAAATCCCGCTTAAAGCGCACGCGCACAGAGCCGATGATATACTTACCGCTATACGCATAGCGAAGGAATTCGATTTGAAGCTCACGCTCGACCACTGCACCGAGGGCGCGCTCATCGCTGAGGAGCTTGCCAAAGAGGGATACCCCGCATTCATAGGACCTTCCTTCGGCTCAAAGTCCAAGCCCGAGCTTCTTCATAAAAGCTTCGATACCCCTCTTGCCCTGCACAACGCAGGCGTTGAAATCAGCATTATAACCGATTCCTCGGTTATCCCCCAAGAAGCGCTTACTATGTGCGCGGGACTTGCAATCAACGCAGGTCTTGACGAAGAAACGGCTTGGCGCGCAATCACGATAAACCCGGCAAAAGCAAACGGAATTTCCGACAGAGTAGGAAGCATTGAGCCGGGAAAGGACGCAGACCTGGTTATATGGGATAAAAATCCGCTCTATAATATCGGAACTGTTGCCTACAAAACGATAATAGACGGCAAGATAGTTTACGAAAGAAACTGAAAAATATAATAAAACGAGGAAAACCCCAGGTTTTCAACATTATTTTCCCCTAAAATTCTACTTAACAAAAGATGGGTACTGTGTTTTTTCACAATACCCATCTTTTTATTCGTTTATGCCTAAATTTTACTCTTTGGGAGCAGCGTCCTTCATAGAAAGATTCTGTCTTCCCTTTTCGTCAGTACCGAGATACTTAACGCGGACGGTATCGCCAACGTTAACTGCGTCCTCAACCTTCTCGGTTCTTTCCTTCTGGAGCTTGGAGATGTGTACCATTCCTTCCTTGCCGGGAGCGTACTCAACGAACGCGCCGATAGGAATAATTCTGGTTACAACGCCCTCGTAGGTCTCGCCTACAACAGGCTCGAACACGATAGCATCGATAATAGCCTTAGCCTTATCTGCGCTGTCACGGTCAACTGCTGCAATAAATACGGTACCGTCATCGTTGATATCAATCTTAGCACCGGTATCGGCAACAATCTTCTGAATTACCTTTCCGCCTGAGCCGATAACCTCGCGAATCTTATCGGGGTTGATGGTCATAGTAATCATCTTGGGAGCGTACTTAGATACCTCGGGGCGAGGCTCTTTGATTGCCGCAAGAAGAATCTTGTCAATAATTTCGTCTCTTCCCTGGTGGGTCGTTTCAAGAGCTCTCTTGATTATCTCGGGAGTAAGTCCGTCTACCTTAAGGTCCATCTGGATAGAGGTGATACCCTTATGAGTTCCCGCTACCTTGAAGTCCATATCGCCGTAGAAGTCCTCAAGTCCCTGAATATCTATCATAGTATCCCAAGAGCCGTCCTCTGCGGTGATAAGTCCGCAGGAGATACCTGCAACGGGAGCTTTAATCGGGACGCCTGCGTCCATAAGAGCAAGAGTAGAGCCGCAAACAGAGCCCTGAGAGGTAGAGCCGTTAGAGCTTACAACCTCGGATACGAGACGGATTGCATAGGGGAATTCCTCCTCTGAGGGAAGAACGGGAACGAGAGAACGCTCTGCAAGCGCACCGTGACCGATTTCGCGGCGTCCGGGGCTTCTCTGAGCCTTTGCCTCACCTGTGGAGTAGCCGGGCATATTGTAGTGGTGCATATATCTCTTGGTGTCCTCATCGTCAAGTCCCTCAAGCTTCTGCGCATCGGAAAGAGTTCCGAGGGTTGCGATGGTGAGAACCTGCGTCTGTCCTCTGGTGAAGAGACCTGAGCCGTGAACTCTGGGAAGAACTCCAACCTCTGCGGCGAGGGGACGGATTTCGTCCATACGGCGTCCGTCAACTCTCTTCTTATCAACGAGAAGCCAGCGGCGAACTATCTTCTTCTGAATCTTGTAGATAAGCTCGGGAAGAATTACCTTGATATCGGGATACTTCTCCTCAAAGGTTGCTACGATATCGTCCATTATGGGCTGCATCTTTGCATCGCGGATATTCTTGTCATCGGTATCAAGAGCTTCCATAACGCTCTTCTCGCAGTAAGCGAATATTTCGTCAAACATATCGTGGTCAAGCTCGCCCGAAGCATACTCGAACTTAGGCTTGCCTATTTCAGCTACGATACCGTTAATGAAGTCAACGAGCTTCTTGATTTCCTCGTGAGCCTGCATAATAGCCTCGTACATAACCTCATCGGAAACCTCGTTTGCGCCTGCCTCAATCATTACTACCTTTTCCTTGGAAGCGGCAACGGTAAGCTCAAGGTCGCTCTTCTCTCTCTCAGCTGCCGTGGGGTTAACGACTATCTTGCCGTCAACAAGTCCCATAAATACGCCGCCGATAGGTCCGTTCCAGGGAATATCGGAGATAGAAAGGGCGATGGACGCGCCTATCATAGCCGTAATCTCAGGGGAGCAATCGGGGTCAACCGACATAATCGTGAGAAGAAGGGATACGTCATTACGAAGGTCCTTCGGGAAAAGAGGACGAATGGGGCGGTCGATTACTCTGCCCGCAAGAATTGCCTTTTCGGTAGGCTTGCCCTCGCGCTTAAGGAAGCCGCCGGGAATCTTACCTACTGCGTACATCTTTTCGTCATAGTCAACCGAAAGAGGAAGGAAATCAATTCCTTCACGGGGAGCTGCCGATGCGGTTGCACAGGCAAGAACGGTCGTTTCACCGTAGTGAATCATTACGCTGCCGTTTGCAAGACCTGCGATTTTGCCGGTCTTTACTACAAGAGGTCTGCCTGCAAGCTCGTAGGTATATTCCTTGTAGTTGTCAAATGTTTTGAAATTTTCTACCATTTTTGTTCTCCTTGTCTTTTTTTCGGCAAAGCGAACATAGCACTTAAATATAAGTCCGAAAAGCCTCTCAGGCTCATATTTAACTGCTACTTCCGCCGCGCCGTTTAATTGATTTTTTAAAACTTGTGTTTTCGCAAGAAACGGGAACGAAAAAACCGTTCCCGTTTGCGATTCGGTCGGGAAAGTAGGATTACTTTCTAAGACCAAGCTTCTTGATTACAGCTCTGTATCTTTCGATATCCTTCTTTGCAAGGTAGCTGAGAAGCTGCTTTCTGTGACCAACCATCTTGGAAAGACCTCTCTGAGAGTGGAAGTCCTTGGGGTTCTTCTTCATGTGCTCGGTAAGACCGTTGATTCTATCGGTAAGGATAGCAATCTGCACCTCGGGCGAACCTGTGTCATTCTCGTTGATTTTGAACTCAGCGATGATGGCGGTTTTGGTTTCCTTGGAAATCATTTTTTCTTCACCTTTCTTAATATTTACTCCTAAGTCCGAGTACAGCGCGGGTGAATCGCACGGGCTACGCAAGGATTATATCCGAACGGAGCGAGGCCATACGCTATACCAAGGCATAGGTCAAAGAGCATTATAGCACATTTTTATTAAAAAGTAAATAGTTTTTCAAAAAAAAATATTATACAGCAAAAAATTCCTTTTCGAAAAACAGGGCTTTTAGCCAAAAATCAATTCTCCGCATCGCATACGGGACACTTATTCTCAACGAGAATGTAAGTTCCCTCCGAGGCAAATATAGAGCCAAGCTCCTTGGTTTTTACCTCTATTCCGCTCTCACTCTCATACCACTTTTCAACCGTATAACAGCCGGAGAAATTGTGCGTATCGATATGTATTTTGCTGTACGAATAGTTGCCAAATCCTGCGCTGTAATTACCGCAGGAGCAGATAAGTGCGAGAGTAATAACCAAAATCAGAATCAACGAAATCCTTTTCATTTTAATCTCCTTTCAGAACGGTGGTGAATTTATAACTCGGCGGCAGAGCCGCAAATTATCGCTTTAAAGCTCGGGCATTTCGGCTCTCGGGCTTTTTTCAACGAGGAAGAAATAGGGCGAGGCGGGAGAATTCAGAATATGAAACTCGGACGGACAGAGCTTATAGCGAGAGGCGGTTTTAAAATACTCGCGGAGCATATCTCCTTCGAGCGCCCCCTCCTCGTGCCCGGGATAAATAGCGACTATAAGCACTCCGTCAGGCAAAAGCAGGTCTAGCGCTGCCTCAACTGCGGGCATAGTGGTTTCTCGCATTGTGGTTACTGCCTTTTTGCCGCTCCCCGGAAGATATCCGAGATTGAACATTCCCGCCTTGATAGGCTCTTTTACAAATTCCTTTACTCTGTGGTGAGAGGCGCAGATAAGCGTATAATTTTCGGGTGCGCCCTCCGAGGTAAGCAGGGTGCGTGTCGATTCAAGCGCCGCCTCCTGTATATCGAAGGCATATACTCTTCCGCTCTCTCCCACGGTTTTTGAAAGAAAAAGCGTATCGTTTCCGTTGCCCATAGTGAAGTCAACCGCGCACTCTCCCTCCGAGAGATGCTGCAATATAAAATGCTTGTGAAGCTCCTTCAAATCAACCATCTGATTCTCCCTTCCGACAAAAATACGCAAATACCCTTACTGCTGAGGATTTTTAGGGTTAACGAATGCCGTGAAATTCGTTTTGTAAATTACGAAGCCCGGCTTTGAGCCTGCAGGCTTTTTTACGTTTTTAACTTTCGTGTAGTCAACTGCAACCGGCCCTGCCGTTGCCTTCGAAAAATAAGCCGCGATTTCCGCTGCCTCGGTATAGTCGCGCTCCCCCGGCTCTTCACCGTTCGTTTGCATTATGACGTGTGAGCCCGGCATATCCTTGACGTGAAACCATATATCGTCCTTAGCTGCAAGCTTAAAGGTAAGATTATCGTTCTGTATATTGTTTTTGCCGACAAGGACCGTATAGCCGCCCGAGGTCTTATACTGCATACAGAGAAGCTTGACCTTCTTTTGCGGTCTGTAATTTTTCATTTTAGAGGAATAGCCCGCGCGGTAAAGCTCCTCGCGAAGCTCGGCTATATCCTCCTCGGTTTCGGCTTTATCAAGGAATGCGCGCACGCTCTCAAGATACAAAAGCTCGCTTTCCCAGAGTTTTATCTGCTCGGTGAGAACCTCTTTTGCCTTCTTTGCTTTGTTATAGAGCTTGTAGTAACGCTGAGCGTTTGCCGAGGGGGAAAGACGGGAATCGAGCAAAATTTCAATTTCCGGACAGTCGGGGTCGTAATAGTCTATGCAAGCCACCCTTTCCATTCCGCGCTCTATTCGGTAAATATTTGAGGTAATGAGGTCGGCGTATTTCTTGTATTCCTCGCCCCTCTCGCTGTCAAGCAGCGACTGCCTTTGAAGCGCAAGCTTTTTTTCGGTTCTTGAGACTGCGTTGTTTATAAGCATTATAAGGTCGCGCCCTCTCTGCCTTATCTTCTCAAGCCTATCCTTTTCGGAAAAATAGAGGTCAAGAAGCGCGGCAAAGCTATCGAATTTTTTAGTCTTGAGCGAGCCGAGATAGGTTATATCCATATAAGAATAATCTATAGGCTTACCTTCGTTATCTATAACTACGGTGGGGGTGTATTCCTGATTTTTTAGTGTTTTTTGCCAACTAAACATTACATTTTTGAGCTTTTCCGCATCTATTTCAGAAACAGGAACATCATTTCTGCCCGCAGCTCTGAAGACCAGCTCGCGCGAAATCTGAGTAGCTATACCCAAAAAGCTTCCCACTATAAACTTCTCACAGCTCCTCTCGGAAGACGCCTCGGAAAGCTTCTGATAAAAGTCGCTTTCAGAAAAGTCGAGAGGGGAGATTTTATTCTGCGGCTCAGGCAGCGTATAGGTAAGTCCCGGTATAATCTGGCGAACCGTGCTCTGCGAAAAATCAATAAATTTAAGAGCGGATATTATCTTTCCCGCCTTATCCGTGAAGACGAGATTTGCATATTTTCCCATTATTTCGCAGATGAGCTTTTTTTCGGTAAGAAATCCCATTTCGTCATAGCAGGATAGAGTAAATACTGCAATTCTGTCAAAATTCGGCTGCTCTATTCCTATAATTCTTGCGCCTATGATATGCTTACGCAGAAACATACAGAACATAGGTGCTTTGAGCGGATTTTCCTTCGCTATTGACGAAAGCTGCAGCCTCGGAGCGTTAGGACCTACGTTAAATACCAGCCTTCCGTTATTTTTTCCGCTATGGATAACTAAGTCTATCTCGTCATTTTGGGGTTGAAGAACCTTTTCTATTTTTGCATCGGGAAAGCGCTCCGAAATTTCGGAAAGCACCGCCCGCATCATACACGCGTCAAATGCCATTTTTAAGTTTACCTGCGGCTGAAAGCAGCGCTTCCCTTTCGTTTTTTAATTCTCCTTTGGCGGTCATTATTAAAAGCCGTTCCAAAGCCTCGCCTATTTCCTTACCGACAAAGCCGATTTCCTTCATATCCTCTCCGCCTGCTTTGAGCGCGGAAAGAGAGAGGGGGGCGTCTCCGTTTACTACCAGGTCAAGCTCGGCTTGGGTGAGTGTTTTTTCACCCTTTAGTCTTTTTAATTCTGCGACAAGCCGCGTTGCCTCTTCCCCTATCCTTATAAGCATAAGCCTTGCCGATACCGCATCGGATAAAGCAAAACCGAGATTGCCGAGCGCAAGCGCACCGATTTTTTTGGTTTTGGCATCGGTCTTCATTCTGTCACAAAAGCTCTCGAAGGATTCGCGGGGATTTTCAAGCGAAAGCTCAAAAAGCGAGAGCTGGCGCGCCTCAAAAGATGCCGAAGCGAAGAGCCTTTCTGGAGGTAACACTATCGGCTCGGCAAAAAGGAATACCGAGACTATATCTCCGTATTCGGAAATAACGCTATGCGCGGCTACGCCCGAAAGCAGCTTTTTCCACTCCGTATAAATTCTCTCTGCCGAAACGGAAGCGAGAAGAACCGCCTTTTCCTTAGCGCTCTCTGCGGTATTTTCCTCTATTTCGAAGCCGAGAACAGAGGCAAAACGGATAGCTCTCAGTATTCTCAGCGCGTCCTCGTCAAAGCGCTTTGACGGCTCTCCGACAGCCCTTATTATTCTGTTTTTAATATCCTCGATGCCCGAAAACATATCCACGAATCCGTCACGCTCGGAGTAGCAGATTGCATTCATCGTAAAATCGCGGCGGGACAGGTCGGAGGCAAGCTTATCGGTAAACAAAACGCTTGTCGGGTGACGGTGGTCTTCGTACTCTCCGTCTATACGGTAGGTAGTCACCTCATACGGATTACCATCGCAAAGCACGGTGAGAGTGCCGTGCTTTATTCCTGTTTCAACCGTTTTGAAATCCGAAAAAATCTCCTTCATTTCTTCGGGCAGGGCGTTGGTCGTTATATCGTAATCATACGGTGTTTTGGAAAGAAGAAAATCTCTTACGCAGCCGCCTACGATATGGGCGCTCTTTCCGTGCTTTTCAAGTCTTTCGGTTATCAGCTTAACTCCGAGGGGTAATATCGGCTTCATAAAAACTCTCCTTTCCTTAATGCTGTATATTAGTATAACACTTATATCGTGATTTGTCAAAACCTATTGACAATTTTTCCTTTTATTTTTATAATAAAACCGACAGGGAGATTATAATATGATTTTTGACGGTATGCTCAAAGGGCGCGGTGTTCCCGCTCTCGATTTTTCTTCAAAAGAGGAATACTTGAATAAGAAAAGCAAAATCAAAGAGATAATTCAGGCAAACGAGTACGGATTTATTCCGTCAGCTCCCGAGCACCTCTCGGCAGAAGTCAAGGAAGAAGACACTCGCTACGCGGGCGGAAAGGCAACGCTTAGGAATATTGAAATCAAGCTTTTAAACGGTGAAGAAAGCTTTTCCTTTCCCATAAAAGCCCATATTCCGAACAAAAGCGGAAAAATTCCCGCATTCATTTACATAAGTCTCAAAAAGGAAGCTCCGAATAAATTTCAGCCAAGCGAGGAGATTGCCGATAACGGATTCGCGCTTTTCTCCTTTTATTACGAGGATATAAGCGGGGATAATGCGAGCTTTAAAGGAAGGCTTGCGTCATTTCTCGAAATTAACCGCCGTTTTTCAGGCGCGCCCGGCAAGCTTGCGCTATGGGCATACGCGGCTATGAGAGTTATGGACTACGTCCGGACGCTTGATTTTATAGACAAGGACGCGGTTGCCGTGATAGGACATTCAAGGCTCGGTAAGGCTGCGCTGCTTGCCGCCGCCTTTGACGAACGGTTCAAATACGCTATATCAAGCTGCTCGGGCTGCTGCGGCGCTGCAATATCGAGAGGAAAAGGCGGTGAGACGGTGCTCGATATCACAAACCGCTTTCCCTTTTGGTTCGCGCCAAAATACTCAAGGCTTGCCGCGGATTTTGAAGACACGGATTTTGACCAGAATTTTTTGCTTTCGCTTATTCCTCCTAGAAGGCTTATTATAGGAAGCGCTGAAAATGACGCTAACTCAGACCCCGAAAGCGAATTTCTCGGAGCTTATTCAGCTTCAAAAATATACGGACTTTACGGCACGGCGGGACTTATACACGAAAACGAAATTCCCAAAGCTCCCGCCCTTCTTGACAAGGGTAGCGTATGCTACTATCTGCGAAAAGGAGAAAGCTATCTCACGCGCCAGGACTGGCAGGTATATATGAACTATATCAAGGAAAACAGGGAGAAGAAAAATGACCTATAACAAAGACGGCATAGCAAAATACGTAAAAAAGCGGAGACGGGATTTTATTTTTAAAATCGTATGCTCGCTTCTCTTTGTTCTTATTTCCTCTCTCATTATAGCGCTTTTTCCCGAAATGACCGTTATATTCGTTTGCGTTGTGATTATAATAATTTCGGTATTTTATGCGATAAAAACACTAAAGCGCTATCAACCCGTCCTGCTTTTTTCTGAAGAATTACAGGGTGAGAACGTCAAGGAGCACGAATTTGTTGTTACAAACCGCAGGCTGAGCTTCGGCGGAAGACGCTCCTTTTCAAGATTTAAGCCTGTTGCATACTCTTCTCAGAGGTCAAGAACCAAGCCGCCTACAAGCGCAATAGTTTATATTAAGCTCCCCTGCGGTGACGTTACCTACCTGGACGGACTTTCGGGAGCGCAAACCGACATATACGAAATAGGAGATACACTCTATAAATACCCGGGAACAAGATACCCGATTATACTGAACAGAGAGGTAAAGGCTCAGCCCTGCCCTATTTGCGGAACGGCAAATAAGGCTTCTGAGGAAAAATGCATCACCTGCGGTTTAAAGACGAGATAAGCAAAAATAATGCCATAAATGCAAACTTAGCTTAGCATTTATGGCAATTTTTATGTATTTTCAAGTTTTTTGCGAGTTAAAAGAAAGGCTACGATAACAGCCGAGATGCCGGCGCACAGCTTTCCTACTATCATAGGCAAAACCGCCCCAGGCATAAAGCTTGCGGTGTATGCAAGATGGTCTCCGAGGACGAACGCTGCCGAAACGGCAAACGCCATATTCACAACCTTGCCTCTTTCGTTCATATCCTCAACCGACCTGAAGACGAGGAGTGAATTTACCGTGCAGGAAATCAGCCCGAGGGCTGCCGCCTCGTTCATTCCGATTTTGTCTCCAACCTTGACGAGCGGCTTTGATAGGAGCTTTGAAAGAACGAAAACGAGAGGAAACGCACCTGCAAGCATAAGAGCTATTTCACCGATAACCGCAAGGCTTTCCGAAATTGAAGCAATATTTTCTATGGGACGCCAGCCGACAAAAGCGTCTATGATTGCTATGAGAAGTCCAAGCACGGCAACTATGCCTATGAGCCTTCCGAAAAGGTTAAATACCTTTACGGTTACTCTTTCAAACCGCCAGACGCCGATAGCTATGATAAATGCGATTATCGCTATCGGAATCATATTCCTAAGTAAAAACGCAAGCTTCATTTTTGCAGCGAGACCGCCGAAGAATATTCCTACGGGAACGGTAAGTATTCCGCAGAGAATGCCTTTGGCAACAAAAGGAGCGTCCTCCTTTTTCGTCATAGCCATAGCCGTGGGAATAGTGAAGCTTACGGTAACACCGAGCATTGAAGAGGTTATTATTCCGCCAAGCATTTTCGCTTCCTCGCTCTCGGCAAGCACCGCCGCTATGGGCGCTCCTCCCATATCGCAGGCAAGAAGCGAGCCTGCGAATACCGCAGGGTCAGCTCCGAGAAATTTATATACGGGAGCTACGAGCGGAACGAGCAAATCGGCTATTGCGGGAGCAAGCACCATTACTCCCGCCATTGTGAGAATAAGCTGCCCCGAGGTCAGAATTCCCTTTTCAAACTCCTTGCCAAGCCCCAGCCTTGAGCCGAAAATACGGTCAATTCCGCCAAGCACGGCAAAGCCTACCATAATATATAGTATAATTTTTTCCATATTTTTTCCGTTTCGCTGTGAAATAGATATCTGTATTCTAGCATAACGGCAAAAGTTTTTCAAGATATTTCATTAAGTTTTTAAATAAGGCTTGATTTTTGGTTTTTTAAAATGTATAATAGTTGTGTTAATTAAAAATTTAGGAGATTTAATATGGCACTTGTAACAACCAAGGAAATGTTTAAGAAGGCTTACGAGGGCGGTTATGCTATCGGTGCTTTCAATATTAACAATATGGAGATAATCCAGGCAATTACCGAGGCAGCGGCAGAGGAAAAGTCCCCCGTTATTCTTCAGGTATCAGCAGGCGCAAGAAAGTATGCTAAGCACGCATATCTTATGGCTCTTGCGAAGGCAGCCGTTGAGGATAGCGGAATCGACCTTGCTCTGCATCTTGACCACGGCGCAGATTTTGACGTTTGTAAGTCCTGCATTGACGGCGGCTTTACCTCGGTTATGATTGACGGCTCTCACCATTCGTTTGAGGACAATATTGCCCTTACAAAAAAGGTAGTTGAATACGCTCACGCGCGCGGCGTAGTCGTTGAGGGTGAGCTTGGAGTTCTGGCAGGCGTTGAAGATGACGTTGTTGCAGAGCATTCCTCTTACACCAAGCCCGAGGAGGTTGAGGAATTCGTTACCAGAACCGGAGTTGATTCCCTTGCAATCTCTATCGGTACTTCTCACGGTGCTTATAAGTTCACTGCAAAGCAGTGCACGAGAAACGAGCACGGTGTTCTCGTTCCTCCGCCTCTCAGATTCGATATTCTCGAAGAGGTTGGAAAGAGACTTCCCGGCTTCCCTATCGTTCTTCACGGCGCATCAAGCGTAGCTCACGAGTGCGTTTCCGAAATTAACGCTCTCGGCGGTAAGCTTCCCGATGCAGTAGGTATTCCTGAGGAGCAGCTCAGACGCGCTGCTAAAATGGCTGTTTGTAAGATTAATATCGATTCAGATATCAGACTTGCTATGACCGCAGGTATCCGCCGCGTATTCGCTGAGAAGCCCGAGGCATTCGACCCCAGAGAATATCTCAAGGTCGCAAGAGCTGAGGTTAAGAAGATGGTTAGCCACAAGATAGTTAACGTTCTTGGCTCTAAGGGTACTCTTTAATAATAGCTTAATATGGAAAGAGAGAACAAATCGGTTATGCCGAAATGCTCTCTCTTTTCTGTTGGTGAAGTCTTTGCTGTAACAAAATCCGCCTTGCAAGCGAACGTAAAAAGCCTCGCGAATGTTCTCAGTGATACTTGTTCACGAACGCAAAAAGATTAATCAAAATTATAATAAAAATTGCTTTTCGCCATAGCGAAAAGCTACCTTACTTCTTCACTATTCACTATTACTTATTACTTTTCCAAATCCACGAGTTAGTGAAAAGTGAAGAGTGAAAAAGTAAATGCAAGGTATTCGCCTTTGGCGAAGATATCCTAACCCTGCGCCTTGCAAGCCAGCTTGCAGATCTTCGGGTTGGATATGTGAACTTGCGCACTTGTAAACCAAGTGCCAAGTTCATCAAGAACCCCTGCCAACAAATAGAGCCACCCGCAAGGAGTGGCTCTATTTGTTGGCAGGGGTAGCAAGATTTGAACTTACGAATGAGGGAGTCAAAGTCCCTTGCCTTACCGCTTGGCGATACCCCTATAATGCTTGTGTATTATAGCATAAAAATCAATGATTGTCAAGTTAAAATAAACGATTTCCTTATTTTAGAGCAATTAATAATGCAAACACACTAAAACA
>JAZNZE010000052.1:0-4300 GCA_045594785.1 Eubacteriales bacterium
TAGAAGGCAGTTGCTCTATCCAGCTGAGCTAAAGGCACATACACATCAGCGACGCTTAGTATTATAACAGATGTTTTTCACTTTGTCAATAGATTTATAAGAAGTTTTTGACATATGTTTCGTCTAAAATGTAGAGTAAGAGATCTAAGTCAAGATTTTGACTTGGTTTCTTACTCTTTTTTGATGTTCTTGCCGCCCGCGGGCGGTGAGAATATCAAAAAAGAGGTACGGGCGGCCACGTGGACGGTGCGCCGCCTCGCCCCCTTAACCGTGGGTAACGAGCCTTCGGGCCTTTACATATATCAAAAAAGAGTATTCAAAAAGGAGTAAAAAATGGCAAGTTTAAACAAGGTGATTTTAATCGGCAACCTTTCTGCAGATCCCGAGCTGCGGCAGACGCAGAGCGGTAAAGATGTCTGTAATTTCTCGATCGGTGTAAACCGACCGTTCGCGCCCGAGGGGCAGGTCGACGTAGATTTTTTCAATATCGTAACGTGGCAGCAGTCGGCGCAGTTTGTGGCTAAGTATTTCAAAAAAGGTGATCCTATATACGTCTTCGGTACGCTTCAGAACCGTTCCTGGACCGATAATGAGGGTCAGAAGCATTATACGACCGAAGTTATAGCCGATGAGGTATCGTTCGTTAGGAGCAGAAATACGGGCTCTGAAGGGGCTTAAAAACTTGCGTTAATATAATGCGGAAGTCTATTTTTGAAAAAGTATAGATTTCCGCTCTACTACCACGGCTCATAGGGTAGTAGAACGTACAGGTTTCTACAATATTTCGATTTTCGGGGGGGAAAAATGGAAAAGTCTGAAATATTGCCTGAATTACCATCTGAGAATCGTATTCTGTTTGACTGGGTGTCTTTAACAACTAGAAAACATACTGTGTATGAACTCGTTAAGCTGCTTAAGCTCGAGGAGCTTCCTTTTGTGACTGTCCACGGCTCAAAAGGATTTATGTATAGACAGTATTTTGATGGGATTTCCATTCACTTTAACGAAGCATCCTTAGAGGGTATAGGTGAATTTATCTGGCTCGAGATGTCCGGCCAAGGCTGCCGTAATTTCGAGAGCTACGGCAACGGAGATTATGAGGGATTATTCAAGCTTGCGCTCGATGATCCGACGAACGTACATATAACACGTCTTGACGTCGCGTTTGACGATTTTACCGGAGTTTTTGATATTGATACTATCTGTGAAAAAACACGGAAAGAAGAGTATGTTTCTCGAATACATAATTATTTGTCTATCTACTCAAATAAAGGTAATTCAGTACAATTTGGCTCGCGCTTATCTAAGATACTCATTCGTATTTACGATAAAGCTGCAGAGCGCGGATATGATAACACCCGGTGTCACTGGGTCCGTTGTGAGCTTCAGATAAAGGATAACAATGCTCTCGGCTTTGTAGAGCAGCTTCAACACTGTTCTATCCAGGACGCTTATTACGGTGTCATGAAGAATTATCTCTCCTTCAGGGAACCGACGTCGGATAGTAATAAGCGACGCTGGCCGGAGAGTTACTTTTGGACCCAGTTTCTCGGTAGCGCTATTCGGCTGTCTATATTCGTTAAGCCCGGTACGGAGTATAACCTCTCAGCTTGCGAGCGCTACGTATTTAAGCAGCCGATAGGTTCAATAAAGACGCTTATTGAGATTTACGGCGGTGAAGCGTTCCTGGATATGGTGGAAAAAGCTCCGCCGGCAAAAAATCCTAAGTATAAGCAGCTTCTCGCTCAGGCGGCTATGGAAGAGCGCGCCAAGAGCGAAGCGGCGAAGCTCGACCGATGGATTGAGCTTGTCGATGGTAATGATCTCGAAGTTTTCCTTGAATTACGCGAAGGATACCGGGAGCTGCATGCTCAGGCGAAGCTGCATTATGAAGAGAAACAGGAAGAATTTAAGCGTGTTGAGCTTAAACGTCGTGTTGACTATCAATCTAAGCTTGAGAAGGATCCTGAATTTGCAGCGTCAGAAAAAGCTCGCAAGTCGGCTGCTTATCTTAAAAAAATAAGAGACGATTTGATTAGAGATAATCCTCAAATTTATTTGGGCTCAATAAATGAACGGGTTAATAAAATACTTGAAAGAAATGGGGTGACCAAAGCATGCGACGCATACGCTCCCGGGATAGACCCGGACGAAAAAGAGGAAGATTAAAAGATACGTTGGGTACGGTAGTGGTTATTCTTCTGCTTGTAGGCTCGCTCGGAGCTTTTGCGGCCCTTCTGAATGGGTTTGACGATAGTCCGACTGTGCCCCCTGAAGTAGATATTCCCGGTGTTGATCAGCCTGAAGTTCCCGATGTTCCCGGTTCTGACGAAGTGCCGGATTTTGACGGCGGTGATACACCTTTAATCGACGCATTTGACTGGTGAGAATATGAAGCAAATTTATGAAACTCCACTTATTGAAATATTTATCCTGAAAGAGGAGAAAGGATTAAAAAATGACAAAGAAAAGAAAACGACTTAATATTAAAAGCATAATCGTGTCAGTCGTAGCAATAGTTGTTGTAGTATTCAGCGCTGGAGCTATAGCGACGTTTGCGTCAAATGACAAAAAGACGCTCAGCGATTTTAACTTCAAGGTCGGCGGTATATCCGAGACCGACGGAGAATACGTCGAACGTAAGGACGCGGTTTACACGATGGAAGCAATCGAGTGCAAGGGACTTTCTGTGGTTCCCGACTACGACTGCACCGTTGAGTATCAGATATTCTGGTATAACGAAGATGAGATATACTTCGACCATACAGAGATCATGACGAAGAAGTTTGTCGGCAACGTTCCGGAGTGTGCTAGGTATTGCCGTATTATGGTTATACCCTCAAACCTTGACGATAAGGGAAAGCCAATAAAGGATTTTGAGGTTAAGTTCTATAATGCGCATACTTACGTAGACGCTCTGACAGTTAAGGTAGATAAGGATCAGGCATGGCAGCCGTTAGATTATTATGAGATAGCACAGGAACACACTTCTCCAAAGGATTATATTGCAACATCTATAAACGACGGTTATAACTATTATGAGTATACATATTATCAAAATCTTGATGGAACATTCTTAGGTGGTTTTTGTAAATATGAAGAAAATCACGTCTTAATTAAATTGGACTGTTCTCTTGTTTCAAAATTTGAATTCGCATTCAACGAGAAGGAATATGATGAACATTCTATAGTTGTAATTTTCTTTAATGAGGATGGAAAAACAGAAGGAGTATATGAATTTTCTGGCTCTTCCGGATCTTCTCATATAGTTGATGTACTTCCTGAAGCTTCATATATAGCATTTAATGTAGCTGTTGGTGAGAAACCCATCATAGTTAATAAATATCTTCCAAGATAAGGAGTAATAAAAATGGCACGTAAAAGAACTTTCACTAAAAACAATAAGCTTGTCAGCTTTATTTGCGGTGCGTTAGCAATAGCGCTCTTAATAGTCGGCATTGGCGCGCTCTCGAGCTTCACAGGGCGAGAGAGTAAGACAATATCCGCTACCGCCTTCAGCGTCGGCGGTCTTGACGAGAATGGACGTTATGAAGCTGATGAACAGTCAATTTACACGAAGGAAGCTTTTAACTGTATCGGACTGAGAATCGAGCCTGCTTTCGACATGGAAGGCACGTTCGACGTTTACTACTATGATTACAACGATAATCTTCTCGACGCACGTCACGGGCTTACGAGAATATACGACGAGGATTATCCTCTTGCCAAGACAGCGCGTGTGGTATTTACACCGGATATTCCAGAGGGTGAGAGCCGCCTTGATTGGAAAATAAGCTCGCTCGAGGTTATAGGCTTCGCGCGCAACCTCAAGATAACCGTAAGCAAGGATCAGACTTACCTTTACGAGAACAGCAGCAACCTCTTCAACGTTGACAAGCTTACCGAGGGTAAGACGTTCGTGAACTCCGACGCTCCGATATCCACGTGGACCACGCTCGAGGAAAGCCTTCTCGAGAACGCAGCTGCGAACGTCACCGGCAAGATTGCCGTATCGGGTGAATATGAGTATTACGATATATTCGTCAAAGTAAAGAAGGACGAGCTCCCGGCAACGTCGGCAATTGTAGCCGTGGTCGCGGATGCAGAGGGTAACGTCTGCGCCGACGAGCACGGTAACTATGCATCCGTCACTCTGAACGTCACGAATTCTTCAGAATACGTATGGCATAAGCTCACCGTCGAGCTGCCTTACGACGTTGAATTTGATCACCTTCGCGTATCTCTCCCGGCAAACATGGAGAGCTGCTACATATTCGGATATAACGACTAAGAGCTATGA
>JAZNZE010000053.1:0-6853 GCA_045594785.1 Eubacteriales bacterium
CGTTTGTGATAAATACTTTACTTTCGGCAAGGTAGAAACTACGCTTCAGGAGCTTACAGGCGCGACTCCTTCTCACAGCTACGGCGCTTGGCAAAGTCGGATCGTAGCCATGTCGTTCTGTGGGCCAAGGAGTTGCTGAGCATGGTTGTCTTCCTAAGACCGCTTGGCCTCCGACTTCGTTTGTGATAAATACTTTACTTTCGGCAAGGTAGAAACTACGCTTCAGGCACTTACGGGTAAAACTCCTTCTCACAGCTACGGCGCTTGGCAGACAAACGATGATAAGCACTGGAAGGAATGCTCTTGCGGACTTAAGTCCGAGGAGAACGATCACGTTTACGATGACGCTACTGATGTAACGTGTAACACCTGCGACCACGACAGAACTCTTCCTCACACGCACGGCAACGGCGTAAAACAGTTTGGTCAGAGTGCTACCTGCACTGTCCCCGGTTGGTACGATTATTACAAGTGCTCTTGCGGTAAGTTCTATACAGAGGCAGATTGTACAAATGAGATCACAGACCTTGAGGCTTGGAAAACAGGCGCAGGTAAGATCGAAGCTTCTCACAATTACGGTACTCTTGTTTCTGCTGTTACTGAAAAGCATACACAGACCGAGCTTGTAGCAGGCGTAGCAGCACACTATCATTGCTCGGCTTGCGGAAAATATTTCACCGAAGGTAAGGTAGAAACCACTATTGAAGCTCTCACAGGCACGACACCTTCCCATAGCTACGGCGATTGGAAAACCGACACAGATAAGCACTGGAAGGAATGTTCTTGCGGAAAGAAAGCTGATGAGGGTAACCACGTTGATGCAAACAGTAACAACAAGTGTGATTCCTGTGATAAGACCTTGTCCGGCGGTGTAACACCTCCTCCCCATACTCACGATTATGGAACAACTTGGAAATCCGATGCAAATAACCATTGGAAAGAGTGTGAGTGCGGAGAAAAGAGCGAGAATGCGGCTCATAGTGGCGGCACCGCAACCTGTCAAGCAAAGGCAAAATGCGAGGTCTGCAATGCTGAGTACGGCGAGCTTGCTGCTTGTGCTGGTGGAACCGCAACCTGCACCGAAAAGGCAAAATGTGCTACCTGCGGAAATGAGTACGGTGAGCTTGCACCTCATAATTATAACATCGCAAACGGATATAAGGGCGCAGACGGTCACGCAAATATCTGTTCTTGCGGAGCGCACGACACACCTGTCGCACATACTCCCGACAGAACAGAAGCAACCGAAACTGATCCTATTAAGTGTACGGTTTGTAATTTCATCATTGAACCCGTCAAGGGACATGTTCACGCACCGAAGTCGGAATGGGAATCTGATGAAGATAACCATTGGCACGAATGCACAGGTTGCGACAGACAGCAGCTTGAAAAGGCAACTCACACCGATAGCGACACGAACGGAGCTTGTGATGTGTGCGGTTATACAATGCCCGTATCTCATACTCACGACTACGGCACGACTTGGAAAACCGATGCAAATAACCATTGGAAAGAGTGTGAGTGCGGAGAAAAGAGCGAGAATGCGGCTCACATCGACGGTAACGGCGACAACAAGTGTGACACTTGTGACTACGCAATGCCTTCACATGATCCCGGAACAACGCCCCCTGCGGATAATCCTCCTAACGACGATGATGGTGGACTCGGCGCAGGTGCAATTGTCGGCATCGTTATCGGCTCTGTTGCAGTAGCAGGCGTAGGCGGCTTTGCTCTCTTCTGGTTTGTTATCAAGAAGAAAACGTGGGCAGACTTCCTCGCGATCTTCAAAAAGAAATAAGCGATAACCAAGATTAGCAAAAAGAATTATATGACTAACGCTAAGCGGTGGGCTTCGGCTCACCGCTTTCTCTATCAAAACGCAAAGATTGCATCGCTGTAGTCAAAGAAAAGCAATTTTCAAAAGGATTGAGAAAAAGCCATGAAAAATCCAATAAAAAGTCAAAAAATCAGGCAAACATGTGGTCAACCGAAAACAGCCGATTTTGTGGAAAATAAATAGAAAAACAGCCGAAAACAAGTCAAAATAGCTTGTTTTTGGCTGTTTTTTGGTCGAAGTGACAGGTAAGCGAGTAGGAAACAGTTGATAACTGTTTACGACGACGCGCCCGAAGAAAATAACGAGTATGCAGAGCCGAAGGCTTGCGAAGGCGATAGGCGACGACTATATTTTCGAGCCGTCGGAAAACTCGCGGCCTCCAGTACCCGAAGCCGAAAAAATATGTTTTTTTGAACACCATTGTTTACATATAGTCCGTATATTCCGCTAAAGCACACCGTTTTGCACGTTGTTTCCGTTATTTCCGTATAGAACAATTCCTGTTGTGGTCAGTTATGTGATCAAACCTAAAATACGGTTAAAAGCAGAAAACGGAGAGACGGTCAAAGCCTGTTCTTCCCATTAACAAACCGTACCCGTGTTAAGAAATACGCACGTAATATACGCTCGTTTTGGATATTATAACTCTGAATCAAACTATTGTCAAGCCGTTTGTGTGGCAAAATTTTATACAAGCTTAAACAAAGAAAAATCACTATGCCTAAAGCAAAGAAGAGTCGATTTGAAATCGGCTTTTTTATTGTATAACGAAAACCACGCGATAGTCGCGTGGTTCAATAAAGGTTAACCGATGAAAAGAAATCCTCCAATATGTTATAATAAAGTGACCTGCCAGTCAAAATAAAAAACATATTGGAGGATTTATCTATGAAAAAAGAGGCCATAGACAGTAATATTTTAGCACATACATCGTGGAATTGCAAGTACCACATTGTCTTTGCACCAAAGTATAGACGGAAGGTGTTTTTCGAAGAAAAACGGTTGGAGATAAGAGAAATATTGCGAAAATTATGCCAATGGAAAGGCGTAGAAATAATTGAAGGTGAGGTGTGCCCAGACTATATATATATGCTGGTAAGCATCCCGCCCAAAATGAGCGTTTCGGGATTTATGGGTTATCTCAAAGGAAAAAGCGCACTTTTGATTTTTCAAAAGTGGGGTAATCTAAAATTTGCATACCGAAACCGCGAGTTTTGGTGCAAGGGATATTATGTAGATACCGTGGGGAAGAACGCAAAAGCGATAAAGGGGTACATAGCAGACCAATTAAAACAAGATAAAGAAAGCGACCAGATGGCAATGTTCGACCCACGGGACCCATTCATGGGTGGTAAGTAATAATTGCATGGTTGGCAGGCCAATTTAAAACGCACTTGTGCGTCGCCAGTATTATTAGGGTTTTATCCGAAAATGAAATACCCCCGGTTTGACCGGGGGATTTTTATTATTTTTGCATTTTATCACAAAATTGCTTTGTGAGCGTCGCTTGAAAAATCAAGCTTGATTAGTGGTAATACTCAAGGACAATACCCATACCCATAAAGTAAAGGGTAATATAATCGCCTTCGAAGCATTTATCGCTTGCGGGTATAAATCCTGTGATATTTCCGTATTCATCGGTAGTTACGTTGCTATAAATGCCCGAAGCACCGTCACTGAATGCAGTTCCGGGGTTAAGCCACATATCATAGGGAGCCTGGCCCGCTTCCTTAGGAACATACATCTGCTCTGCGCTGGACTGGAATACGGGCGCACCCATATTCTTCATTATATCGGTATATCCCGCAAGATATGGGTTAGTTGCGTTATCGTGAGCTGTCTTATCTGCGTCGTTCTGGTTAAGAACCATAGTTCCGCCTATCTTAAGGGAGCCCTCGTAGTCTGCGTATCCCGTCGGTGCGCCGCCGCCCATATTAACCATTATCATATTCATAGTGGTAACGCCGGGGATCTTCTGGTTGCTATTGTAGCTTGCGGTAACTCCTTCGGGAAGGCTAGCTTGAATGAGACCGTTCATTGCAAGTATCTGGCCTGCAAGCTGAGTCTGGTTAAGAGCAACGAACCAAGCCTCCTGGCCTGTTACATAGGAGTAAAGCTCTGATTTATCGTCAACCGTAACGTCAGCGCCGGAACGGATGTAGGTGTTGCTCGTTCCTTCGGTCTGCGCAAGAATAACGGGACCGCCGCATTTTGCAAGGCGCGAATTGGTGATATTTATCTTAACGTTTCTGTAATTTTCATGAGGATATCTATCGGGGTAACCGTCTTTATATATCTCTCTGTTTACCCAGTTATTGCTCCAAATGAAGATGTGGCCCTGCCATGAGTTATAGAGGTCGGAATCTATAATGTTCATGGTCGTTGCGTCAGTCTCGGGGCAGGTGGAAACGAAGAACGCGTGAATATTAGTGTTAATGATATTAAGCGTTGTCATAGAGGGCTTCAAGCAAACAAGACCTCTCATATGACGCTCGGAAGCGGACTGGTCGTTAGAGTTGGGGTCATTATCGCGGAAGGACATATCAATAACGTTAGCCTGAAGTCTCTCTTCGTTGTACGTTCCTTCGGGTGCCCAGTTAAGTTCGGGTTTAGAACCAAAATAGAACAAAGCCGTTCCGGAAAGTCCGTCAATATTACCTGCGTTAGCCTCCTTAGCAACAACGCAAGGAAGGTTGTACGAATAGATTCCGTAATAGTTTCCGTACATTGAGAAGGAAGTATCCCAGTATTCAAAGCCGTGGCGGTAAACCGACATCTGATCGTAGAACTCGGTCTTCACTTCACCGTTTTTATTGGTGTAGGTGAAGAAATATTCGGAGGGAAGGTCGCTCATTTTGATATCTACGTTATCGTGAATAACTATACCGTTGAGAGTTGCGGGACGGGCGATACCGTTGTTTGCGAGGAAGTTGTTAACTGCCACCATCTGCGATATTTGATTTTCCGTTTCCAGCAAGTGAGTCAAGTTCTGGTCATGGTTTGTAACAAGGTTGAGTTCTTTTGCATCGTAGATATTATAAGCGTCAACTACGGTTACGGTGTGCTCGCGCCAACAAGCCGCGGGCTCAACGCAGTTTCCCTTAGGTCTGATTCTGAGCTTGAAGGTTTTACCTGTTGCAACTCCGTCAACGAAATCGTAGCTGTTTTCCCTTGCGTTAACCGTAACGTAGCTTTCAAGCTCTGTGCCGGTAAGGAGTCTGGGTGTGCCGTCTTCAATGATGTAAACCTCAATTTCGCTTTCAATGTATTTTCCGTTTGAGTCTACGATATTATCGTTATCGTCAAGAACGAGAAGCTCAAGGTAGAAGTAATACTTGTTGTCGTCACCAACAACGTATGCATTATCCTGATCCTTGAAGTTGAGCTTGTAGGTGTCTCTTGCAACGAGTGCGTCGGGAAGTGAAACGCCGAATATCAATGCATCGGTTGAAGCAGCCGCGTTAACGGTAACCGTAACGCCCTCTGTGCCGTTTGCATCCGTAACCTTCACGTCCTGATAGCTTATCTGAATCGTATAGGTGCCGGGGTTGTTGACATTGAGATCACCCTCGCTTATCACGATACCGTCTTCCATATCAACGTAAATAAAGGTTCCGTTAGTGTACTGAACTCTTAACTTAAGACTATCGTAAGAGAGTTTTTGTCCTACCATTACGTTCGTGGTAAGAGTTCCGGGAACGAGCGTTATCTTGTCAATTTCAATAACCGTGACAATAACGCTGGCTGTGATGGGGTCAATGTTGTAAGGATCTGCAACTCCGAGGTTTTCGGTAAACTTAAATACGAAGCCCTTGTCGCCGGGGGTTGCGGTGCTGATGTTTATTATTTCAAGGTGCTCGTCGTCGTTTCCTATGATGTAAACGTATTCGTTTCCAAGCTTATCGTAGTAGATTACGGTGAGCTTAGTCTTATATTCTTCAATAAAGCCGCCAACGGGAATAATGCCGGGAACGGTACCGTTAAGTCCGTGAACCTGGCTCGCAGTCATAACCTCGATAGTTGCGCTCGTGCTAACTCCCGCATAGCTTACGGTAACGGTTCTTGTTCCGCCCATGCGTAAGTATAAGCCGGGGACAACGGGGTGAGGTACGGGAACAACAGTATCGATGTAGTCAAGGCTGAGTGCCGCACCAAGCTCGCTTGCTTTTTTATAGTCGGTGTTGCCGTTAGACCAAGTTATCGTTATCTGAACGTTGGCTCTATTGATATCAAGGTATCCGAATCTTACAACGGAGGGCATACCCGATATCGAGATAGCCGTTACCTCTCTTACAACTACAGCGTAAGTTCCATTTGCGCCGCCGTAGCTAACTTCAAGAGTCTTATCGCCTGCCGTTGCGGTGTCAACAGTGCCAACGGTGAGTCCTGCCGCACCCTTATTAAGAATTGCGGTCAAGCTGTCGGTGCCGTCACTGAAGGTAACTGTAACGGAGATAGCATCGGTGGAGTAGGAAGCGTTCTTATCAATCAAATCTTTAACGCCGCTTATAACAATGCTTGAAACGGGAAGAACCTTAACGGCAACACTTGCGGTCTTGGTAACGCCTCTTTCGGTGTAGCTTACGCTAACGGTCTTGCTTCCTGCCTCAGCGGTAGATGGAGCGGTTGCAAGCTCGCTTGCGGAAATTTCTTTTTCTTCACCGTCGGTGTATTTTACAATGATCTTAAGGTCGGAAAGAGTGTAGCCCTGTCCGATACCAACGATCGGGTTATAGCTATTTGAAACTACGCTGATGGATTCGATAGCCTTAACGTGAACGGACTTGGTTGCCGTTTTGCCGCCGTAGCTAACTTCAAGAGTCTTATCGCCTGCCGTTGCGGTGTCAACAGTGCCAACGGTGAGTCCTGCCGCGTCCTTAGTGAGAACGACGGTAATTTCGCTATCACCAAACGTTACGGTAACCTTAATATCTTTGGTAGAATAATCTTCTCCGATATTAACTTTATCAAGAACGCCACTTATTGCGATATTCGTTACGGGAAGAACCTTAACGG
>JAZNZE010000054.1:0-117008 GCA_045594785.1 Eubacteriales bacterium
GAATTGTGCGTTCGGTGCTTGCACAAACCTTACAAGCGTAACTATTCCTGACAGTGTTACTTCTATAGGTGATTCTGCGTTCAGTGGTTGCTCAAGCCTTAAGAGTGTTACCATTCCGGATAGCGTTATTTCTATAGGTGACTATGCGCTCTATAATTGCACAAGTCTTACAAGCATAAAGTACCGCGGAACGGAGGAAGAATGGAATGCTATTTCAAAGGACTCAAGCTGGAATTATAATATCGGCAACTACACGATAACCTTCAATTACACAGAAGATTAAACTAATAAAACAGCAAAGGCGGAAAATTTTCGCCTTTGCCGTGCACGAAAAAGGCAATATCTCTTTCCGTTTTTGGAGAGATATTGCCTTGATTTTTTATTTATACATTCACAAATTAAATCTATGCGTATGCGGAAATTTTATAGAATTTAGAACTATCGGTTTATGAAGAAGTTAAGAAAGCTTTTCAAGCGCGGCAATCTTGACTGCGAGAACGAGAATTTCGCAAGCAAGAGCCAGCTCCTCGTCAGAGGGATAGGTGGGCGCGATACGAAGGTTTTTATCCTCGGGATCTATGCCGTAGGGGAAGGTTGCGCCAACGTTTGTAAGCGTTACGCCTGCGCCCTTCATAAGCTCAAATACTCTCTTTGCCGTTCCGGGAAGAACGTCAAGGGATACGAAGTATCCTCCTTTGGGATTCGTCCACTCTGCTATACCAAGTCCCTTCAAATTATCGAGTGCGTTAAGAGTGATTTTGAACTTCTTACCGATAAAATCAGCAAGACGCATCATATGCTTGTGAACGTCAGCGGCGTTCTTAAAGTATGTGGTATGGCGCAGCTGATTAAGCTTATCGTATCCTATAGTCTGAACTCCCAGATACTGCTTTATCTGTTCGAGGTTTGCGGGAGATGCCGCCATCATTGCAACGCCGGAACCCGGGAAGGTTATCTTAGAGGTCGAGGTGAAGTAAAATATTCTGTCAAGGTTGCCGTACTTCTCTGCCTCGGCAAATATGTCGAGAAGCGGCTCTGTAGTTTCGGTAAGGTCGTGCACTGCATACGCGTTATCCCAGATAATACGGAAATCGGGTGCTGCGCATTCCATTTTCGCAAGCCTGCGTACGGTTTCGTCAGAATAGGTATTACCTGTCGGGTTAGAATATTTAGGAACACACCATATACCCTTTACCTTAGGGTCCTTAACAAGCTCCTCTACCATATCCATATCGGGACCCGTGTGAAGCATAGGAACGGTAATAAGCTCAAAGCCCATAACCTCGGTTATTTTAAAATGACGGTCATAGCCCGGAGCTACGCATATCCACTTAAGCCCCTCTTCCTTGCACCAAGGACGCTCAGAACCGAGAACACCAAAAAGCATCGCTCTTGAAAGCGTATCGTACATAAGCTGGAGCGAAGAGTTTCCGCCTACGTATATATATTCGAGCTTAACTCCGAGAAGCTCAGAAAAAAGCTTTTTCATTTCGATAATACCGTCAAGACCTCCGTAATTACGGCAATCTATTCCGCTTTCGGAAAAGCACTTCTCTCTCGGACGTGATTCCGAAAGAAGCGGAAGGCTTATGTCAAGCTGGTCGGAATTTGGCTTTCCTCTGGAGAGGTCAAGCTTAAGGTCTCTTAAGCAATATTCATTGTACTCTTTCTTCAGTTCGACAAGCAGTTTTTTTCTTTCCTCTGAAGACAGGTGTTCGTATTTCATAATACATTTTTTCCTTTTTTCATTTAAAAATTTCCTCTATTATATTATATTCTTTCAGATTTTTCAAGTGCTTTTTTCAAATTCTGTAGTATTATACAGTATTTTTACATATTATACACGCATTTTAATGCGAAATTTCCCATTTTACCTTGACAAAATAGTATTTCTGGTATATAATTTAGCCTGAGATTTTATCTTTTCGAAAGGATTTATTATAAAATGGCGGAAAACGGAAAAAAACTCGTCGAGCAAATTACCTCTATGGACGAGGATTTTGCAAAGTGGTACACAGATATAGTAAAGAAGGCGGACCTTATCGACTATTCAAGCGTTAAGGGTTGTATGATAATCCGTCCTTACGGCTACGCTATCTGGGAAAATATTCAGAAGATTCTTGACGCAAGGTTCAAGGAAACCGGTGTCGAAAACGTATATATGCCCATGTTCATTCCCGAGTCGCTTCTCAACAAGGAAAAAGACCACGTTGAAGGCTTTGCTCCCGAGGTTGCTTGGGTAACTCACGGCGGAAGCGAGAGACTTGCAGAACGCATGTGCGTTCGCCCCACCTCCGAAACACTTTTCTGCGAGCACTATGCCAACATTATCAAATCCTACAGAGACCTCCCCAAGCTCTATAATCAGTGGTGCTCTGTTGTTCGCTGGGAAAAGACGACCCGTCCCTTCCTTCGCTCCAGAGAATTTCTCTGGCAGGAGGGTCACACAATGCATAGGACTGCCGAGGATGCAGAAGCAAGAACGGTTCAGATGCTGAACGTATACGCTGACTTTTTTGAAAAGGACCTCGGAATCCCCGTGCTGAAGGGACAAAAAACGGACAAGGAAAAATTTGCAGGCGCTCTTGCCACATATACCGTTGAGGCTCTTATGCATGACGGTAAGGCGCTTCAGGGCGGTACTTCCCACAACTTCGGTGACGGATTTGCAAAGGCGTATGATATTCAGTATCTTGATAAGGACAATACCCTTAAATACTGCCATCAAACGTCCTGGGGTGTTTCAACCAGAATTATCGGCGGTATCATAATGACGCACGGAGACGATTCAGGTCTCGTTCTTCCTCCTTCCGTTGCTCCTATTCAGGCTGTTGTCATTCCCGTTCAGCAGCACAAGGAGGGCGTACTTGATGCGGCTGCCAAAATCGCTGATGCTCTCAAGGCGGCGGGTGTTCGCGTGAAGGTTGACGATTCTGAGCAGTCTCCCGGCTGGAAGTTCAGCGAATACGAAATGAAGGGTGTTCCGCTCAGAATTGAAATCGGACCTCGCGATATTGCAGAAAACAAATGCGTAATCGTGCGCAGAGATAACAGAGAAAAGCTTTTTGTAAACCTCGATTCTCTTGTGGATACCGTAACCGAGCAGATGCAGGCTCTTACCGTTGCTCTTTACGAAAAAGCTCTTAAAAACAGAGAAGACCGCACCTTTACTGCCACTACACTTGACGAGCTTATTGAAATCGCCGGCAAGGAAAGCGGATATATTAAAGCGATGTGGTGCGGAGACCTCGAATGTGAGCTGAAGCTCAAGGAGGTTGCAGACGTTTCGTCTCGCTGCATGCCCTTCGAGCAGGAGCACTGCTCCGACAAATGCGTTGTTTGCGGTAGAGCTGCAAAGAAGCTCGTTTATTGGGGTAAGGCATACTGATAAAAAACTTAGAGAAAGGAGTCCTTTATGCCAAGAAATATCGTATCGATGCGAGCATCAGACGATTCAATAGTTAAGCTCGAATGCCACGAAAGACTCCTTTCTACTGCTGCGCTTGCAAAGCAATATGCGAAGATGGGATATCCCGACAGATACGTGGTTATCGCGGAATCGGAAAGGCAGCGAGCATCTGATAAAAAGGGACTTTATATGTCGCTTATCCTGCGTCCCTCTTTTTTCCCGTCCCAAGCAGCCCTTCTCTCCTCTCTCACTACGGTAGCGCTCGTTACTGCGCTACGCGAGCACACAACCAAGAGGCTTGGTATCGGCTGGGTAAGCAATGTATACTGCGAAGGAAAATCCATTGGAGGTATTACCATAGAAGGAAAGCTGGATAACTTCACTTCTTATGAATACATTATCGTCTCATTTTCGGTAACACTTTCAGCAGATAACTTTCCTCCGAGACTTACAGACTTAGTACGCAAAGTATTCGAAAGCGAAAACTCTTCTATTGCTATGATAATTGCAAAAACAGTGCTTAATAAATTTTTTCCTCTCTATGCAAATATGAGGTCGAACACTAAATTTATGAACCACTACAGGCAGAGTTTTCTTCTCCACGGAAAAAAGATAAAGTATACGGCAAGTGGAAAGAAAAGAACCTGCAAGGTTCTTGGAATTAATAACGAAGACGGGGCTTTAATAGTTGAAATGAAAAACGGAGAGATAAAGCATATTACTTCCCCCACCGGTGTTATTATACCAAAAAGAATTAAAATTCAGAAAAAATCAAAATAATAAACATAAAAAGAAGGAAAATCAAGGTCTTGATTTTCCTTCTTTTTTGATTTCAAGCGGGAGCGCCCCCCTCTTATTCAGTTATTCGCACGCTCAAAAGAACTATATTACACCCTTCTGAAGCATTATGTTTGCATATATTGCAGATTCTCCCGTAGCTATGATAGCATAACACTTCTTTGCTTCCTCATAAAAATCAAATCGGTCTATCTTACCGAGAGCTTCTGCGCCCCTGTCATCGTGCTTTGTAATAATTCTTTCATACTCGTTCCAGATAGGCGTTTCCACCTTACCAACGTCTCTGTCCATAAGCTGCATAAGGACAGCCGGCTTATCCGTGTAAGTATCAAGAGGAAAAACCGTAAGAATAGCATCAAGAAGCTCAGGAATTCCGTGTCCGTCCGCACGAATAACTATAGCGTTCTTTCCCATAGACTCAGCAGGAAAATTTCCGTCTGCTATTACGATTCTGTCACTGTGTCCCATCTCGCTAAGCACCTTGAGAAGCTCAGGGGATATTATCTTAGGTATACCTTTTAACATAAAAAACACCTCATATAAGTTTTTTTATATTTTACCATATACCTTTGTCTTTGTCAAATTTATTTTCACCGTTACTCGGGAATATTTTTCTTTTTTGATGCATAGAGTGTTGTGAGATAATTACACGGAGGGATGCTAAATGGCAGACACGACTATATATCAGGACGTAAAAGAAAGAACCGGCGGCGACATATATATAGGTGTGGTTGGACCTGTAAGAACAGGAAAATCCACGTTTATTCAAAAAGTGCTTGACACGCTCGTTATTCCAAACATCAACAACGAATACGACAAGACAAGAACTACCGACAGCACTCCTCAGAGCGCTTCGGGAAAAACGGTTATGACGACCGAACCTAAATTCATTCCCGATGATTCGGTATTGATAAAATGCGAGGATGGAACAGAGCTTAACGTAAAAATGATAGACTGCGTGGGGTATCTCGTAGATGGTGCGCTCGGGACGGAAGAAGACGGAGAGGCACGAATGGTAAAAACCCCTTGGTCAGAAAGCGCTATTCCCTTCAAGGAAGCTGCCGAGCTCGGAACAAGCAAGGTTATCGGAGAGCACTCGACAATAGGAATTTTAGTTACTACTGACGGAAGCTTCGGTGAGCTGCCGAGAGAAGCGTTTGTAGAAGCTGAAGAAAGAGTTGCAGGAGAGCTTAATTCCATCGGCAAGCCGTTTGCAATACTTCTAAACTCCGAAACTCCGGAAAGCGAGGAAAGTATAAATCTCGCTCACGAATTAGAGAAAAAATACTCGGCACCGGTAGCCCTACTCAACTGTATGCAGCTTTCCGGAGACGACATAAAAGAGATACTCAAGCTTGTACTAGCCGAATTTCCGATAACCTCACTCACTTTCACTCTTCCAAAATGGACGGGAGCGCTCCCTGAAAATCACCGTTTATACAATGAATTGGTAGAAAAGATAGGAGTTTTTGCAGATTCGGTTGCAACTATCGGAGATGCTTGCCGCGCGGCAGAGAATTTTGACGGGTTTATTCCTACAAAATTAAGCGCAAAGGATGGAGAAGGCTTCTTCGACATTCCGCTCTCAGACGATGACTATTATGACGTAATGAAAGAAGTGACGGGATTTGACATTTCAGATAGATTATCACTTTTTGAAACCATGAAATCGCTTTCAGAAACCGAAAAAAAGTACAAAAAAATCGAAAGCGCGCTAAATGACGTCAATGAAAAAGGTTACGGTATAGTTATGCCTACAGCCGATGAGCTTATCCTGGATGAGCCAAGGCTTACAAAGCAATCCGGAGGCTGGGGTGTAAAGGTTTGTGCAAGAGCGAAATCTATTCACATGATAAAAACCGATATCAAAACCGACCTTTGCCCTGTCGTAGGAACTGAGGAGCAAAGTGAAGAGGTAGTAAAATATCTTCTTGGTGAGCTGGAAGGAAATCCTGAAAAGGTATGGGAATCCAACATGTTCGGAAAATCTCTCTATGACCTCGTTAGTGACGGTATGAATGCAAAGCTTGAGAATATACCGGAGCCTTCGCGAGAAAAGCTCGGTGAAACACTTGAACGAGTGCTTAACGAAGGTGCAAACGGACTTATATGCATTCTTTTGTAAATTAAAGTTGTCAAAAAACAGACGCAGAGCTATTTTGAGCCTGCGTCTGTTTTTATTAGATTAATAATCAATCAATTGATTTTAAAAAATTAACAAAATCAATCTCCGCCTCTTCAAGCGTTTTGTCATTTACAAAGTAGTAATCATACGAATAGTTTTCAACCTCGTCATCTGATGCATTTCCGTAGCTTGCTTTTTTCATTCGTTCCCCACCACGTACAAGAAGCGTTTTTGCTTTTTTCCCCGTAGCCTTCACGAATTTGATTATCTCTGACGCCTCTCTTATATGAACGAACATAATTTCAAAGTCAGAATCAAGAAATTCACTGTACTTTTTCGTTGCCCACAGCGTAGGATAGTCATTGTATTCTATGGAAAGAGCTTTGAGGTCCGAGAGAAATTTTCTTGCTTTATCGTTTTTCTCTCCATTCCACCCGCACATAGCTGCTATTTCTTTAATAGGAGTTATGGAAGAAATATTCATTACCTTAAAATGCTTTTGCGCAAATTCGCAAAGCGTATCTTTTCCAACACCGCCCGCGCCGTTTATTACTATAACAGTCTTTTCCATTTTTACCTCGCAGCTTTTATTTTCTTTATTATATGATAGCATAAAGATATTCAAAAAGCAATACCGAAAAACGATAACTTTTTATTCGCTTGCTATTTACTTTTTTTATTTAAAGGTTTATAATTGTATTTGAACAACACATAACTGCGAGGCAAAAAATGAACAGAAAATTATTCGGCTTTGTTAACGAAAATACTCCCATCTATTCATACAGACTTGAAAACGAAAAAATATTCGCTGAAATTATAACCTTCGGCGCATTGGTAAAATCCTTTGGATTTATTGGTGATAAGTCAAAAAATCTTGTCGGCTCTTTTGATACTATAGAGGATTATTTGAGTGATGATTCTCATCAAGGTGCTATAATAGGAAGAGTAGCTAACAGAATAAAGAATGCCGAATTTACTCTTGACGGAAAAACCTATTTTCTTTCCAAAAACAACGGAGAAAACTGTCTTCACGGCGGATGCGGATTTGACCGCAAGGTATGGGACGTTATCGACTGCAAAAATGATAAAATTTCACTTTCCTACTACTCAAAAGACGGCGAAGAGGGCTTCCCCGGCGGATTGAACGTAACCGTTACTTACACACTTTCGGATACGTCTTTGATAATTGATTACACCGCTGTTCCCGAAGCAAAAACGCCAATATCACTTACAAACCATACTTATTTTAACCTTAACGGAATGGGCGGTGACGTTCTTTCGCACAAGGTCCAAATTTTTGCTGACAAATATACCGATGTGGACAGTACACTGATTCCTACAGGAAAGCATCCTGACGTAACGAATACCGTTTTTGACCTTCGTACTCCTAAAGCTATTGGAGATGCCATCAGCTCTGATTTCATCGGTTACGACCATAATTTTATTCTCTCCCCCACAGAGTTTTCCGATTTTCTTGGCAAAAGGCTTGGGCTTGCCGCAATAGTATCTACCGATAAGCTTTCACTTTCCGTTTATACTAATATGGGCGACATGCAGTTTTACATTGGCAATTTTCTCGAAGGCAAGCCTGATTTCTCGGGTGGCATAAAGAGAGTTATTCACGGTGCGTTTTGCCTTGAAACTCAAACCGAGCCAAATGCAGTAAACTCCGGAATAGGAATTTACGATGTCGGTGAAGTATACAAGCATACTACAGCCTTTAAGCTTGAAAAAACTTTAGAAGGATAAATGAAATGAAAATCCGTTTTTTAGGTACGGGATACGGTGAATGCAAGACGAAAAAGAAAACCTCTAAGGATTACCGCAAAAGCGGCGGTGTTCTTATAGACGACAAAATTCTGATAGATGCTCCCCGGGACATTTTTGAGGTAGCGGACGAGCTCGGTCTTTCCGACATTCTCTATAACGTTACTGACGTTCTCATATCGCACTCGCACCCTGCTCACTTTTCCGCCGAAGCAATAGAAAGGCTGTCAGAGAGAAAAAATCTAAACGTTTACGCTACGCGCCCCGTGCTATCGGCTATTACGCCTACAAGTAAGCTATCGCTCTTTGAAATAACCGAATTTACAAAATTTCAGCTCTCAGACTATGAAATAATTACCTTGCCTACAAATCACAGAACCGAAATTTCCGAAGAAAAATGCCTGAACTTCATTCTTACAGGCGAAAAAACACTTTTCTACGCGCTTGACGGCGGTTTTCTCAATAATGATGCCTTTGCTTTTTTAAAAACGCTTAAGCTCGATGCGATTATTGCAGACACTGCTCTTGAAGTTGAAGGTGCAACCGAAAAAAATTTATATCATAACGACATATACACGGTAAGCAGAATAAAGGATATTTTTCTTTCTTCAAAAATCTCACACGAAGCAACGAAATTTATCCTTTCGCATATTCCCTCCCCTCGCCGCCGCGCAATACACGATGAACTTTCGCCAATAGCAAAGGAACTGGGTCTCACGCTTGCCTATGACGGATATTTTCTGAGGATATAAAATGAAAAAGAAATTATTTTTTTACGGGATAATGCTTCTTGTCGGGCTGACATCTTTTATTTTCGAAATCTTTATTTTTCAAAAACCTGACGGCCCTCTCGGACTTGTTATATGTATTTTCAGTATTATTCTTATATTTGGCGGTGCAGTAAAACTATGCAAGTTAAGCTCTCGCTTTGAAAACAGCTTTCTTTCCCTGCTTGACATATTTTTCTGGCTTCCTTAGGAACAGACTATGGATATCTTAATTGAAATTTTACTTGAAGTTTACATGGAGCTTATGCTCCTTATAATTCCCGAGAAACGCATTACCAAAAAGCACATCGTCATAGCAAAAGTTATAGCCATATGCGTTTTGATAGGACTTTTTGCCCTGGTTATCTGGGGTATATCTCTTATCATAGATAAGAATAATCTTCTGGGAATCATTCCAATAGCTATTGCGGCAATTATTTCCGTAGCTCAAATAGCTCTCGGAATTATTTTCTATAACAGAAACCACTAGTGTATTGACTTTTTGGGTTAAATATGTATAATCTAACTTGAAAAGCATCTACAGCATTGAAAGGAAATAAACATGATTTTAAGAAACGCAAAGCTTATCCTTGAAGACGGAATTCAAGAAGGCGCGCTATCGGTTGAAAACGGTAAAATAGCATATATTTCGGGTGCTCCGACCGATGAAGGCATAGACCTTAAAGGAATGTATCTTGCTCCCGGTTTTGTGGATATACATAACCACGGAAGCGGCGAGCATTGGCACTTTGACCATCCTGCAGAGGCTGCGGCTTGGCATCTTCAGGAGGGTACTACCTCCCTGCTCTGCTCTATGTGGCGTAATGCAGGAACATATTCCTTTGAAAAAGCAATACTTAACGTTAAAGAGGCTATGAGTATTCCTCACTCCAACATTCGCGGAATACATTTCGAAGCTCCTTACGTTGACCCAAACTTCGGAAGCGAGCACGGAAAGAGCTGGCCTATTGACCGCGAGGAATACCTCAGATTTATGGAGCTCGGCAAAGGCATTATAAAGCAATGGTGCTTTGACCCGATGCTTGAAGGGGCTGAGCTTTTTGCCCAAACTGCGCAGAAGGAAAACATCAAGCTTGCGGTTTGCTACTCAAAGGCGTCTCCGGACACGCTTTCTTATTACATGAGATACGGTCTTCGAATTGGCGGACACATTCTCTGCGCTACAAGTGAACCTAAAACTATGTTTGGCGGCACTCGCGAGCCGGGATCTGACCAGTTTGTACTTACGGAAGACAAAATGATTGCGGAGGTTATTGCAGACTCTCTTGGCGGTCACGTTCGTCCTTGGTATCTTAAGCTTATTTATAAGTGCAAGGGCGCTGACGGAATTGCACTTGTCAGCGACTGCTGTGCGGGCGGTGAGACGATGGGCTCTGACGTAAATATTATTAACGGTGCGCTTTACGGCAGCCGCCTTACCCTCTCGGTTGCTATTCGCAATATGCGTAAGCATACCGGTGCAAGCGTTCACGACGTTATAAAGATGGTTACGTCCACTCCCGCAAAAGCAATAGGTATTTATAACGAGCGCGGCTCTATCGAACCCGGCAAATTTGCTGACCTTGTTATTCTTGATGATGACCTTATGGTTAAGGGCGTAATTATTGACGGAAACTTTGTAAGAAAAGATTTTTAACCCAAAAAAGAGCAAACGATGCCGTTTGCTCTTTTTTACACACTGTTTCTCTTCATTTAGTATTATCGTTAATTACAGTTCTCAAATATGAACCGTGAGTAACGATATATCCTGCGATGATATCTTCTTTAGTTATCTTAGCCATATTAATTTTCATGTTTTTCTTAGGATCCTCGCAGGTGATAATATAAATATTACCCTCGTCATCAATATGAACGTCGGGATATATAGAATACGGCTCATAAATCTGAAGTTTATAACTCCATGTAAGACCGTCATCATAAGATAATGCCGCAGTCATTTGACGTCTTCCCTCTGCATTGTATACCGCAAGAAGTGTGCCGTCTTCAAGCCTTCCTATCCAGAAGCGCGCTGACGTCTGAGTTATGCCGGCATTTACTGACGGAGTCCAGTTTTTACCATCGGAAGACGTACTCTTTTCTATTCCCGCTTCGGTACGTATATACATAGTTAAAGTACCGTCTGCGTTCTCTACGATCATATTCTCATCATAAGTGCGCGTAGCCTCGGTAAAGGGAACGCTGCCGTAATAATTCCAGCTAGCTCCCTTATCGTAAGAAACGTAACAGTTTGGATGATTTTCACCTTTTAGTGACTCGGGAACTATTTCTCTATCCCATATTGCTGCAGGAAAAATCCAGGTTCCTGCCGGTAAATCTCCAACTTGATTTTTTAGAACTATAGGGTCGCAAATACCTACACCGTTTGCAATACGGACAGGCTCGCTCCATTCAGGACATTCTTCACACGGGTTCGCTGTATGCATAGCCCAGACACCGAACCTGCCGTCTGTATGCTCATAGCTCTGAGTCCAGATAAGCCATACTCTGCCATCGGGATCGGTCCAAAGGTTAGGATCGAATGCTCTGATAAATTTTTTCGAAGGATCAATAGCTGCCACCGGTCCTGTCCAGGTAACACCGTCATCCGCTGAAGTATAAAGCACAACAAAATTCTGCCAGCCTTCACCTTCGCCACCTGAATACCATGTTGCCCACAGTCTTCCCGACTCATTATCCTTTGCAATGGAAGCCATTCCCTGCCATATACGCTCACCGTCGAGATATTTTATATATTCGGGATGCTCTTCAAGTTGATTTTCCGGATAAATTATGACCTCCGGAGGTTCGAGTGACCAATCTCTGGGATCTGTATCTATGTAGCTTTCCTCAACCTGTGCAACAATAAGTATCCAAGGGCCGGGGTATGCGAAAGATTCGCCCGCCTCAAAGTGTTTTCCCATAAATGCTATAGGACCGCTTATTTTTTGTGAAATTACCCCCGGTTCAAGTGTTGCTACCGTTTCAAATCCTGCATCCTCCAGAGTGGAAAGCTGAGAAGAATTTCCTGTGGTTGGGGTAAGCAAATAAACCCATCCGCTCTCTGTTATCGTAATATTCGGTCCCGTGGAAAGCATTGACTTTAGATAAGTATTACCTCTCAGCCAAGAAGGAATTTTACTGCTCCACATATAGTCGCGGTCAATAAAAATTTCACCATCATCCGAAGTTGCAATTGTGCTTCTTATTCCTGACTCGGGCAAAACTTTTGCAAAATCATTCAAGAACTGGTGTTCAAAAACAAGGCGAATTTCCGTTGATTCCTTCCTGTTGAGCGAATATATGTAAACTTTTGTTGCTGTATCCGCTGTTTCTGAATATATTTTACTGTCGTTTTCGATTTCCATACCATTCACCTTAACAATAATATTTCCCGTCCAACTCATCTTATAAGTGCCCTTAATATAGATTTCGGACAATAAATATTCAAAAGGAGCAACCGTATGCTTGTTTACGTCACCGTTAGTAAAAAGCCTATTTATTTTTCTCTCGAATAGCTTACCATACTCACAAATATCGCACACCTCATCACCATCCGAATCTATATGGTCAAATACATCTGACTTTTCTTCCGTATGCTCACAGGTTGATGGGTGCCAGTGCTTATTATCATCTGATTTCCACTCATCGCTAAATGTATGAACATGCGGTGGTATAGGTGTATAATACTGATTCTTACACACATCGCAAACACCGTCGTTTCCGCTATCACTATGAGGTTCAAAATTCGATTTTTCCTCAGCATGCTCGCAAACCGCCTCGTGCCAATGATTAGTCTCATCAAAGCTCCACTTGTACCTAAATTTATGATTATGGACCGGGGTATAATAGTTTCGTGCGCATATATCGCAAATACCATCTTCATCTGTATCGCTATGCGCAGAAAGAGCAAATATCTCTTCTGCGTGACCGCAGTTTGCTTCATGCCAGTGATTCTCTTCATCTGAAGTCCATGAGAAACTATACGTATGTGTATGCCCCATTCCCCCTAATGCAGGAAATGCGGTACACGAAGACAACAAAAGAATCGAAATTATAAAAGTGATGAAAAGCCATAGTTTTGTTTTCATATTTTCTCCCTTACACTGTTGATTACCGGTTTTATCTTATTGTACCGTTTCTTCGTGTCTTTTGCTATAAGTATTTTGCGCTTTTAAGGAAAGATGCACACAAATTTCTTTCTTTTTGCTAAAGATTTTGTTTTTTTCAAAAAAATCAGAAAAGGACTTGAAAATTTTATTTTCTTATGATATAATATTCGAGTCACTGAGTGGCGTTAAGCGTTGTTTCATCATATCTATGCAGAGGTATCGAAGTGGTCATAACGGGGCTGACTCGAAATTTTGTAGTCACTTTGGAACCTCCTACCTTAAATCCCTTGATTTATAAGGGTTTCGCACGGAGCGAAACAATTTAATAGCTTAGTTCTCTCCAATTTCCAAGGTTGAATAAGAACAGTAGAGAGCTAAAATAAACACGGAGAGATATCGAAGTTGTCATAACGGGGCGCACTCGAAATGCGTTTGAGAGCAATCTCACGAGGGTTCGAATCCCTCCCTCTGCGCCAACAATAAAAGCCTTGAAATGCTTGATTTTTCTTGTATTTTCAAGGTTTTTTCTTTTTTAATTTAACATAAAAATGCTTTAAAATGCATAAAACTTCTATTTTTAGGGAGTCAAAAAAGAGTCAAGTTTTTGTAGTGAAAAAGGGCAACCCTCGCAGGTTGTCCTTCTCATATTTAATCTTTGGTAGTGGTTGAATTAATGTACTGTATTGCCTGTTGCATCAGGCTGCACTGATTATTCACATAATTCACAGTATGCACAGTTATATTGTTATAACCGTCCCTATGTCCGTCAAAGCCGTTTAATACTACCGTGAATAGCTTCAAGCATACCTCGGCAATATAATGAGCGCAGAATTCATTCATTCTTGATAGACAGGAATCTTGTATTTTAGTCTTCAATTCCTCAAACCGATTAACAGCAGTCTTATATAAGTCTGTAGCATATCCGTTCTTCACTCCTCCGTCCGTGCAGCATATGTACATACCATAGACATCTATGTTAGTTTTAATAGCTGATTGCAGCGCATTTAACCTCTTTATAAACTCTTTATCTGAAACCGTTGCATTACCGCCCTTTAAGGAACGTTTACTCATAAAGTTAATGCTTGAAAGGAACGGAATAACGGAATTTTTCAGCACATCGGGAACGTGCTTTGCAATATCTTTGTTGTTAGGACCGATAATCCAATTCGTAAGCTCGTCCACGTCACCACGGAGGCGGTCACGATACTTCTTGATAGCAACCGCATTATTTCTACGGTCACGCCAACGGTTAAGTATCTCCTGTCCGTGCTGTCTTTCCTTTAGCTCTACAACCTTACGAGCCTTAGTAAGCACCTGCTTAAATACTTCTTTTTCCTCTACGGAAAGAACATCAGCTGTTGCTTTCTTTATCTGCTCGTCAAGAATCTGCATACGGTTGTGAGTTTTAGTAGCTTCTTCTCTATTAGGCTTTGCTCCGAACTGCTGCTCTTTGTAGAGTCTGCCCTGCTCGGCTCTCTTTTCCTGAAGGTCTTTGAGATTTGCAAGCCTATCTTGGAAGATAGTCAATGCATCGTTCTCTGCTTGCGTAAGGTCACTTACTTTGACTTCGTTAGCAGCAAGTTCAAGCACTTCACGGTCTGTCAATCCCTCGCTTCGCTGCTGATACTGCTCATCAGAATAACTACGGCTTATTTCGTTTCCGTTGTCATCGAATAGGATCTCTTTAACTCTTGAAGTTGTCTTACTACTTCTTCCTCGCTCAGTTCTGAGTTGGTCGTTATATCCCTTCCTTTTTCGTACACTTCCTTCGGTAAGGACATTATCTCCGAAATCAAAACGAGTGTAGCGTGTGAAAACGCCTCCAGTCTGTCGCTGTATTCCTGACCTCTCAGTCTCATACAAGTCTCTCCTTATTTCGTCTAATTTAGTTTCGTTATATTCGTCAATTTCCAAGACACGAGTAATCACAGGACTATCTATATCCCCGGTCATATAAGCGATTTTGTTATCAACATTCTCGCCTATCGCTATCATATACTCGCCTGACTTGGTTTTTGGTGGATTAGCCTGCTTACTTACTGCATCTGCAAACAGTGAACGTAAACGCTCGTTTTCTTTTGCACTCAGAACTTCGTTTTCTCTCGCCCAACCGAATCTATTATATTCTTCCTCAGTATAGTCTCCAAGATAATCTCTGCTCTGCTCCTGAACGGTATCTTCGTCAGCGCTGTCAAGAGCCTGCTCCTCTTTAGGATTCAGTATCTCCATAACCTCGTTATAGCGCTTACGCTTCTCGTCAAGCTCGGTTTGCTTCGATATTTGAGATAGAAATTTATTTGAAAAGCTTTTGAGTTTAGACGGTTTAGTGTTTGTTACCTCAGTATTCAGTATTAAAGGAAGTAAAAATCCTGCAATAGTCCCCTTGGTGTCTAATGCTTTTAGTATTTTGAAGCCGTTAAAATCTCCCGCATAGAAGAGATTTCCGTCAAGCATAGATAACAGTTTTTTGTTATATACGTTTTTCCTACCGTCAAAGTTAAATACATAAACGCTATCCTTACCTGCCCCACCTTCGAGAGGAGCTTCGGTTACCGGAGTATTAGCATTATCAAGCAAAGTTGCGGTCTGTTTAGGAAGGTCAGTTTCGGTTATCATACCCGAAAATTCGAGTTTTGCCCAACCAATCTCCTCTTCGGTTGCTTTCATGCCGAAAGCACCGTTTGAAAGCAATTTTTCTCCACCATAGTTAAGCGCGTACTTTCTGCTTGATTTTTTAAGCCACTGAGAGAATTTCTTTTTGTATGCGTTTTCTCTTTTCTCGATAGACTCATCCGAGTATTCTCCAACACCATTTCTTTCAACCTTGAATTGCTCGTGTATTGCAGAAAGCTCTCTTGTATACGATTCAAAATCATTAAATACGCTCGGGATCCATTCTCCATAGTCATACTCGGTATTTGATAAGGCACCACCTTCAAACAATCCGTAAACGAAAGCATTTATTTCATCATAAAATCTGTTACGCTGAAAATCATTCATATCAAAGAAGTTGATTCCAAGATGTTCCTCGATTATTGATTTAAGCGATTCTATTTTTTCTTCCTTAAAATTAAGCATATCAGGGGTGCTATCAAGGAAATCCATATAAGGCTTGAATTTTAGCTGTAGCATTATATGGGTAGTTTCGTGCGGAAGAACATCAATCACATCTTCGGTATCAATATTTTCAGGTACATATATTTTTCCTTTATAAGAACATGCAGGCGAGTCACCGAAAAAGTCCGTCAACCAAGCTTCCTTTCTCACAACATGGCATTCTATTCCATAATCGTTGGAGCATTTTGCTTGTAAATTATAAAGGTCTGAATTCTTGTCAGGTGTGATATAATTCTGAGGATTTATAATATTTTGAATTGCTTTTTCTATTAATCCTCTATCATTATGCTGTCCCCGATGAAGCCTGCTTTCTTCTCCAGTTCCTTCCTGCGTTTCTCCGACTGTGCTTTGTATTTCGGATCGGTTTTCATTCGTCTCTCGTGTTCCGCTATTGTTTGTCTCAACTGTGCGTGAATTTCTTCCGTTGTCAGTTTCTTTCTGTTCTCTGCCATTTATAATACCTCCGCCTGTAGCGTTATTGTTAGAAGTTTTCACTGAAGCCATAGGATATTCTTTAGCTGTCCCGTTTTCTTCTTGAACAAGAGTAACATCCTGATGCGTTCTGATTTTCTCTACGTACTTGTCTAACTTATGGAATGGGAAACCAACCATAGGAACACGACCTGAATTAGGATCGTTTCTTGAGGTCATTGTTGTACCGGTCCATTTTGCAACAAACGCTGCATCTTCTCCAAGCACTTCAAAGAAATCGCCTACACGATAAAGCACAATATTATTAGGATATTTCTGCTTTACTTCGTTGTATTTCTCAAAGAGTGTTTTTTCCGCTTTTGCCTTATTTTCAGGCTTAGTTGCAATATTTTCTGCTTTTTTTTCAAAAGCAACAGTCATCTGATAATTTTCAACAGACTCTACCGCAACCTTATCGAAAAGCTCCACAATCTTTTCTACATAATGCACAGCATCTCCGACCTGCTCTTTAAGGGCGCTTGCCTCTATTGAAGGGTTATTTACCAAAGCTTTGAAATATGCCTTAATATCTGCAAGGAATTCCTTCAACTTTTCAAGAAGCTTCTGAAAGATATTCTTATGCTTATTTGCAAGAGTTTCGACAAAGTGTGAATCGGGGAGAATATCGGTCATAGCCTCCGCAACAAATTCACGGCTTGCTTTATCGTAATCGAGTCCTGAAGCAGCCTTTAGCGTTATAAGATAGTCTACGTTTTCGCCTCGTGCAGTCAGTTCCTCGAAAACCGCTTTTCTGAATTCATTATACCATACGGGATTCCATTTTTCAATGAAATGTGTAAATTCATGTGAAAATGTTCTCAGCATAGCATACTTTGAAAGGTCGTTTGCGCTTTTTACATTTTCAAGGCCGGAATTTATGTCAATATAAATCGTATCCTCGGACCATTTAAATTTACCTTGTGCGCCCTCAAAGTCACCGTTTGCGTTGATATTAGATTTATAAAGTACGATATCAATACCTGTAGCCTCTGCTATAGTAACAAGTATTTTATAGGCGGTATTCTGAGAATCATTGAAAGTCTTTCTAAGGTCTTCGATCTTAACCCCTCTTCCATGAACCGTACCTTTTCTACGCCCGGTCTTTCCTGTTGCAGCCTGTTTATTCTTAGCGTCCTGAACTTTAGCTTTGGTATCTGCCGCTGCCTTGCCTGCTTCGTAGGCTAACTGCCTTTGATTTTCGGAAAGATAAGTGGTCGCTTCGCTGTTCATAACGTAGGACAGAGAAACTCCGCTCTTGCCCATATCGTAGGCAATTTTATACGCGCTGTCGTATTTGATAACGTCCTGGCCTTCACGATAGGTATGTATCATGGCCTGAGCCTGCGCTCCATAATTTTGGGAAGCTTTTTCAAGGCTTACTGTACTTTCTTCCGTTTCTACAGAGTCAACGGAATCAATATCAGATACATTATCATTAGAAGCATTATTAGTAATATTCTCAACACTTTCTGATACGTTATCAAGAGAAACGTTGTCAGGTATATTGGTAATACTTTCTGATACGTTATCAGGAGCCTCAATATATGCCTCTTTTTCTTTTTTCTTTTCCTCGTCATCGGTAGAAATTATATTAGTACGTGGTTTGTTTTCAGGCTGATGTGTTGTCTTATCACCATCTTTGTTATAAAGGTCCGCATTGATACGCTCTGTTCCGATATCCTCAGTCCAAGCGGTTGTATGTGTTCCGGCTTCAATGATATCAGGGTTAAGCTCGGTAGATACTCTTCTTCCGTATGTGCTGTTAGTGAGTATACTAAGTGACGATGGCGGAAAAACACCTCTATCAGAACATAGATTTGCGCAGCTTTACGCTAATTATTCAAAGGATATAGGGATATCCTATTCCTCGCGTCAGTTAAGGCACTCATACGCAACGGTGGTAGTCGAGGAAGATATTTTCAGCCTAAAGACTTACAAAATGCGCTTGGCCATGCAGATTATTCAAAAGGTTGCGGACAAGCTAAATTCCCGTTATTCTAAACAACTATGAGTTTTTTGACTCTTTTTTGACTCCCTTGAAAATGATTTTCAGTGTGCTTTAGTGTATTTTTGTGCATATTTAAAAAACAAAAGAAGCCTTGAAAACATTAGAAAAACCAACATTTTCAAGGCTCTTTGTTATGGCGCAGAGGGAGGGATTCGAACCCTCGTGTGCTTTTGGCACAAACTGATTTCGAGTCAGCCCCGTTATGACCACTTCGATACCTCTGCGTATGAAATTTTGAATACGCAGTTACGGTATCGAATGGCTCGGCGTAGCCGAATCCACTTCGCGCCACTCACATTAGGTGAGATACCTCTGCGTATAAAATTTTTGAATAATCACTTAATTTATAAAGTGTTTTATTCGGTGACTAAGTTATTATATCATAGCAAAAACATTTTTTCAAGTGTTTTTTAAATTTTGCAAAAAATTTATTTTTAACAGCCTCTAATCTTTCAACGAAAGGCATTAGTATGAGAAAAATCAAAAAATCCTCCGAGCTGCTCTGGATCTTCGGCATTGTTTTCGTGGCGCTCGGTGTTGCAATTTGCAACGAGGCAGAGCTCGGCGTTTCTATGATTGCGGCTCCCGCTTTCGTGCTTGCCGAGGCGCTTGGCTCGGTTAACTCCTTTTTCAGTGTTGGAGTTAACGAATATATATTTCAGGGACTTCTTCTGCTAATTATGTGCTTTGCAATCCGCAGATTTAACTGGAGATATCTTCTAGCATTTGCCGTTGCGGTAATCTACGGCTACACGCTTGACCTCTTTCTTTTCATTTTTGAGTTTTTTGAGGTAAGCGCGGTTTGGGCAAGATGGCTTTTACTCCTTATCGGTGACCTAGTCTGCGGTTTTGGAGTCGCCTGTTTTTTCAGAACCTATCTTCCGCTTGAGGTCTATGAGCTGTTTGTTGCGGAGATTTCAAAACGCTTTAATCTTAGTGTCGACAAGGTAAAATGGGTGTTCGACATTTTCCTGCTCGTAATTTCCATAACACTTGCGCTTATTCTTTTCGGTGACGCAAAAAGCTTTGATTTTTCAACTATCGGATATTCTTCATTCCACAGCATAGGGCTCGGTACAATAGTTACTGCGATTATAAACGCTCCCATCATCAGCACTATGGGCAAGCTCATTGACAAGCTTTTTTTCCCAACCCCTCTTTTTCACAAGGCAAAAGAATTTCTCACCTCCGAAAAGAATACAACCAAGAAATAAAGTGCAAAATATAACTACTGAAATATAAGGAATTTTTATGTTAAAAACTAAAGAAATTATAGATTTCAAGCCTTTTACTCCCGAGGATAAGGACTTATATGAAAAATATCTTTTTTCCACCGGTGAAAGAGGCTGTGAATTTTCATTTGCTAACCTTTATCTGTGGGGAAGACAAAGCTTTGCCGTAGTTCGCGGTCATATTGTTATGTTTTCTCAGTTTGACAGACGAACCGTTTATCCTTATCCGCTCGGTGCGGGAGATAAAAAGGCGGTGCTTGATGAGATAATTGCAGATGCACGAGCAAGAGGTATTCCCTGCAGAATCAGCGGAATAGTAGGTGATGAGGCAAAAACAATTGAGAATCTTTACCCGGGAAAATTCCGTTTTCACTGCGACAGAGGCTCTTACGATTACGTTTACGATATTAACGACCTTGCAGAGCTTTCGGGAAAGAAATATCACGGAAAGAAAAACCACCTTAACCGCTTTAAAGAAGCCTATGAGGGATATGTTGCAGAGCCTATTACCGAAAAAAACATACCTTTTGTTCGTCAATTTGCTGAAAACTGGTTTGATACGAAAACAAAAGAAAATCCCGATTCGGACTTTCATATGGAGAAGGCTGCAATAGAACGAGCGCTTAGGCATTACACAGAGCTTAGGCTTGCCGGGATTATTATCACTTATAAAGGTGAGGTGCTTGCATTTACTATAGGCAGCCGACTTTCAAGCGATACCTTTGACGTTCATTTTGAAAAGGCCCGTTCAGACATTAACGGTGCATATACCGTAGTAAACTATGAATTCGCAAGATATATACGTGATAAATATCCGGATATAAAATATCTCGACCGCGAGGAAGATATGGGACTTGAAGGACTTCGCAAAGCTAAAGAAAGCTACAAGCCACATCATATGGTCGAAAAATGCTGGGCACATCTTCTGGAGGACGGATATGACTATTGATTTTCCGAAAAGCTCGGATATTCCGAGCCTCAAGGCTTTATGGAAAGAGGCCTTTCTGGATACTGATGATTTTATCGACCTTTTCTTTTCACTTGCCTTTACTAAAGAGAACTCACTTGCCGCTTACGATAACGGTGAGCTCGCAGCATCTCTTTATTGGTTTGACGGTAAAGTGGGAGATAAAAAAGCTGCGTATATTTACGGTGTTGCAACCAAAAAGGCTCAAAGAGGAAAGGGATATTCTACCTCTCTTCTAAAAAGATGCCACAAATTACTTAACGAAGAGGGCTACTCTATCGTAATGCTAGTTCCCGCAGGCGACAAGCTTTTTAATTTTTACGGAAGACTCGGCTATACCGAGTGTTGCTTTATCGACTTTAGCGAAATCTTTGCCTCTGATAAAAAAGCGGATTTTAAAGAAATAACTGCGGAAGAATATTTAGCTCGTAGAGAATCATATTTACCCCCAAACAGCCTGATTTTTGACAATAAACGTTTACGTTTTCTTGCCTCTATCACAGATTTTTACAAAAGCGATAATTTTATTTTTGCAAAAAGCAAGGATACCGAGAGTCTTCGTATTATAGAATTTTTCGGCAACGAGGAACTTCTCCCATCGGTTGTCGGCTCGCTTGGCTTTTCAAAGGCAACGGTTCGCCGTTACGGAAAATCCAAGCCATTTGCTATGTATCTTTCTCTTGACCAAGGTTTTAAAGAAAAACCCGAATATCTCGGTTTTGCTTTCGATTAATTAAGTTTTAACTAAATAATAAACCAAATGAAAGCGCGGGCGTTCAATTGCTCAGCGCTTTCATTTTTTACTGTCAAATAAACTAAATTTACAAATTTCTGTTTTTAAAACGAAACATAATAAAAATAAGTTCAAAATAAAACCGAAAATCTATTTACATTCATAAATATTTAGTGTATAATTAACGTGAAAAATTATAATCATTCATTTTTACGACAAGGAGGAAACATATGTCAGAAATGAATATAACAAAGGCTATCACCAACTGCCAGCTCGTTCTCGAAAAAGGCATAATATGGAATGCAACGCTGCTGCTCTCTGATGATAAAATAGCCGCATTCGGTCATGCGAGAGAGACTGAAATTCCCGAAGATGTTGAAATAATTGATGCAGAAGGAAATTACGTTGGCCCCGGATTTGTTGATATACACGTTCACGGCGGCGGTGGATTTCAGATGTTTTCCGATCCCGTGAACGCTGCTAAGCATTTCCTCTCTCACGGTGAGACCTCTGTTCTGGCTACCCCTTCGGGTACTGCCTCCAAGACACTTGACGAGGTCCTTGAGATAATCCGCACTGTAAGGAAAGGGATTAAGGAAGCCAAAAACCTTAAGGGTATTTATATGGAAGGCCCGTACTACAACCCCAACTACGGAGCTAACAAAAAGCTTAATACGTGGGGACACAAACCTGTTATGCCGGAGGATTTTATACCTCTCGTGGATGCAGCCGGCACTGACGTTAAGGTATGGATGGTTGGTCCGGAGAGAATGGGCGAGGGACTTATGCCCTTCCTCGAATATGCGAGAAAGGTTAACCCTGACGTTCTCTTCACCGTAGGTCATAGCGATGCTACCCCTGAGCAGATACGCTCTATGGGCAAATACCGCCCAAGACTTATAACTCACATTCTAAACGCTACCGGAAGACAGCCTGTTTACGGCGGTACGAGAAGCTACGGTCCTGACGAATACGCACTCAAGGAATTTGACGTTTACGCAGAGATGATAAGCGATTCTATGGCGGTTCACGTTTCCCCCGAGCTTCAACGCTACGTTATAAAGGGCAAGAGCATTGATAAGGTGGTGCTTATAACCGACAGTACGGTTTATAATAATCCCGCACCTGAGCGCTACGCTCACGTTACCGACATAAATTTTGATGCTTTCGGCGGTATTGCGGGAAGCAAGCTCACCATGGACAAGGCTTGCAAAAACATTATGGCGCACACCAACTGCGGCATTTGCGAAGCTTTTCTTATGGCATCAAGGAATCCTGCAAGAGCCATTGGTCTTGATGATGAGATAGGCACTATTGAGGTAGGAAAGACTGCCGACATAGTAATAGTAAACGACCGATTTGACGTTAAGAAGGTTATTCTTGGCGGAGAGGTCTGCAACTTTTAGTATATAATGGAGATTTATATGAAAATCACAAAGGCTATAACAAACTGTCAGCTGGTTTTGGAGCGAGGTATACTTTGGGATGCTACCCTGCTTCTCTCAAATAATAAAATTGCCGCGTTCGGACCGGCAAGAGAAACCGAAATTCCTGAGGGCATTACGGTTATTGATGCGAAAGGAAAATACGTTGGTCCCGGCTTTATTGACATTCACGTACACGCAGGAAACGGATATTCTACCTACCGTCAGCCTGTAGAAGCGGCAAGATATTTTCTCTCACACGGAGAAACCTCTATTCTTGCTACACCTTCTTATGATATTGACTACGATGCTCATATGAATGCCATTCGCACCATAAAAGAGAATATGGCCGAGGCAAAAACCATTAAGGGCATCTATTTTGAAGGCCCATACACAAACACAAGCTACGGCTCGGGCGCTTTCAAAAACCCTTGGAGGCATCCCATTGACCCAAACGAATATAAAACGATTATAGATGCAGCAGGAGACCTTGCTCTCGTGTGGACTTTTGCTCCCGAGCTTGAGGGCGTTGAGGAGGTTGTAAAGTATGCGAAAAAGGTAAACCCCAACGCTATAATTGCTATGGGACACAGCGATGCTACTCCAGCGCAAGCAAGAGCGCTCGGCAAAAACCGCCCCACCCTTATGACGCACACCTTTAACGCTACGGGTAGACAGCCTGTTTACGGTGGCACTAGAAGCTACGGCCCTGACGAATACACTCTCACAGAGCCTGAGGTTTATGCCGAAATGATATGTGACTCACTTGCTATTCACGTTCCCCCTGAGCTTCAGAGATACTTAATCAAAGGAAAGGGACTTGAGAGAGTCATTCTTATAACCGACTGTACATATTACGAAAACCCTGCTCCCGAGCATTATAAGCACGTGACCGACCTTAATTTTGACGAGAGAGGCGGTATTGCCGGAAGCAAGGTTACTATGGACAAGGCTTGCAGAAACGTTATGGCACACACTAACTGCGGCATTTGTGAGGCATTTATTATGGCTTCGACAAACCCTGCAAGGCTTCTCGGATTTTATGATGAGATAGGCTCTATAGAGGTTGGAAAAACTGCCGATCTCGTTATAGTTGACGATAGATTTAACGTAGACAAGGTGCTTCTCGGCGGAGAGGTATGTAAATTTTAAGAGGTGATGAATATGAAAATTACTACTGCTATAACAAACTGTCAAATAGTTCTTGAAACCGGTATAATCTGGGACGGCACACTTCTTATTGCCGGTGATAAAATTGCCGCTTACGGCCCCATGGCATCTACTGAAATTCCCGAAGGAGCTGAGGTTATTGATGCGAACGGCAAATACGTAGGCCCCGGTCTAGTTGACCTTCACGTACACGGAGGCGGCGGATATTCTACCTGCTATAATCCTGTAGAGGCGGCAGACTTCTTCCTTCGCCACGGTACTACGTCTCTCCTCGCTACTCCTGATTATCATATGACGCTTGAAACCTATTATAAGGTTATAAAGACTATAAAAGAGGCTATGCCCAAGGCGAAGACAATTAAGGGTATTTATATGGAAGGTCCTTACACCAACCCCAACCACGGCTCACACTCGGACACTAACCCCTGGAGATTCGGAGTAAACGAGGAAGATTACAAGCCTCTCGTTGACGAGCTTGGCGACCTTGCTACCGTATGGACTGTTGCTCCCGAAAGAGAAAATATCGCTTCCTTCATTGAGTATGCAAGAAAGGTAAATCCAAATACCGTTATCGCATTCGGTCATACGATAGCTTCTCCCGCAGAGATAGTCGCGCTTGAAAAATACAAGCCAACTCTTCTCACTCACGCTATGAACGCTACCCATAAGTATAAAAAGGACGGTCCCGGTGTTCGCTGCGCCGGTGTTGACGAGTATGCGCTCACAAATCCCGATATGTATACTGAGCTTATCAGTGACTCCTGTTGTATTCACGTAAACAGAGATATGCAGCAGCTTATGCTTCACTATAAGGGATATGACAAGGTGGTTCTTATAACCGACAGTACCATACATAACAACCCTAATCCCGAATGGCTTTCTCACGTTGATGACCTTAACTTTGACCCGAGAGGCGGAATTGCGGGAAGCAAAATGACTATGGATCAGGCTTGTAGGAATATTATGTCGCATACCTCTTGCGGTATTGCAAAGGCGTTTATTATGGCGGCAAGAAACCCTGCAAGAGTTATCGGACTTGATAACGAGATAGGTACGATTACTGTCGGAAAAACCGCAGACCTTATTATCGTTGATGACAAATTCAATATTGACAAGGTAATTCTTGGAGGAGAGGTGCAGCATTTTGAATAATGATTTTCAGGTTGGATATGCCAGAGTAAATATAAATCCGCCGCTCGGCTCGGCTCTTTTCGGATATTACGTCAAGAGACTTGCAAGCGGATATCTCGATGACCTTGAAGCTTTTGCTATAGCACTCAAGAAGGGTGATAAAAAGTTTTTAATTATAAGCATCGACAACTGCAGCATAAACAAGGCACTTACAGACAAATTTACTGCCGTTATAGAAGAGGCAACGGGAGTTCCTAGGGAAAACCAGCTTATCAGCGCAACTCACACTCATACGGGCCCCTTCACCTCAAAGCCCGGAGGCTTTGCAGCAGGTGAAAACGAAGAGGAAATCGTTATGCGATACGTAGAGCTTCTTACGGCTCGCATAAAAGACCTCGCTGTTTTATCATTCCAGACACTTAAGCCCGCTAAGGTTGGTTATGCAGTAGGTAATGCTCCCGACAGAATCGCATATATACGGAGATATAAAATGAAGGACGGATCGACACAGACCTGCCCTCCTATCAACGACCCTAACATCGACCATCCTATCGGTGAGCTTGACCAGAGGGTTAACGTAATCCGCTTTGACCGAGAGGGAGCTGAATCGGTTGTTATACTTAATTACGGTATACACGCTGATACGGTTAACGGAGACCTAGTTTCCTCCGACTGGTGCGGATGGACCAGACGAACGCTCGAAAAGGCGCTTGACGGCACGAAATGTCTTTGCATTATGGGCGCCCAAGGTGACGTTGGAAGCACTAACGTGCATCCCCTTCCCGGTGATATGAACGACACCGAAATCAGCTTTGACAACGAAATGAAGAGTCCCGGAATGGCACGCTTCGTAGGCAGGGCTCTAGCCGGAACCGTGCTTCAGGTATTTGACAAGGTAGCTTATATTGACGTTGACGATATTGACGTTATTCACAGAAAAATTGCTATTCCCGCTAACAATCCCACTGCCGAGCAAATGCCGGAAGCAAGAAGAATCAAGCAGCTTCACGATTCGGGACGAGATGACCTCATTCCTTTTGAGGCTATGGAGCTTACTACCGTAGTTGCAGAGGCTAACAGAATGATAAGGCTTGAGAAGGGACCGTTTGAATTTCCTGCCGAGCTTATGGCGCTCAGAATAGGAAGCCTTGTTCTCAGCACTATCCCCGGTGAGCCCTTCACCAACATAGGAGAAAGAATAAAGGAACTCGGCGGCTTTGAGATAATAGTTCCCTGCGCACTTTCTAACGGAAGCATGGGATATTTTCCAAACAACTCGGCTTATGACGAGGGAGGATACGAAACCAGAACCTCAAGCTTTAAGAGAGGTGTTGCTGACGTTATCGTTAATGAAAGTGCTGCAATGCTTAAGGAACTCAAGGAAAGAATTTAATTTCAAAGGAGAATACAAAATGAACAAATTTCAGGTCGGCTATGCTTCGGTAAACATCAATCCTCCGCTCGGAATTGCGATTGCGGGTTATTACGTTCCGCGTTATGCAAGCGGATTTTACGATGACCTCACCGCTTCTGCGCTTTCTCTTGCTATGGGAGAAAAGAAATTCCTTATTTTCAGCGTTGACTGCTGCAGCGTTCCTAACCCGGTAGTTGAAAGAATGAAGGACGCTATAGTTGAGGCTACCGGTATAGACAGAGCAAATATAATCATTTCTGCAACTCACACTCACACCGGCTCTTACTTTACCACTTCCGGCTCATTCCCCGTAGATGCAGACCAGGTTACCGCTTACGTTAACTTTGTAGTCAACAGAGTCAGCGACCTTGCCGTTCTTGCGCTCAAGGAGCTTAAGCCTGCCAAAATGGGATATATGGTAGGACACGCGCCGGACAGAATAGCATACATAAGAAGATACAAAATGAAGGACGGAAATACTCAGACCTGCCCTCCCATCAACGATCCTAACATCGACCACCCTATCGGCGAGCTTGACCAAAGAGTTAACGTGCTTCGCTTTGACAGAGAGGGCGCGGATTCGGTTGTGCTTCTTAACTACGGACTTCACGCAGATACCGTTAACGGTGACGTTCTTTGCTCTGACTGGCCCGGTTGGGTTAAGAGAACCATTGAAAAAGCTCTTGACGGAACTAAGGTTATCTGCGTTATGGGTGCTCAGGGTGACGTTGGAAGCACTAACGTGCATCCCCTTCCCGGCGATATGAATGACACAGAAATCAGCTTCGACAATGAAATGAAGAGCTGGGGTATGGCAAGATTTGTAGGACGCGCGCTTGCAGGTACGATTCTTCAAGTGTACGACAAGGTTGCTTATATAGACGTTGACGATATCGAGGTTATACACAAGTGTCTTGAGGTTCCAACGAATGTACCGGATAAGAAAGACGTTCCCCTTGCTCATAAGTACAAGGAGCTTCACGAGGCAGGACATGACGATCAGATACCCTTTGAGGCTATGGAGCTTACCACAGTGGTTGCGGAGGCTTACCGTATGTGCAGACTTGAGAACGGCCCCTACACAATTGCTCTTAATATGATAGGTCTTCGTATCGGAAGCGTTGCGCTCGTTACTATTCCCGGTGAGCCCTTCACGGACATCGGAAGACAGATAAAGGATACTCCCGGCTGGGATATGATTCTTCCCTGCGCTCTTACAAATGGCTCAAACGGTTACTTCCCTATGAAGTCTGCCTTTGACGAAGGCGGCTATGAGGCCCGCACATCAAATTATAAAGGCGGCGTTGCAGAATCTATTATTGCTGCAGGAAAAGAGCTTCTTGGCGAACTAAAAAAATAAAATTGTAAATATAAATTAGAAAAAACGGCTGAAATACAGCCGTTTTTCTTTCTTTTAACTTTTTACATATTTTCTTTTTGCAACAAGGTATACGAGATTTAATTATTCTAAAAGCCAACAAGGTTCTGCTAATTATTTCTTTTTCGACTTGTATTGACAAATTACGCAGCAAGGGTTATAATAGATACATAATTTTAAAAAAGGAGATTTTTATGAAAAAGTTCTTTTCAGAATTTAAAAAATTCATAACACGCGGCAACGTAATTGATATGGCTGTCGGTGTTATCGTTGGTAGCTCGTTTACCGCGATAGTTAACGGAATGAGCAATTTTATTCTCAAACCGATTATTAATGCACTTCTTGCTCTTATATTCGGCAAAAATTCTCTTTCTGATCTTCATACCTTTCTCGTAACCGCTTACGTTAAGGACGATTTAGGAAAGGATACCGAGGTGATAGACCTTGCAAACTCAATCTACATAGATTGGGGCTCGTTCATAAACGCTGTAATTAACTTCTTCCTCGTTGCTTTCGTTCTCTTCTCTATTGTTAAAATAATTAACAAGCTCAGAGAAGAACAGCTGAAATTTGCAAGCGAGCTTATGGAAGGAAAGTTGACCCGTGCTCAGAAAAAAGAGCTCAAGGGGATGGGAATAAAGGTTACGGACAAGGCTGCCGTTGCTTCTTATTTCGCAAAGAAGGCTGAAGAGGCTAAGGCTGCAGAAGAGGCAGCTAAGGCGGAAGCAGAAGAAAAAGCAAGACTTGAGAGAGAAGCTAATCCCACCACGGAAGACCTTCTTAAAAAGATAATCACGCTTATCGAAAACAAATAAACATAAAAACCGCTTCAGCATTCTCCTATGGAGACTTGTTGAAGCGGTTTTTATTTCTTAATTACAATTCAAGCTTTAAAACAATCAGTTTACACGCTGATATCCGCATTCGGTGCACTTTCCGCTCTCGTTAAAGCTATGAACTTCAACATCCTTTATGGGCAGGTGGGAATTCGAGCCTGTATGACCGCAAGAAGGTGTAAGCCAATGCGAATTTTCGTTAAAATCGTACTTATAGTCGGTTTTGTCGCAATTTTTATAGCCGCAAACGCCGCAATATCCGTTATTCATAGAATAATCGTGCTCCGCGAAATTCTTTACTCCTGCATCTTCGCAGCCACAGGTATTAGCATACCAATGTCCATCTTTATCAGATGCCCAGTCATCGCGGTTATACTGATGCACATGCTCTTCATCTCCGCAGGATACGAGAACCAACGAAACGAGTGCTATGCACAAAATCAAACTGATAATCTTTTTCATATCAGGAAAGCCTCCATTTATTCGTCCAAAATTAAACAATGTTATTATATCTTATTTGCTTCGCAAAGTCAATACCTAAAGGCAAAACATTTACAATTTAGTTATCTTTTAAGCTTCATTTCCTTCTTCGACAATGCGCAGCTGCTCCGCAATTCTCTTTGGGAGATCAGAGGGTGTTACTCCGTACGTAGAAAATTCCTTGGCAAGACTGTCTCCCGCTGCTCCGTGAAGATATACCGATACGGTAGCAGATAACTCGTCATTCATAGAACGCTGAGCGCACATTGCTCCGATAAGTCCTGCGAGAACGTCACCGCTGCCCGCCTTAGCGAGAGCCGAAGATCCGGAAGCGTTAATGTAAACACTTTCACCGTTCGTAACAATCGTGCTTGCTCCCTTAAGAACTACTATAGAGCCGGTTTCTTTTGCAAAATTTTCTGCTTTTTCAAGTCTGTTAAGCTGAACTGCGGCAACCTCATCGCCTATTAATCTGGCAAATTCAAGGGGGTGAGGAGTTATTATAATGTCTCTTTTTGCGTTTTTGATTGCGAGCCTGCCTTTTTCGCCTATTTCTGAAAGTGCATTAATCGCATCTGCGTCAAGTATAAGCGTTCCCCCCTCACTGTCAATAAGCTTAAGAGTGAGCCTTAAAAGACCTTCCGTATTATCCGAGCCTGAGCCTATGAGAGTAGCTGTATGCTTTTTGGATAGCTCTGAGATTTCTTCAAGCTCCTCATCCGTAATCTCGCTTATCGGAGAAGTTTTCTTATACACGATTTCGGGATATTTCTGCGACAACTCAGCTACGAGTGATTCAGCGCCGAGATAGGTTACAAGTCCCACGCCGCCTCTGAGAGCCGCCTCAGCAGAAAGATAGGCTGCTCCTCGATATTTTTCGCTGCCCGTTATCATCAGAAGCTTGCCAAAAGTTCCCTTACTTGAATTGTTTTCGCGCTTGGGAAGTACTTCTTTTACAAACTGAGAATCCACCATATTATACTTAAAGTGGAAATTCTTGCTTATCTGATCTTCAGGAAGTCCCAGACTATCGTAAATTATCTCTCCGACATACGCTCTGGCAGGATATGAGACTATACCGGGCTTTATAAACGTCAACGCCACCGTTGCTTCAACGCTTATAACAAAATCACTTACGCTACCGTTATCGGGATTTATACCGAGAGGAACGTCTATAGCTATCTTATGAGTTCCTACAGCCTCTCTGACCGTTATTGCGAGCGGTCTCATACTCTCCGGCATCTCTCCGACAAATCCCGTGCCAAAAATCGCATCTATTACACAAGCTGCGCTTTTTATTTCAGTATGTATCTTTTCGCTGGGCTCGTATTTTTCCAGCCTTCCTCCGCGTTCAAGAAAAAGCTCGAGGAAATACTTTCCCTCTTCAGTCTTCTGCCCCTTTCCGAGTACGTCAAAAACCGTGAGATTATATTCGTCCATTAAATTGACCGCAGCAGCGTATCCGTCACCGCCGTTATTTCCCTTTCCCGCAAGAACTATAACGGAAGAGCCGGGTTTAACCCTCATTCTTACTGCGTCAGCTACTGCTTCTCCGCTTTTTCTCATAAGCTCTTTCACCGAAAGACCGAGTTTTTTTGCAGAAAAGCTATCTATTTTGGAAATCATTGATGATATTGCAAGCTTCATTTTTTCGCCCCTATGCCTTTGTTAAGTATAATTTTACCATACAAATTGGTTTTTTTCAATATTTTTTGGCAAAAACAGTTAAATTTTAAACTAAAAACTATTTACAAAGCGTCATTTTTTTGCTATAATAATATAAACAAATGAATTTAAGAAAAGGAGAGCTTATATGGCTAAGAAGATTATCATCACAATTGCCCGTCAATACGGAAGCGGAGGCCGAGAAATCGGAGAGAGAGTTGCTGCTCTTCTTGGTATTCCGATTTATGACAAGGAAATTATAACCGCCGCTGCTGAAAAAGGGAACCTTAACGTAGAAGTTATAAAAAATGCTGATGAATCTGCTGCTAACAGCCTGTTATACACGCTGGCAATGGGTTCTAACGTTATCGGAACTACTATGCATTTTGGGTACAAGATGCCTATAAACGATAAGCTCTTCATTCTTCAGTCTGAGGTTATAAAGGAATACGCGGAAAAAGGCAGCTGCGTAATTATAGGAAGATGCTCAGACCACGTGCTGAGAGAGACCGAGGGAATTCTCAGACTCTTCATTTACGGAGACCTTGAGCACAGAAAGGCAAGAGTCGCCGAGCGTCATCCCGAAATCAAGTCCTCTCAGGTAATCGACATTATAAACAAAACCGATAAGCGCCGTTCTTCCTATTATAATTTCTACACGGGAAATAAATGGGGTAAGTACGATAATTACGATATGGCTATCAATTCTTCCACTCTCGGTATCGAGGGCACAGCTCAGCTTATTGCAGCTTCTGCGCGAGCTCTTATGGAGGAGTAAGATTTAACTTATACGTAAAGGGGGTATTAAGTATGGATAACGAACGTCCACGCTCAGTACGCCCTTTTTACTTTTCAGTAATCAAAGGGCTAGGTGTCGCTGTTTTTGCGCTCACGCTGAAAAGCTTTGTTTCTTTATCAACCTGGCAAAGATATGCCACCGGCTCAATGTTTGGCGAGCTTGAAAACTATGCCATTTACATAATATGCTTTTTATGCTCGTTTTTCGTCTATAATTCAGTCATCGGTATTTCTATGACATATGACGTTTATGCCAGAGATGAGGTTATGGAAAATACTTACGACTCCAAGGGACGACTGCCTTCACTTAAAGGAATTTTCGGATACAAAAGCTTCTTTATAGAAACCGGCACAACTACCCTTGTCATTACCCTTGCCGCACTACTTGGTGCTTCTCCCGAAATTTTCGGAATGTTTCACTTAGATGAGGGGCGCTCTCCTTATTCTTCGGGAATATACCCTGCTCTTGTAACTCTGCCGATAATTCTATTTTTATGCTTTTTCGCAAGATTTGAAGCCGTAAGATATTGGAAACAACTTTACCGCACGGCAAATCTTGAGACAGTAGAGAGCAAAACAAATCTTATTTTGAGGGTCGTTTTCGTTACAGTTCTATATCCTATAGTTCTGCCGTTTATGCCTCTTCTGTTTTACGTTTTTGTTACTTTGGCAGGAGCTGTTGCCGCTGTTGCTGTGGCTATGACAATCCCTGTATTTATCATTGCTGTAATTCTTCTTTTATACGGTCTTTGGTGGCTCAGAGTTATTATTGCCATGCAAAAAAGAAATAAATTCATCAAAAAAATGAAAATCTCTGCTGCTACTATGGGATTTACCGTAACAGAAATAAAAAATCCGTGCCTTTCATTTATATCTAAGAAAAGAAAATGCACATTCTCGCTTATAAGAGGAGATGAAATTTACGACTGCCTGATTATAGGAAACCCGAGATACAGAGTTCCCGTTTGCTTTACTTCGGAAACCAACGGTCACTACCGCCACCGAATAGGCATTCCGAAGCATAATATCACGCTCGAATCAAAATTTGATTATTCTCTTCCGGGTGATAACAAGAAGATAATTATCATATCTCCTACTCCTAAGCACGCTTTCGTCACAGATGGTGATAAAGAAAAACGGCTTTTTACAGCCGATAAGCTCTGGAATTTTGTTCTTTACGAAGCTGACGGTTTTGTCGGTGCTCTTGACAGAGATTGCCTTGGAAGATACGATTCTAACAGAGATTAAAAACGTGACCGACAAAAAATCGGTCACGCTTTTTTATTTTTTAAGTTCCTCTATAAGCTTATCCATATTTATAAGCTTTTCTTTTAAGAGATTTGCGGTATAGTAATAGTGGTTTGACGCCTCATATCCTATTCTTCCGTCCGAAAGAACGAGCTCTATAAGCCTCTCTGTACGAACCTTTTCGTACTCCATAAGAGATATAAGCTCTTCCCTGTTTTTCGCTATATCTCTTTTAAGATAAGCGTATTTCGTATGGACAAGGTCACTCTCCAAGTGAATGTAGGCTGCCTCTGCCATAAGGAGAAGCTCGTTTACTTTTTCATCACCCTTTATACTTTTAAGAATTTCAATTCCTTCGTTCCAAAGAGAGAGCATTTTTTGGGTTTGGGAAATGAATACTTCATAGGGGAACGGGCCCATCCAGAATTCGATATCGTCCCAAGCCTGACATATCATACCGGATTCCTTCTTTTCCGGATAGAGAGACCACATATTCGCAGGACCCAGATTCTGGGGCGAATGATACATATGAGTTACAGAGAAAGGATACTCAACGAAGCCATCGCAAATTTTAGATACTGCCTCATGAACGGTTTTTCCGTTCTCACCGTAAAAGCTGTTATACCAGTCCTCTATATCTGCATCCTCACGGAAGTAAGATATAAGATTAAACGTAGGCGAAGGATAGCCACCGTGCGTCCAGGAAAGCATATAATTCTTTATTCCTACCCCAGAAAGCTTTTTGAGATGCTCCCAGACCAAATCAAATACGGGAAGGTAAGGCACAGCGGCACATTCCCAGCTGTTGTTAGCCTGAATTTTAGCGTAGGTCTTTCTACCGCATTTTGCGCTGTAGCCAAGGTACTTCTCACTATACTCACCGGGGCCTACGTTTGAAATAGAATAATCGTCAACCTTTGTTTTAACTCCGCCCTTCTCAACAGGCATTCCGTTCTCGGAGACGGAAAGCACGGAAATCTTCTTGTCAAGAGTGTCAAGCGCGTGAATGATATCCTCGTGCGTCCAACCCCGACCTTGATTCCAAGCCCACATAAATGCGATAAGCTCCGTGTCAGCTCCTGATGCATCAATTGCTTTTTGAATTATATTATTAACACGCACTGCGCTGTCAGGCATTGTAATGTTTTGTTTGCATCTGGGGCAATTACAGTTGTTATGAGCGTGACAGTGCGTTAAATATTCCGACATAGTTATGGAGAGTATTCCGCCTATATTACATTCACTGAGAAGGTCGCGCACAGCGGTAAAGAGATACTCTCTTACCTCTTCGGTTTCAAGACAAAGAGTATGGTCTCCAATATTGTTTACCGTACCGATAAGGTGCGGAAATTTTTCAGCATTTTCCTTAGTAAGCGCACGTGGCTCGTCAATATACATATATATCTTTATACCGTATTTTGCGCTTCTTTCTATGAGAGACTTAAGTCTTCTTCTTCTCTCTTCAAAGCCTTCAGAAAGCGTGGGGTCGAAGGGATAATAAGAAAGCTTCGAAAGCACTCCGTGAAGCCAGATTCCCTTCACACCGGATTCCTGATACTTTTTTAGCAGCGAATCGGGAAGGTATGTTTGCGAATCTGCCTCGAAAACGTCTCCGCATGGAGTAAGATATCCGTGTGCAAAGGTGTTTCTGTCCTCGGGGGCGGCAGGAAAGCTTCTAAAGGTTTTATCAAAGGCAAAATCAAAGGGCATCGCAGTCGGAAAAAGGTTATACTTTTTCAGTTTTTCAGCGATTTTTTCAGTCTCTGCTATTTCTTCCTTTGTGAGAGGTTTATAACGAACAGGTTCGCACTCAGGCTTGAAATAACCGAGCTTTATTCCGAGAAAGTCCTCTTCCTTAAGGTTAAACTCATATCTTTCCTCGCTTATTCCGAGAAGCTCTATAAGCTGCTCATTCGGAAGAAGAAACCAGTTCATTCTGTATGCGGTTATGTAACCGGATTTTTCCCATTCGGGCTGATAAGGGGTATTTGAAATTCCGAGGCGTTCTGCCTCTTTTTTTACGGTTTCCCCATCACAGCCGAGCACCTTTCCTATGCGCTCGTTAGTAAAGAGTCCGTAATTTCTGAATATTACCGTTTGCCACTTTGCAGGAAAGTTATCCACCGGCATTACCGCCGGTTTAATTTCTATTGCCATAATATTTACGTAGCTCCTATAAGGATTATTTATAAAATTTATGGGTAATGCCGATATCGGCATTACCCAAATTTGCTTTAAGAAAAATCTTATCAGAACTCGAGTTCGATGATGCCCTTCTTGAGATAATCGGTGTAGGACTCGTATCCGTCCTTCTTAACTGCGATACCCTTCTCCCAACGGCAACCGAAGGTAGGACCGGAAATGTAAGTATCAACCTGGAAAGTCATATTTTCTTCAAGGAGATAATCGGAAGTGGTTTCCATCCAAGGAGCCTCAACCTCAATCATACCGGTACCGTGGCAGGGACCGTATACGTAGTTCTTCTCGTATCCTGCATCCTTAAAGTTCTGAAGGAACTGCTTTGCTACGTCACTAGCCATAACGCCGGCCTTGATCTGCTCGCAGGTCCACTCGTGCTGCTGACGGCAGAACTCTACGATTTCGCGGCGCTCACCCTCAAGCTTGCCCATTACTACAGGAAGACCGATTGCAGGAGAGTAACCGTCAATCTTAGCGGAAAGGTTAAGCTGAACGATATCACCCTTGTTTATGGTTCTGTAGCAAGAACGGCTGATTGCGTGACGGGTGCTCTCCTCGGAAAATACGTACATAGGAAGTCCTTCGTACTCTGCACCGTGCTCATAGATAACTCTCTGAGCAACGCCAACCATCTGAAGCTCGGTAACACCGGGCTTAAGAGCCTTGATAACCTCATCGGTTGCAATTTCAACGATACGGAAGCCCTCGCGGATACAAGCAAGCTCGTTCTCGCTCTTAATCTTACGAAGCTCTACCATAATGTCGCTGCAAACGGAGATTTCAGCCTTAGGATATGCTTCCTTAAGACCGTTGTAGATAGGAAGGGTACACTCAACGTAGCTACCAAGACCTACCTTAATATTTTCACCCTTAACTCCAATTGCCTTGAAAGCATCCTGGAAGGTATCGGGCTTAAGCTCGGGATATGAGGGGTCTGCAGACTCGCGGAACTCCTTAAGTACAAAAATCTTGTCGAGCTTATTTCTGTCTTTTCCGAAAATTGCGGATTCAGGACCAACAAGAAGAGCTGCTTCACCGGTAGCACTGATTGCTACGCCCGCTCTTTCAAAAAGGGGCCAGAAGCCCGAGAAATATCTTGCGTTCGCATAGTCGCTCTCGGTAGAGCAAACGAGCATAACGTCAAGACCTCTGTCAGCAACCATCTTAGCTGCCTTTTTAACTCTTTCCTGGTATTCCCAATCGGGAATGCAAATTCTCTGCATAATTTTAAACTCCTTTTTAAAATTTAGTTTATCTGCTTCTATTATACAATTATAAATAGGCTTTGTATTTACAAAATCGTTAAAAATTTTTGCACTTTCGTAAATATTTTTATTGACATTTAGCTTTTTCTGTTGTATAATGCGAGTATGGAATACGTAACTAAACGATTAAATGATACAATAAACGTCACGGGCATTGTTAATCTGCACTTTTTCGAATTTGCAAACGACCTGACTACCGTAGACGAAATGCACCCGTTTTATGAGCTTGTTTTCGTCAATTCGGGTGTTCTCAATATTTCCTCAGAGGATTATAACGGAACGCTCTCGGAGAATGAAATGATAATACATAGAAAGGACATTCATCATTCCCTGTCCTGCAGCGCGGAAAATTCACCCGAAGTAATCATTATCGGATTTGAATGCAATTCAAGGAGAATTGACGATTTCTCAAAGGTGCCCATTCACCTCGGTGATTCGAACGTAAAGAAGCTCGCTGAAATAGTAAAGGAAGGGCGAAACGTTTTTATGCCGCCCTATAACGTCCCGGTTTACGATATGAAGAAAAAGAGGCATCAGCTTTTTGCCTCGGAGCAGATGTTAAAAATTCTTCTCGAATACTTTCTCATTCGTCTCATAAGGGAATACAATTTCAACATAAATGCAGAAGAAGGCGCGGAAGCACCGCTCCTTATCAATGAAATTATTACGTACGTAACAGACAACTATCTTGAACGAATCACGATAGACGAGCTTGCGTTTCTTTTCAAAACAAACAGAGCAACCCTTTGCCGCGATTTTAAAAGGAGTACGGGAAAGACACTCGTTGAATTTGTCAACGACAAAAAGTTTGAAGCTGCTAAGTATAAAATTCTAAGCTCCTCCGATACCTTTACGAAAATAGCGGAAGAGCTCAATTTCGAAAGCATTCATTACTTTACGCGTTTTTTCAAAAAAATGTCGGGTATGACGCCTAAGGACTACCGTAAAAAAGGACGAAAGCCGTCTGCTGATATTTAGAAAAAGACTGAGCATTTATGCGTGTTATCCTTAACGGAGAACACGCAGTCAAATCCGTCTTCAACGGGTGAAATCCACCTTAGGTGGATGAAATCGCTTTCGCGATTAAATCCTGCTTCGCAGGGTTAAGCTCGGACGGAGTTGATTTCATCCAAGGCTTTGCCTTGGATTTCATCTGAGCAAAGCGAAGATTTCATCGTGGTGTATCCACGATTTCATTAAACAAAACAGAAAAGAGATAACATTTCGGCGAACAACCGATTTGTTATCTCTTTCTGCTTGTAATATGGGTTTGGGCTTAGCACATAGAGTGTTTGACCAGTCAAATGCGATGCTTACGCTTTTGTCAAAGTGAAAATTCTTCGCTAAGAACATCACCTATACGTTGCTCAGCCTTTTTCTTTTTATTTAAGCAAAAACATATCGTAACCTACTATCGCAGGAAGTGTTATATAAGTGTATCCTTCCTTTATCTCGGACTCCACACTCTCGCATTCGGGCAATCTTTGCACGGTTGCGTATTCACCCTTTACAGCTATAATTTTGCCGGCAATAAGCTCACTATGCTCTGCTACAATTCCCATAGTTCCCTTAAATTCGGGATAGGTAACCTTTACGTGAAGAAGCTTATATTCTTCGTTTCCGGTGAGAGTTGCTCTCGCGGTTGTCGGAAGACTATCGGCTCTGATAAGGTTATTAGGATAAAGAATTTCAAGGACTTGCTTTACGAGAGCCTTATGAGGCTCGGAAAAGGAAGAAAGATAGGCAGAAAATACAGGAAAGGAAATATGCGCTACTGTCTTCTCTTCATTAACAAGAGCCACACTATATCCGTCCGGCTTTGTGGGAGGAGTATAGAAATTGTAATTTCTGCCGTCATAGGATTCGTTAAAGTACGGCAAAACGTGCTCTGCAAGAGATATGCTTTTCTTTCCGGCTTTCATAAGTATTCCTTGCGAATACATATAGTACTGCATTCTCGCAAGTCCGGGCTTTTCAAAATTAAGCGAATAATAAGGCTTATTACAAGGGTCTTTACCGGCATATTCAAAATCCCATTCCTCAAGAGCAAATCCCGCACCGTCCAAGTCCAGCGCACCCGTGCCTGTAGAAATTACCTTACCGCCCTTGTCAAGATGCGCTCTGAGCTTCACTTTAAGCTCAGGAGTAACTTTTATGCCGTCAGGAATAATCAGAAGGGTGTACTTTGAGAAATCACGGTTCACATCAACTATATCAAAGCTATATTTTAGCTCGGAAAGCATTCTTGCCGCACCGTTATGGCTATCTCCCAGCCAACGACAATCCGAAAGAATTGCCATCTCGGGTATAAACCTTGCTCTATCAGTCCATCTTTCGTAGCTTTCGATTTTAGAATACATCTCACCAAGGTCACGAAAGATATCAGCCTCCGGATTTCTGGCGGGATGAAGGTGGTCTCCAAGCGATGTGGTTACACCCTGCAGCAGCGCATCATAAAAGTCGCTCTCTATAGCCGCCTTACCTTTATAACCGCCGAAATCTCCCCAGTCCGTCTGAAACCTGCCGTTCATATACAGAACCTCATCGTAGAGAGGTCTTGCGAAAGCCGTGTGCGCGGTGAAGAAATCATAGCTCCACGTGGCAGGAAGACATTCCACTTCATAATGGGTATTCATTTTATCAACGTAATGCTGCGGCATCGGACAAAGACAAAGTCTTTTATCAGTCGGAACGACCTTGCGTATATCCTCACAGATTCGCAATAGCTGCTCATCCGCAAATGCCGTTACCGCAGCTTCGTCATTGACGTCAATACCGCGGGCAAGCATATCGTCCATACATTTTCTGCAATAGCAAGGCTTCAGGGTAAGTCCGTCACAGAAAAAGCCGTCAGGATTATATCTGTCGGCAATTTCCTTGATTACCGATACTATATGCTCGTGATATCCTGTGTTGTGACACGGTCTGCGAAACCAATTTCCACCGAGGGAAAAATCATATACCTTACCGTCCTTATTCATTTTCAGCCATTCGGGATGAAGAACGGTCTGCTCGTGATTGAGACCTACGTTAACGTAGGCACTCACACCTATACCCAATTTATGACATTCACGCAGAACGCTTCCTAAAAGGTCACCCTTCATATGAGGATAGGGTACGCCTATTTCCGTAGGATAATAGGAATATCCTATGTTACACTCTGCAAAGAAATTTATGTACCCTACGTGTGCGTCAGCAAGCTGGTGAGCAAATTTTTCAGCATCAAAATTCTTACCGAAATCATATATGCCGCCGTTCGTATGAAAGTCAAAATGAACGGCTCTTTTCATTGATTTAAGCATCTTTCGCTCCAAAATCAGAATTTTTCGGGATATACACCCTTTGCCTTTAGTGCAGCAAACGCTTTAACGACCTCTTCCTTGTCTTCTTTATAGGTTACGCCATACCACTTGTCTGTATTGTCAAGCACCTTAACGTCTGCTTTGCCCTCGTTTATAAGCTCTGATACTACGGTGGGAAGGAAGAATTCACACTTTTCAGGATTTTTAGGCAGGGATTCGTCAAGGAATTTAGGAAATCTACGCTTGCACTCCTCAATGTAAGAGGGAGTGAATCCCCAGAGGTTCATAGATACAAGGCTTTCGGGATCAAGATCTGTATCAACACCGTCCTCGGTATAGTAAATTCTGCCGTTATCGGTGCCTATTTTAGTACGCTCTACTATTTCGGTAAGCATTCCGTTCTCGTCAGATGCACAAATTCCTCTTGAAACAGTGCCCTGCTCTGTTACGGTATTCTTAATGCGGTAACCTACCATTGCGTAATGATATTTTGAATCATCCCGGGAATTTTTCAAGAAATCGTAGATTTTTATAAAAGCATTGGCTCCGTAATAATCGTCTGCATTTATAACCGCAAAGGGAGCATTAACCGTACCGAGACAGCAAAGAATTGCATGAGCAGTTCCCCAAGGCTTGCGTCTTCCTTCCGGAACGGAATATCCCTCGGGAAGCTTATCTATCTCCTGGAATACGTACTTGACGTTGATTCCCTTACCTTCAAGGTGAGAATCTACTACTTCGCGAAAATCCTTCTCAATTTCCTTTTTAATTATAAAAGTGAAATCGCGAAAACCCGCACGCATTGCATCAAAAATCGAATAATCGATTATTATGTGGCCTTGTGGGTCAACGCTGTCTATCTGCTTAAGTCCTCCATAGCGGCTTCCCATTCCTGCAGCCATTATTACAAGTTCCGGATTTTTCATATATTTACTAATCTCCTATAAAATATTATTGCCTTTGCTAGTATAGCACATAGGCAAAAAAATTGCAAGAGCTATTTTTGAAAGTCGAAAAATGTCTGAAAATTATGTTTTGACCATTCCATCACGGAATAAATGTTTGTTTTATACCATTTTTCGAGTATTTGTTTTCTTTTTTTCTCGGAGGGTTGAAATATTTCTTGTTTTATTGTATAATGTATTTACATGATTTTGAAAGGATGTTTTTATGCGTGAGCTGACAGTTGGCAAGAATGACGCCGGTCAACGACTTGATAAATTCATTACAAAGACGCTTGATCTGCCTGCAAGCCTGCTATACAAGTCTATCAGACTAAAGAAAATAAAGCTAAACAGAAAAAGAACCGAGGCGAACGTAATCTTAAAAGAGGGTGATACTCTTCAATGCTTTCTTGCAGAAGAATTCTTTGAAAAAAAGGTTGACGACAATTCTCTTTTGCGTATAACTCCAAAAATTTCTGTTATTTACGAAGACGAAAATATATTACTTGCAGATAAGCGCCCCGGCGTTTCCGTGCACGAGGACGAGAACGGCTCGACAAATACGCTTATTACTCACATAATAGCCTACCTTTATCAAAAGGGTGAATATGACCCGAAATCCGAGCAAAGCTTTACTCCTGCTCTATGCAACCGAATTGACAGAAATACCGGCGGAATAGTTATTGCCGCAAAGACTGCCGAAGCTCTCAGAATTATGAATGAGAAAATAAAGCTACGCGAAATTGACAAGTTTTATCTTGCTGCGGTGCACGGTATTCCCAAGAAGAGCGAGGATACACTGTATGGCTATCTTCTTAAAGACGACAAAAACAATATGGTAAGGGTTTACGATAAAAATCCGCCGAGAAATGCAAAAAATATCATTACTAAATATAAGGTGATAGCAAAGACTAACGATTCGGCACTTCTTGAGGTGGAATTGCTCACAGGAAGAACCCACCAGATAAGAGCGCATATGGCACATATCGGCCACCCACTTATCGGTGACGGAAAGTACGGCATCAATCGAGATGACAGAGCTAAGGGATACAAATACCAGGCTCTCTACTCTTATAAGCTGCGTTTTTCCTTCAAGGGCGAGCCTACAGCTTTGGAATATCTGAACGGAAAAGAATTTTCAATACCGAAGAAGGATATTTATTTCACAAATGAATATTTTAAAAATTAAAAATTCCCACGAGCTTCATTCGAGACTCGTGGGAATTTTTTAAATCCTTACTGCTTTTAATTCAAGAGGCTCAAGCGTTATCTCTCTCACTCTGGAATCAGCATCACCGTAGACGATTTTTACAGTAATGGGCATGTCATAGTCGGTATTGAGAAGGTAAATCTTGTTTCCCGCGTATACCGCATAACGAAGCCTATCACTTGAAAGAACGCGGAGATTCGGGTAAAGCTCGTTACTTCTCGTTATAATCTCACGGACGAGCGCACGGTATAATGGGTAGAGCATCGGATTTCCGGGATAATTAACGCTTGTAACGAGGGTGGCAACACCCTTGCCTACCTTGTTTTCTATAACCGCAGGAGCTTGGCTCGGTGTTTTTCTGAAGCTATCGTTAATAAGCGCGGTTTCCGTTGCGCCCGTAAGCTCAAATCTCGCATAATCAACGTAGCCTGCCGCATAAATAGGGTCGCATGCGAGACTCTTAGTTCCCGGATAAGAGATTTTCGGAGCAATTGAACCGTAGTTAAACTTAACTCCGTTATTACTCTTGAAGGTCTCACCCGTGTAACGAATTCCGAAGAGCTTTTCAAGTCTCTCTGAATCGGGCATTATAAACTCACCCGAGCGCTTTACGCTATAGTTCAGGTGAGCTGCACTCATAAGGAGATTTCCTCCTCTGTTCACATACTCGTAAAGCTTATCCATATTTTCATCTGTCATGGAGTTCCAACCGATGAATATGAGATAATCGTATTTCAAAAGCTTTTCTACGGGTGCTTCGATAGGTACTATATCGTACATACCGTATGAGGGGAGCGCGGAATAGTCTCTTTCTCCGAAGTTTCCGATATCGTCCCAAGTTCTTTTCGTTCCTATCTCAGAAAGAAGTCTCCAGGAATGCTCTGCTTCGTTATGTCCCCACTCCTCGCCTTCGAACTGGTTCCATACGTAGCTACCTCCCCAGCTGCCCCAGGCATCGTGAAGTCCTGAGACAAAGGCAACGTTTACACGAGGTCCGCCAACGGGACGCTCGTCTTTCTTTATGTAATCCATCATATCCGAAAGAACTCTGCGGTAGTCCTCACAGATTTCAGAATCGTATTCAAATCTGTGACCGTAGGAGGCTATAAGCTCGTCTCCGCTCTCAAGGCAGAATGCTTGAGTTCCTGCAAGATATGCGTATTTGTAGGCAAGCTCAAGTCTTTTTCTCTTAAGTGGGTCATCGTGACGCATTCCGCCGTACCATTCGTGCGCTACATAAGTGCCCCACATTTTAGAATCGTAGGCTCTCGCCATTCCGCGAAGAGAGGATACGAGAGGCTCAGGGCTGCCGCACATGAGCTCAAGCATTGGAATAGTTACTCCTGCCTCGGCATTATACTTATTAAGTCCCGTTGCTTCAACAGAAACGACCTCAGGAATTCCAAGCTCTCTGTCTATTTCGATAAGCTTGGAGACCTCTTTTACGTAAGCCTCGTGAGCCGACTTCATATCGGGGTGTTTTTTTGTTCCTATCTCGGAATCCCAGTTGGGTGAAGCTGTTTTTTCATAGTAGCCTGGCCACTTACAAGCAACCGAGCTACCCGTCTCACCTATCATATCTCCAACAAAATACTTGCCGGCAATTCTCTTCATTTCGTCTACCGTTTCTTTTTCAAGATGGGTGATCTTTCCTTCGGGAGCATTCTGGATAGTATAGAGAAATACGAAATAAATCTCATTTTCGGCAAGATACTTTGCCCATTCAATAAAATAATGCTGAGGAACGTCCACGGTTCTTCTTGGTCTTATTGTAACGAAGTTATAACCCGGCTTAACGACTCTTTCGTAGATTTCGTTTTTTATTTCTTCCGGAACGAAGGAATGCTCACCTATATGTATACCGTTAAGGATAACGTCTCTTTCGATTTTCATATTAATCTCCTTTACTTCTTTCCCGTAGAGCCAAAGCCGCCTTCGCCTCTCAGCGTTTCGGTAAGCGTATCTGTCTCTTCAAATTCTGCTTTTAGATAAGGAACGATAGATATCTGGGCAACCCTTTCTCCCGCCTCTATCCTTTGCTTCATAGTGCTATGATTATGAAGCGAAACCATAATTTCACCTCTGTAGTCACTATCAATTACGCCAACCTTATTTGCAGGAGCAAGTCCGCGCTTTGTAGCAAGTCCGCTTCTTGCAAATATAAGGCCTACGTATCCCTGCGGTATTTCAAGAGCGATTCCCGTGTGAATAAGCTTTGTTTCTCCGGGTGCGATAACAGTATCAGCATCTTTAAGATTATATAAGTCTGCACCGGCAGCATATTCGGTTGCATATGTGGGAGCGGTTGCACCCGGATTAAGCACTTTAAAGTTAACTTTCATTTACATTTACCTCTTTAATTTGTCTTTCAGAAAGAGACCTGTATAAGATGCGTCACATGCTGCGACCTCTTCCGGTGTGCCGGCACAGACGAGCGTTCCGCCACCGTCCCCTCCCTCAGGACCGAGATCGATTATATAATCTGCAGTCTTTATGAGGTCGAGATTGTGCTCTATTACTATAACCGTATTTCCGGCATCAGCAAGGCGCTGAAGTATCATAATAAGCTTCGAAACGTCTTCAGTATGAAGTCCCGTAGTGGGCTCGTCAAGTATATACACGGTCTTGCCTGTAGAGCGCTTTGAAAGCTCGGTAGCAAGCTTAACTCTCTGCGCCTCTCCTCCCGAAAGAGTAGTTGAAGACTGACCAATTTTTATATATCCAAGTCCTACGTCAAAGAGCGTCCGGAGCTTTCTCTGAAGCTGAGGAAGTCCGTCAAAGAAGGATATTCCCTCCTCAACCGACATTTCAAGTACATCATAAATATTTTTTCCCTTGTATTTAACGTCAAGGGTGTCTCTATTATACCTTTTTCCCTGACATACGTCACATTTTACGTAAACGTCCGGAAGGAAATTCATTTCAATGCACTTAACACCGTCTCCCTCGCACGCCTCACAGCGTCCGCCACGCACGTTAAACGAAAACCTTCCCGCATCGAAGCCTTTAGCCTTGGCATCCTTGGTTTTTGCAAAAAGATTTCTTATATCGGTAAATAAGCCTGTATAGGTTGCGGGGTTGGAGCGAGGAGTTCTTCCTATCGGGCTTTGGTCTATTGCAATTACTTTATCAAGATGCTCAAGGCCTCTAACCTCTTTTACCTTACCCGGATAGGTAACAGCGCGGTTAAGGTCTCTTGCAAGCGTTCTGTAAAGAACCGAATTTACAAGCGATGATTTTCCGCTTCCCGAAACACCGGTAACGGCTATAAACGTGCCGAGCGGAAAATCCACAGAAAGCTTTTTGAGATTATTTTCTTCTGCCTCTATAACGCTTAAAAAGCTTCCGTTTCCCGCTCTTCTGCTTTTGGGTACTTCTATATTCTTTCTGCCCGAGAGATACGCTCCCGTATAAGACCGCTCACTTTTTGCGACCTCTTGCGGAGTACCGCACGCAACGACCTCGCCACCGTGTATACCCGCACCGGGTCCTATATCGACTATGAAGTCAGCTGCTTTCATAGTATCCTCATCATGCTCAACAACCACCACGGTATTACCAAGGTCGCGAAGGTTTTTAAGAGTACCGATGAGCTTACCGTTATCACGCTGATGAAGACCTATGCTTGGCTCGTCAAGAATATAAAGAACTCCCGTAAGCGCCGAGCCAATCTGAGTTGCAAGCCTTATTCTCTGCGCTTCACCGCCCGAGAGTGTTCCGGCAGTTCTTGCAAGGTTCAGATAATCGAGACCTACTCTTATAAGGAAATTAAGTCTCGCTTTTATTTCTTTAAGAACCTCTTTGGCTATCTTAGCTTCACTTTCCGTAAAACTTAGTCCTTCTACGAAATGAAGCATTTTTTCTATAGAAAGACGGCATATTTCGTCAATGTTAAGTCCCCCCACCGTTACAGAGAGAACCATATCCGAAAGTCTTCTTCCCTTACATTTAGGACAGGCGACCTCTTCGACAAATTCCTGATAGTAATCGCCGCCCATCATCTTCATTCTTTTCTCAATGATATGAACTATTCCGTCAAACGTAGTATTCTGCTCGCGTCCCTCTCCGCCGAAATAGCGAACAACATTATATTTCTTTGTCCCTGCACCGTACATAAGCACGTCCATCGCGCGCTCGGAAAACTCTGAAAGCGGAGTGTCAAGAGTGAAGCCGTAATCCTCTCCTACTGCCGCAATGAGCGGACCTGTCCATGAATCCTCGGTTAAGGTTTTGAAGCCGTTAACCGCTATACCTCCGTCACGAAGAGTTTTTTTAAGGTCCGGAATAAGCTTTTTGACAGAAATCCTCTGCATATTTCCGATTCCAGCGCACTCAGGACACGCGCCTATGGGATTATTGAAAGAGAACATTCTGGGTTCAAGTTCCGGAAAACTTATTCCATGCTCCTCACAGGCATATTTTTGAGAAAATTCCATAGCTTCGCCATCGCCCTCGCGGGTTACGGTAAGTATCGTCACTTTCCCGTCAGCAGTCTTCAGTGCACTGTTTACGGAATCGGAAAGCCTCGAACGCAAATCCTGCTTTATAACCAATCGGTCAACCACTATATCTATATCGTGCTTTACGTTTTTATCAAGTGTAATTTCTTCCGTGAGGTCGTACATATTTCCGTCTACACGAACTCTTGCATATCCCGATTTTCTTGCATCGCTGAACACCTTTTCGTGCATACCCTTTTGTGCCTTTACCACAGGCGCAAGCACCATAAAACGAGTGCCCTCGGGAAGAGCTAATATTCTGTCTACTATCTGATCCTCTGTCTGCTGACGTATTTCCTTGCCGCAAACCGGACAGTGAGGTATTCCTACACGAGCATAAAGCAGTCTGAGATAATCGTAAATCTCCGTTACTGTTCCCACGGTAGAACGCGGATTCTTTGAGGTTGTTTTCTGGTCTATAGATATAGAGGGCGAAAGACCTTCTATAAGGTCTACGTCCGGCTTATCCATCTGACCGAGAAACATTCTCGCATAAGACGAAAGGCTCTCAACAAAGCGCCTGTGGCCTTCTGCATATAGCGTATCGAACGCAAGAGAGGATTTTCCGCTTCCCGAAAGCCCTGTCAGAACGACAAGCTTATCACGCGGAATTTCAAGGTCTATATTTTTGAGATTGTTTACTCTCGCACCTTTTATAATTATGCTTTTCGACATTTCTTTTTCCTATTTTTGATTTTTAAGTTCCTTTATCCTGTCACGCAGATATGCCGCCTTTTCGAATTCAAGAGTTCTTGCAGCTTCCTTCATTTCAGCAGTTAGCTGCTCTATCAGGCGGTTCTTTTCAAGTGAAGTAAGTTTTTTCTGCTTCTCAGGCTTAGCCTTTTTACCTATTTCTATTATGTCGCCAACCTTCTTCTTTACACTTTCGGGCGTTATACCGTGCTCCTCGTTATAGCGCATCTGTATCGCACGGCGGCGATTGGTTTCATCTATAGCTCTCCGCATTGAGCCCGTTACGGTATCGGCATACATTATTACGTGACCGTTTATATTTCTTGCGGCTCTTCCGACAGTCTGTATAAGAGAGGTTTCACTTCTGAGAAATCCCTCTTTATCGGCATCAAGTATAGCTACAAGAGATACCTCGGGGATATCAAGTCCCTCTCTGAGAAGGTTTATTCCGACAAGAACGTCAAACTCTCCAAGTCTTAGATCGCGGATTATCTCCATTCTCTCCATCGTATCTACCTGATGGTGTATATATTTTACTTTAATACCGTGAGTGGAGAGATATTCGGTGAGGTCCTCCGCCATCTTTTTGGTCATAGTGGTTACGAGCACCTTTTCTCCTCTTGCGGTAGTAAGTCTGATTTCTCCTATAAGGTCGTCTATTTGTCCTTCTATAGGACGAACGTATATTTCGGGGTCTATAAGCCCCGTAGGACGAATTAACTGCTCAACAACACTTGAGCTTTCTTTTCTTTCATAATCTCCCGGCGTTGCGCTGACAAAAACAGTCTGACCAAGCTTTTCCTCAAATTCCTCAAAGAACAGCGGTCTGTTGTCAAACGCCGAAGGGAGACGGAAACCAAAATCGACAAGATTTTTCTTTCTTGCAAAATCTCCGCCGCTCATTCCTCGAACCTGGGGCAAGGTAACGTGAGATTCGTCAACGAACATTATAAAATCACGAGGAAAATAGTCAAGAAGAGTGTAAGGTGTTGAACCTGCCGGTCTTCCTGCGAGAACTCTTGAATAGTTCTCAACACCCGAGCAAAATCCAACCTCCCTGAGCATTTCCAGGTCGTATTTGGTTCTTTCCTCTATTCTCTGTGCTTCTATAAGCTTTTTTTCTTTTTTGAAATACTCAACTCTTTCGAGCATTTCGTTTTCTATTTCGCGGAGCGCTTCCTCTCTGCGCTCATCAGATACGGCATAGTGGGTCGCAGGAAAAATTGCAGCATAGGAAAGATTTTCCAGAACAGCGCCCGTCAGGGTGTTTATTTTTGAAACCCTGTCCACCTCGTCACCGAAAAATTCAATTCTTATAGCGTGATCCGTGCTTGATGCGGGAAAAACCTCAACAACGTCTCCGCGCACCCTGAATTTATTACGCACGAAATTTACGTCATTACGCTCGTAGCTGATAGAAACAAGCCTGGCTATTAGCTCGTCTCTGCTCATATCCTGACCGGGTCTTACCGAAACCAGAAGATTCTGGTATTCCATTGGGTCACCGAGCGTGTATATACACGAAACCGATGCGACTATTATCACGTCGCGTCTTTCAAAAAGCGCAGATGTCGCGCTGTGGCGGAGCATATCTATCTCCTCGTTTATCATCGCGTCCTTCTCGATATACATATCCTTGCCGGGTATGTAAGCCTCGGGCTGATAATAATCGTAATATGAAACGAAATACTCAACTGCATTTTCGGGAAAGTATGAACGGAACTCGGTGCATAGCTGTGCTGCAAGAGTTTTATTGTTTGCAAGAATAAGAGCGGGACGGTTCAGATTAGCTATAACGTTTGCCATGGTAAAGGTTTTTCCCGAGCCTGTAACACCAAGCAGGGTTTGCGCACGCTCACCCGCAAGTATTCCCTCTGTAAGAGCTCTGATTGCTTCCGGCTGATCGCCTGTCGGCTGATATTCGCTTTTCAGCTTAAAAATACGCTCTTGCATAAAACCGCCCCCTTTCATTTATTATTTTCCCGATATTGCCGGCTTATTATCCTCGCATTTAATTCAGCGGATATATCCTTTTTTTATGCATTTTTCTATAAAACGCCTGGTAGTTTTGCTCTTCCAGCCCATAGCCTCGGAAAGCTCCGAAATTTTCAGCGCTCCTCTGCCTTTGCCGCTGCAGGAAAGGATATCGAGCATATCAATCGCAGCTCTGGCATCCAGGAATCTAAATATAGCAAATACGGCAAAATAGTAAAACACAGAAGAACAAACGGCAAAAAGTGCCATAGTTACGTACAGTCTTTCTCTGGCAGATAAAATTGCTGCCACGGTCAGCGAAAGAGCAATAACGAAGAATATAACGCACAAAACGATTGCCCGTTTTTTATCTCTTAACGCTTTTTCCATAATCAGTTATCCCAGTTAGTAAATACTGCAGTAACGTCATCATCCTCGTTGAATTTATCAAGCATTTTTTCCATATTCTCAACGTCTTCCTCGTTTTCGAGAGTAACGTAGGTTGAAGGAACTTTAGCAAGGTCGGCAGTATCTATTTTATATCCGAGAGCAATTATGGCATCTCTTACCGCATCAAGATCTGCTGTTTCCGTATAAATCTTGTATTCGCCCTCGTCTCCTACGATGTCCTCTGCACCGCATTCAAGAGCATCCTCCATAATCTTATCCTCATCGATTTCCTCGTCCTCATCGATTATGGTAATAACACCCTTCTCCTCGAAGAGATAGGCTACGCAACCGCTCTGTCCCATATTTCCACCGTATTTATTGAACCAAGCGCGAACGTTGCCTGCGGTACGGTTACGGTTATCGGTGGAAGCCTCTACTATGATAGCAACTCCCGAAGGACCGTATCCCTCATAGGTGATTTCCTCGTAAGTGATATCGTTATTCTCGGTAAACTTCTTGATGGTTCTCTGAATATTTTCGTTGGGAACGTTGTTTGCCTTTGCCTTTGCGATAAGGTCACGAAGCTTATTGTTTACCGAAGGGTCCGGACCGCCTGCCTTTATTGCAACAGACATTTCCTTTCCTATTTTTGTGAATATCTTCGCCTTTGCGGCATCAGATTTCTCTTTCTTGTGTTTGATGTTATTCCACTTGGAATGTCCTGACATTTTATATACCTCTTTTCTTTGTAATCAAATCTTTTCGGGGCTCTGCATACAGATAAGATGCAAAGCAGTTCCGAGAACGGTATGCACAGCATCGGTAAGTGAAAGCCTTACCGCGCGAAGATGCTCGTCCTCGCAGTTGGCTATTTTGCAGTCGTGATAGAAGCGGTTAAAATCGGCGCAAAGGTCGAGAATATATCTCGTCACAACGCTCGGCTCATAATCGGCAACCGCGCTCGCTATGCGCTCGGGGAATACAGAAAGAGTTTTTGCAAGAGTAAACTCAGCTTCTCCAAGTGTAACTCCCTCAAAATCAACCTTCTCGGGTTTGCCCGCCTTTTCAAGTATAGACGAGGAACGCGCATAGGTATACTGTGCATAAGGACCTGTGTTTCCGTCAAAGGAAAGCGCCTCTTCCATAACAAAATTAATATCTCTCATTCGATTGTTTGAGAGGTAATAGAATACTACCGCGCCAACGCCTACCTTCTCTGCTATCGCGCGGCATTCTTCTTCGTTCGTGTTCTTCTCCTTCGCAATTTCGTAAACTCTCGAAATTGCCTCTGCAAAAAGGTCGCGAAGAAGTATTACGTTACCCGTACGGGTAGCAAGCTTAGAGCCGTTAATGCTTACAGTTCCGTAAGGAACGTGAACGAGCCTATCATACCACTCGTATCCCATAAGCTCAACAACTTTGAACCACTGAGCAAAGTGAAGCGACTGCGCTGCACTGGTTACATATATGGCTTTATCGAATTTATACTCATCCTGACGGTATACCGCTGCTGCAATATCTCTTGTGGGATAAAGAGTCGTACCGTCTCTTTTAAGAATAAGGCAAACCGGCATATTCCATTTATCAAGATTGACTATTGATGCACCGTCATCAATTTCGAGAAGCTTCATATCGCGAAGTTTCTGAACCTGAGCAGGCATTTTATCGGTATAGAAGGATTCACCCTTATAGCTATCAAATGTGATGCCAAGCTGCTTGTAGGTTTTTTCATACTCCACGAGACTGACGTCAACAAACCAGCGCCAGAGCTTAAGATTTTCTTCATCTCCCTGCTCAAGCTTTGCAAACTCTTTGCGTGACTGGTCACCGAGAGCAGAATGCTTTACGTATGCTTTATCATCGGGAGAGATTCCCTCAACGCTCGCGTCCTCTTGTGCCTTGATTGCATTGTTTATTTTTACGTATAAGGCGACAAGCTCGTCCACTCCGCCCTTTTCAATTTTTTCACGGTCACCCCATTTTTTGTAAGCAACGATAAGCTTACCAAACTGAGTTCCCCAGTCTCCAAGATAGTTGATACCAACGCATTTATAGCCACAGAACTCGTGAAGAAGCTTAAGAGAATGGCCTATAACCGTAGTTCCGAGGTGACCTATGTGAAAGGGCTTTGCAACGTTCGGCGAGGAATAGTCAAGAACAACGGTTTTCCCCACGCCCTCGTCAGTAGCACCGTATTTTGCCCCCTTCGCTTTTATATCGGAAAGCACTCTCTTTGCAAACGCGGTTCCGTCTATGCGGAAATTTAAGTAGCCGTTGAGAGCTTCAATCCGAGAAAACTCCTCACACTTTATAGACTCCGCAAGAGCCTTTGCTATATCAACAGGAGAGCGGCGAAGGCTCTTTGAAAGTCGGAAGCAAGGCAACGCAAGGTCTCCCATTGCTTTATCCGGAGGATATTCAAGCATAGCAAATATATCCTCGGAAGAAAGAATACCTTCACCAAATTTTTCGCTTATTACATCGGTTATAAGAGCCGCGGTTTTTTTCTTAAGTATTAACATTTGACACCTCTTAAAGTGAATTTTTCATTTTAACGTATTTTTTGCCCTCAGAGCTGCCCTTCACCAGTGTCGCTCTGAAAAACGGCTGCTCTGAAAAAGACCGGGCGAGAGCCGCTTCCGCTTCTTCGGCAACATAAAACTCTCCGTCCTCTTCAAATATTCTTGCCGTAGGAATTTCTTCTCCATCGTCAAGCTTAGCGCTATAAAAGGCTATAAGCTCACCGTCAGGCTCGTCATCGGGATAATTAAGCCGCTCTCCCGAAATATAAACCGCCTTGAAGCTTGAATTTCTCTTCCATTCCTCAAGTGAGGATATTATGCAATCTGCAACCTGCTCGGGTGATGCAACGGTGGTGTCAACTATCAAAGTATAATTTGACAAATCCTTTATATCAACGCCGTACTGCGTTTTATATCTCTTTTTCTCGCTTTCTCTTCGCGCCTTAGTATCATTTACGGTTTCTTCAAGAGTAGCAGCGTGCTCCCCTTGCCTGTTTGCGCCCATTATACGAATCGCACTGGTTTCAACGTCTGTAGAAAGATACACCTTGAAAGTTCCCTTTGTAAAGTGCCAAGCCATTCTGGAATCTATAACCATGCACTTGTTCTCTTTTCCGAGCTCTACAAGTCCGTTATCTATTTCGTTGTCTATCTCGGGGTGAGTTTCCATATACACATTAAGCTCAACCACGCTCATTCCGTGACGTGCGGCAATCGAGCGAACTATCGCACCGGTGGAATAATACTCCGCACCGAGCTTCTCTATCAAAATATTCGCTACCGTGCTTTTTCCGCTGCCGAGATCTCCTGCGAGTGAAATTTTATCTGCCATTTAAGCCTCCGATTTTCAAATATGTTCCTAAAACAATATTATAAATCAAAAACGGCTGTTTTGTCAATATATTTTAGCGTAATATTTTATTTATATTAAGACAAAAATACGGCTTTCCAAGAAAAGAAATTTATTTTTACCTCGGGTGAATAAAGAGTGCAAAATGCGGAAAAATACAACTGTATTTCAAGGAAAGGAAACCAAAAATGGAAAAGAAAATCAAATTCAGCGAAAATCCCAATTTGGCAAAAACCATTTACGGAATTATAATTGCCGTTCTCTGCATTACGGCAATAGTAATCGGTATAATAGCCGCAAACAACAGAAGTGACGACACGCTTCAAAACGATCCTCCCGCAAGCGACAATCAGCCCCCTGCTGACGAAACGCCCGGCGAAAATCCCCCGTCTGATGACAAGCCCTCAGATGAAAAGCCAAACGAAGAGCCCCCCATAAAGAAGCCCGAAAAGAAAAGCTTTCTCGCACCCGTAGCAGGAAGTGTTATTAAAGGACACAGCCTAACAATTCCCGTATTCTCCACAACGCTGGAAGAATGGAGGGTTCACTCGGGAATCGATATAAGCTGCGATGAGGGCGCAGAGGTTTTTGCTGCGTTTGACGGAACTGTGAGCGAAGTATACACCGATCCCTTACTCGGCTGCACCGTAGTAATAGATCACGGCTCTGACGTAAAGAGCATATACTCTAACCTTGTAAATGACGATACTCTTGCAGCTGTAGGCACGAAAATCAACGCGGGAGATTCGATAGGTACGGTGGGAGATACATCTCTCTCCGAGCTTGCAGAAGAGCCGCATCTTCATTTCGAGGTCAGCGTGAACGGTGTAAAGGCAGACCCCCTCGAATATATTTCAGATGAATCCAAGTCCGCCTCACTCAGCATTACTCTCCAGAAATAAGAAGTCCGGAGCGCTCCGACAGATGCTTTATTCTGTCGGAGTTTTTTATAAGCGCGGAGAGACTTATTAGGGAGAGAAACAAAAGAAGAAAATCGGTTACACCGATAAGGTAATCTCCTGTAACGTATGCTCCCAAAAAGACAGAAATAAGAAACAGTGAAACGAAAGCTCTGCCGCTCTTTGCGTTCAGAAGATATTCGTAAGCAAAGCTGCCGTAATAATACCAACATATAATCGTAGAGTATGCAAATGCAAAAATGCAGACGAATATAAAATACTCGGAAACTCCTCCAAGCGTACCTCCGATTCCGGAAAGTATAATGCCTACTCCCGTAAGTCCGCCGAAATCATCAACAGACACCAGGGTTGCAAACGCTGTAAGCATACATAAAATTACCGTATCAAAAACGACCTCGAGCATACCCATAACACCAACCGAACCAGGATCTCTTGATTCGTTTTTTGCGTGGGCAATGGAAGATGTTCCTGCTCCCGCTTCATTAGAAAGTATGCCTCTCAAATACCCTTCCTTTATTTTGTCCGAGACTAAAAATCCAAAGATACCCCCAGCTGCACTTTCCGGCTTAAACGCACTTTTAACAACAGATAAAAAAGCATTTGGCAGTCTTTCAACATTGGCTATGATAGTTGTGAAAGCCAAGAAAATGTAAATTACAGTTGTCATAGGTATAAGAAAAGACGTAATTTTTTCAATTTTCCTTTTCCTGCCTACTATAGCTATAAGCAAAGCGAGAAAAAGAAATACAGAAGTAACGGAAGGCGAAATGCCAAGCGCAATTTCAGCGCACTGAGCAATACTGGCGCTCTGCAGTGCCGAGCCCATAACAAAAGAAAGCGCCAGCATGAGAGCCGCGTAAAGCATCGACAAAAGATGTGAGTGACGCCCGAAGCTTTTTGCAATTACTCCTATCATTCCTTTGCCGTCTCCGAAATCCGAAGAAAGCGAGCTCTCGCAGAATTTTATAGTCATTGCAAAAAGCGAGGAAAGAAAAAGCCAAAAAACAGCTCCCGCTCCGCCCACCGATATGCCTACGGCAACACCTACTATATTTCCAACGCCGAGAGTCCCCGCAAGCGCCAGTGCAACGGAAGAAAAAGCATTTTTTCCTTTAAATCCCAAAATGATTTTGCCTGCCGTTTTTTTAGGATGAAAAATAAAGAAAAAGCGAAGTTTAAACAAAAAGTACAACCCTGACAGGCTCACCGCCAGGGGCATAACGTATAAAATTTTCATAAAAAAAGCCTCCGCACAACATTATGCGAAGACTCTTTTCTTTATTCGGATTTATGAATTATATCAGCCGCTTTCATTACTTTTTTTGTAACTTCGAGATACGGCAAATAATCAATTTTTCCCTCGGTCATTTTTTTGAATTCAGCTATTTCATATATCATATTATTCTCTGCCGGAGTGTATTCAAGCCTAAGCTTATCCTTTCCGCGAGGCTTTATATAAATTTCTGACGGCTCACTTATTTTATCTATGATAAGGGTTGCCTCCTCGCCCTCTATAACGGACGCTGATACGCTATCGGTAATTTTTGAATAAGAGACGGTTACAAGCTTATCACCGTAACCGAGAGTAGAAACACCCATACCCAGAAAACCATTTTCAAGATAAACCTTTTTTGAGATTATATCTTCTGGCTCGCCAAAAAGCTCTGTGGCAAGCCAGAGCGGATAAACTCCGATGTCAGACAACGCGCTGTTACCTATTTCGGAATTAAAAGCATTTTCCACTGTACCTGCCTTAAACTTATCGTAACGCGAGGAATACTGACAAAACTCAAGACTTGCCCTGCGAATTTTGCCAAGCTTTGAAAGTGACGCCTTTATTATTCCGAGTGCCGGGTCAAACGCAGGACGCATTGCTTCCAGCAGCACAAGTTTTTTATCCATAGATACGTTCACCATTTCTGAAAGCTCAGAAAATGAGAGTGCTATTGATTTTTCACACAGAACGTGCTTTCCTGCCATCATCGCATTAATAGAATGCTCTTTGTGAAGAAAGGTAGGAGAGGCAACGTATACCGCATCTATATCATTATCATTAAGCGCTTCATTATAGCTTGTATACACTTTGTTTATTCCGTATTTTTGTGCGAAGGCATTACCCGTGTCAATATTTCGGGAATAAACCGCAAGCACCTCAACGTCATTTAAGGCTCTTACCGCAAGACAAAATTTATCGCTTATAAAATTCGTTCCTACTACTAAAAAACCAAGCTTTTTCATTCCGGCAAAATCATTATAACGGCAAAAATTATTACGGCTAAAAATACTGCAAAACATACCCAATTAAGTATTTTATCAAAAAGCTTTTCCGTTTTTTTATCCTTTTCGTCAAGTTGCTTATCCTCTTCGGTTTCAAGAAGCTCCTCAGGGACGTCAAGAAGCTCCCCGTCCCGTTCCTCGTCCATAGAAAAATCGTAGGTGCCGTTTTTTATTTCTTTAGCTCTCTGCCCTGCAGCAGAGAAAATCTCTTTGACGGTTTCCGTCACTAAGCTATCATCGATATCGCAAACCGAAAGCTTACGTGAAATCTCTGCCATTGCAGATTCAATTTCTTCCGGCTCCTTTGCTCCGATAACCGTATCTATATCCTCAGCGCACTCGGCACACAGATATCTGGGATTTCCGAATCCACCCATAGTAAGTATAGGTGAGTTTTCTTCATCTACCTCTTTTTTGCAAATAGAGCAATGTCTCATTTTCCCTTAAGCGCCTTGCGTACCTCTGCAAGATATTCCTCTCTTAGATTTTTTTGCTCTGCCTTTTCCTCTTCGGTAAGAGAACGAGCCTTTGAAATGCGAGCAAGCTCGTTTATTCTATCTACCTTTATTTTTTCCATCTTAGGTAACCTTTCCGTAATGCTTGGCAAGACCTCCGCCTGCAGTTTCACGATAAAGATGTGAGAGGTCCTTGCCGGTTTCATACATAGTTTTTATAACCAAATCGAGAGATATTTTTCTTGAGCCGGACAAAAAGTTTGCAAGGCTCATAGCGTTTATAGCTCTCATTGCTGCTACCGCGTTTCTCTCGATACAGGGAATTTGCACAAGTCCGCAGATAGGGTCGCAGGTGAGGCCGAGATGATGCTCAAAAGCAATTTCGGCAGCATACTCTATCTGATCAATTCCCATTTCAAAAAGCTCGCCTAGCGCAGCTGACGCCATAGAACAGGCAGTTCCTATTTCTGCCTGACAGCCACATTCAGCACCGCTTATCGATGCGTTAGTTTTTGTCAAAGTTCCGATAAGCCCTGCCGTAGCCAGTGCTCTTATAACGCTTTTATCGTCAAAGCCATGCTTTTCCTGCATATATTTAAGAACCGAGGGTAATACCGCACAAGCACCGCAGGTGGGCGCTGTGACTATAGTGCCGTTGTCGGCATTCTCTTCGCTGACTGCGTAAGCATAGGAGCAGACTATCCTGTTCTCCCTTGTGACCGGGCTTTCGTCTATATGACGCTGATTATAGAGATACTGTGCCTTTCTTTCCACGTTAAGTCCTCCGGGAAGCACGCCTGAGGTGGTAAGACCTCTGTGTATCGCTGCCTTCATATTTTCCCATACGTCATAGAGAAATGACTGTATTCCTTCTCCCTCGCGCAAAAAGACGAAATCCGAAAGTCTGATTCCCTCGGCCTTGCACTTCTCTGCTATCTCGGAAAACGAGCTTTCGGGGTAAATATCCGATACACCAAAATCTTCTCTGCCGAGAATTTTTATATCACCGCCGCCAACAGAAAGAACCCTCATAGAGTTAATGCGCTCTCCCGATTTTATAGCGAAAATATCCATTGTATTTTCGTGGGGAAGATTTTTTGTCTCGGTATCAAATATTATCTTTACCCTTTTTTCCTGTGCAACCGCAGTTATTGCTACGTCAGTACCGTGTCCTCGCCCGGTATCCGCCAGAGAGCCGTACAGAATAGCCTCGTAGCTATCTGCATCACCGTTTTCAGAAACAAAGACGGACATTGCCTTTGCCGGTCCCATAGTGTGAGAGCTGGACGGTCCCTTTCCGATTTTGTATATATCCTTTATTGATTTCATAAGTAGCACGCCTGCCTTAATTTTAAATTATCACAGTTGTATTTTACCACATAGCGAGGATTTTGTCAACAGACCGGCTCTTTTCTGTTCCGTTATGGTTGTTTTATTATATTTTTCGCCATTTTTCGAAGAAATCTTCAGAGCACTTACTCTTCTTTTTCTGTAAGTATTGACTTTTTTTGGCGGGTGTAGTATAATAATACCCAATTAAAATATCTTTTAAAAAGGAGTATATTATGAATATAATTATCGTTGGTTGCAGCCGTGTCGGTGAAACTCTTGCCGCAGAGCTTGTCAACGAAGATAACAATATTACTATGATAGACCTCTCCAGCGAAAAGATAAAGGATATCACCTCTCGCTACGATGTTATGGGCATTGTCGGAAACGGTGCTACTCATAAAACACAAGAGGAAGCCGGTATAAACGAAGCCGACCTCCTTATAGCCGTTACAGATTCGGACGAGCTAAATCTTCTCTGCTGTATGATTGCGAAAAAAACCGGCAGCTGCCGTGTTATAGCCAGGGTAATCAGCCCCGAATACAACACAGAGGCATCTTACCTGAAAAATGAATTAGGGCTTGAAATGATAATCAACCCTGAGTTTGAATCAGCAAAAGAAATAGCAAGAATACTAAGATTTCCTTCAGCTATGAAAATTGAGACCTTCTCGGGAGGAAAGGTTGAGCTTCTCACCTTTAAGCTTCCCGAAAACAGCCCGATGGTTGGAATGTGGCTGAAGGACGTTATAATAAGGCTTAAGGTTAACGTCTTGATATGTACGGTAGAAAGAGACGGAGAAGCGCATATTCCCAACGGTAATTTCGTTTTCAGAGGCAAGGACGTAATTTCCATAGTTGCATCACACAGAGACGCATACGATTTTTTTGAAAAAATAGATTATAATCTTCATTCGGTCAAAAGTGCTATTATTGCCGGCGGAGGAGATATAACGCATTATCTTTGCTCTATGCTCAACCGCACTATTGACCTTAAGGTTATAGAAAAGGATTTCGAAATCTGCGAGGAGCTTGCAAAAGAATTCAAAAACGTTACCGTCATTTGCGGTGATGAAAAAGACCACGAGCTTCTCATTGAAGAAGGAATTTCTTCCTGCGATGCTTTCGTTTCTGCAAGCAAAAGAGATGAGGAAAACATTCTGCTTTCTCTGTTTGCAAAAAATTCGGGAAACGGTAAAATAGTTACAAAGATTAACAGAACCGATTATGACGATATTATAAAGCATCTCGACCTCGACAGCTCGATTTATCCCAAGGGAATCACATCCGATATGATTCTCAGGTACGTAAGAGCTACAAAGAATGCTTTTGGAAGCAACGTAGAAACTATGTATAACGTAATAAAAGGTAAGGTTGAGGCTTCGGAATTCAAGGTTACTGCAGGCTCACCAATATGCTCTGCTCCTCTTATGCAGCTTCATTTTAAAAAGGACGTGCTTGTCGGAGCAATACTTCGTAAAGGCGAGCTTATTATCCCCAGAGGAAGTGACGTTATTCTTCCGAACGATTCTGTAATAATAGTATCAAAAATTCTCGGACTGAGAGACATATCCGATATTCTGGCGGATTAAGAGGATTTATTATGAATTACAGAATGATAAAATATACTCTCGGGTGGCTTTTGCTTTTTGAGACGGGATTTTTTCTTATACCGTTACTGACCGCCCTTATTTACAGAGAAAACGCAGTATTCTCTATTCTGATTTCAATGGCTATAACGGCACTTGCGGCAGGCGTTTGTCTTCTCGGGAAGCCGAGCAACAGAAAGCTATACGCCAGAGACGGCTTCGTCATAGTTGCGCTCAGCTGGATTTTTCTTAGTATTTTCGGTGCTTTGCCCTTCGTTATATCCGGCTCTATACCAAATTATATAGACGCGCTTTTTGAAACGGTTTCCGGATTCACTACCACGGGCGCATCAATTCTTGCCGAGGTTGAAGGTCTTCCAAAATCAATTCTTATGTGGAGAAGCTTCACTCACTGGGTTGGCGGTATGGGAGTTCTCGTTTTCATTATGGCGTTCATTCCCCTAAGCGGAGGAAGAAATCTTCATATTATGAAGGCGGAGAGCCCCGGTCCTGAGGTTTCAAAGCTAGTACCGAAAATGAAAACTACGGCTTTGATACTTTACGTAATCTATTTCGTTCTCACCTTAGCACAGTTTATAATACTGCTTTTTGGAAAAATGAGCGTTTTCGATGCGCTGAATACCGCTTTTGCAACCGCCGGAACCGGAGGCTTTGGATTTAAAAACGACAGCTTTGCCTCCCATTCCCCCTTTATACAAGTAGTTGTCACGGTATTTATGCTGATTTTTTCCCTTAATTTCAGCTCTTATTATCTTCTTTTCAAAGGAAAGGTTAAGGACGCTTTTAATCTGGAACTTAGAGTCTTTTGCTACATCGTGCTGGCTTCAATTGCCATAATCTCGGTAAACCTTATCCTTTCGGACACCATAACCGACATCGGTGATTCTATTCGCCATTCGGCTTTTTCCGTTGCATCTATTATCTCGACAACCGGATTTACTACCGTTAACTTCGACCTCTGGCCTACGCTTTCAAAGGTCGTGCTGGTTCTTATAATGTTTATCGGTGCTTGCGCCGGAAGCACCGGCGGCGGAATTAAGGTTTCAAGAATCGTTATTCTTATCAAGGGTGTTATCAGAGAATTCAGATATGCGCTCAATCCAAGACAGGTAAAAAAGATAAGCATTGACTCAAAGCCGATTGAAGATGAGGTCGTAAGAAGCGTCAATTCTTATATAGTATGCTATATAGTAGTTTTTGTCGTTTCGGTTTTTGCTATATCGTTTGAAGGGCACGACCTTGTAACAACATTCACCTCGGTTGCGGCAACTATAAACAATATCGGTCCGGGTCTTGGAAAGGTAGGTCCTGCAGGCAATTTTGCTTTCTTCTCTGTTCCATCCAAGCTTATCCTTATTTTTGATATGCTTGCAGGAAGACTTGAGCTTTTGCCAATGCTGCTTCTCTTCCACCCCACAACCTGGAAAAAGTAATCTTTTGTTTACAAAAACAAGCTTTCAGAATCCTTGAGTTCTGAAAGCTTGTTTTCATTTAAATTCTTCTTTTAGTTTTTTTCTGGTATGGTCGAGTATTTTTTCAGCGTTTTCGTCATTGAGCATAGACACAGCACCGTATATAAGAGCGAGTATCGTAAAGCACTTAAGTTCAGCTTCGCTTTCGTCAAGACCTACGGTTTTACAATATTCCAAAACCACCGTTTCAATGCTTTCGTCTATAGTTTTACCGGAGGCGCGAGTATGCGCAAGGGCAAGCGGAAAATTTCTGTTAGCTATTCTGAACCGAATATTTGCAATACATATTTCCTGTGCAAGTGCTGCGGGATCGCCCGAAAAAATCGCATAAATTTCCTTTGAGAGCAAATCCCACTTTGAGCCTACGTACGAAATTATTTCATTTACGTATTCTTCCTTACTTTTAAAATGCCTGTAAGGAGCAGCACAAGAAACCTGAGCGCCTATTGCCGCACGTCTTAATGAAAAATCAGCTATTCCGTGCTCTTCGAGCTCGGCGATTCCGGATAGTATAAGCCTATGGCGAACGTTTTCCTCTACAAATCTATCTTCCATATCCACCTCAAAGTTAATAGTGTTAACATTCTATCATATAAAATTTATTTTTTCAAGTGTTTTTTCTATTTTTTTATCAAAAGTATTGACTTTTTTCCTCATTTGTTTATAATAATAGTATATCGCTTTTGTTAACACTGTTAACTTGACAAAATAAAGGGAGATTTTGCTATGGAAGCTTTAAAAAGCGCAAGAGAAAAAATCAATATAATCGACAGAGAAATGGCAAAGCTATTCGAGGAAAGAATGGAATGCTCGGAAAAAATTGCACAGTACAAGAAGGAAAGAGGTCTTGCTATATACGATAAGGCAAGAGAGGATGACGTCATCAGACGCAATTCGGAATATATTGCCGACCCCACCATAAGAGAATACTACGTCAATTTCTTAAAAAACAATATGTCGGTTTCCAGAGATTTTCAGTCCAGGGTTATGGAAGGCGCTAAGGTTGCATTTAGCGGAATCGAAGGCGCTTTCGCGCACATTGCCGCAAGCAAGGCATTCCCCTCCTCAAAAAAGATTGGCTATCCCGATTTCATATCTGCTTACAGAGCTGTTGAAAACGGAGAATGTGACGTTGCCGTACTTCCTATCGAAAACAGCTATAACGGTGAGGTTGGACAGGTTGCCGACCTTATGTTTTCCGGAACGCTTTACGTAAACGCTGTTGTAGAGCTTGCCGTATCTCACGACCTTCTCGGAGTTCCTGACGCAAATATCGAAGACGTCAAAGAAGTAATAAGTCACGTGCAAGCGCTGGGACAATGCGCTGATTACATAAGAGAGCACGGCTTTGCTTCTCACGAATACGTAAACACGGCTCTTGCCGCTAAATACGTGGCAGAAAAGGGAGACAAAACCCTCGCCGCAATAGCAAGCAGGGAGGCCGCCGAACTATTCGGACTTAAGGTTCTGGCAACAGACATTCACGCGAGCAAAACAAATACCACCAGATTTGCAATATTTTCAAGAGCCGAGCACAGACACCGCTCAAGCGAAATGGGAGTTCACACCATTATGCTCTTCACGGTACGTAACGAAGCCGGCGCTTTGGCTAAGGCTATAGATATTATAGGTAAGCACGGATTCAATATGAGAACGCTGCGTTCAAGACCTATGAAGGAGCTGCTCTGGCAATATTACTTCTACGTAGAGGCTGAAGGAAACATTCACACCTACGAAGGAGCTACTATGATGGCTGAGCTCGACAAATACTGTGACAGATTAAAATCTGTGGGCACTTATATAAAGGAATAAATTATGACTTCACTTCATTTAAACCTCGGAAATCGAGGATATGATATAACCATTGGACAAGGACTTCTGTCTTCGGCAGATAAATATTTTAAGCTGTCGAGAAAGGTTTTTATCCTGACTGACGCGGGTGTTCCGCGTGAGTACGCAAGGAAAATTGCAGAAGCTTCAAAGGAGCCGCTGATTTATACTGTCGCTGAGGGTGAATCTTCAAAGAGCCTTTCAACGCTCGAAAAGCTTCTCACAGCTATGATGGATTTTAAAATGACCAGGGGCGATGCTCTTGTTGCCGTAGGCGGTGGAGTTGTTGGAGACCTTGGCGGATTTGCTGCTTCGGTGTATATGAGAGGCATTGATTTTTACAACGCTCCAACTACTCTGCTTTCTCAGGTGGATTCCTCTATAGGAGGAAAAACCGCAGTAAATCTGGGAAGCACAAAGAATATAGTAGGTGCGTTTTATCAGCCCAAGGCGGTACTTGTTGATACCGATACGCTAAAGACGCTTTCCGAGCGTCATAAAAGCGCAGGACTTGCCGAAGCGGTAAAAATGTCGCTCACCTCAGATGCACAGCTTTTTGAAATATTTGAAAAAGAAAACGTTTGCGAAAATAATATAGAAAAAATTATTACAAGAGCTTTGATGATAAAAAAAGCCGTTGTCGAAGAGGACGAAAAAGAATCAGGTCTAAGAAAAATACTTAATTTTGGACATACCTTCGGACACGGCATTGAAGCCGAAAGCGGTCTTGGCGGGCTTTATCACGGTGAGTGCGTTGCTCTCGGAATGCTTCCCGTATGCTCAGCCGAAGTGAAAAAAAGACTTGTTTCCGTGCTTAAAAGGCTAAATCTTCCAACAGAATATAGCGGAAACGTTGATGTCGCTCTGGAATACACCTACCACGACAAAAAAGCAACTTCTGACGGCGTAGACGTTGTTTTGGTAGAAACGCCCGGAAGCTTCAGCATACAGAAAATGACCTTTTCAGACTTTTCGGCTCTGGTAAAGAAAAGCTTTAAGTGAGGTAAAAAAATGAAAAACACCTTTGGTAACAGTCTTACCGTAACAATTTTCGGTGAAAGCCACGGTGAAGAAATAGGTGCTGTCATTGACGGAATAGCACCCGGAATAAAGGTTGATACAGACTATATAGAAAAAAGCCTTGCGCTTCGCCGTCCGCACGGAAGAATTTCTACCGCAAGACAGGAAAAGGATAATTTCAGAATAGTAAGCGGTGTTTTTGAGGGACACACTACCGGAACACCGATAACCATACTGATTCCTAACGAAAATACAAAAAGCAAAGACTACAAGGCTATAGCAAATATTCCGCGCCCAAGCCATGCCGATTACGCAGCAGAAGAAAAATATCACGGCTTTCAGGATTACAGGGGCGGCGGTCATTTTTCAGGCAGAATCACCGCAGCACTGGTTGCGGCAGGCTCAATTGTAAACTTTGCTTTGCAAAACAAAGGAATTTACATAGGAACTCATATTTCAACTCTTCACGGAGTGAAAGATAAAAGGATAGATTCACTTGATGAGGTAAAGCTTCTTTCCGACAAAATATTCCCTGCTCTTTCAGATGAGGCAGAAGAAAAAATGCAAAAGGAAATTCTTACCGCTGCTGAAATGGGTGACAGCGTGGGGGGCGTCCTTGAAAGTGCGGTTTACGGAATTCCGAGCGGTGTCGGCGAGCCGTTTTTTGACAGTATAGAGAGCGTTCTTTCTCATATACTGTTCTCCATTCCGGCAATCAAGGGAGTTGAATTCGGAGAAGGATTCGGATTTGCAGAGCTTTACGGCAGCGAAGCAAACGACCCCTTTATTATTGAAAACGGAAAGATAACAACGAAAACTAACAAATCGGGAGGTATCAACGGCGGCATAACAAACGGAATGCCGATAACCTTCAGATGCGCGGTTAAGCCCACCCCCTCAATTTACAAGGAACAGGACAGCGTAAGTCTTTCTGAAATGAAAGAAACCAAGCTGAAAATAGAGGGAAGACACGACCCTGCTATTATTCACAGGGTAAGAGCCGTAGTAGATGCTGCTGCGGCAATCGCAATAGCCGATATGCTTACCGTGAGATTCGGTACAGACTATCTTAAGTAATTTAAGGAAAATATCATGAATTTCAAATACGGTTGTATAGGAGAGAAGCTGAAGCACAGCTTTTCGAAAGAAATACACAATTCTCTTGCTGATTACGATTACGCTATCATAGAGATTGCGCGCGAGGAGCTCGAAAAATTTGCTACGGAGAAAAAATTCAACGCAGTTAACGTTACTATTCCTTACAAGGAAATGATAATTCCCTATCTCTATGAAATTGACAGCCGCGCAAAAGAAATCGGCGCGGTAAACACAGTTGTCAACAGAGGTGGTAAGCTCTACGGGTATAATACCGACTTTTACGGAATGAGTGAGCTTATAAAAAGAATAGGTATAGACCTAAGAGACAAAAAGGTCGCCATTCTCGGAACGGGCGGAACTTCAAAAACCTCTCTTGCGGTAGCAAAATCAATGGGTGCAAGAGAAATAATCAGAGTTTCCAGAACTGCCAGAGAGAATTCCGTTACTTACGAGGAGCTTTACGAAAATCACACGGATACGGACGTAATAATAAACACCACTCCCTCAGGAATGTATCCTAATATTTTCGACATACCCGTAGACTTATCACTTTTCCCTAGCCTATCCGGCGTTGCTGATGCCGTTTATAATCCTCTGAGAACGCCGCTTATTCTCGCGGCAAAAAAAAGAGGCATTGCCGCGGAGGGCGGTCTCTATATGCTTGTTGCTCAGGCTGTGAGAGCATCGGAGATATTTATTGACAAAAAATACAATACGGAAGAAACGGATAAAGTCTTTAAAAAGATTTACTCAGAAAAGGAAAATATTGTTCTTACAGGTATGCCTGCAAGCGGAAAAAGCACGGTTGGAAGACTCATTGCCGATGCTATGGGAAGAGAGTTTATTGATACGGACGATATAATTTGCGAGGACGAAGGAAAAAGCATTCCCGACATTTTCCGCGAGAATGGAGAAAAGTATTTCAGAGATGCCGAAACGCGAGCTGTTAAAAGAGTCGCTTCTCTTTGCGGTAAGGTTATAGCAACCGGCGGCGGTGTAATTCTCAGAGAAGAAAACGTTGACGCTCTCAGAGAAAACGGAAAGCTATACTTTATCGACAGACCTCTTGCAGATATTATTCCAACGAGCGACAGACCGCTTGCCAGCGACAGAGAAGCTATAGAAAAACGGTATAACGAGCGTTATGCTATTTATAACAGCACCGCAGACGTAAAAATCAACGTGAACTCTGATGCAGAAGGTGTCAAAGTAAGGATTATGGAGGACTTTCTTAAATGAAGCTTTATATAATAAACGGACCTAATCTCAATATGCTCGGTATTCGCGAGCCGGACAAATATGGAAATGAAAGCTACGATGCTCTCGTGGACACTGTAAAATCTCACTGTACGTCTCTTGGAATCGAGCCAATATTCTATCAATCAAATCACGAGGGTGACCTGGTCGATAAAATTCAGGAAGCGTATTTTGAAAAGGCAGACGGAATAGTAATAAATCCGGGTGCGTATACGCACACGAGCATTGCTCTTCTTGATGCGGTTAAGGCAACTATGCTTCCCTGCGTTGAGGTTCATATTTCTAAGGTTGAAGAACGCGAAGACTTCAGGCAGATAAGCTTTATTCGCCTTGCGGCAGAAAAAACCATAACAGGACACGGACTAAAAGGATATACCGAAGCCTGCGATTTTCTTTTTGATAAGCTAAGCGGTGGCAAAAAGGAGACTACTTAATGAAAATTGAAATAAAAAAAGGCGTGGCAAAAGGAACGCTTACCGCTCCTCCGTCAAAGAGTATGGCACACAGACTTCTTATTGCCGCAGCAATGGCTGAGGGTGAAAGTATAGTTCGTTCGGTTTCGTCCTGTGAGGACGTAATGGCAACTCTTGATTGTCTCAGAGCTCTCGGGGTCGACTGCAAGGAGGTTAGCGGAGACGTAATCGTAAACGGTAAGCACCCCTCGAAAATGATTCCCCGCGCACCGTTATGCGCAAGAGAAAGCGGCAGCACGCTCAGATTTATGATTCCCATCGCTCTTTCGACAAATAAATCTACAATTTTTTACGGCTCTGCAGGCCTTATGCAGCGTCCTATGACTGTTTATGAAGACCTTGCAAAAGAAAAGGGACTTACTTACCTTAATGACGGGAATTCCATAATAGTAAAGGGCAAGCTTCCCGGCGGAGATTATACCCTGCCGGGCAACGTAAGCAGCCAGTTTATCAGCGGCTTGCTTTTTGCTCTTCCTTCAGCAGACGTGGATAGCTATATAAAAATACTTCCTCCCATAGAAAGCCGCTCGTATATCGGGCTTACAATAAACGCTCTGGAGAGCTTTGGAATCAAAGTTAAGTGGGTTGACGATAACACCATTTTTATTCCGGCAAATCAAAAATACACGCCCTGCGACTTAACTGTAGAGGGTGACTACTCCGGTGCGGCATTTCCCGATGCTTTAAATCTTTTTTCGGGTGACGTAAAGCTGCTCGGACTTAACGAAAATTCCCTTCAGGGCGACAGCGTTTACAGAAAGTACTACGATATGCTTACGCGCGGAGTTCCTACGATACATATAGGGGATTGCCCCGACCTTGGCCCTATTATGTTTGCAATTGCTGCCGCGAAGAACGGCGGAATATTTACAGGAACGAAAAGACTTAAGATAAAGGAGAGTGACAGAGCCGAGGCTATGGCAGAGGAGTTAAAAAAATTCGGAACTGCTGTTTCGGTATATGAGGATACCGTAGTTATATATCCTAAGGAATTCCACAAGCCCACAGAATGTCTTTCCGGTCACAACGACCACAGAATAGTTATGTCACTTTCCGTTTTGCTGACATTGACCGGAGGGGAAATTGACGGAGCTGAAGCAGTAACTAAGAGCTATCCCGCATTTTTTGAGGACCTTATAAGTCTTGGAATAGAGGCAAAAGAAGTATGAAATTTACAAAAGACACAAATATACTCATAATCGGACTTGGAGTTATAGGCGGAAGCTACGCAAAAGCATTAACCGATTTAGGATATAAAGTATCGTGCATTACAAAAAACGAAGAAGACATACGCTATGCACTCAAAAAAAATATGATTCACTACGGAACTACAGCACTTGACGAGAAGCTTATAGCAGAATCTCCACTTATCGTTTTTGCACTTTATCCCACGGTTTTTATAGAATGGATAGAAAAAAACCAAGCGCTTTTTTCTCCCGGAACACTTATTACTGACGTTACGGGTGTTAAGGGCTCTGTTGTAAAAAAGGTACAAGGTCTTTTAAGAAGCGACGTGGAATTTATTGCCGCTCACCCTATGGCAGGACGAGAGCGAAGCGGCGTTGAATTCAGTGACCCGGATGTATTTAAGGGAGCTAATTATATTGTAACTCCAACAGATAAAAACACTCCGGAAGCAATAGAAATATGTAAGGCTCTCGGTTCTGAGTTGGGATTTTCGCGGATTTCAGAGCTGAGCGTTGAAAAGCATGACGAAATGATTGCATTTCTGTCTCAGCTCACACACTGCATTGCAGTTTCACTTATGAACTGCAATGAAACGCCTGAGCTTGAAAAATACACGGGCGACTCGTTCAGAGACCTCACCAGAATAGCGAAAATAAACGATAAAATGTGGAGCGAGCTTTTCCTAATGAATAAAAATGCTTTGCTCACCGAAATGGATTCTTTCATAAGTGAATTTACCGAATTCAGAAACCTTATAGAAAGTGATGACACAGAAAAACTAAGAAAAAAAATGAGAGCTTCGACAGCAAGGAGAGCCTTGTTTGACAAGCCGAAGGCATAAGAGAGGTAAAAAATCATGAATATGGAATTTTTCCGCAAGCTTCCAATCCCAAAGGATATAAAGGAGCAATTTCCTATCACCAAGGAGGTTGCGCTTGCAAAAGAAAAGGTTGTAAATGAAATGAATGATATTTTTTCGGGAAAATCCGATAAATTCATTCTTGTTATCGGTCCTTGCTCTGCTGATAGTGAGGACCCCGTTCTCGACTACATCTATCGTCTTAGAGGTGTTCAGGAAAAGGTCAAGGACAAGATTCTTATAGTGCCGAGAATATATACAAACAAGCCAAGAACTACGGGTGACGGCTACAAGGGAATGCTTCACCAGCCTAACCCCAACGAAGCTCCAGACCTGCTTAAAGGTATAATATCTATAAGAAAGCTGCATATGAGAGCCGTTTCGGAAACCGGTTTTGCCTGCGCTGACGAAATGCTTTATCCGGAAAACCACAGATATCTTTCGGATATTATCGCATACGTTGCGGTTGGTGCTCGCTCGGTAGAAAACCAGCAGCACAGACTCACAGCCTCGGGTCTTGACGTTCCGGTAGGAATGAAAAACCCAACCTCCGGAGATATTGCGGTTATGATGAATTCTATAACCGCAGCGCAGCACTCTCACGTTTTCTGCTACAGAGGCTGGGAGGTAAAGAGCTCAGGAAATCCTTACGCCCACGCAATTCTTCGCGGATACGTTGACAAGCAAGGAAAATCCCACCCCAACTATCATTATGAGGACCTCACAAATCTTTTCGAGGTATACTCCCAGTCGGGACTTAAAAATCCTGCAGCAATCATAGATACAAATCACTCAAACTCCGGAAAGAAATACCTTGAGCAGATACGAATCGCTAAGGAGATTCTTCACAGTATGAGATACGATTCAAACGTTAAAAGCCTCATAAAAGGGCTTATGATAGAAAGCTACATTGAAGATGGAGCTCAAAAAATAACAGATTGTGAAGTATATGGAAAATCCATCACAGACCCTTGTCTTGGTTGGGAAAAGACCGAGCGTCTTATTTATGACATAGCTGATGGGCTATAATAAAGCATATCTTAGAATAAAAAACACCGATGCGGACTTTTTTGCATCGGTGTTTTTTATCATATGAGATTTTCTGATTTCGGTTTCAGAACGTATTTTTTATCATTAATAGAAATATAAAGTTCTTTATCCGAATGATTGTATATTTTTCCCTCGGTTATTTCAAGCGAATTCATTGCTTCATCGTATTCAAAAATATCACCTACACTAGCATACCAGAAATCGTTTGGTCTATTGCCGTATTTTGCGGCAAAATCGCGAAGCTCATTCCATTTGCCATTACGCTCAAAATCAACCGAATGAAGTCCAAAGCAAAAATATTTGAGCTCACCGTCATTTTCAAGAGCATCGAACTCAATAATTTTAGTTTCTATATTGGTACTATCTGCATTGACGCCCCAGTCCATTTTATCCTTAGGGATAGAAAAGCCTTCTTCGCTGTAAGCTTTTCTTATAGAAGCATAGCCTGCGTTTTTAAGAGCCTCGAATAGCTCTTCGTTTTTCTGCCTGCCATAAGGCCAAACAAAGCCTCTTACAGAGCCCTTGCCGAAAATATCTTCAATATCGCGTCTTCCCTCCTCAGCAAGCTTCAAATACGCATCTGCCGTTGCAACAGTTGCCCAGTAGCTTCTGTGGTAGATAAGATATACGCCTTCCCTCTCACTCCTATAAACCAGACTTGTGTTGGCAGTTTCTTTATCAAAGGGCTCGTCTGCAAACAGATACTGCCTATCGGGATTAAAGGCGAATGGGTGACGATTGCAGTGATTAGAAATCTCAAAGCCACGGTAAAACTCGCGGTATTCCCCGTCACTTATGGCTCTGGCTCCTCTTCCAAAAAACAGATTGAATGTTCCCGTAATACCCACCGGACGAACTATATCTATGAATATTTTATCGTAGACCAAGCTTCCGTCATCGATAGAAAAGGTTATCGCCTTAGGCGTAAACCCCGGAAAATACTTATTAAATTTCACTTTTTACCCCTTACCGTTATAATATACCACCTGCCCGGGCTCAACCGAATGCGTGAGCCATACGTTACCGCCTATCACGGCACCGTCACCTATCCTGGTATTGCCTCCGAGAATCGTAGCGTTTGCGTAAATAACGCAATTATTTCCTATATCGGGATGACGCTTTATTCCCTTTATGGGATTGCCGTCCGCATCAAGCTCAAAGCTCTTTGCTCCGAGGGTTACTCCCTGGTATATTTTAACGTTGTTTCCTATGGTAGTGGTTTCGCCTATTACTATACCCGTTCCGTGATCTATAAAGAAATATTCGCCAACCGTTGCGCCTGCGTGTATATCTATTCCCGTTTTTTCATGTGCAAACTCGGTCATAACTCTCGATATGCACGGAACGCCGAGAAGATAAAATTCGTGTGCAATTCTATATATAGATATTGCGTAAAAGCCGGGATAGGAAAGTATAATTTCCTCGGGGCTTCTTGCTGCGGGGTCTCCTTCGTATATCGCTTGGACGTCCTTGATTAAAGAATCCTTTATATCCGGAATTTTTTCAAGTATCGAATACGTGATGGTCTCGGTATCTACCACTTCGCCTTCGCTGCAAAAGGCGTATGCCGCACTTATCTGCCGCTTAATACCTATAAATACGGTGTTAAGAATTTCCGCCCTGCTTTTTCCCTCGTTAGACGCTCTTCTGAAATAATCGGGAAACATAAGCTCCTGAATATCTTTAATTATATTGATGATTTCTTTTCTTGACGGTACAAGGAGTGCTCTGTTATGAAAATAATTATATCTTTCCTCAACCTTGCCGTCTATAGTTTTAAGTAAAGCTTCAAGCCGTTGTTCGTGTGTCTGCATACTGTTCTCTCTTTATTTAAAAAGGAACTGCCGAAAAGCAGCAGTTCCCTTTTGTATTTATCAATCAATGAAATTTTTTATAATATCAGCCGCCTTGTAAACACCTGCGTCAGATGCTGCCGCACCTGCAATATCAGCTGCATTCTCGATTGCCGAGTTATGAGTTGAATTCATAGCCGCTACAGTATTTACATAGTCGCTCTTGAAGGAATTGAATTTTTCAAGAGCATCAGCCACACCTTCAAGAGTTGCCTCTGCGGTGCTTGCTGCAACCTCTGCCCTTGCAAGAAGCTCACGGCGAGCCGCAAACGAGGTCTCAACCTGAATTTCAACCACAAGCAACTTAAGCAAATCGCTGCTTGAAATGACGGTTTCGATTTTGGTCATCTCTTCCGAAAGAATTATATTAGCTTCCTTTACACCTTCAATACCGATTACGTCACCCTTTTCTTTAAGCTGAAGTGCCGTTTCGATAGCCTTCTGCTTTGCTTCAAAGCCCTCTGCTACAAGAATAGCATTTACCGCAGCTTTATAAGCTGTGGAAGCCTTTTCCGATTCTTCAACTGCGTCTTTAAGACTTTCATAAACCTCAAGAGCTTCGGTGACTCCCTTGTATTTATCACGGACGGAATAGATTATTGCATCCGCCTCATTAAGCTGCTCTACTATTGCAGTATAATAAGTAGCAATCTGAGCCTTCTTAATGATATCAAGGAATTTCTCGCAAATCTCTATCTGAGAAAGGATGCTCTCGCGGTTTTCCGTATATACAGAGAAAAGAGCTGAGAGTTCTGAATGTGTTGTTTCATCGAGGTTTTCGTCAATGTCGCCGCCATTGTAAACAGCATCAGCAAGCAAGTAACCTTCTGCGAGCTGTGCAAAAGCTTCTTCGTATTTCTGCTCGTGAGGAGCGTAGGGCTCACCGGTCTCTTCATTTATGCTATTCATTAACTCAAGTGCCGTCTTCATCATAGTAGCTCCTTGAATAAATGAATTTGCTGCGTCATTCAGCTTCGTGTACTTCGCATCAAATTCTTCAAAAAGAAGAACTGCGTCCGTCATAGTAAAGTTTTCAATTTCCTCAATTGGCTCAGCGTACGTAGCATCGCGAAGAGCATAGGAAGTTACATTTTCGTAAAACGCCTTAAGATATCCGTCATAATCAACGCTTGCTGCGTTGTAAGTCTTCATTGCCTTAACAAAGGCAACCGAATCCTCGGCAACCTTAACGCAATTAGAAGCCTCCTCCATAAAAGCTTTTCTTGCCGCTATTACCGCATCAACCAAGGCAGCGTCATCAACAAATCCGGGAGCTCCTGCAAGCTCTTCGTCTGCAGGGAGTTTCTCACCGTAGTCTTCGCTTTCGTCTATGAAGCTCAATCTGTCGTAATATCCGGAATTTACGTCTATGGAATTTGCGCGTCTAACGAATTCCTCTGCATAAGCAAGATTTATATACTCAGGAATGTTTTCGATTATTTCATCTACAATCTCTTTATTCTGTGTGGAATCTGCCGGCTTGAATTCATAGGTATTGATAAGCTTATCAAAAACCTCGGCAATTTTGATTTTTACGTCAGACGTAGTTTCATCTGCAAGATAAAGTGCTTCAAGATCAACGATTGTCTGAGCGGTAATGTCGTTCTTATTTGAAGGATTGCGCTCAAACGTTCCCTCGTAAACCTCTACGTTATCAAGATAAAGGAAAATCGTGTCGCTTCTCTTGGTCGTTGACTTAAGCTCGAAATCTACAAGCTGCTGTGCTCCGCCAAGTGAAAAATTATCCGTCTGCGCCCAGGTTTCTTTTCCGTCAGCGGAAATCTTGAAGAAATAGTTGTTCTCAGCCGTGTCAAAGAATACAACGACATTATACCAAACGTCAGGCTGGGGGACAATACCTTCAAAATTCTGAATCAAGAAATACTCTGCCGCCTCATCCCAGTGGGAGTACTGGAACACACCATCTCTTGTATTGAGAGTAAACATTGAAGTATAGGTAAGGTTCTCTTCGCCTTTAGCATCAATCATTTTCAGATTAAGCTTATATTCACCTACCATAGAAGCATCGTAGCATATATCGAATGATACGACAAGCTTATCGGTTTCCGGTTTATCGAAATACTTGTTACCCTTACCGGTGACCTTAAATACCTTATTCGTATCATCAAAAGGATCGGTTATAACTTCGTCTCCCGAACCTGAATAATGAGCAGTATCAAAGGTTCCTTCCTCATAATTCTCTGCCAGATAGTCCTTGAAAGCGTAATACTCGATTATGTCATCGATATCACCTATTCCCTCTGCATTAAACGGCCCTTCGGCGGATACCGAAAGAAGCATACAGGAAACAAGCAAAGCCGCAAGCAGCAGTATCGCAAGGATCCTTTTGGTAATTTTCATAGATTTCTCCTAACTGTCGCAAAAGCAACAAATATTTTTAGTTATAATAATTATAACATTATTCTACTAAAAAATCAACTCGTCAATATGTCAAATTTTGTTTTGCTTTTTTGGTCTATTTGTACAAGATTTTTTTGGCAAAAAAAAGCGTCTTGATTATTGATTTTTTTATTCGTGTATGGTATAATTTAATATGAGGTATTATTTTATATATTTTGCAAACTTTTATTTGCTTTACTTATACAACGAAGATAGGAAAGGATTTCTGTGATGGGAAAGAGCATATACACATACTACAAAGAACGCCTTATAGAAATAGGCGGAAGCAGTAAATGCCTTTATCTGAAAAACATAGTCAGGCGCAGTGCCTATGATATAGGAAAAATATTTGAGGGACGAGACGGAAAAATTGCAGAGCTTATCGCATTTTTGTGGTCGGACCATAAATACCCGCTATCGCTTATAAACTCCAGAGAAAAAAGGGATTTGGCAGCTAACCTTGACATAGAAACAAAGATAGACAAGCGCCGCGTCTTTCTCGGTGAAGAGGCTTCGGCAACCGAGATAGAAAAGGCTCATCAGAAAAACGAACGCGTTCGCCGCGAAGAAGCAAACAAGGCAATCGAGGCCGAGCTTTCCAAAATCAAGGATTTAAAGCGCGAGGTTGAAGAAATAGAAAAGGAAACGGGAAGATACGAGCTTTTTCTCGGTTATCCCTTCGTTTTCGGCACTATAGGTCAGGGCTCTCACAAAACGGTTATCAAAGCTCCTCTCCTTCTCTTCCCCGTCAAAATCGAAATTCCGGACGAAAACACCGCTGAGATACGCTTCAACGAAACCGAAAAGATACGAATAAATCCTGCGCTTATATTTGCATACGCTCAGGCAAAGAGAATATCGGTTGACCAGCTCGAGCTTGAATTTGACGACTTGTACGATTTTCCCGATATAGAGTCGATTTTGCGCTATCTCAAAAATGCTCACATCGACATAGAGTTTTCACGCACAAAGAACATCTTTTGCTATTCAAAATTTAAAGAGCCGGAAGATAAGAGCGACCTTTCCGTAAGATACGGCGCAGTTCTTGCAAGATTTGCACTTTCCAATTCTATTTATAATGACTACACTCAGCTTGAAAGAAGAAAGCTCACCAACGATGCGATAAACGAGCTTTTGCATACAGGCAAGCGCACAAAGAAAAAATCAAAGAGCAGGTCTGACAAAAATGCAAACGGCAACTACGCTGTAAAAATGCTGGACTATGCTCAGCAAAGAGTTGTGGATAAGGTTGACGAAAACGGAAATATGGTTATATACGGTCCTCCCGGCACGGGTAAATCGCAAACCATAGTTAACATAATAACCGATGCCATAGCCAAGGATAAAAGAGTTCTTGTTGTTTCCCAGAAAAAAGCCGCTCTTGACGTAGTATACAACCGTCTCGGAAATCTTAACGAGAAGTGTATGTATATCAACGATGAGAGCAAGGAGAAGCGCGCCTTTTACTCAAAATGCTTCGAAGCGCATCAGCGCGAATTTACCGCTTCCGGTGTTGATATCCGCGCTCTCAATAACGAATACGAACAGCTTTCATCGAAGATAGCTAAAGAAAGAGAAACGCTCGATTCTATTTACGACACCTTGAACCGAAAGCGCCCCTTCGGTCTTTCCCTTTCGGAGATGTACAGCTCGTCCACAACGATAGCAAAAAACACTACCGAATACCAGATTTACACAAAGCTCATCGCAAACGAGGATATTATGAAGCTCGGCTACAGAGAGCTTTCGGACGCTCTTTTTGCTATAAAAGGACAGGAGCTTGAACGGCTTTATTACGATTTTGTGGAAGCAAAGGAAAAGAACCCGCTTATAGACCTTATGCAAGCTGATATCGACATCAGAACGCTAAGCGAGGTTAAGGGCTCTCTTCTCAATCTTCAAAAATCAAGAAAAGGCTTTTTCAACACCTTCAAATATCCGTATTACCGCCAGGTGCTTGCTCATTACAAGGAAATAACAAGTCCTGAGGCGTTCGATTCTATCGTCAATCTCGAATGTAAGCTTAAGTATCCAAAAACTCTTTTTAAAGGCAAGCTTCGCCGTGAGATGAAGGACAAATTTCTTGAAACTCTCGAAGCGGTTGACAAATTTGCTTCGGAATACAGTTTCCTTCTCAGAGTTCTGACGGAAGACGGATACATTTCGGTTATCGATAACCTTCTCCGCGGAAACCATGCATACATAAGACTGGTTTACGAAGCTCTTGACGGCTACATAGCTATGAGAGACGTAACCAATCTTCTCGAAAGTCTTGATGCAAGCAAGATACTCATACTGAATTTTGCTTATACCTCAAGCAAAAATTACGCAAACTACTCGGAAATACTGGAAAAGCTGCTTGAAATACGCATATATCACGAGCTTATCGGTTACGAGGAAATGTGCAAAGACGAGCTTTCAAAGCTCGTTGACTATCAGAGCATACGTTCCAAAATCGCCCGTTACAAAGAGGCTCAGCTGGAGGTATCGGCTAAGATAACGGCTTACAACTCGACAAAGGACTACGTTTCTCTTTACAACGAAGGAAAGGACAACAAGGACTATCTGTACCAGATTTCCAAAAAGCAGAAATACTGGCCTATTAGAAAGACGGTTGAATTTTACGGTGAATATATACTCAGCCTCTTCCCTTGCTGGCTCCTCTCGCCCGAAAACGTTTCTTCAATTCTTCCTCTTACGAAGAATCTTTTTGACGTAGTTATTTTTGACGAGGCTTCTCAGGTATTTATAGAAAGCACGATTCCAACAATTTACCGCGGTAAAAATATAGTCGTTGCCGGAGACGCAAAGCAGCTTCGTCCTTCCACTACGTTTATGAAAAGATACCTTGGCGGTGACGTTGAATCTATGGAGGATATTTCCGTTCAGGCAGCGCTTGAGGTTGACAGCCTTCTGGACCTTGCCGTAGCAAGATACGAAAGCGCAAATCTTACCTACCATTACAGAAGCCACAGCAGCGAGCTTATAGATTTTTCTAACAGCGCGTTCTATTCTTCATCGCTTCAAATATCCCCTAACGTCTCTAAAAACAAGCTTTCCCGCCCAATTGAGCGTTATATGGTAAACGGAAAGTGGACTGACAGAAAGAACGTTGCCGAAGCAAAGAAGATTGTCGAGCTGCTCGCTGAAATCTTTACAACCCGAAAGCATAACGAAAGTATTGGTATTATCACCTTCAATACAGAGCAGCAGAGCTGTATTGCCGACCTTATTGATAAGGAAATGTCGAAAAATCCGGAGTTTCGCACTGCTATGATAAACGAAAGACATAGAGTCGAAAACGGAGAAGACACAAGTATTTTTATCAAGAATCTTGAAAACGTTCAAGGTGACGAAAGAGACATTATAATATTCTCAATCGGATATGCAAACAACGAGCAAGGCAAGCTTTATACAAATTTCGGCTCTCTCTCCGCAGAGGGCGGCGAAAACCGCCTTAACGTTGCTATAACGAGAGCAAAATCCAGAATTATCGTAGTAACCAGCATTGAGCCTGAGGCGCTTAAGGTTGAAGGAGCAAAGAATCTCGGTCCTAAGCTTCTGAAAAAATATCTTATGTACGTGAGAGCCGTCTCCGCCTCTCTTGATTCTGACGTTAATACCATTCTCTCCGAGCTTGACCCTCAGGAAAACTCGGCTCCGGAGCAGATAACAAAGCTTGCTCCCATAGACGAGAGAATCAAGGAACGCCTTGTAAAGCTCGGCTATACCGTGGATTCAGACCTCGGAAACAAAAACAACCGCATTTCACTCGCCATTTACGATGAAAAGCTCGACAAATACCTTCTCGGCATAGTGCTCGACAAGGACGCTTACGATTCTTCCGACACAACTATGGAAAGAGACGTATATAAGCCTATGTTCCTTGAATCGAAGGGCTGGACACTTCTCAGAGTATGGTCGCGCGACTGGTGGCTCTATCCGCAAAGAGTAATACGAATGATAACCGATGCGGCTGAGGCTAACCGTCAGAAATTGTCTAATTCTTAATTTTCACAGTTACACCGGAGGAAAAACGTGAAACGAATGTTAGTTTATCTGAGGGAATACGTTAAAGAGTCTGTTCTCGGACCGCTTTTTAAGCTTTTCGAAGCAACTCTTGAGCTCATCGTTCCCCTGATTATAGCTTCTATTATCGACAACGGAATTAACGCTGATACACCCGATTCGGCTTACGTTGTGAAAATGAGCTTGCTGCTCCTTCTTCTCGGAGCAGTAGGCCTTGCCTTTTCGGTTACGGCGCAGTATTTTGCCGCAAAGGCATCTGTCGGCTACGTTACGAAGCTCAGGTTTGCGCTTTTCTCTCACATACAAACTCTCTCGTATTCAGAGCTTGACCGTCTCGGAACCAGCACTATGATAACCAGAATGACCTCTGATACGAATCAAATTCAGACAGGACTTAATCTCGGATTGCGTCTTCTTCTGCGTTCTCCGTTCGTGGTGTTCGGTGCTATGATAATGGCATTCACCATTGACACAAAATCAGCGCTTACCTTCGTTGCCGCAATTGCGCTTTTATCAATTGTGGTATTTGGAATTATGCTCATTTCAATTCCGCTTTACAAAAAGGTACAGGCACGGCTTGACGGAGTGCTCGGAAAAACCAGAGAAAACCTTTCCGGAGCTCGAGTTATCCGAGCTTTCTGCAAGGAAGATGACGAAACGCAAGAGTTCAAAAACAAGAACGCGGAGCTCACTTCGGTGCAGAAATACGTTGGCAAAATCTCTTCCCTTATGAATCCTCTCACCTACGTCATTATTAACCTGGCTGTTTTATGGCTCATTCACACGGGTGCGCTTCAGGTAAAGGCAGGAAATCTTACGCAGGGCGAGGTAGTTGCTCTTTACAACTATATGTCGCAGATACTCGTAGAGCTTATAAAGCTCGCAAACCTGATTATAACGATTACAAAAGCCGTTGCTTCGGGTGCGAGAATCAATTCGGTTTTCGATATTCAGTCTTCTATAAAAGCAGGCAATCTTACAGAGGGTACGGACGGTCTATTTGCCGTTGAGTTTTCAGACGTTTCGCTTAAGTACGGCAATTCCGCAGAAAATTCTCTTTCGGAAATATCCTTCAAGGTCAAACACGGAGATACCGTAGGAATTATCGGTGGAACAGGCTCAGGAAAAACCTCGCTCATAAATCTGATACCCCGCTTTTATGACCCAACCAGCGGAACGGTGCTGATTGACGGTCAGGACGCCAAGCTTTATAAGGAAGAGGCTCTGCGTAAAACGATTGCCGTAGTTCCTCAGAAGGCAGTACTCTTCAAAGGAAGCATCAGAGACAATATGAAGCTTGGAAACGAAAATGCAACGGATGAAGAAATAATTGAAGCCTTAAAAACAGCTCAGGCGGAATCCGTAGTCGTTGACAAGGGCGGCCTTGATGCTGTTATCGAACAAGGCGGAAAAAATCTTTCGGGCGGTCAGAGACAGCGTCTTACCATTGCGAGAGCGCTCGTCAACAAGCCGAAGGTGCTTATTCTTGACGACTCAGCATCAGCACTCGATTACGCTACCGATGCAAAGCTTCGCGCCGCTATCAGAAATATGAGTGGAAATACTACCGTTTTCATAGTTTCTCAGCGAGCTTCTTCTATAATGCACGCAGATAAAATAATCGTTCTTGATGACGGCGAGGCGGTCGGACTTGGCACGCACAGCGAGCTGCTTTCTTCCTGCTCCGTCTACAGAGAGATATACGCTTCTCAGTTTTCTGACGAGGAGGTGGCGGCAATATGAAAAACGCAAACAAAAAAACCTCCACACTCGCCAAAGTACTTAAATACATCGGCAGGTACAAGCTTCTTTTGCCTGTAACGCTGCTTTTTGCTACGCTTACGGTGGCGCTGACGTTATACATTCCTATTCTTATAGGAGATGCGATTGACCTTATTATAGGAAAAGACAACGTTGACGTTGAAGGAATTGTAAAAATTCTCGGCATAGCCGCAATTCTTATAGCTGTAACAGCGCTTTCTCAATGGATAATGAGCGCAATTAACAACCGTATAACCTATCACGTTGCGGCAGACGTAAGACGTGATGCATTTGAAAAAATCGAAAAGCTCCCGCTTTCAACTCTTGATACAAAATCGCACGGAGATATTCTCAGCAGAACGGTTAACGACACAGAGCAATTTGCCGAGGGACTTTTGCTTGGCTTTACTCAGCTCTTTACCGGTATTCTGACCATCGCGGGAACGCTTGGTCTGCTTATCTGGCTCAGATGGCAAATCGCACTTGTCGTTTTTCTTCTCACACCGCTCTCCCTCTTCATAGCCAGGTTTATTGCCAAAAAAACCTATAATCTCTTCAAGGAGCAATCCTCTGCAAAGGGAGCGCAGACGGCTCTTATTGACGAAATGATAAGCAATCAAAAGCTCGTTAAGGCATTTGCCTACGAGGACGATGCTATTCAGAGATTTGACGAAGTGAACAAGCGCCTGGAGCGCGCATCTCTCAGAGCAATCTTCTTCTCCTCTATTACCAATCCCGCAACCAGATTTATAAACGCTACGGTTTATGCTGTTGTGGCACTTGTAGGTGCGCTTACCGTCATATCGACTATGGACGATGCAGTTCCCTTCACTGTCGGTATGCTTTCCTGTATGCTCTCTTATGCAAATCAGTATACAAAGCCGTTTAACGAAATTTCCGGAGTGGTTACAGAATTTCAAAACGCGCTCGCCTGCGCAGGCAGAGTTTTTGAGCTTATTGAGGAAAAGGAAGAAATTCCCGATTCTGAAAATGCCATAGAGCTCACCGATTGCAAAGGAAACGTTGATATAAAAGACGTTGATTTTTCTTACGTTCCGGAAAAACCGCTTATTCAAGGTCTTAACCTTTCTGTAAAAGCAGGACAGCGTATCGCAATAGTGGGTCCCACAGGTTGCGGAAAAACCACGCTTATTAATCTGCTTATGCGCTTCTATGACGTTTGTGATGGTGAAATATCCGTTGATTCAAACGGGATAACAGAGCTCTCACGAAAAAGTCTGCGAAAGAACTACGGAATGGTTCTTCAGGATACTTGGCTTAAAGCGGGAACGGTTAAGGAAAATATAATTATGGGAAAGCCCGATGCTACCGATGAAGAAATCATTGCAGCAGCAAAGGCTTCACACGCACACAGCTTTATAAAGCGACTCCCAAACGGATATGACACCTTTATAGGCGAAGACGGCGGCACGCTCTCTCAGGGACAAAAACAGCTTCTTTCCATAACGAGAGTAATGCTTACGCTTCCGCCAATGCTGATTCTTGACGAGGCTACCTCTTCAATTGACACAAGAACAGAGCTTAAAATACAAGAGGCTTTTCTCAAAATGATGCAAGGCAGAACAAGCTTTATCGTAGCGCACAGGCTTTCTACAGTAAAGGAAGCGGATATCATTCTCGTTATGCGTGACGGAAACATCGTTGAACAGGGCTCGCACAAGGAGCTTATACAAAAGGGCGGATTTTATTTCGAGCTTTATAACAGCCAATTTGCACATTGATTTAATTTTTGTCAGGCGGTGATTTTGTTGGCAAATATCAAAGAATACAGAAACATATACAAATACGTTCTCGATTCTCTCGATAAAGGCAAGCTCTCAAGAAGAGAATTGATTTTTTCGGTTATTGACGCTTTTAATCTTACCGATTACGAGCGTCTTGACGACAGTATGAACGGAAGGCTAAACGTTTTGCGCAGCCGTATCGGACTTGTTATAAGCGATATGGAAGCTAAAAATATAATAGAAAAAGAGCCTTCCGGCTTCTACTTCAGGGCAGAAGAAAAAGAAATTGCAATAAGAATAGAAGAATGCGAAAGAGAAATTCTGGATATTCTTAAAGCAGAGCCAAGGACAAAATATCAGATAAAGGATTCTCTTATAACCTTTTTCGGCACTGACACCACCGCGTCCGTAAGAGATGACAATAAGCTTTTTACTTATATGGGACAGATTCTGAAAAGGCTTGTCGGAGAAGGTATACTTGATTTTGACGGCTCGGTTTATTCTCTTGCCCCTGAGAAAAGCGCATATATAAAGGACAGGCGAGAGGTCTTACGATTAAAAGCAACCTTTCTCTCAAAGCTTCACTCAAGAGGCGGTGAGTTCTTTGAGCACTATTTTATGAATCTTATAGCTAAATATCTTGCTCTAAAGGGAAAGCAGGTTATTGAGAGCCACGTTACAGGAGGCTCCGATGACGGCGGAATTGACGGCATCGTCCGTACGATTGATTCTCTCGGTTTTAGAGAATTGATCATGGTTCAGACTAAAAACAGAATCGACATTTCAACCGAAACCGATATAAGAGGCTTCTACGGCGCGGTTTGCGCGAAGCAAGGAAGCAGAGGAATTTTTGCAACGTCCTCGGATTTTCACCCGATGGCAACAAAATTTCTTGACTCAATCGACAACTGCGTAGGCATCAACGGAGATAAGATATTCGCAATGGCATCAGAAACCGGGTACGGTATAAAAAGTGACGGCACAAAGCTTCTCATAGATAACGAAATAATTTGAACGGGAGAACATTATGACAGCAGAACAGGCTAAACAAATTATAACAGAAACAGTTCTGGAGCAGGCAGAGATTTGCAAAGCGAAAGGACTTATTGCCGCAGGAAAATCTTATTACAGCGACAAGACTCTGAGAGAATGCACGGAGTTTAACGAGGATATAATTCTTGTTTTCGGTGCTATCAAACTTGGAACTTCCGATATGGACGAGGAGGACTACTGCACGTACGGTCTCTGCTGCGAAACCAAGGTTGGCAAGGTTGACGATGCTGAGCTTGAAAAGGAAATAACAGATTTCAAAAATGACGTGGCGAAAATTCTGGAAGAAATTTCCGATGCCCCCTCCCCCGCCGACAAGATACGTGAAATCAATCTGCGCCAGGAGGAAGAATCGCAGAAGGCCATGCAGGAATTTAATCTTGAAATGAAAAAAATGAAGCTTAAGCTCTACGGAGGACTTGGAATATTTGCCGTCATTGCCGCCGCGCTTATTATAGTAGGGTTTATACTCTGATATGGATTTTTCAAAATACGGCCCGAAAAGGCAGGCAAGCTGCGACACCTGCGAGTTTTATCAGTATGACGAATACACCGATTCATATACCTGCACTATGAATCTTGACGAGGACGAAATGGTAAGCTTTCTTTCTCACTCAACAAACAGCTGCCATTATTACCGCTTTTACGATGAATATAAAAGCGTGCATAGACAAATTTAAACAACTCAGAGCGGGCTTAGCTTTTATAGCTGGCTCGCCTTCTTTTTTTGCATTTTACATAGATTTTTTGATTGTTTTTAAGTATTTCGCACAAAAATTTTTATTTTTAGCAAACGAGAAAACAAGAGAAAATGAGAGAAAACGAGAGAAAACGAGAGATTTGATTTTCTAAATCATTTTTTCGAAATTTTTTTGTTAAAAAGTGTTGACAAGAAGTCTTTTATATGCTATAATCTAAAGGCTTGAAAAAAGATGCGTTTTTACGCTAAATCAATTTGGAGGAAATCAAAATGTCCACTTTTATGGCAAACAAGGAAACCATCGAGCGCAGATGGTTCGTTATTGATGCCGCTGGTCAGCCTCTTGGCAGAACCGCTGTTAAGGCTGCTACCATTCTTCGCGGCAAGCATCGCCCTGAGTTTACCCCCCATGCTGACTGCGGTGAGTTCGTTATCATCGTAAACGCAAGCAAGGCTATTCTCACCGGCAAGAAGCTTGAACAGAAATTTTACCGTCATCACTCCGGCTACATCGGCGGTCTCAAGGAAGTAAGCTACAAGAAGCTTATGGCTGAGCGTCCCGAAATGGCTATGGAGCTTGCAGTTAAGGGTATGCTTCCCCACAACTCTCTCGGTGACAAGGCTTTCACTCGTCTTCACGTTTATGCAGGCGAAAATCACGAGCAGGCTGCTCAGAAGCCTATCGTACTTGACTAATAGGGAGGAAATGTAGAATGTATACCAGTGCTAAACCTTATTTCTACGGAACAGGTAGAAGAAAGAAGTCCGTTGCAAGAGTTCGCCTTTACCCCGGTACCGGCGTTATCACCATCAACGGCAGAGATATTGACGATTACTTTGGTCTTGCGACCCTCAAGCTCATCGTTAACCAGCCCTTCGGTGTTACCGAAACCGTTGGTAAGTTTGACATCGTTGCAAACGTTAACGGCGGCGGTTTCTCCGGTCAGGCAGGCGCTATCCGCCACGGTGTAGCTCGTGCTCTCCTTACTGCTGACGAAAACTATAAGCCCCTTCTTAAGAAGGCAGGTCTTCTTACTCGTGACCCTCGTATGAAGGAAAGAAAGAAGTACGGACTCAAGGCTGCTCGTCGTGCACCTCAGTTCTCGAAGAGATAATTTTCTCAAATACAAAGTCCCGAAAGCACTGGGTTTTCGGGACTTTTCTTATGCCGTTTGCCGCAAATTTGCCGCAAGCGGCGTTTTATTCATCAAACAAAAGGAATTTATATGCCGGCGTATTCAACACTTTTGCAATTTCAAACAGGGTATCAAGAGATATTGCCTTGTTAATATTGGGCGCTTCAACGTGACCGATAAAAGCAGGGGTGCGGTTTATCTTTTCTGCCAGCTGCTCCTGTGTTAATCCACGCAATTTACGATAATATGCAATCTTTAAACCGAGCTGCATATACTCGGATTCATACTGTAAATTCATAGCTCCACCTCACTAATAATATTTTACCAAATTTTAAAAACTATTGACAGGAGCTAAAAAATATGATATACTATCTAACAGATATGAAACATTGCTTGATAGTTAAGTTTGAGCATTTGCTTCATCAGGAGGGTTAGTTCCAAAAATGAATAACAAATTTAAATTGTTAATATCGTTTCTTTTATGCACATTGACATCAATGTTCTTGTTTTCTTGTAATCGTCCAATCGAACGCTCCGAATATTCAAATCGCGAATTGATTTACGAAGAAACGCAATCGGTGATAATGGACAATCTATTATCTCCTACGTCTGCTGTATTTCCAGACTTTGAAAGTTCGTTTGTAAGCGATAACGAGGAAGAAATCGTTTATGAGGAAATAACATATCACACATACACGGTTACAGCATATGTGGACAGCCACAATGCTTTCGGCACAATGGTAAGACAGAAATATCAAGTAATAATAGGCATTCCTGTTAATGCGGAAAATTCAGGTTCGATATATTACGAAATAATATACTTAGAGTAACTTTTTAAAAAAATTTAGAAATCAAATTAATTTATACCAGTAAAAAATAAAAATATAATAGAGGTGTAAAATGGGACTTTTTAGTAAACTTGGCGATGCAGCGGTTGAAGGTGTAACAAAAGCAGAAACTATTAGAATATCGTACGATGCACTTTCCAAAATAGTAATTGATGCCTTTGTTACCGGAGCTGATGATGCTTATTTGGCGAAAGTGTTAAAAACCGCAAAAGGTGGATTTGCAATCCCCAAAGAGATGAAATCTCAAAATGAAAGATATGATTTTCACGTCGGTGCAAGACCCAATGGATGTGTATGGTTAAGTAGCAAACCAGTATGGGTATTAGACCACGAAACCAATAAATTTTATCAGCTTGACAAGGACTTGAAATGGAAAAAATTCTACAAAGCAATACAATCCGCAATTCAATTGGAAAAAATCAACAGGAACAGATAATTTGTTTTGCCGTAAATCTGCCGCAATATAATTTCGGACAAAAAAAGAAAACACAGACATTACAGACGGTTTTGAATGTAAAATCTGCGTTTTTAACGCGATTTATGATGTTTTCGGCAATTTTGGCATAATCCTATTGGTAGACTTCAAAGCTCGAAGAGATAATTTCGATTTTATCGAAATCCAAAAAGCACTTTGCTTCGGCAACGTGCTTTTTTTATCTCTTGCTGAACTGAGGTGCAAATGAAGCACACCTGCGGTATATGAAAAACGAAGCCGCAACTGCGTTGCTATGAAGCGTGCCTGTGGCACACGGAGAAGTTAGCGTGCGCTTCGCTTCACAGGAGTCGCAAGACTTCTGCTTCATAAAAAAGCCGTGAGGCTTATGCTTCATATTCGCGTCAACGAATGCTTCATTACTCTTCCCTGCCATTTCCGAGCACCTCGGTCATTGCAATACCGAAATCACCTCTAATCTTGCGTTCACATCTTCAAAGAATACAAACCAAAAATGGCGGTTCAACTATATATTGAACCGTCCTATTTACTTTTTGATATTTTTATGGTACAATCTAACTAATCGATAAGATTGAATTTGACAAAGGAGCGATTGTATGAAAAAATTGATAGCAGTAGCTTTATTATTGGTTTTTGTGCTATCTATACTAGGGTGCAATACACAAGAACCTAACGAGAGCACTGGTGCTATTGTCGAAGATTTTTCTTTTGCTCTTACTTGGGGTGTTTACGGCATCAGTTCATATGACAGCCAAACCGGTAGGTTGGTAAAAACCACCGATGCGATTAATCCGGAAGATTACGTTACCTATTACCAACTTACAAGCAAAGACAAAGAGAATATATACAATTTGCTTATGGCTTTGGACGTGAACTCTTACCCTGACGTATATGACCCTCAAAACGGACTATCCGAACCTAGCGCGACACTGATTTTAACAGTACGTATGAATGGTGAAACAAAAACGATTAAGGCTGAAGATATTTCACTTTTCTTCGTTTCAAAGAACGAAAAGGGACAGTTATTTCTTGACACTTGCGACTCTATAAGTAATATACTTAAGGCAACAAAAGAATGGAAGGCCTTGCCCGATTATGAAAACTTCTATGAGTAATCTCATCGACAAACCCGAATTTATTTAACTGACAAGATAGGAACATACTAATGATTACACTACTCATTCAGATGCTGCTTTGGATATGGTTTTTAGGCTGCACTACGACATATCGTATTGGCAAGTTTCTTCTGGTAGAGGGAATGGGTATCAAAAGCGCAGAGTTCATCGTACTTTGCTTATACAGCATCAGTCTTGCTTCTTACCATTTCTTTCAGCCGGTCGGGAAATGGATTCTCTTCGCTATATTGACACTTTGGTTCATTGTGCAGTTTTTCTGCCACTGGTACTATACTATCTTCGGCGCAAGCGAAAAAAAGATAAAAGGATATAATGAATGCTTCAGAGATTCGATTCGCATTTTCCCGATGAGTGAGACACGATTGATTCCGGATTTCTATCACGTTATTCTCCATATTCTAATTGTAACAAATATTGTCTTTTGTCTCTTGTAAAGACCGATTTCAATTTGTCGAACAGAACAGCGTTTATATTCGAAAGAATTATAACGACTACCGGATTAACAATAATTTACAGGTGCAGTTTATGAAAATTCTTGAGGTCAGAGAAAACAAAAAACAATATCTGGATTTACTCCTTTTGGCTGACGAGCAGGAGAATATGATTGACCGCTATCTTGACAGGGGCAAGATGTACGTGCTTTGCGATGGCGGTGTGAAGTGCGAATGTGTTGTGACAGATGAAGGAAACGGTATACTTGAAATTAAAAACATTGCAACAGTTCCCGAGTTTCAGGGAAAAGGTTATGCAAAAGCATTAATTAATTTTCTTATCAAAGAATATCGGGGACAATATTCGGTTTTGCAGGTAGGAACAGGCGACAGCCCTTTAACTATACCGTTTTATGAAAAATGCGGATTTATTCGCTCTCATATCCTGCCGAATTTTTTCACCGAAAACTACGAGCACCCGATATATGAGGGCGGTGTGCAGCTTGTGGATATGATATATTTACAAAAACTTTTATAAAACAAATTTCATTTTTGGAATAGCTTAAATGCCATATTTTATCCTGCATAAAAGCGGAGGTGATAATTTGCAATTTTATTTTATACCTATATTAGTGATGTTTATCCTGATATTTATAGTATTGCGAAAAAACAAACTCGTTATTTTAAAGAACCTTATAAAAAGAAGACAAACGGAGGACAAAACGCAAATGATTGAGCTTGCAAAAAGATTTATCGATAAGGAATGCCTTGTCTATTCTTTCGATGGACACCAGTTTGAAGGCATTATTAAGGAGGTCAGCGAAGGTGCTCTTCTTATAGAAAGAAACAGCTCCATGGAAGCAATAAATCTCGATTTCGTTACCAGAATCAGAGAATATCCCAGAAATAAAAAAGGAAAGAAAAAATCATTAGTTCTTGACTAAAAGCTGCAAATTCTCTCAAAATGACTATTTATATTTACAAAACCAGAACAAATTGAACCAAAATCGAATTTTTTGGTTTTAAAATTGCTATTTATGATACAACAAGAATTATATATAAAATCACTGCTTAATGTTTCCTTTTTATTTTTTACGTGTATACATTGACAAATATAAGCCAAAGTGTTAAAATAGTCATTGCTTATTAAATCCTTTCATTTGGAGAAGAATATGATAGATACCTTTTTAGCTACTTTAAATCCAATGCTTACTCTTTTTATATGCATTGCGGTTGGATTTATAGTCAGAAAAGCAAACCTTCTGCCCGAGGATTCGGGTACGGTTATGGCTAAGCTTGAAAACTGGGTTTTCTGCCCTGCTCTCAGTTTTGCTACTATGGCAAGAAATTGCACTGTTGATTCACTTGGAACTCACGCGACAAACATAGTCCTTTCAGCCTGCGGAGTTGCTATTGCTATAGCTATAGCGATTCCTCTTGCCTGTGTTTTCGTTAAGAAAAAATGCCCGGAGCGTGGCGTTTATATGTATGCTCTCGCTTTTGCTAACAGCGGATACATAGGAGACCCGGTAGTTCTTGCTCTTTTCGGTGATATCGGTCTTTTCTATTACAAGCTTTTCTGCCTTCCCGTAACCATTATGATATACACCTGGGGTATAAGCGTTATGCTTCCTTCATCGAAAAAAAGCAAAATAGCCTCTTTGAAGAAGATACTCAATCCCCCTACGATTGCAATGCTTTTGGGTATAGCTGTTGGTCTTTCGGGACTTGGCGCTCATATTCCGACACCGTTAAACAGCGCTCTTGATTCTCTAAAGGCTTGTATGGGCCCGGTTGCGATGCTGCTTGCGGGATTTACTATTGCAAGCTACAGCTTTGTCGGTATGCTTAAAAAGAAAAAGGTTTATATTGCGACATTCCTTCGCCTTTTCATTCTTCCTTCTATAATTATAGGCTGTCTTTTTGGAATAAAGGAGCTTGGAAACCTTATATTTGATATGAATATTGGTAACAACGTGCTCTTCCTTTGCTTCTTTGCTACGGCAGCACCTCTCGGTCTGAACACGGTTGTGTTCCCGAAGGCTTACGGAGGAGATCCCGAAACCGGCGCAAGTATGGCTATGATTTCACACACGCTATGTGTTCTCTCAATTCCGCTGATGTACGCGCTTATGATAGCTATTTTCGGTCAGCCTACATTTTAACGATAAAAAATCACTTATGGCACAAAAGCTCATAAGTGATTTTTTGTTTATTTACTTTTAGAAACAGACGTTATATCATACGGTGTCGTCTGATATACGAAATAGTTAAGCCAATTTGAAAAAAGAAGATTGGCATGAGCGCGCCAGCTTACGATGGGCGCTTTTTTTGGGTTATCTCCGGGGAAATAATTCTTGGGAATACTTATAGGCTTGCCCTGGGTAAGATCACGCAGGTATTCGCCTTTAAGTGTTTCGGCATCATACTCGCTGTGTCCTGTGATAAAAATATTTCTTCCCTTTTTATTCATTACGGCATAAACTCCGGCTTCTTCTGAGGTCGAGAGAATTTTCAGCTCCGGCACTGCCTCTATATCCTCAGCCTTCACGGTGGTATGCCTTGAGTGCGGAATCATAAAACTATCGTCAAATCCGCGGAAAAGTATAGAACGTTTATAATCTACTTTGTGCGGAAATACACCAAAAAGCTTTTCGGAAAGGGGATACTTCTTTATTCCGTAGTGATAATAAAGTCCTGCCTGAGCCCCCCAGCATATATGAAGGGTGCTATGAACGTGAGTTTTTGACCACTCCATTATTTCGGTAAGCTCTTCCCAATATTCTACCTCTTCAAATTCCATATGCTCAACAGGCGCACCTGTAATAATAAATCCGTCATAAAAGTTTTCCCTGACCTCGTCAAAGGTTTTATAAAAGGCGAGCAGATGCTCCTCTGCAACGTTCTTGGATTTATGGCTTTTTGTATGAATCAATTCAAGCTCTACCTGAAGCGGTGTGTTTCCGAGAAGTCTCGAAAACTGTGTTTCTGTTTCGATTTTTTTCGGCATAAGATTCAGAAGCAGAATTTTAAGAGGACGTATATCCTGCGTTATAGCTCTGGTTTCGGTCATAACGAAGATGTTCTCATCTGTCAAAACCTTTACCGCCGGCAAATCATTTGGTATCTTAATAGGCATTTTATTATATTCCTACCTTAAATTTTTGAAAGAGCCTGCTCTATATCGGCAATTAGGTCCTCGTAGCTTTCAAGTCCGCAGGAAAGTCGAACAAGATCGGAAGGAACGCCTGCCGCAGTAAGCTCTTCCTCGTTCATCTGTCTATGGGTGGTGCTTGCCGGATGCAGACAGCAGGAGCGAGCGTCCGCAACGTGAGTTTCTATAGCGCAAATTCTAAGTGCGCTCATAAACTTCTCAGCAGCCTCTCTGCCGCCCTTTATTCCAAAGCTTACAACACCGCAGGTGCCGTTCGGCATATATTTTTTCGCAAGGTCGTAGTACTTATTTGATTTAAGACCGGGATAGTTTACCCAGGAGATATTTTCGTTTGCCTCGAGAAACTCGGCAACCTTCTGCGCATTAAGACAGTGACGCTCCATGCGAACGTGAAGGCTTTCAAGTCCGAGATTCAAAAGATATGCGCTTTGAGGAGACTGAGTGCTTCCAAAATCACGCATAAGCTGAGCTGTTGCCTTATAGATAAATGCGCCCTCTTTACCAAATCTCTCAGCATAGGTTACTCCGTGATAACTGTCGTCCGGGGTACAGAGACCCGGGAATTTCTCCTTATGAGCCATCCAGTCAAAGTTGCCCGAATCAACTATGCAGCCGCCTACTGCGCTGCCGTGACCGTCCATATATTTGGTGGTCGAATGAGTTACTATATCAGCACCGTGCTCGAAGGGACGGCAATTTACAGGAGTTGCAAAGGTATTATCTATGATAAGCGGAACACCGTTTGCATGCGCTGCCTTAGCAAATTTCTCTATATCAAGAACTGTGAGCGCAGGGTTTGCAAGGGTTTCGCCAAAAACAGCCTTCGTATTGGGTTTGAATTCCTTGCACAGATCCTCATAGCTTATATCAGGATCAACAAAGGTGAACTCTATGCCCATCTTCTTCATAGTTACGGCAAAAAGATTATAAGTTCCACCATAGATGCTTGCAGAGGAAATTACGTGATCGCCTACGTTTGCGATGTTGAAAACCGAGAAAAAGGAAGCTGCCTGTCCGGAGGAAAGAAGCATAGCAGCCGTTCCACCCTCAAGCTCGCATATCTTTGCAGCTACGGTATCACAGGTGGGGTTTTGAAGACGTGAGTAAAAATATCCTGATGCTTCAAGGTCAAAAAGCTTACCCATATCCTCGCCGGTTGCATACTTAAACGTGGTGCTCTGTATAATCGGAATCTGACGGGGCTCACCGTTTCCGGGAGTATATCCGCCCTGTACGCATTTGGTTTCAATTCTGTAGTTTTTCATTTTATTTTCCATTCTTATTATATAAGTTTTATTTGATAATATCACAAATAAGTTTTACTGTCAACAGTATTATACAGTTTCTTTCATTTTAAGTCGGATAACCGTTTTTTCTTCCTGAATTTCGCTTTTCAAAGATACGTATTCATATTCTCCGCTAAATTTTTCGGCTTTAAAGACGGTATCAATATCGCTTTCGTCTACTCCGAAATACTTAAGCAGGGATTTGAGCGTTTTCTTACCTCCGATTGCTTTTCCTCTAAAGAGATAAATATCAACGGGCACGTAATTCTCGTCATCCTTTATCCAGCTAAGCTCCGGCGGCTTGCCGTCATTTCCAAAAAGCTCAACTCTTATCCTTCTTTTTCCGTACGAGGTGAGTATAAGCTCTTTCCCTTCGTTAATTTCAGCATGGTCTCGGGAGGAATACAACCCGTGATACCTGATTTCCTCAAACGAGATACTGATTGCTCTGAAAAAGTAAACGAAAATAAAAAGCATTGACAAACCAAGAAAAATCAAAAGAGGATAAAGCTTTGTAAGCTCATCTGAATACTGATTATAATGTAGTGTAATTGCAAATAGTATAATAATCGGTATTTCGGTTAAATATACCCTTATTCTTGTACAAAACAAATATTTTTTTCTCATTTTTCGTCCTATAAATACACTTTTTAGGAAAGCGCCTGCAAATTTTCATTTACAGGCGCTCCCCACTTTAATTTGCGTTTTGTGTCTGTTAAGACCGATTAATCGATGTATATTTCCGCAAGTCCGCCTGCAAGTCCTATCATCTTGATTGCGGTAATTGAGAATTTATCTGCCACTATCGTAAGACGCTTATTCATTACGCCGCGAGCAAGAATCTTTACTCTCTCTGCTTTGGCGTTTATGAGCTTCTTTTCTTTTAAGTCTTTTATGGTTACGGTATCACCGTCTGCAAAATTTTCGCAGATGGTATCAAGATTAACCTCATATAGCTTCTTAGACAGCGGTTTCTGTTCAGGAAGATGCTTTACTTTTTCAACAAATTTTTCTGCCTCTTCGTCTGCAACTATAGTATTTGCGGTTTCAGGGTCGGCAAAAATCACTTCTTCAACGGGAGCTTCTTCCTCGGCGGGAATTTCTTCCTCAGCGGGAGCTTCTTCCTCGGCTGGAGCTTCTTCCTCTGCGGGAGTTTCTTCCTCGGCTGGAGCTTCTTCCTCTGCGGGAGATTCTTCCTCGGTGGGAACTTCTTCCTCTGCGGGAGATTCTTCCTCGGTGGGAACTTCTTCCTCTGCTGGAGCTTCTTCCTCGATGGGAGTTTCTTCCTCTGCTGGAGCTTCTTCCTCGGCGGGAATTTCTTCCTCAGCGGGAGCTTCTTCCTCAGCGGGAGTTTCTTCCTCGGCTGGAGATTCTTCCTCGGCGGGAGATTCTTCCTCGGCGGGAGATTCTTCCTCAACGGGAATTTCTTCCTCAGCTGGAGCTTCTTCCTCGGCGGGAGCTTCTTCCTCTGCGGGAGATTCTTCCTCTGCGGGAGATTCTTCCTCAGCTGGAGCTTCTTCCTCGGCTGGAGCTTCTTCCTCAGCGGGAGATTCTTCTACATTATCAACTCTCTCGATTACTGTATTTTCATCGATAACCACACCTTCCGGAAGAATAAGCTTAACAAGGTCGCGCTCGTAAAGAGCATCGTTAGATTCATAGGGCATATGATAATCTACGCTCGGAATCTCGCCTTGAAGAATTCCGTTATTTTTCATAACTTCATCGATAAGCTCTATTGCATATTTAAGTGCTCTGTCACTCTTGACCTTAAGCATCATAGGAACTTTATCAAGCTTGGGTTTATCAGAAACATCAACAAAATGATACTTGCTTGCGCTATAATCTGCCGGATTAAGAGCGAGATAAACGAGAAGTGCACTACCCTTTACGTTAAGCTTCACACATTGAGTTCTACCTAGATTGAAGGACTCAAAATTCCAGCTCGACCTAGCTTTAACGCCTTTGTAAGAGAGAATATGATTTTTTATTGCAGTATAGTAATCCTGTATAGAATCATCCGACTGAATAAGTCTTGACATGTAAGAGGTTCTGTAGCGAACAGGAACAAGCGTTCCGTTAATCAAACGTTGCTCCGACATATCTTCACCGTCTAAAAAAGCTATAGGTGTTTCTTCGACAGGTGCAGGCTCTTCGGTTGCTTTAGGCTCTTCAGTTACTTCAGGTTCTTCAGCTACTTCGGGCTCTTCAACTACTTCAGGCTCTTCAACTACTTCAGGCTCTTCAGTTACTTCGGGTTCTTCAGCTACTTCAGGCTCTTCGGCTACTTCGGGCTCTTCAGCTACTTCGGGCTCTTCAGCTACTTCAGGCTCTTCAGCTACTTCAAGCTCTTCAGCTACTTCAGGCTCTTCAGCTACTTCAGGCTCTTCAACCACTTCAGGCTCTTCAGCTACTTCGGGTTCTTCAACTACTTCGGGTTCTTCAGCTACTTCAGGCTCTTCAGTTACTTCGGGCTCTTCAGTTACTTCGGGCTCTTCAGTTACTTCGGGCTCTTCGATTGCTTTAGGTTCTTCAGCAATAACCGTTTCGGTTATTCTTACGTTTCCTTTAGCAACGTGAAGAACTATGCGCATAGGCGCGAGTGTGATAGCCGGCTTTGGCTCAGCAGCGGCAGGAGCTTCAACTGCTTCTGCTTCTTCTGCTGTTTCTACCTCTGCAGACTCTTCTTCAGCATCGAAAGGCTCATCAGGTACAAGCTCCTCGTGTGTAGGCTCAAAGGTCTCATAAGAAGCCACTTGTGCTTCTGCCTCCGGCTCAAAAGCAGGTATCTGCTCTGCTTCTTCTTCCGAATCAGATTCGGAAGAAGGAGTTGATATTGCAATCATATTAATCGCAGGCTTCGCCTTTGCTGCTGCTCTTTCAGGAGTAGGAGTAACGTTTTTAACAACAACTCTGGGAGTTGCAAATACTCTGGGATCTTCTTGCGCGATTTTTTCCTTTTCAGGCTCAGCGGGAACGACAACCTCTACAGCTTTAGGTGCATCTTCTGCAGGCGCTGCTTCACCTACTTGAGGCTGAACTACAGGCTCAGCTTCTGTAGAAACAGGAACATAAGCTGCGGCAAACAAGGAATTTGCCGAGTTATTAAGTGCAGAAACGGGAGCTTCAAAACCGGAAACGTCCTCATACGTCTCAGGCTCAGGCTCTTTTTCGGTTTTCGAAACCGGCACAACCGCTGCAACTACGGAAGGTTTCCAATACGACTGAGGCTGAGGAGCGGGTTCTGCTTCATCAGCGGCAGGTGACTTAACAGCGGAAGGCTCGTTTGGTGTGAACAGTGCATTCGCTGAGTTATTAAGCTCAGAAACGGGAGATTCAAAATCAGGAACATCTTCATACGTATCAATCTCGGGTTTCTTTTTGCTTTTTGAAATGGGAACGACCGCGGCTGCAACTACGGGTGCTGCCGAAGGCTTCCAATAAGCGCGAGACTGCGGAGCAGCTTCTGCTTCGTCAGGAAGACGCGATTTAACGCCGGAAGGCTCGTTTTGTGCGAACAATGCATTTGTAGAATTATTAAGACTATTAAGCGGATCCTCGAAGAGCGATGACTCTGACAAGCCTTCCGGTTCTTCTACGCGCTCTGATGCATTTACAGGAATCATTGCGGCAGCAAACATCGCTTTTTCAGGAGCTCTTCTTGAAACCGGCTCTTCAATATACGGTTCATCGTTTATCAACTGAGGATCCTCAGGCTGATAGCTCTGAGCGGGCATCCAACGGGATTCGTGCTGCTCCGGTCTGTTAGCAAGCTTCGATTTCGGAGCGGCTGCATTTGCCGCAAACATAGCATTTGTTGAATCGTTAAGACCAAACGTGGGGTCTTCAAATTCATTAGCCGGATCATCAAAGGAATATGTTTTCGGCATATACTTGGACTGCGCTGTTGATGCCGCTTCATACTCGTCTGCACGCTTAGATTTTTTCACAGGAATGACAGCTGCTGCAACGAAAGGCGCTGCGGCACGTCTCGAAGAAGTTTCTTGATTTTCGGGCATATATCTCTGCCTCGAATCTCTTGTGTTCGTTTCAAGAGGCGCAACATTTGAGGTAAACAGTGAATCCGTGGTATTGCGAAGCTGGGAAATAGGCTCGTCAAATCCCTCGTTTTCCGATGAAGGCGCGTGCCTATGCTCCGGTGTCCATATAGAATTTTTTCTTTCCGACAGGTTTGCACGTCTGCCGTTTCTAGCAGAAACAGCAGCTACAGCAGTATCATCATCGTCAAAAGAACGGCGGCTGGATACGCTTTCATACTCCTGATAGTCTTCATAATCACTATATTCTTTTGCTTGGTTTGCTACCGGCATTTGACGCTCTTGCGCGTCAAATGCCGTTTCTTTCCCCGAGCGCTTTGATCTCCCGGAATGCTGACCATCGTCATTATCGTAATACGAATCGTCAGAATCCTTCTTGCCCTTTGCATTTCTTCTTATCTTCATCTTTCTGGAGAATATAAATACAATAAATAGGAAGAGAAGAACGAGAATAACTATAAGAGCTATTGTGAGCCAGGGTGTTTTTTTCTTATCATCCGTAGGATTCTGCGGAGGAATAATCTCCGGGGGAGCATCGGTTATATCAACAACTGCATATACGGAGAAATGAGTGGTATGGAACACAAGATAATCACCATCGCGAGAAACAAGCTCGTTATCGATAGGCTCTATCGTTCCGTCATCCTTAATGTGTATAACACCAAGGGTCTTTCCCTCTCCTCTGAACTGCTCAGGTATAAGAATTCTAACAATGAAATTATCACTTACAGAAGCCTGCGCACCGTCTTTAACGAAATGAATATCGTAAGCAACTACAAGCGCAACGTTCTTACCCTCGCCAAAGATACCCGTCAAATCAAGCTCCTGATAGCTTTCGGTTTTTCCTACAACGTTGACGCTGTATTCTTCGCTGATGCCGTTTTCTGCTTCAATCTTGATTATACCGTCTTCGCCGAAGGTAAATTCATTCTTGATAGAAGGCTCAAGAGGACGATCAGGTTCGGTGATATCACCGAAGCCGGGATCAGAGGGATACTGAGGATCATCGGGGTTGTCGGGAATATCCGGTGTGTCGGGACCGCCGGGAGTATCGGGATAATCAAAGTACGGGTCGTCTTCGGTGAGAATTATAAGATGAGCTTCCATTGTTTGTATGGGCTGATAATTTATTTCATCACCGTGGAAAATAGCTCTTACCGTATGTACGGTTTTCGCGTCTTTATTACCCGTCTGACCGTTACCTACATACTCTACGCTGACACCCTCGGGCAGATTTCCGCTAATGGTAATGCTGTGCGGTCTTCCGTTCCACTTTACTATCTTGTTTTCAAAGCTTATACCGCTCATATCGTAGACAGCTTTTTCGATAATCCACTCACAGCTATGTGCTGAAAGCTCATAGTCAAGATATGCGGAGGAGTTTCTTGGCAAAAGCTCTACGTTAACTACGTACGTTCCTGCATCGGTAGCGGAAAGATCTCCGGAATATCTAACCTCAAACAATTCAAGAAGCTCTGCATCAAGATGAGTGAGGTCAAGCGTGGGATAAACGGTTTTCGCAGTTCCGTCATATACGTAGGGCGCAACAGTCAACCAGTTAAGCGTTCCGATTTCGATATAAGAGCTTACTATACGCCAAATGCAAGAATACTCTATCGTACCGTCTTCTCTTATCGAATCGCTTCCGACAAAGAAGTAGTTTTCGGAATCCTTAAGCTCAATTACAGCGGTAGCGTTATAGATGTTTACTTCACTCGCAACGTTATCCATATAGGTAACGTTTACAAGAGCGGGGTCAAAGCCCTCAATCAGTACGCTATACTCGCTTCCGTTGTTATAGATAAACGGACGGGTGTAATTCCATTTTACGTCAGATACGTCAACAGAAGCCTTGGTTATAGTCCAAGAAACCTTTCCGTTAATCGTATTAAAGCTGTGGTTTGGTTCCGACTCCTTAAGGAAAAGTCTGTAGCTTATATAGTAGGTTCCTGCATTGGTAGCCGAAAGAACACTTTCTTCCTCAATTATTTCGTAATCAAGGAGGTTTTCGTAATTTGCAGGAAGCTTAAACGTAACCGTTTTTTCGGTACCGTCATATACAAAGGTGGACGGTGTTACAATAGGTGTAACCGTAGTGTCTGCGTCAAGAGGCTTTTTGTTAATCGTCCATGAAAATTCAAGGTCAACCGTAGTCTTACCTGCCTCGAATGAATAGTTGGAATTCTCAATCTTAAGGCTTACGTATACCTTGTATTCTCCCGCATTGGTTGCGGAGAACTCAGAACCTTCCATTACTCTGTTGATGGAAACTATGCCTTTGCTCTCGTACTCAAGCAAAGCAGAAGAGAACAGAAGCTCTACTCCCTGAGAATTGCCGTTATAGGTAAATTCGTCAGCATTTAAGCTTACGTTAATCTCGATAACCTTCGAATCAATGAAATATTCAAACTCGGAGGTGAAATTACCGGAGATTATATAGTTTAAGGTCTCTCCCTCGGTAACCGAAACTTTAACCTTATATTGACCGACATTTACAGGAGTATCTATGGACTCCCAGGCTTCAGTGTCAGAATTGTAAACGAAATACTCGTATACGATAAAGCCCTCTCCGTCAGCAGGAACACCTTCAAGAGTTATCTTGTGTCCGTTCTCATCATAGGGAATATGATATTCGTTATTAGCATCGGTTTCGGGCCATTTTGCGCTACCAAGATCTATAACCTTCTGAGTTATCTTCCAAGGCTGAGGCGCAGGGAGCTTTATTGCATTGTCTTCAGTCTTGAAATCATAGTTAGCCGCAACGGCGGAATAGCTTTCATGCTCGGTATCAAGCACTACGTTTGCTATGAACTCACCGGAATTAACCGACTTTTCTCCGGTATATTTAATCAGCGGAAGAATATCTCCGGGAAGACCTACTATGGCAAGTCTCTTTTCGGTTGCATCGTAAGTAAATTCAAATGAGTTCACGGGATTAAGAACTTCAGCTCCGCCCTGCTCTACCCTAACGATATATGCCTGCCAGGTATACTGAGAAAGATCTATTGACTGCTTCTTGATTTCCCAGTTGAACGTTACTTCTTCCGAGCCTATCCACTCATAGTTCTGAGCATACGCTGCATCAACAAATACAACCTTAGCCTTGGCAGTATACGTGCCTACGTTAGTCTTGCTGATGTCGCCGCCTATGGTAGAAATCGCAAAAATCTGAGCAACCGCGTCATTATTGATAAACGCACTTACAGTGTGAGGTGAATTGAACTTATAGTAATCCCCGCTTGCGCTCTGGTGGTTAAAGGATACTATTTCATTGCCGTACTGCTTCTTGGCAATGCTCCACTCATAAGCAATCGTGATTATATCGCCTACTGCAAAATAGGAAGCGGTGCTTACAGGACCGTCATATACGTAGTTAGGGTCTATAATTCTGAAATCTACGTAAGCGGTGTAGGTTCCGGCATCGGTAGCGGTAAGATCGCCGTACGGCTGACCAACTAATTCAAGAATTCCCTCATATGCGCTGAGTATGGAATCTATATCGAAGGATACTCCTATGTTAGAATCTCCATACGTAAAGCCGCTGCCGCTCCATCCTGCCTGAAGCGAGGAGTGAGTTACGGTCTTGGGAGAAATGCTTACAGTAACGTTATTGCTATTTTTAACAACGTCCTGTCCTGCTACGTTTACGGTTATAACGCACATATAGGTTCCGGAATCGGAAACCTCGGTTATGCTAAGGGTATTGGTGGTTTCACCAACCATAAGCGTGCCGTTCTTATACCACTGATATTTTGTATCGGGTGTGTTGGCGCCGTAGATAGATGCAACAAGAACAAGAGGATTTCCGTCATAGGTCTTGCTATAGGAGGCTTCACCTGTAGTCTGGTCTGTAACAGATACGTACGCATCTCCGATTTCTGCAAATATCGGATAAAGCACAAGCTCTATTTCACCGCTTGCGAAATCAAGCGCAGGCATCTTTTCGTGATGAGTGCCTATTGCATCCTTCCAGCCAACGACAGGATTGTTTTCATAGTTGGTTATAGGAGCAAAGAAATCAATATCAGCTCCTACGGGAAGGAATCCGGAAAGCAAGGTTTCTCCGTTAACAACGTAATCTATCTTGCCTACGTTTTCAACCTGAACGTTAACAGTCAAGTCAACGTCAAGAGTTAGATTATAGAAGAATGACTGGAGAAGAAGAACGGTTTTTTCGGCTTTTTCCGCATCCTTCTTTGCTATAGCGTCATAAAGGAGCTTATCGAGCTCAAGAAGCTGAATTTCACTAAATTCAAATACAGCTCCGTAGTCGCTCTGGCCCTTATATATGCCCAGTATACCGTCCTTAAGGTCTTCACCGAAGCCGGCATCTTCACAGTAATCATAAACGGTGTTAAACAGCTTTATGAGCTTGAAGTAGTACTCCCGGTACTCGTCAATCTTTTCCTTTATTTTTTCGGTTGAAAGTCCTTCAAGTCTTTCAAAACGGCTTACAAGCTGAGCGTTGATTATTCCGTCAAGGTCTGCGGCAGAATCGATTCTGTCAATAACACTCTTGATATCCTCGATAGTAAAATCGTTGATAAAGGCGTGCATACCGTCAGGAGTTTCAATAACCTTTTCGAATATCGACTTCTTAACAGAGTCAGGAACCTTTTCGGAATCGCAAATCTTCAAAAGGAAATCTGCAAACTTAGCGGGAAGCTTAACGTTTATATTCGAAATCATTCCTGTAACTGCGTTATACTCAATGCTGAGATACTCGCTGATAACGTCAAAGAGCTTATTTACCTTTTCGTGACCTTCACCGAGCTTTACGGTAACGGTAAATACGGTATCCATTGCACTGCCGGGAGTATTGTCACCGAAGACGGTTTCAATTCCCATCTTATATTTGAGCTGCATTTCAGCCTCAGTCATAGTAGCAAGCTCTTCAATGGTAGGGAGATTATTTATTATGTCAAGGAGCTTTTGGAAATCAAATCCTACACCGTTGCTGCCGCTGAGCAAAATTGACTCTTCGTCTTCAAGCACAGTATCTTCGTCAATATCTATGCGTATATCGGTAATAAGCTCAAGGATAGCCTTTGCTCTTTCGGCAGTATCGTCTATCTCGTCAAGCTCGTTAAGCGTTTCTGTATATTTTTCGCCAACGATGTGAGCGATATTTGCCATTTTAGCTTCGATTTCGTTGTAGGTGATTTCAAATCCGAGATACTCTACGAGAAGCTCGTCAAACGTGCCCTCGCTGAGCTTGCTGTCAACTATAGCTACAAGCTCCGACACAAGATGGTTAATGTCGTCATTGGTGAAATCAGTAATAGCCTCGGCTATCATATCGTTAATATCGTCATCGGTAAGAGATGCGTACATCTCTTCAACGAGCTCTGCGCGATCCTCTGCAGGAAGAGCTGCGATAGCTTCAGCGGCTGCGGTTTCAACGTCTATGCCGTCAATGATAGTCTGAAGAGCGTCCGAACCAACGGATTTTATAACCTCGTCATAATTGATTCCCGAAAGTATGGTATCAAGCTTCGCATCGTCAAGTCTATCAAACACGGTATCAATTACATTTTCTACGTCCATTGAATCAAACGCAGTCTGATAATCCGCTGCGGTAAGGTTGGTTTCCACATAGGATTTGATATCGTCATCGTTGATGTAATCAAAATATTCCGAAGGCTCAATGTTGCCGTCATCGTATATTTGGGCAGCATCATTATAACTGATGCCTCTGTCATCGACTATGTAAGCTATAACCTCTTCCCTAACCTTAGACTCGATAAGGTCAAAGAAAGCAGGCTGTGTTGCTATCTCACCGCGCTTGTAAGCTTCGTAATCAGCAAACTTATCTTCCACAAAATCGGAAACAAACGCATCGATCTCGGTCTGTATCATTCCGTTAAGGTCGTTTGCAGGAACGGTTGTTCCGCTTTCTTTAGCAGCAATATAATCGTCTACGCAGTCTTTTACATAATCCTCCGCAAACTGATCTATATAGGGCTTAAAGAGCGCGTCCGCACTTCCGGGCAAGGGAGTAACGCCATTAATCTTATTAGAAACGTAAGCGTCTATACGCGCCTCGATATAATCGTTAACGTAATCCTCAATAATTCCGTTAACAAAAGAGGTCGTATCAACGGAAGTACCGTTAAGCTTTGCCTCAATGTATGCTTCAATAGCAGCATCTGCCTCGTCAGCTATATATTTATCAATGTAGTCGGAAAGGTATTCATAAAGCCCGTCTTCAGCGTGAGTGCCGGGAGCTGCAAGATTATCAAGGTAGTTATCAACCGTTTCCTTAACAAGCGAATGCATATAATCTTCGATTTTATCAGTAAGGTCGGTTCTTCCCTTTTCGTTCTTTACGTAAGCTATGTAATCACGCACAGCCGACTCGATATAGCCGTCAATCGTGGTATGAAGCAAAGTGTTAAGCACGTTTTCAACGTAGCTGTCTATGCCTTCAGCCGAAGGAAGAGACTCGCGGATTTCAGGCTTAAGGAGGATAGCTGCTCTTACAAGAGAGCAAACGAAATCTGCAAAATCCTCAACTGTCGCGGTTCCTGTAGCGGAATCGAGAGCATCCTTTATGAACTCCATTTTACGATCATCGGAAACCGAACCGTCACCGTTCGAATCGCCAACGCTTGCGTAGTGCTTATCAAGGTAAGAGCCGAGAGCCTTTTCCCAAACGTTATCGGCATTCAGTCCCTCCTCAATAATATCCATTCCGCCAAAATCCGCAAGAACGTCATCAAGAGCAACCTCCTTGATAGCCTCTCCGAGTACAGAGAGAATTTCAAGCAGCTGTGCTCTGTTCGTTCCAAGAATAGCGGACTTATCGGGTGTGAGAACTACGGTTATCTCATTCGTATCCGTATCGTAAAATACGTCACACCAGCCCGTATCAAGCGAGCCGCTCTGACCTCCGTTTGTTCCGTTAGCGCCGCCTAGCGTACCGCTTTCCAATGCACTCTCGCCTGAACCTATCGAGCCGGGAACAGCCGAGTTATTCTCTGCCGAAGCAGCGCCTATCGTAACCGCGCTGACGCCAAAGAGCATTGTCAAAACAAGAAGCAATGTAATGATTTTTCTTATCGTTTTGCTCATTCTAATAATCCAACCTTTCGAATAAGTAAATATATTATTAATATTTAGATAAATTATATCACTCGCGCGAAAAAATGTCAATAGAAAAAAAATAAAACGAGCCAAAAGCTTGTAATAACGTTAAATATTACAAAAATCAGCTCGTTTTTTTGTGTATTGTGCCAAGCATTTTTCCGCTATTAAGCGTTTAGTCGGCACCCGTGTTAAATTTCAAAACTCAAGCTATGGCATTAAAATCCTATCTTCGAGCACTTCTGATGGCTTTTATGAGGATTATAATACCAAGAGGAAGCATAACCGCGCAAAGATAAAAGGCTGCCAGCACAAGCAACGCTCCGGTATCAACCAGAGACTGCGTCATATTAACCGAATACGGCGGAATTATTTCGATTCCGAAAAGCGTTAACCCCGGGAATATTTCAACTCCCTTAGGCTCTTCGGTTTTCTGATGCTCATTTGCCAGATAAAGAGCCTCATATACCGCATCTCCGCTGACGGTAACGATATCAGGCGACCAAAATCCTTGTGTGTAGTAATACTTTTCGTCTGCCGCCTTTGGCGGAACAGGCGGAGCGGTTACGGTCTCACCGTATGGCAAAATTATGGTGTAAATAATCTTCCCTTCGGCAATGAAAGTAATCTTATGGGTAACTACGTGATAATCCACACCGACAAAAACAGGGCCGGAATTAATATAAAAGCCTCCGTTTGTGATTTGAATTTTATTTCCTTCAGCGTCAAGATAGTAAATCATATCTATGACTGCACCCTTGGGAACCTTAGAAAGAGTGACATTAACGAATTCACCTTTTTTAGCAACCGAAGGCACCTGCACCTCAACCTCTCCGGTAGGTAAAAGGTTAACAGAATATTCAACTACGGCATAGTAGGTTTTGCCCGGAGCAAGCAAAGCACTGAGGGTATTATACTGATAGCTCGATTTTACGGCTACCCTTTCGCCATTCTCGAGGTAATAAAGCAAAACCTCTTCACCGCTACCGTAGTCAAGCGTCTTATTTACGCTTATCCTAAGTCCGCTAAGCGCTTGATTATCGTCAGGAGAAACTTCTATTCCATTACTGTTAAAGAGGTTTACCGAGATTCCGTGCCCGGAGCCGCTTTGCATGAGAGTAGTTGATACAGAAACGCTTACGGCATCTGCCGAAGCCATTTTAGCTATTGTGTCGGGAAAAAGAGTAAGAGTAAAGCTTCTGAATTTTACTGTAACCGAATCGGTGGAAGAGAGTCGCTTCATAATCTTACCCAAATTAATTTTTCCGTCCTTCGAAGAATGATCGACTATAAAGCCATCTTCGTTTCGCGACACAGATACCGTGCTGCCATCCTCAAAGGTACATATAGGCACTCCCTTAAATTTCGCAACGTAGGTGGCATCGCTGACGACCTCGGTTATTTCCCTATCCCAACCGATAAATACGTATTCGTAAATTTCAATATCCGGCTTTTGCGGATTGCTCGGCGGTACAGGCATCTGACCGTACTCTACCTCAGTTACCGTGAGAGAGCCCTCAATATTCCAGGTAACCGCGTAGGATTTTATGTGTTTATCAAAAAATGGGTACAACTCAAGCGAGCTCTCTATCGAGGTGACGTCACAAACCCTTCCCTCTGAATCCATCCAGCCCGCAAACGTATACGTAGCCTCCTGAGTCTCTTTCTTAGTAGGAATGGGGCCCGAATAATCCGCGTAGGTTCCCTTATCAACCAAGACAACGTCACGGCAGGCTTCTCCGTTTTCATCGGTATAATTAAACTTCACCTCGAAAAATTCAACGTTTCCAAGCTGCTTTAAAACCTCTATCTCGATTTTAAGCATTACGTCACCGTCAAAATTATCGCGAGGCGTCAAAGACTCTTCCTCCGCCAAAGCGCGAACCGCATCGGGAGCTTCATAAGGCAGAGGCTCGGGACCCGGGGCTGCTACAGCTTCCGGGGGGTTACCGGGATTTGCTACGGGTACGGGAGGATTGCCCGGATCGGCTACAGTCTCCGGTTTTGTGGGCTTAGCAACGAAATCCGGACGTGTCGGCTCAGTCAGCTCAGTTTCGGGTAATATAGGTTCTTTGGCAAAAGGAGGATATCCCGTTGTAAGAGGAATTGCGTTCTCCGTGTCCGGCATATAAGGAAGGTTATCAAGGAGCTTGATGGGAGTTTTTCCCGTCAAAGAATTTACAACGTAGCTTTCGTTATATACCGCTGTTTTATCGTAATTATAAACTGCACCGTCATTCAACGCATTCACGAGATAATAAAGCTGAGCAAGAAGAATTTCGTATTTTTCCTGTATTCCCTTTTCGTTAAGAATCAATCTTACCTTGGAATTGGAATACATTTTATCGAGCGAGATAAAAAGATTAGTGAAATTAAATCTGAATCCCTCGTAATTCAAAACATAATATGCATACTTCTCCGCTTCGCCCTCAATTGCAAAGTATTCTTTACAAATTTTCCTAAGATTCTCGGTTGAAATACCTGCAAGGTCTACTATCTGTCCTTCAACTCCTACCGTTTGATTGGCAATTGCATCCTTATTTTCTATTACCTGCGTAACGGTAGTACCTATGATTACAGCACTATATACCGAGCGTTGCAGGTCGGTGGATTTTACCTTAATTCCGTCAATTATGGCAAGCTGCTCTCTTACGATAACAATATTTTTTGCATAGGTCTGATACATTTCAAGCAGCTCATCGTAATTGTCCTTCGTTTCGATATATTCACGATAAGCAGCATACTGCTCATTATAAAGCTTTAGGTCATCTTCGTATTTCAGATAATCGTCCATTTTGGCTTCGTAGTCTTCAAGCGCCTGACGGTAATCGTTATACTCCTTAAGATTCCTTTCATAAGCCGCTTTTTCGGTTCTGTAGGTGTCGTATAAAAGACGTGCAGCCTCATATTCCGCAACGGCTTCAAGATACTCAGCGTAGCGCTGAGTATTTCTTTCATAATCTGCACGAGCTTTTTCGTATTCTGCAGCCTTTGACTGAAGAAGCGCCTTCCAAGTTTTAGAGTCGTTATACGCTTTGTTGATAAGCAGGTTCGCATCGCGCTCGTCTATCTCAATTTCGGTCTCGTACAAAACCCTTGCTTTTTCGCCTTCAACGTAATAAGATGCCGGAAAATCGGCAACGTATTCATTTTCCGAAGCTTTATTAAAGAACACCGTCTTATCACCTACCGTAACCACTGACGGCAAAAAAAGAACCTCAGCACCGTTCTTTGCGGTATACGAATATTTTTTGGCTTTTACACTAAAATTACCGCTCACCTCATCTCTGCCTATCGCAACAACACCGGTAGGAATATGCGAGACGTAGTTAATCTCATATTCACCGTAAAGCTCAAGGTAGGCAGCTTCGGCTTCAACAAGCTCCTCGTCACCGATAAGCTTTGAGACTATATCGGCTGCAGTTAACGTAGTTATATCCGCAGCGCCGGGCTTAGAGTAGTCGTTTTTCAAGCCTCCACCATTACCCGCCGCAAAAGCAGAGGTGGCAAAAAGAGCTCCTAATATTACAAAAAGCAAAATCGCGGTTGTCAATTTCGCATAAATTTTACGTTTTTCCATATAAACCTCTTTCATTTATATACATCAGTATAACATCAGAGAAAGAAAAAATCAAGTACCGTCACTCATAATTTACATATTACCCACGATTCCGATAAGTTTAAAATCAGCCAAGATTAATTTGTTCTATGAAAGCCAATACGGCTTACGATTGTTCAAAAATTATGAGAAAAAATTAACGATAGTGCAAATACTTTTTCAAGGATTGAGATTAAAATATACGTAACTACTCAAACTCAAAGGAGAAAAACTATGCTTATTGACATTCATACTCATGCATACCGCGTCAAGTGCCCTTTCGGAGCTAACTTCTGCACGCTTGACGAAATTCTCAAGGAACAGGACAGGCTCGGAATAGATATGAGCTGTATTCTGCCCGTAGTAAGCCCCGAAATTTACATTCCTCAAAACACTGAAGATATTATAGATATGGCAAGAGCTTATCCAGACAGAATTATTCCCTTTTGTAACGTTGACCCGCGTTCTCTTACAAACTCTCCCTTTGCAAAGCTCGAGGACGTTTTGGAATTCTACAAAGAAAAGGGCTGCAAGGCTGTCGGTGAGGTTATGCCTAATATGAGAATGGACGACCCTAAGGTACAAAACCTTTTCAGAGCCTGTGAAAAGGTTGGATTTTCGGTCACCCCTGACGGCTCTGATATGCTCGATGGGGATTTTGGTCTTTACGATGAGCCCGGACTTCCTCAGCTTGAGCTTTCGCTGAGAAGATTTCCAAATCTTATAATATTCGGTCACGGTCCTATATTCTGGGGCGAGATAGCAAAGCTCGATACTCCCGGTGAAAAGGGATATCCCTTCAGATTTCTCGGTGACGGTCAGGTTGACGGTGTTCCTAACCGCAAGCATCCTATAAAGGAAGAGGGCGTTGTTGCAAAGCTTCTCAGAAGATATCCTAACCTTCACTGTGACCTTTCTGACGGAACTGCATATTTTGCTCTCACAAGAGACGAGGACTATATTGCAGAGTTTATCAAGGAATTTGACGACAGAATGTACTTCGGTACCGACCAATGCTACTACGGTCAGCCTATTCCTCTTATCAATAAGCTCAAGGAGTGGAAGGATAGGGGTGTGATTTCCGCATCCTCCTACAACAAGATAACTCACGAGAATGCAATGCGTCTTCTTAAAATTTGATTTTTAAGCAGAATTTTAATCAAAAAAATGCTTATTGTTCTTGATTTTTCCATATTTATGGTGTATAATTATATGGAATAATTGAAAACTGAAAGGTATTGTATTAATGGAAAGTTACGGATTTTTAATCATAATAGGTGTTTTCGTAATAATGATGATTTTTATGTCTCGCGGTCAGAGAAAGCGTGACAAAGCAGATCAGGAAATGCGCGATTCACTTCAGGTAGGCGATGAAGTAACCACTATCGGCGGAATTATCGGTAAGGTTATTTCTATAAAGGCAGAAACTTTCGTTCTTGAAACCACCAAGGACAAGACGAAGATCCGTTTCCTCAAGGGCGCTATCAGAAGCGTTGACGTGAAGGCTGCGGATATTGCGGCAGCCGTTCTCGAAACAAACACCGAGAAGCCCGCAGATGCTGAAGCTCCCGAAGCAGAGAGCGCTGAAAAGGAAAACAACAAGCAGTAAAGTAATAAAAATAAAAGCCTCCGAATAGGTTTAAATAAACTTATTCGGAGGTTATTTTTATGAAACGCAACGGTCTGAGAAGAACAAAAACTAACCGAAGCACTTTGATTTTCGGCATAATCCTTACCGCAGCCAGCTTTTTTATTCTGACTTTTCTTGCTTCGCTTCTTTTGTCTATGATAAAAAATCCGCTGGGAGCATCCGGCATCGCTTCGTTCGCAGTTTTACTTATTACAGGAATTCTTTCGGGCTTTTTTACAGCAAAATACAAAGGAGAGCACGGAATTTTACCGTCCGGGGCGTGCGCTTTGATTTTCGCATTTATACTTTTTTGCACAGGTTTAATTTCTTCGGGCGGAAAAATTGCATCGATAACTATCATTAACCTTATTTCTTACGTTGCCGTAGCTTTTTTGTTTGCCGCTTTAGCTAAAAAAAGGAAAAGACACGGACGCGTAAGATAATCAGTTTACTCTGCTCTCTATTTTGCTTATATAGTATCCGAGAGCTGATTCGAAGTTAACACCGTAGAAACGATGGGTTGGATCAGCCTCGGTTTTTTTCATACATTCAAGAGTAAAATCTACTGCGATACTGAGCGAATCCTCAATAGAAATCCCCCTCATTATTGCACCCAAGGCTGCAGATGCATAAATATCACCCGTTCCGTGATATGCTACGGGCAGCTTTTCGTTTGCGTAGTAGAAATATTTATCGGTCACGCTGTCGTAATAGTATACCCCTATCTTATCCTTTTCAAAGCTTATACCCGTAAGAGCTGCCTTCGGTGCTCCAAGAGACGTAAGCTTTTTAAGAAGTGTGCGAATATATTCCTCGTCATACTCGGGATTATACGGAAGGTCAAGCATAAACGATGCTTCCGTAAGGTTTGGAAGCACAAGGTCTGCTTTGCCGCAAAGCTTTGCCATTCTTGCCGCAAACTCGGGGGTGAATCCGGAATAAAGCTTTCCGTTATCCGCCATTACAGGATCTATGAGAACGAAGGTATCCTTCTTCTTGAAGCTATCAATAAAATCCTCGACAAGCTCCAGCTGTAAAAACGAGCCAAGATAACCGGTATAAATAGCGTCAAAATCAATATTAAGCTCAGCAAAGGTGTCTTTTATAGGGGTAATTTCATCGGTCAAATCTTTAAAAGTAAACTTGGGAAACGCGGTGTGCGTGGACAAAACCGCTGTAGGTAAGACGCCCGCCTCAACTCCTGCCGCACTGATTATTGGCAGAGCCACGGTAAGCGAACATTTTCCAACGCAGGAAATATCCTGCACAGTCATAATTCTTTTCATTGTTTATGTATCCTTTCTTTTTGTATGTCAATTAATTTTCTAGTTCTCCGTTATATCTGCTCCGATAGAACGAAGCTTATTTACAATATCGGAATATCCTCTTTTTATTATTTCAGCAGAATCTATAACACTCTCGCCGTTTGCTGTAAGGGCGCACATAAGAAGCGCTGCGCCTCCGCGAAGATCGGGTGCTGTAGCCGATGCGGAATGAAGGGTTGAAGGTCGTATAACTGCACCTGAATCACAAATTTCATACACTATACCGAACTTCTCCAGCTCGGCAAGGTAGCCAAACCTGCCCTTCCAAACCTTTTCGGTTATTCTTCCGCCAAAGAAACGAGCCAAAAGCGGAGCCATCTGAGGTTGGAGATCGGTTGGAAAGCCCGGATAAGGCTCGGTAACTATATTTACAAAGTCTGCAATTTCCCCATATGGATGCACGCAACTGCCGCAAAAGCGAAATGAAGCTCCTGCAGACCTGAGCGTATCAAAAAACGAAAAAAGATGCTGCGGTACTATGCCGCTGACCTTTATATCCGAGGAAGTAAGCAAAGCGATTGCAGTGTAGGTTCCCGCTTCTATCATATCCGGAATAACCGTTGCCTCTGCTCCGTGAAGCTCAGAACCTAAAATCTCCAGCCTGTCATCAAAAACCTTTATATCTGCACCTGCAGAACGCAAAAAATCAATAAGCGAAACAACGTGAGGCTCTTTTGCATAGCCGAAAATTCTGCTTTTTCCTTCCGCACAGCAGGTCAAAAGAAGAGCGTTTACCGTTGCACCCACAGATATCTTATCAAAGACAACGTCTGCTCCTTTCAGCTTTGCCGAAACGAAGGTATCTATCTTTCTCTCTGCACCGAGCAACGTCATAGCGTTTATATGCATATCTATTGGTCGGCTGTCAAAATTACAGCCGCCGAACGACTGAAGATGGCAGATTCCGAACCTTGCAAGATTTGCGCCCAGCAGATATGACGATGCCCTGATTTTTGATACCGAAAAATCATTCGGACGAGCATAAGAAAGACAGTTTGTATCTATTATCAAATCTCCGTTACATCTTTTCACGTTCGCTCCCAGTGACGAGATAAGCTCTATAGCGACCTCAACATCGCTAATTCTCGGAACGTTATGAAGAACGGATACCCCGTGTGTTATTAAAGTAGCAAAAATTAATGGCAGGGCGGCATTTTTTGAGCCGGAAACCTCTATAGTTCCCGAAAGCGCCCTATTGCCGTTTATTATGAATTTACCCATATATCTCTCCAAAAATTATGCTCGATACATAATATTCCGGAAAGATAGCAATGGTTACCGGGAAAGAATATAGCAGGTCAGAATATCTGCCGTTGAAGAATACGAAAGAGCGCCTCTTTTATCGTAGATTTTCTGAACCGCTCCGTTTAGTTTGAGAAGAGGCTCATACAAAATACAGTTTCTATATTTTTCAGCGTATTCTCTGTGAGAAATCAAGTCAGCCTTGGCAGAATCAACAATATCCGGAAGCTGCTCGTAAAGCGAAGAATTCTTTCTCTTAAGCGAGCCTGCAATAGATTCATACGCATAGAGATCTGCCGAATATCTGTAATAAGAATTTTCCGAGAGTGAAAGCTCCTTGTAGGCAAAAAGATTTGCCTCGTCCTCTCTCATAACAGATTTAAAATGAGCATATTCATGCGCCGCACTAAAAACACAAATATAAGCAGGCGCTTCCGTGTTTATCACGCATTCGGCTGTCGGAAAATAGTAAAGTCCGTATATTCCGAGCGCAGTATAAAGCTTTGGGAAAAGCGAACGCTTAGCACCGAAAGGCTGCTCGGTATACTCAAAATCCGGCTCTGAGGATAGTGAATTTACTCTATTTATCAAGAGCTCCGCCGCAGAATACAGCTCTTGTTCCGAGCATTCTCTGACGGAAATTTCATCCAAATGCCTGCGCGATGGGACAAGTATATTCAAAAGATATGAAAGCAAAACGAAAAGGGTTAGCAGCAAGAGAGCTTTCCTGTTAAATAAACGCGACAATGGCTTGAAGAGAAACACAAAAGCAAGCGGCAAAAACAGAATAAATATTTCGAAAATTGAATAAGGCACCAGGTGTGTAATCTCTGCCATTGATGCTCTTATTGGCTGTGATAGCCTGCCGTCAACAACATCCGCAGGAAGCAACAACGCAAGCAAAAAGCAAAGAGCGAGAATCAAAAAAGCTTGCATACTTTTTCTCATTATAAAACTATACCTTTCGCAACATAGCTTTATTTTGAGCATTTTAGTAAATATTTATTTACATATTGAGCTTTTTATATCTTTTTGAAGCCGGGTAAACAAGCAGGACCGTTTCTAAAGAAATTGCAATCACGGGAAAACCGAGAAGAAGAACCAAGCCAAGTGCAGAGCTTATTATTGAAAGAATGAAGACTCCTACAATAAGAGCCATAGAGATAAGCATTGAGGAAAGCATCGATATAAGGGTCGCGAGAGATTGCTTTACTGCCTGGGCTTCGTTATCATAATCAAATTTTGGAAAAGCTACGTTTATCAGTATTCCAAAAAGAGAGAACATGGCATTTGCAAGCTGCGTGGCAATAATGTAAAGCACCCAGTATAGAGGTGATGGTGATACCGCAACCAGCATAAGAAGTGTGGAAATCAAAATCACAGGCGCTGAAATAACAAACTGCATAAGAGCCTTTGATATGAGCAAGGTTTTAGGCTCTATCGGCATAGTTTTAAGTATCCATAGCTCTTTTCCTTCAACAGAAAGCGAACATGCGGATATAATTGTTGTTGACGCTGTAAGAACGATAAACGCAACAGCAATATTTGCAAGAGCTGTATCCGAAAGTGAAAGCTCTGCTCCGAGAAGCTCAAATATTTCACTTTTTACAAGCGCAAGAACTGCGATAATAAGCCCCATCAATAAGCCCAGCGCACCGTTCATAATGTATATAGGCGATGAAAAGAAATGACGGATATCTTTTTTAGTAAGTGCAATAACCGCGCTTGTACGCCTGAGCTTCTTCTCTTTATAAACCGCCTTTTTAGCTCCGGTTCTTTCGGTTACGATTCTTATATACGCCATAGATATCAGATAATACGCAATAAGAGCGGAAACGACCGATACCGCAGCTACGCTTATAATTGACCAGGGTTTAAGAAGAGCTGCATTTCCTAAGAAAAGCAAGAACTTATGATTTTCAGCCAACTCTTCACTCATTCCCAAAAGGTTTTCAATCAGAGCCTCAATATTATCTCCCACAACCTCAATCATTAAAAAATAGCCAAAAACAAAAGCAAACGTGATAATTACGGTTATAAGATTTTTGAATTTGAGCTTCCTTGATATTTCGGCTACGAGATAGCCTACAAAAGAAGCAAGAGCCGTGGCAAAAAGAGGTAAAAGCAGAAATATAAGCACTCCGCCTATAATACCGAGCGCGTCCTTTGCAAAAATTCCGTAAAACACTATAGCCGGAAGCATTATTACCGCGTTTATGATATAGTTATATATCAGAACTATAAACACTCTTGCTGCCACTATATCACGCGGCTTAATCGGCATTGAAAGCAAAAGGTCGTTATCCTTGCACTCAAAGAGCTCTGTTTTCGTTTCAAATATACCCAGTACAAATATTAGTGTAAGCGATAGCCCCATAAAAACGAGATAGTAGAGCCACGAAGCGCTCGGAAGAAGCACGGAAGCCATAAGATAGGAAACGCTTACTGAAAGAAAAAGAAATACAGCCGCAACGAAGAGATAAAGAAGTCCAAAAAGAACAAGCTTTAGCGGAGTTGGCTTTTTTATATCCTTTCCGCGCCCTGCCCTTCCGACTGCCGAGCCGAATACTGCGTGCAGTCTGTTTTTTATAAGAACGCCTATCATTCTCCGTCCTCCAAATCAAGAAAGACCTCTTCAAGCGACTCGTCTCCCGTTATATCGTCAATGTTTCCAACGGTTACAAGCTTGCCGGATTTTATTATCGCAACTCTGTCACAGAGCTTTTCTGCTACGTCAAGAACGTGGGTGGAGAAAAATATTGAGCCTCCCTTATCACAATGCTCGCGCATCATTTCTTTGAGAGTAAACGATGCCTTAGGGTCAAGACCCACGAACGGCTCGTCCATCATTATGAATTTTGGGGAATGAATCCATGCAGATATTATTGCGAGCTTCTGCTTCATTCCGTGAGAATAGCTGCCTATCGGAGACGCAAGACTGTCTGTAAGTCCAAGCCTGTCGGAATACTCCTTTATAAGAGCATTTCTCTCATCGCCTATCTCATAAACGTCCGAAATAAAATTCAGATATTTGATGCCGGTAAGATAATTATAAAGCTCGGGATTATCCGGAATGTAGGCGCATATTTTTTTGCATTCGATAGGATTTTCTTTTATTGAAATACCGTTGATATAAATGCTTCCCTCTTCAAAATCAAGAAGTCCTATAGCCGCCTTCAGCGTGGTTGTCTTGCCGGCTCCGTTATGACCGATGAAGCCACAGATTTCACCGCTTTTTATTTCAAGAGAAAGATTGTCTACCGCAACCTTATCACCGTATTTTTTTGTAAAATTCAAAATTTTAAGCATATAACCTCCAAAAAACTATCTCCTTTTAAGAAATCTCGTCCATACCGCTAAAAAGGCTATGCAAAGCAAGATTGCTGCCGCCATTATAAATATCCACACCTTTATAGTGAAAAACCAGCCGCAACTATCGGCTATTGCCGTGAAAAGCATATTTGCAACTACTATTCCGAGTGCAGCGCCACCGTTAACAAATGCGGCAACGGTAGCTCCCATATTCCACCTGCTGAATCTGCCCGCTATGTAAGATGAAGTAAACATACTCGCGGTACTTAAGAAAAACACCATAACTGCAAGAAATATAACTATCCATACGTAGCTTATTTCTCCAACAAAAAGAAGCAAGCAAACAAAAGGAAACGAAAGAATAAAGAAAAGAAAAACCGCAAGAGCCTCATTCGTTATAAATCTCGGATAAATAACGCTTCCGAAAAGGCTTCCGAAGATGCCTGCGACTATAACGGTAATACTCAGAATCGTAGAAAGCTCCGGTGAAAGTGATTCATAAGATTCGTTTATAATTGACGGTGTAAGAACTCTAAGTCCCAAATCAAAGGCAGAACGTAATATCGCTATAACAAAAAGCAGAAGAATTCCATACGAGAAAAGCAGCTTTTTAAAGCTTGGCACATCACTTGAACGCTCCGCAACCGCAGCTTCGCTATCAACAGCTTCCGCTTCCGAAAGCGAAGGGGTAATAAACGCCACGCAGAGCTCCCACAGAATAGCAAAGGCAAAAAGACCTATTGCCGAAATCAAGAAGTTAAGCTGCCAACGCGTACTCACCACTGCTGCGATAACAAAGCTGGCTATTCCGCCTATAGAGCCGCAGATGTTTATGAGAAAAAGAGCCTTACCTCTCATAGAGGCACAGATAACCGTTGACGCAAGCTTGAAGACCGAGGGCCATACGGCGCATTGCAAAATTGCATTAAGTACCCAAGAAAAAAGCATCACCGGATAGCTCTGATTAAAATATATTATCAAATTTGACACGCCCGCACCTAAGAGGCCGATGGTTATCAGCTTATCCGGACGCCACCTGTCAATCAAAGGACCGGACATCATCTGCAGAATTGCATAAACTACGTAAAATAACGCACTTATCGTTCCGGTTTCAAATTTTGTCAGAAGTCCCTCCTCTACTATAAACACCATAGACGAGGAAAAACAGTTTTTAGTCAGCGATATGAAAGAGAATGACGAAATCAGTCCGATAAGAAGCAGCACACACGCACTCTTGCTGTTAAGAGCCTTATTTTTCATTATTTATTCCTGCCGGCTTTTAAAAATTTTGTCCACAGAGGAAGATAACAAAGGACTAAAAGCATAGCTACAGACATCATTACAACCCATACAATTACCGTTCCCTGCCAACCGACTGTGTCTGCAAGTCCCGGAAAAAGAGTATTGGCAAGAACTATGCCAAGAGATGCACTCGCATTTAGGATTCCGGCAATAGTTGCTCCTTTTCCGTATTTGTTGAATCTGGCTGCAATATATGACGTGGTAAAAAGCGTACAGGAATTCATAAACATTACGATAATAGAGAGAACGGCTACCATCACGCGATAGTCTATTTTTCCGATAAAAAGGGTGAGAAAGGTAAAAGGAAGTGAAAGTCCAAAGAATACAACCAAAGCAACAGCCTCATTTTTAATGAACCTCGGATATACGAAATGGGCAATAAATATTCCAAGCACTCCCGCAACAAGAACAGCTATATTCATAACCGTTGCCAAAACAGGCGTGACCGCATCATAGGATTCATTTATCATGGTGGGCGTCATTCCCTTGATGCCCCAATCAAACATAGCTCTTAGAAAAACAAGGAAAAATACGATAAACAGTCCGCTTGTAAAAAAGAGTTTTACAAAGCTCTCGGGCGTTTTATGCTTCAACAGCTCTTCCACCTTTACCTCCGATGCCGACTGAACATCGGTTTCGGTTATCAAAGGCTTTACAGACCTGAACGTAAGCTCCCAAACCAGCGCAAAGGCTACAAGTCCGACAGCGGAAATTATGAAATTGAGCTGCCATTTTGAACTAACGATAGCAGCAACTATATAACTTGAAACAACTCCTGCAGGGCTTGCAAGCGTGGCTATAAACAATGAGTTTTCTCTCATATCCTCTCGCACAAATCCCGATGTTATTTTGAAAACAGCAGGCCAAACACCAAATTGCATTACAGCATTGAACGACCATGCAAGAAGCATTACTACGTAGTTTTGATTAAAGTAAATAACCGTATTTGAAACGGCTGCTCCAAGAAGTCCAATCGTGATAAATCGCTCCGGGTTGATCTTATCAATAACAACGCCGCCAACTATCTGCATAATGGAATATGCAACGTAAAACATCGCTGTGATAATACCTGTTTCAAATTTTGTAAGAAGTCCTTCGGAAACAATGAATACCATAGCAGATGAAAAGCAATTTCGTGTCAAGCACAAAAAAGTGTATGACATCATAAGTGATATGAGAATTATAATACTTGCCCTTCGGCTATCTAAGCTTCTTACCTTCATAACAACCTCGAAAAGATTTTAAATCAATTTTTATTTTATCACTACGTTTTTGCTTTGTCAACAAAATTTTAAATATTTAAAAACAATATCACAAAATATATTATTTAACAAATGCCCTTGACTTTTCAAATTTATTTTGCTATAATTAACAACGTGATTTGAAAGAGCGCACGACGAGGGCGAATAAAAATTCTTCATATAAAAATCCGTGCCTGCCAAACACCGCGTCAATCAAATTATAACTCGAATTAAATATTACGGTTTCTGATAAAATCACATAATAATCGGGATGTAGCGCAGTTGGTAGCGCGCTTGCTTTGGGAGCAAGATGTCGCAGGTTCAAATCCTGTCATTCCGACCAAAAAGCACCTTTACGGTGCTTTTTTTGTCGGTATGATGTGGTGAAGAGCCTGCTCCCGAGGCTATCTACGCATAAAAATTGATAAAAAGCCTTTGCCGAGGGAGAAACTTTGCCGTTTTGCTTTTAGCAAATGC